>AP024681.1 GCA_025999335.1 Candidatus Parcubacteria bacterium | reverse complement strand
ATGATTTTTTCATTAGTTTTATTTTATCGCATAGATAAAAGTAAAAAAATAAAATGTCTTATTAATAATTTTCTAATTCTTTGTAGATTTTGTGCAAGCCTATTCTATAATAAATAACCTCGTTTTTATTAACAAATTTAAAAATTACTCTATAATTTTTATCTATTGAAAATGACCAGAAACATTTAAGAACACCTTTTAACTTATGGGTTTTAAGTATCGGGTTAAAACAGTTCTCTTCAAAAAGTAGGATTTTCTTCTTTGCTTTTAATTGAATATTACGCGGTAAACTTAAGAAATCTTTTTCAAATTGAGGAGTAGTATTAGAACGAATTATTTTCATCTACTTTTCTCTAATGAGCTCAAGAACTCCTTGAAACTTCTTGTTTTCTTTTGAGTTAAAAGTTTGTTTCCTTCAACTACAGAATTGAGTAAAATAAAAAGCTCTTTCAACTGTTCCTTTAATTTTTGGTATTCTTTTTTAGAGATAATTATCAATTCTTTTTCTTTTAGTAAATTTTTAGGTATATTAATTGTTGCCATTATTTCAATTATATCATATTTTCTCTGGCTTTTTTTAGGTAAATCATGGACGGTGAATGATTTTTTCATTAGTTTTATTTTATAGCAGCGTAGATTTTAAAAATAGAAGTAAAATAAGATGTTTTTTAATCATTTCTAATTTTTCGTAGATTTTGTATGAACTTATTTTTTGCTAAATAACTTCTACTTTTTTCTAATGATCTCAAAAACTCCTTAAAATTTCTAGCTTTCTTTTAAGTTAAAAGTTTGTTTCCTTCAGTTGCAGAATTTAGTAGAGTAAATATAACTTTTAAATGCTCCTTTAGTTTTTAATGTTATTTTTCAAAACAACCGTTAAGCTTTTTAGCTTATCAATTATATTAATGCTTTATATTTTTAAAATCTAATTAATAAAAGTAAAATTATCTATTAATTTTAATTTTTTATTCTTTTTTATTTTCACGCAATCAACCATCTTCAAGCTAACATTCCAACATTCTTAAGAATATTGGAATGTTGTTTTTAAATATTTTTATTCAAAATCATAAAAATATTCTGAATATTAATTAAAAATTTAAAAATACAATCTATATAATTTTAAAAATATATAAGATTTATTTTATATATTTAATATCTATTTCGAAGCATTTAAAACATATAAATTTTAAAAAATAATTATTGTTTTAAATTTTATTTAATTGAAATTGTATAATCTTATATAACCGTTAAATTTTTTATATATCTTATTAAATTTTTTAATTAATTTTAAAGATTCTTTTAAATAATTTTTATCAATTTTTCTTTTTTGGCGAAGATATTTTTTGTTTAAAGGATAAAGATAGTAACTCATAAATTTTCTAAAATAACCTTCAGGATAAGTTTTAATAAAATCAATATTTTTTAACTGAAATTCCAATTTTTTTCTTGTATTGGTTTTAAAAAGAATATCATCAATGATACCATCAGAAATTATTGAAGAAGTAATACCTTCTCTAAAAATAGTTATTAAATCGTTATCAAATATTTTATCAATATTAATTTCTTTAATTTCTTGTTTATTTAAAGATTTTAAAAATTCTTTTAGCAAATTATCGAAATAACTTTGATGATATTGAAAGCAAACATGGGCAATTTCGTGTAAGATGGTAATTAAAGACCATCGAAATCCTTTAGGAGAAATATTGCCAATTTCCACGGTTATTTTATTTCTTCCAACATTAGCGCCACCTCCGCCCATAAAATGCTGAGGTATCATTAAAAGATAAACAGTAATTTCTTTAGAATCTATCTTGCCAAAATAAATTTCAAGTATTTTTAGGGCTTTGCCAATTAATTTTTCTACTTTAGGATTTGCAAAAAGCTGAATAAATTTTTTTAATCTTGGCTTTGATTCCTGCCAATAAAAAGAAAACATTGTCTCAAAAACCTTAAAAACTTTTTCCATAAAAATTCTGTCTCTTCCTTTAAGTTCATTCAAAATATCTTTTTTGCTTTTAGCCTTTAAAGCTTTAGCGAGAACTGGAAAAACAACTTCGCCTTTCTCTTTTTCGTATTTTTTAAAAATATTCGCTGATTTTTTTAAATATTTTTCCAATAAAAGTTCTTCTTTAAAAGATTTGGTTGGCGAAAAAGTTTTCCAATAGTAATTTACTTCGGGCCTACAGGAAAAATGCCACTCGCTAAGATTCCAAATAAAAAAATAAAAATTTCCTGTTTGGGAAATCTTAAATTTAAACTTCATTAGAATAATTTTAATACAGATTTATAAAATGCTAATATCTATTTAACACCTAGAACTTATGAAACTTTTTAAAGAATTAAAAAGATTAAATTATTAGATTCAAAAATAATTTTGTTTTTCTATAAAGAATTTAAGGATTGTTACTGTATTATGAAAACTTTAAAAATTAATCAATTATAAATATTTATAAATTTTAATAATGTGTAAAAATATATGAATTACATGTCCTTTTTCTTTGGCGGATTAGCAAAGGTAATTTCTGGTAAACGAATAATTATTTCGGCAGGAATACCAAGCTCTTTTTCGTATATTAGATCAATACTTCCAAAAACAGCCTTTTCAAAATCAAAACCAAGCTCTTTAGATATGTCCCGAACAACCTTTTCGTTTTCACCTTCAATCTCAACAAACGGATTTAGCCCAGGCCATGTGTCAATCGTTACTTCAACGCCATTACGTGTCCATACCTCGCGCATATTTTCTTGAAACGCTTTCGCAGGAATGCCACATGCTTCAAAAAAATCACAGGCAGTATCAAAGTCGTTAACTATTAGTTCAATTTCATAAGTGTCGTTAATTCCCGATCCACGAATTTCCTTTATAGTCATCGTTACCATATCTGCCTCCTGACGAACACGTCCCCATTTGTTTTGGCCTGGCGCAACACGGGAGAAATCAAAAGTTTTTCTCCGCATTAAATATTCAGGAGTTTTTAGTTCAAATCCAGCTTTCTTAAGTTTAGTTCGTACTGAATCTTTATTAACCGAAAGAAATGTTGCTTCAATTTCGTTTTTCATAAATGAATCTTAATGATATAAATTTTTATTATTAAAAATACGTGTAAAAACTAGCAATGAATATAATAAATATTATAATTTTTTAATTAATTAATATTTTAATATTTTCTTAAAAGTTAAAGATTATATTAATTATATTCTAATCTATTTAAGATTATAGAATATAAGCTAACATTCCAACATTCTTAAGAATGTTGGAATGTTGTTTTTAAATATTTTGTTTGTCTTCACTTTTACTTAATTTACTATAATCTTTAAGAAAAATTTTTTAAAACCTAGAAAAAACGATTTAAAAATCAAAGCAATATGAATTTTGAATCATTGTTTAATATTCTTATATAAGTAATAGATGCTTATAAAATTAAAAAATTTTTTGAAATATTTAAGTTAAAATTTTTAGTTTCTTTTTACTAAAGTTTTTTTTATATTAAAGAATACAACACCTAACACGGATGAAATAATTAAAATTAAAAAGTAGAGTAAAACTAAAGTTGAAAGATTTGCGTCTAAAAATTTAATTCTTCCTAAAGCAAAAACTTAAAAACCAAGACATAAAAGAAATTGTCCCCATTATAATTGCCATTTTTTCTTTATAAGATGACAAATTTTTTAAATCTAAATCTATAAGCTTGGGAGAGATAAAAAGATTCATTAAAAATCCATTGATAATTAGAATAGATACAGCAATCATTTTAAATTGGAATTTAACTGAATTATGATATTTTTCCATATCTGAAAAATAAATAAATAATCCCGAAACAATAATTAAACCTAAAACTAACCAAACAAAATCAGAAAGATGATCTAATACTTCTTTTTCACGCTGGTCAATTTTTCTATCTTTCAAAAATTTAAAAAATAAATAATCAACAACTAAAACTACTCCTAAACCAACTCCTCCGCTTAAAGCATGAACAAAAACAGTTATATCTCTTAACATTTTAGCCATAAAAACTATACTTTCTCTATACAAAAAGTAAGAATTTAAAAATATTAAAGATGAAAGAAATGCCGAAACCAAACACCAGCTGCAAAATTTCCTTATTTTTAAAACTTGAATAAAGGTTAAATAAATAGAAAAAAGAAAAGCAAGCAAAGATAAGCTAAAAAGAACAAAATCAAAAATTAAATAATCAAAACCACTTATTTGATATATTAAATAACTTATAAAAATTAAAGAATAATAAAAAATTCCTAATTTTTCTAAATCAATTCCTAAAAATTTTGAATAGTTACTATGGACAACATTTTCGCAATCTGCTTTCAATGGACAAACTAACGGTTTTTTTTGTCTTTTATGATAATAAATATGATAAGCAACTAAAGCTCCTGAAAAAGATGAAATTAAAATAACAAGGTACATTTTTTATCTTATTTTTTAAAAAGACCTTTTAATTTATATTAATATAAATATAACATATTGCGGGGATTGTTTTAATTAAAAATCAAAGATAACGGGAATTTTTAAAGTATTATCGTGTTCTGGTAAACCTGAAGGATTATTTTTTTGTAAGATTAAATAACCTCTTCGGCTAAAATGATTTTCTAGAGTATCAGAAAACACAGTGGTTTCAAAATTTAAAATAGCTTCAAAAGGTACAAAATCAGTTGTCATCCACTCACCCTTAGCTTGAGCATAACTTTCAGCAATAATTTTTCCGTTCCAATCAGTTAAAACTATAGGAAAAGTAGCTTCAAAAAACCAATTACCTCTTGCTTGACCAGTAATTTTTAAAGGACTTTTAATTTTTTCATTAGGCTTGGGAGAAAAAATTTCTATTTGATCGTTTTTGTAAATAGTTTTTTCACTCAATAAATATTGAGGGGTTATTTTAATAATTTTGTCATCTCCTTCTTGAGGATAATTTCTGCCATCACGATTAGATGTTGATAAATAAAAATAACCGTCAGGACCTAAAGTTAAAGCTCTTAATCTGCCGAATTGTTGGAAGAAATGAACTTTTAAATTTCTATTTTGAATATTATATTGATATAAACCCTGACCTCTTAATCCTGTAAAAAATAGATTGCCTTCATAATAAATTAAATCAGCTGGCGCCCAAGTAATATCCGGACCAGAATTAATAATCGGCGTTTCCATTCCTTCTTTTTTCTCATCTCCTTGAATAAGGGGCCAACCGTAATTTTTGCCTTTCTCAATTAAATTAATTTCATCTAAACCGCTCTTTATACCCGATCTTCCATGATCAATTGACCATAAATTACCATTTTTGTCCCAACTAATTCCCTGGGAATTTCTAATTCCATAAGCATAAACCTCATTTTTAAATGGATTATCTTCAGGAATACTGCCATCGTCTTTTACTCTTAAAATTTTCCCGGCTAATGAATTAACATTTTGAGCATTTTCAGAATTTCCAGCATCGCCAGTTGTAATATATAAATAACCATCAGGACTAAATTTTATTCTTCCTCCATTATGAACGCTACTTGCCGGAATATTATCAACAATAACTTTATCTTTGGTAAGCTCACTATCTTTTAAAATATATCTTTCAACTCTATTAATCAATTCTTCGTCCTTTTCTGTTGTGTAATAAAGATAAATAAACCCATTCTCTTTAAATTTTGGGTGAATTTCTGCTCCTAAAAGCCCACCCTCGCCAATATGTTTTACTTCCTTAATTTCAAAATTTTGAACAATTCTTTTTTCTTTTAAATCAATAATTTTCACTCTACCTTGTCTTTCAGTTACTAAAATTTGATTTTCATTCAAAAAGACAATACTCCAAGGAATTTCTAAATTACTAAAAACAATTTCATAGCTTTTAATCTCACTAATTCCCTTCTCCACTTTTTTCTCTATTGCTTTTTGAGGTTGAAAATAAAGTTTTTCAAAATAATCTTTAAACAAAAACACAACAGCCGCTACTCCGATAAAAATTAAAAATATCAATTTCTTCATTAATAAAATTGTTTTAACATTAGTTTGGTTTTATTATAAGTTTTGCTGTATAATTTTAAAAAGCCTATTTAATTATAACAATTAAACTATAAATGGGAAAATCACCCAAAGAACAATTAGAAATAATAAAAAAAGGAACCTTAGAAATTATTACTGCAAAAGATCTAGAAAATAAAATTAAAAAAGCTATTAAAGATAAAAAACCATTAAGAGTAAAATTGGGCATTGATCCTACATCTCCGGACATTCATTTAGGTTTTGCGACTGTTTTGAGAAAATTAAGAGAATTTCAAGATTTAGGACATACGGCAGTTTTAATAATTGGAGACTTTACAGCTAAAATTGGCGATCCAACTGGAAAAAAAATAACTCGCCCTCAACTTAGTGATGAGGAAATTAAAAAAAATATGAAAACCTATTTAAAGCAAGCTTTAAAAATTTTGAAAAAAGATAATCTAGAAATTCGTTATAATTCAGAATGGCTAAAGAAGATGAATTTTGAAAAAATAATAAAATTACTCTCTAAACTAACAATTCAACAAATTTTAGCTCGAGAAGACTTTGAAAATAGATTAAAAGAAAATTTGCCTATTCATTTGCATGAAATTATTTACCCAATAATACAAGGTTATGATAGCGTAATGCTCAATGCTGACATTGAATTAGGCGGTTCAGATCAAAGATTTAATTGTTTGGTTGGTCGAGAATTGCAAACTTTTTTTAATCAAGAAAAACAAGTGGTAATCTTAATGCCTTTGCTTTTAGGAACGGATGGAAGAAAAATGAGTAAAAGTTATGGTAATTATGTTGGCATTACGGAATCAGCAAATGAAATGTTTGGTAAAATTATGAGCCTTCCTGATGAATTAATGGAACAATGGTTTAAATTATGCACTAACCTTAAAGAGAAAGAAATAAAAGAGATTTTAAATAAACTTCATCCAATGCAAGCTAAAAAAAGATTAGCCGTAGAGATTGTAACTTTATATCATAGTAAAGAAAAAGCAGAAAAAGCTAAAGAGGAATTTGAGAAAATTTTTCAAAAAAAGGAAATTCCAACTGAAAATGTTTTAGAGACAATTAAATTAGTTAGTAGTTTAAAAAATAAACCTTTAATTGAAATTCTCAAAGCAACAAAAATTTTTCGTAGTAATAGTGAATTAAAAGAGTACTTAAAAAATGGAGCTATTGAAATTGATAGCAAAAAAATTTTCTTAGATGAATCCTTTAAAACTTCTCTCAGAGATGAAGCAATCTTAAAAGTTGGCAAAAAAAGATTTTATAAAATAATTTTTGAATAGAAAAATTTTTTCTAATAATTAAAATTTTGTTTATAATCTAATTAATAAGGTAAGTAAAATAAAATTATTAATATAAATATATAATGTATAAGCATAAAAGAATATTGTTTTTAATTTTCTTATTATTGTTTATCTTTACTCGTAATTATAATCCGACATCGGCGCAACAATTTTCAACATCTAATAATAGTGAACAATTAATAAATTTAACTAAACAAAAAACAGATGATCTTAATCAAAAAATCACAAAAGAAATAATATATAAGCTTAATTTTAATGATTTGTATCCTACATATCTACGAATTGCTGATAATTCTAAACGTTCGGCTATTATTGTAAAAACAAACACAAATAAGTATTTTATAATTTTAGATGATTATAAAAAAGGGAAAGAATATGACTACATACTTTTTTATACAATAACTTTCTCTCCTGACAGTAAGCATTTTGCTTATGTAGCAGAAGAGTTTGGTAGTCGCTTTGTTGTTTTAGATAATAAAGAAATAAAAAAATATAAGTATGAACATGTGTATCCAATAATATTTTCTCCTAATAGCAAACGTCTTGCTTATGCAGTGTTTGTAAACAATACAGCAGCAGTAGTTCTTGACGGTAAAGAAGGTAAAAAATATGATCTTGTATATTCTTTAACTTTCTCTCCTGACAGCAAGCATTTTGCTTATATAGCCACTAAAGATGGTAAACAATTTATTGTCGTTGACGGTAAAGAAGGTAAAAAATATGATTTTATATCTTCTTTAACTTTTTCTCCTGATAGTAAACATTTTGCTTATATAAAAGGTCAAAATTGTTTAAACGATAACCATTATCCAGGTACGGCAAAATGTAAAAAATATTATCTTGTTTTAGATAATCAAGAAATCGTAATATCAGATAATAAAGAAAAAACTGATTCTATTATTTATAAATTGATTTTTTCTCCCAATGGTAAACATTTTGCCTATGTTGCCAATAAAGACAATAAAAATTTCGTTATTTTTGACGGTAAAGAAGGTAAAAAATATGATCTTGTATCTTCTTTAACTTTCTCTCCTGACAGCAAGCATTTTGCTTATGTAGCTGTTCAAAATAAAAAAGCATTTGTAGTACTTAATAACAAAGAACAAACAAAATATGATTCTATATCGAATTTATATTTTTCTAAAGATAGCAAACATTTTGCTTATATAGCTTACAAAGATAATAATTCTTTTATAGTAATTGACGGTCAAGAAAAAAAAGAGCCGGATGCAGAAGATATAAAATTTTTTTCTTTTTCTCCTAATGGCAAGCATTTTGCTTATATAGTAAGTAGCAAAGATAGTCAGAATTTTATTGTTGTTGATGGTATAGAAGGAGAAAAATTTGAATACATATTACCTTACATATTACCTTATTTAGCATTTTCTTCAGATAGTAAATATGTAATTTATTATGTTTATGATAGAAAAAATATGAATATTATTAAAATTACTCAAAAGCTTTAATTTTCTTATATGGTTTAATAATAAAATCAATATTCACTTTGATTAACTAAAAACTAAAAATATAAAACTTTTTTAACAAATATTAGCCATAGTTAAATTTTTTGTAAAATCAAACCTTTATAATTTCTTCGCTATTTTAAACTTTAATTTTAAGATTAAATGAATTTTTATATTTTTTTTAATAAAAATTCTCTAATTTGAGGAATCAGGCGTTTCCATTCTTTAGGTAAATTTTGTCCTAAAAAAGCAAAAATATTTTCACTAGCATTACTCCTTGTCATTATTTCTCTAAGTCTTTCTTTGTCTTCTAATTTTATAATTTTATTTGTAATAGCTTGCTGTATAATTTCTTCGATATCTTCATCGTTAAATTTTACCGTTTTTAATTTTTCTTCATTTTTAATTTCTTGTATTTTTTTATTCACATCTTCTATAGAGCTAAGATTGATTAATCGTTCTTTTATATGCTGTTTTTTGTTTTCGTCTACTTCGAGTTCTCGCAAAAATTTATCAATAAGTTTGTAACATTCCCAAGCTACCACCATATTTATAAAACCATTAAAATCAGACTCCCCTTTTTTGTTTAAAGACCCAGCAATACCAAGAAAACAAGCAGTAAAAAACAAATTAAGATTTTCTTCATTGACTATATTTCCATTATCATCTATTAAGTTTAATAGCCGAAGTAATTTTTCAAAATTTTTAGCTGAACTGCTTTGACTAAATACTTGAAAATATGCTTCGTGATTTGAAATTATACTTAAAAGCTGGTTATTTTCTTCAATGAAATTATAAAGTTTTTCGTTAGTTCTTGCAAGTTCTTGAATAATCCTTACTCCCTCCTCACCGTGATCTTTATCATCAGTTCGATAGCTAATTTGTTCATAGCCTTCAGTTTTTAATTTTTTTAAGGCTGCATATCTATTGCCTTTGACTTGCTGTAAGTATTCTTGCCATTTTCCCATATTAAAAGGAATTTGTCTTTTTTGATTATCTATGATAACCATACAATTAGATTTGCCGATATCATGAAGATAAATAAACAGTAATAATTGTTCAAATGATTTTTTAGCAGTGGTTGTTAAAATATTAATAATATGGTTTCTAAGAATTTCATTAGAAGGTATCTTTAAAATACTGAAATTAAAAGATTTTTCTTTAATTTCTTCTAAAGATTGAACCATTAAACCAAGATGAGCAGCCATTATAGGACCTTCATTATGATAAGGTCCTAATTGCGGAATGTTTAAAGATTCTTTAATAATTTTTATTAAATCTTCTGGCAAGCTAATTTCTTCTAATCTCTCTTGAGCAACCTCAATCCATTTTTCAGTATTTTTTTCGCTTAATTTACGTGAATCTATTGGTTGATTTTCTTGCGATGGTTTGTAGGTTTCTGGATTCATTATCAATGTTTGATTATAATAACTTTAATTTTTATCATTCTTCTAAATTTTCTCCATAAAGTACCCAGTAAAGCTTTTCTATATCTTCAACTTCCCAATCTTTATAATACTGCATTAAGCCAACTTCTTCTGCTTTTTTTGGTTCGTTAACTATCATACGAAAATCGTTTCTTATACCTTCTAAGTCCTAATTGCATAATTTATATTATTATATGCCTTTAAATTTTCGATAAAAACTTTTTCAACTCATTCCCTTACTTTTTCCGGAGCTCCTTTTGCGCGCTCGTTTATTTCATTAATAAGATCTTGTAGCTTATCTTCTTGGAGTTGTCCTTCGCCTCCTCTTTTACCAAAACGTTCGAATTCGCTTTCTTTTATAATAAAGAAATCGGAGTTAATTTATCGACCTTTAACATAAAGGTAAATTGATATAATCAAGTAATAAAGGATCTTTCTTTATAGGTTAATTAATTTATTTATATTCATAATTATAGCAAAAATTGTAAAAAATTAGTTAATAAATGCTTCTAATAGTTTGAAATTCAGAAAATTGTTATATATTTTTAGAGTTTATTTTTTTATTTAGTGCTAATAAATTTAAAAAATATAAAATTAAATTGATTATTTTTTATTTTTGAAATTGTTTATTAATAATAATTCAGTTAAGTTCTAACTTTAACATAATTTCTTTTTTGTCTAAGTTTTTAATGTTTTAGGAAGAAACAATTCTAAAATTCTTAAAATTTTTAATTTCATTTTTTAACTAAATGTTTATGTTTTAAACTATAGTTTTCTTATAATTGTAAATAATAAATATATATTTTCACAACAATAAAAAATTATGAAAACAGTTTTAAAAATTTCTTCGATTGTTCCGTGCCAAATAATAGAAAGATTAAATAGATTTGTAGTTAAAATAAAAATTGACAATAAAATCACAAAAGCTTCATTAAACAATACTGGAAGATTAGAAGAATTTTTAGTTAAAAATAAAATCGGGCATCTTTTACCTTTGAAAATACCTCAAAAGACAAAATATCGTCTCTCTTTTGTAAAAGAAGACAAAAATTCAGCAAGTATAATTGATACAAATTTACAAATGAAATGTTTTGAAATTGGTTTAGAAAAAGGTTTAATTTCTTGGCTTAAGGGAGCAAAAATTTTGAAAAGAAATTATAGATTGGGCAATTCTTTAATTGATTATTTAATTCAACGCAAAAATAAAAAATATTATTTAGAAATAAAAAGTGCTGTGATGAAAGAAAATTATTTTGCAATGTATCCTGATTGCCATTCTTTAAGAGGTCAAAAACACATCAAAGAACTTATAAATCATCCTAAAAACTCAATTATTCTTTTTATTGCTGGTATGAAAAATATCAAAGCCTTTAAGCCAAACAAAAATGCCGATGAAAAAATTTACGAATTACTTCAAATTGCAAAAAATAGAGGAGTTCAAATAAAAGCAATTCAAATTTATCTCGATTTAAAAAGTAAAAATATTGTTTTGGTTACCAATAATTTGAAAGTAGCTTTATAATAATTTATTAACTTTTTTAGCTACAATAATCATTCGTAAAGAATCAAAAGTAAATTTCCTGCCATCAAAATCTCCATAAAATTTTTCAATTTTAAAATTTAATAATTTTAAATAATTACAAATTTCATTTAGAGGATAGAGAAGATAAATTCCTTTATAACTTTTAGCTTTACCTTCAATCCATTTTCTTTCTATAAAAGCTTTTAATTCTAGTGGATTAAGTCCATAAGTTGTTGTTACTTCAAGTCCGTTTGATTGTTTAACTGTTCGAGAAACTATCAAAAAACCGTCAACCCGCTTACCTTCCTTAATAAGCCAATCAATTCTTTGATGATAATTGTCTAAATCAAAAATAAAATATTCTTTCTTTTTTAATGCTTGATAAACTTTTTTAAGAATCAAAATATTATCATTTTCATTTTCAAAATAGCCAAATGAAGTAAACATATTAATCACCAGATCAAATTCATTTTTGAAATCAATTTTTCTCATATCTTTCTTTATAAATTCAACATTTTTAAGTTTTAATTTTTTAGCTTCTTTTTTAGCCAATCTCAAAAAATAATCTGAATAATCAACACCTGTTACTAAATACCCTGCTTGAGCTAAAGGAATTGAATGTCTTCCATAACCGCAAGCTAAATCTAAAATTTTAATCTTTTTATTTTTAAATTTTTCCTTTATAAATTTTAAAAGAAAACTAACTTCTTTTTCAGTTCTTTGTGGAGTTATCATATCAACATAAGTTTTTAAATAATTTTCATTAAAAATTTTTTTGCCACCAGCTATCACTTGAAGAAAAAAACATAAATTAAAAAAAATTTTTATAAAATCATCAAAATTGCTCCGATTGTTATCAAAATTGCTCCTAATAATTTAAATAATGTTAATTCTTCAGCTAAAAATAAAATTGAAAAAATCAAAACAAAAACAACACTTAATCTATCTAAAGCGGCAACTCCAGAAGCAGGTCCAAGTTTTAATGCTAAAAAATAAGCAAGCCATGATAAAGCACCCGAGATTCCTGCTAAAAAAATATAACCTAAAGCTTTATTGTCAATTGTATTCAAAAGCTGAAATTTGCCTGATAAAATTGAAATCATAATTAACAATAATGCCATAATAATTACTCTAATAGTTGTCGCTAAAGTTATATCCACATGATCAATTCCCATTTTGCCAAAAATTGCTACCAAAGCTGCAGTTATTGCTGAAAATAAAGCGAAAAATATCCAATTCATTTTTATGATTTTATATTATTTAAAAGCCAATTTAAATAATCTTTATTAATTTTATCGACTTTAATTTTCATTATGCATGGAATTTTATAAGGATGAATTTTCCTTATTTCTTTTTCTATTTTTGAATAATTTCTAGAAATTGTTTTAGCAATCACAACATATTCATTAGCATCTTCAATCTTTCCTTTCCACCAATACAAACTTTGAATTTTAAAAATATTAATACAAGCAACAAGTCTTTTTTCAAGTAAATATTTGCTAACTTTTAAAGCTGTCTTTTTATCTGGATTTGTTATGTAAACTAAAATCATTTTTATTTATATTAATTGATGATTATTTTAATACTTGTAAAACATTAAAATTAATTTAGCATTATTTAATTGTCATTATTCTTTGCTTTATTCCAGTCAAAATTCCATGGATCATCTTTCCTTTGAGGGGCGATATCTTTGTGTCCTAAAATATATTTTATTTGATAGCGATTTTTAATATCCTTTATTAATTTATTTAAACTTTGATATTGGTATTCGTTAGGAGTTTCATTTTTATGATAAATTAATTCTATACCAATAGAAAAATAATTAACATTAATCCTTCCATCAGGCATTTTACTTTTACCGGCATGATAGGCTATGTTTTTTTCTTCAACTAATTTATAAATTTTTCCTTGACGATCAATTAAATAATGAGCAGACACATCATAATCTTTATAAATATCTAAAATTTTATCTACATTATAATAATCATTATCAAAAGGATTGTATGAAGAATGAATAATAATAGTATCAATATAACGTTTATTAGTATTTTCAAAACCCCAGCTTATCTTTTTTAAGATTATATTATTATTTATGTTTAAAGCAGAGTCATTATTGCTTGATTTGTTTTCGCTTGGATAAGAATTTAAAAAATTATTCATAATAGAAAAAAACTTTAATGGATCAACTGAATTATTATTAATTTTTATAGATAAATGTAGATGAGGACCAAGAGAATAACCAGTATTACCTACTTCTCCGATCTTTTGACCTTTTTTAACATCTTTGCCTTCCCAAACATTAATTTTATTTAAATGAAGATATAAAGAAAAGATACCAACTCCGTGATCAATAATAACAGTCTTACCATAATTAATTAATTCTCTAGCTAAAACAACTTTACCATTATTAATTGCATAAACAGCGTCTCCTAGTTGACCATCAAGATCTATGCCTAAATGCTGAACTTCATCATAATTATTTTTTCTTATATTACCATAATCACCAACAACAATCATTTTGTCTAAAGGATAGCCAAATGTTTGATTAAAATATAGTTTATTTGTAAATTTTGAAGTAATAGTAGAAACAAGTTTGTTCTCTTTGATCAAATTCTCAACAATTTTTGCAGACGTAAAACCTTTTTTTTCCAATTCAGGCGTTGTTTGTAATTTAGTAATAGGAAAATTTTTCGATTTTATTATAATATTTTTAGTTAGAACTTGATTATTGCTTAACTGAATGCTTAATTTAGCAATTCCTGGCTTTTGCTTTGCATTAATGCCTATAAATGCTGTTAAAATATTATTATTTATATTCACAAAATTAATTTTTTCTTTATCCAAAAAAGCACTTTTTATGTTTGTATTAGTGGGTAAGGTTAATTTTATAATTAAAGTATCACCTTGAGAAGGATTTGCATCGCTTACAAATAAAACATAATTTTGAGCAGTAACAATATTAAAAAATAAAAATAATAAATTGATTAAGAATATTCTATTCATAATTAAATTTTAAACTAAAATTCAATGATATTTTTATTTTCCAATTTTAATAATAAAACTTCTTATTAGTTATTTATCTATAAATTACAAAAACTTATTTATTGTAAACTTATTTAAAAATATTGCAAACAAAAACATAATAAATATAATGCTAATTTTAATATAGATTAAAATAAATAAATACAACAACTTTTAATCTGATTAACAATATATGCTAACAGATAGATTTAAAACTTATTATTTCAGAATTTAATTCTCAAAAAATTTCTTTTTTAAAAATTGCGTAAAGGATTGCATTTCTTGTCGATAGCGTTCGAATTCCTGTTGAATTTCTGGAGCGATCTCTTCAGCCTCCGATCTCAATCTTTCTACCTTTAATTCAAATGTTGACGCACCTAAACTCTGAAACCTAAAACCGCCAAAAATTCCTATATCACTTATAATTAATTGAGATTGATAATCAAATTCTCCTTGTTCTAATCTTTTACGATAAAATTCATTAAGAAGATCGATTATTTTTTCTCTCTGTTGAAAATTTTTTCTCTTCCATTCTGCTTCAATTTTTCTTTGTGTTTCATCTTGAATATTAGGATCCCAATCTTCGGGAGGATCAGTACCAATATCAACCCAAGGATAAGGTAACCCTCTTTCCAAATGTCCTTCACAAGAACCTGTCGTCTCGAGTCCAAAAATTCTAAGAGCAATTACAGTTTCCTTAATACCTTCATCAATTGGATTGCCAAGTCTATCAACTATTTTATTAACTTCATTTCTTTCTTCCTCCCACTTAGAATTTTTATCTATAAAATTTGGATTTTCTGGATTCATTATATTTATTATACTAATTTAATCTATTTTACAAAAACTGCATCTTTTCTTTTATTTTTTCAGTTTTATTTTTTTTACTTTTCTAAAAAAATAAATATAACTTAAAAATTCATTCTAAATTCATAACCACATTTTTTAAAGCCAAATTTTTTATAAAGATTATGAACATTTTTTCGATTGAACCTACTTATAACAATTAATTTGTAACAATTTAACTTTTTGTTTTTTTATTCTTTTGTTTTTATAGCCTTCTATTTAAAAGTAAATATCTTTTGTAATATTTTTCTCGTTTCCTTTAAAAATTAAAAAAGTTTCAATCAATAAATTAAATCTAAGGTGTTTAATTTATTTTAGCAATTACACTCTTTTTCGTTTTTATTCACAATTTTACTGATATTTTTCAAATTATAAAAAGTTAACAGGATTAAAAATATGAAATTTCCTAAAATTATCCAGCTTTTGTATTTTAAAGAAAAAAGAGTTAAACCAAAAGCAGTAGATGTTCCTAAAAAACTTAAAACTGAAACTAAACAAGAAGTACAAAAAGCAGTTGCAATAATGCCAGTAAATAACGAAGAAAAAACTGCTGGTATGTTTTGAATTAAAGATTTACTGGAATCAAATATTTTATTTGTCAATCTAAAAGTGTAAACAGACAAAACAAAATTTAAAGCAATTAAAAAAGCAAAAGTAGTCAAAAGAAAATAATCTTTTGGTTTTAAAACTAAAAATATAAGTTCAGGATTGGCTCGATAATCAGGCGTAAAATAAATTTGAACTATTATGAAAAAAGTAACAAAAATGAAAGTCAAAAATATCCAAGAAATTAAATAAACGGGTCTTTTGAAAATATTTAATATTTGAATAAACATTAATTTTATTTAAATAATATCTTCACTTTTTTGAAAATTTTTTGATGCCCCTTCTCATTAGGATGGATTCCGTCATTTGAAAGAAATCTCAAATAATTGGATTTTAACCACTCATTAACAATATCTAAAAACACAATTTTTCTTTTTTTACATTCATCTTGGATTATTTTTTCATATGCTTTTATTTTTTCATTAAAAAAATAAACACCATCTAAAGAAATTGTTTTACTTTCATCAACTGGAGTTAAGCCAACAAAAATAATATGGTTAGTGTATTTTTGTGCCCTTTCAATAAGCGAAATTATATTCTTTAGAAAGGTTTTTTCATTTGTAACAGGATTGTTTACAGAATTAATACATTTTGTATCATTTATACCTATAGTAAAAATAATCGAACAACGATCATCAGGATAAATTTTTTTACATCTTGCCTCAGCTTCTACGGAGAATCTTTTTAAAACATCATTACTTGAATCTCCGGGAATACTTAAATTATGAACGAGCGTAAAATCTTTATCTTTCTTATCAAGAAATTGAGCTAAAAGAGATGGCCACGACTTTATTTTATTTATTTTTCTACCCGCTGCTATACTATCACCAAAAATAAGGATGTTATACATATTATTTTACTTTTTATTTATTATAAAATAATCTCAAGAAAATTAATAAAATCATGAATAGTATTTTAAAGATTAAAAATATAAATAAAATCCCCGCAAACTTGCGGTTTTTATCTCAACCCCAACGCATTAACAGCAACAATTACTGTTGAAAGAGACATAAAGATTGCTGCTGAAGTTGGGGAGAAAAAAGATGATTTTGAATACTAAAAATATGAACATTGAATAAATATTTAACCAAAGATTTATCTTTTTAAAACTATTTTTTGGGTTGGTTTTAAAGTGTTTATAAAATATTTATCATGAGAAACAAAAATTATTGTTCCCTTATAATCTTTCAACGCCACTTCAAGTTCTTCAATGGTATAAATATCAAGATGATTAGTTGGCTCATCCAAAATTAAAAGGTCTGGATTTTTAAATAAAATAGCAGCAAGTTGTAATCTTCTTATTTCGCCAATGCTTAGATCTTTTAAAGTCAAATTGAAAACATGTGGTATTTTCATTCTATTAAGAATAGCTTTAGTCTCCCCTTCATTAATATTATGTTCAGTTTTTAGAAATTGATAAACTTTTTGGCTGATATTTTCGATTTTAGGTGATTGAGGTAAATATCCAATTATAATACTTTCTTTAAGAGTTACTTTTCCTTCTGATGGTTTTATTTCACCAAGAATGAGTCTAATCAAAGTTGTTTTACCAGAACCGTTTGGTCCTTCTATTAAAAGCCTTTCCCCGGCTTCTAGAATTAAATAAGGAATATTAATTGAAATCTTATCATTAAAAGAATAAGATAAGCCTTTAATTGAAAGCACATTTCCTTTTAAAACTTCTGGTTGTGACTTAGGAAACTCTGGCCTTTCTGGAGGCTGAGGTTCGGTAAGCTGAGAAAGTTCTCTTAAAATTCTCTCTTCTTGAACCTTAGCTTGTTTAGCTATTTTAGATCCTTTTGCTCTGTAAAAAGCATCACGGCCAATTTTTTCAAATTCTTGAGATTTTTTCTTTAACTCCTCAATAGCTTTTTCTAATTTTTTCCTTTTTCTTTCTTGTTCCTCAAATTTTTTCATCCTCCCCAAAAATTCTTTTTCCTTTTCTTTTTTATAAAATTCATAATTACCTCCCCAAACTTTTAAAGTTTTAGTTTCTTCATCTATCTCAAAAATTCTTGAAGAAATATTTAAAAGTCTTCTATCGTGAGTAATACATAAAATTCCTCCCCTAAACCTTCTCATTTCTTCAAAAAGGATATCTATAGAATCCTTATCTAAATTGTTAGTTGGCTCATCAAGAATCCAGAAATTAGCATCAGAAAGTAGAATTCCAGCTAAAGTTATTTTTGTAGCTTCACCACCAGATATCTCCTGGACATCTCTATTTAGAATTTCTGATCTAATATTTAATTTTTTTAAAATTCTATCTCTTTTTCCTTCATAATCCCATAAATTAAATTGAGTCATTCTTTCAATTATTCGTGAATATTCTTCTGCTTCTTCTAAAGAAAATTCTCCTTTTTCGGAAAACTCTTTATATCTTTTAACTAGTTTTACAAATTCACCACCTCTCCATTCTAAATATTCTTCAACAGTACCAGAAAATTGTAGTTTAATTTCTTGAGGTAGATAAGCTATCTTAATTTCAGGGGAAATAAAAATCTTACCAGAAAATTCTAAATCTTCGGAAACATCTCTTTTTTCATAAAAACTAATTATCAATCTAATTAAAGTTGATTTCCCACTTCCATTTCTTCCAATTAAAGCTACCTTTTCATTTGAACGAACAATAAGTTTGCTCTCTGTAATTAGTTCTTTAGTGCCGATTCTCAAAAACTTAATATCACAAAAAATATGTTCTCTCAACGGTCCTTTTTCTTTAGATAAAATCATTTCTAATGTCATTTTCCTATTATTATACAATAAAGGGGCAATTCTTGTTCTTCCTGAGATATATCTAAAATTTCTAAAATTTTTTGTTCTTTAAAACCACCCACTGGACAAGATTTCAGCCCTAATTTTGTAGCTAACAGTAAAAAATTTTGAGCTAAATGTCCTGCCTCTAATAGAGCCAATCTCAAGCTTCTTTCACCATATTTAGGATAAATTCTTTTAATAACACAAGTAATAAAAATTATTAAACTACTATTTAGAATAAATTTTTGATTAAAAATTTTTATTAAATCTTTTTTCTTAAAATCCCACATATACTCTAAACAATGAAATCTTACATTATAATGATACAAGCCCCTTTTTAGATCTTTTGATGATAATAAAAATAAATATACCTCAAGAGAGTAACGGGCTCCAGCCGAAGGATAAGCTCTAAATGAGTTATAATCGAAATTATTATCAAAAACCTTGGTAATTGTTGCTCCTAGGAGAAAATAAGAAATTTCTTTCAAACTTAAAGGATATTTTTGAAAATTTCTCTCACTTCTTCTTTTAAAAATAATTTTTAAAAGCTCATCCTTTCCAAAATTTTTATTAAGCAAAACATTGGAGAACCTTGCGTATGTTTTAAAATTAATTTTTTTCCAGCTTTCGGGATAATTTTTGATAGTTTTATGGAATTTATCTATAGAGGATTTTTTAAAGTATTTTAAAAATTCAAAATTGTTGACATTTTCATAATTTGAAGCTAATTTTTTTAATATTACATAACTTAATTTCTCTTTCATTTAGATGTTATAAATAGTTATAAAAAAAAATGTGGCACTTTATTTAATTTGTTAGCATCTACATCAAAAGGTTTAAGATTGTTAATTTCTCTGATCTTTTTAATTCGTTCCCAATTAATAAATTTAAAATCTTCGCCTAAATATATCCATTGCAATTGAGGAATTATCACTTTAATTACTTTTACTTTTAATTTTTTGAATTTTTCAGAAGTAATTTCAGAATAATATATATTATAATTATGATTTTTAATTTGCTCAATAAGATAATTTAAACGGTTATTTTTGTTATTTTTAAGCTTTTTAATTAAAGAATTAAGTTGTTTTGGTTTTCTTGATTTATTTACCCATTGATATATTAATTTCAATTTTTTATTATCCATCCAAAAAAATCCCCTGTTCTCAAGAGTGTTAAGATCTATAGTACTAATTCTTTTAGTTAAAGAAAGTAATCTTATCCACATTAAAACCTGAAGAGATTCTTCAAGGCTTTTTAAAATACAATTTTCGATCTCAAACCCTGAGGCAGAACCACAATTTATAATTGGACTCATGCCTGATTTATCTATTAAGAAAGTCACCACATTAAAAATTTCTATATCGGAAGGTAGATAAAAAGAATATATTTCTAAATGGTATTTTCTAAATTTATTAATAAAGCATTTAATATTTTTAAATCTGCTAAGATCTATCCTTTCACCAAAAAATTCGTTTAAATAATAATTTATAAACGCATCTCTTTCTAAAATTTCTAAAATACCTTTAATCAAACATTGTTTTAAATTTTTACCAGCAGCAGCCCCGGTACTATTTGACTCACGAATTATTTTTTCGATAAATCTTTTTGGAGGAACATAGATTAACTGTGCAGGAATTAAAACTTTTTCTCTATTAATTAAATTGTAACCCCACGCAAAGTATAATTTATCATCTAAAGAAGGTATATTTTTAATTAATTTTGGATTTATTTTTTGGTTTTTTTCAACATCATTTTTCTTGAACCAAACATTGTACGGTATTGTTCTATCTTCGTCTATTTCAGAAAAACTGAGCCTTAAAAATTTATTAAGAGAAGGGTAGCTAAGCGAAAATCTTTCTAGCAACTCATAAAAAGCTCGAGTAATAGCTATTTTTCGAGAAATCAATGAAGATCCTACTCCAAAGATATTGTTTTTTTTAAAATTAGAAAAAAAAGCCGCATATTGCCATATGAATGGTAAATCATACCATCTAGTATTTTTATATATTTTAATTTTTGATATTCCCTCTAGCCTTCTTTCCTTAATTAACATTTATACAAATATAATTATTTTAAAAAGTAATTGCAAGTAACTTGTATATTCGTTATTTGAGTTGTTGAATGGCACCCGATGAATGATTGCAACTACCTGTACATCCATTGCTAGAATTGTCACATGGACCAGCTACCAAATTCACCTTTCTTATTTGCGTATACTCTGGTTCTCTCGAATAGATACTAGCAATTCTTTTTTTATCATTATTTTTTAATATTATTTTCCTCATTTATTTAATTTTATTTAATAGCGACCTTTAATATAATTTACTTAGAATTCAAACAACTTTCTAATTTAGCTGTAATACATTATACACAACAAAAACAAACCTTGTCAAGTTTGTTAAATCAACCTCTCAACCCCAACGCATTAACAGCAACAATTACTGTTGAAAGAGACATAAAGATTGCAGCTAAAGCTGGGGAAAGAAAGATTCCTTTAAAAGCTAAAATCCCAGCTGCGAGTGGTAAAGCAACAATATTATAGCCAGTTGCCCAAAAGAGGTTTTCAATCATTTTGCGATAAGTTTTTCTTGAAAGCTCAATTAATTTAACAATATCTCTTGGATCATTTCTGACTAAAATTATTCCCGCTGATTCAATAGCCACATTTGTACCTGCCCCAATTGCCACACCAACATCAGCTTGCATCAATGCCGGAGCGTCATTAATTCCATCGCCAACCATCATTACTTTTAAATTTCTTTTTTGAAGTTCTTTAACTTTATTAACTTTATCTTCTGGTAAAACTTCAGCAAAATACTCATCAATTCCTAACTCCTTGGCAACTTTTTCAGCAACTTCTTTTTTATCACCGGTTATCATTGCTACTTTAATTCCCATTTGATGTAAATTCTTAACAGCTTCAAAAGATTCTTCCTGGATTTCATCTTCCAACACAATTGCTCCTAAAAGATTTTTATTTTCATCAATAAGATAGACCGTTGTTCCAATTTGATTTTCATTCGGGTAATTTATTCGGTTTTCATTCGGGTAACCCAGTTCCTTTAACAAATTATTACCGCCAAGATAATAAGTTTTTCCATTAATTTTTCCTTTAACTCCTCTACCAGTTAGATTTTCAAATTCCTCAACTTTTAAAAGTTTAATTCCCTGCTCTTTTGCTTTTTCTAAAATCCCTTGAGCAATAAAATGTTGGGAGTATTGATTTAAGGAGGCTGCTAATTGTAATATCGCAAACTCTTGCGAACCTTCTCGCGAACTATTGCGAACATTGTTTTCAGACGCAAACTCTTGCGAACTCTCGCGAACTTTGTCATTATCTGTTCGCATAAGTTCGCGGTTGTCATCGTTGTTCGCATCGGTTCGCGTTATAATTTCTCTTACCTTAAATCTTCCAGAAGTTAAGGTCCCAGTTTTATCAAATAAAACAACATCTATTTTTCTTGCCAGCTCAAGTTGTAATCTGTTTCTAATTAAAAAGCCGTTATGAATTGCTAAAGATGTTGAAATTGCCACAACTAAGGGAACTGCTAAACCTAAAGCATGAGGACAAGCAACAATCAAAACTGTTACCAATCTTTCAAGGGCAAAAGCAAGATTTTTTTGTAACAAAAGCCAAATAATAAAACTCAAAGAACCTATACCTATAGCAATAAAAGTCAAATATTTCGCAAAAACATCAGCTAAAACTTGAAGTTTTGATTTTGATGCTTGCGCTTCTTTAATTAATCTTTTAATTCCTGCCAAAAATGTCTCTTCGCCAATTTTTGTTACTTTGACTTTTAAAACTCCATCACCATTAATTGTTCCAGCAATGACTTCTGAACCAATTTCTTTTAAAACCGGTTTACTTTCTCCAGTTATCATACTTTCATTAACTTCAGATTTTCCCTCAATAACAATACCATCAGCAGGAATCTTTCCTCCGGGCCGAACAATTACAATATCATTTAACTTTAATTCATCTAATTTCACTTTTCTTCCGTCTTCTAATTCCGCGATATCAGGCAATAACTTTTCAATCTCCTGTAAAGCTCGTTGCGCTGAAGAAACTGATTTCATTTCAAAATAATGTCCCAAAAGCATAATCGTAATTAAGGTTGCTAATTCCCAGAAAAATTCATGTCCAATTTTGAATAAAACAGCAAAAACACTATAAACATAAGCAGATACTACCGCTAAAGCAATCAAAGTCATCATTCCCGGATTCTTTGCTTTTATTTCTCGATAAGCACCAACAAGAAAAACAAAACCACCATAAAAAAAGACAATAGAACCAAGAAGCATAATTAAACCTGTCTGCCCAAAAGGCAAATATTGAATTCCCTCAAAAGAAGGTAATTTTATGTTACTAATTTTTTGAAAAATATCAGAATAAAGAACTATCGGAATAGTTAAAATCAAAGATAACCAAAATTTTTTGAGAAAATCTTCAGTTCGATGGCCTTGATGTTTATCTAAATGTTCTTCGTGTTTTTCTTTGTGTTTTTTGTGATATTTTTCCTCAACTTCAACAAGCTTCATTCCACAAACAGGACAATTTCCGGGCTGATCTTGAGGCTCAAGGCATCCCATTGGACAAATATATTTTTTCATTTTTGGATTTGCAAATCGCGAACCCTTGCGAACCTTCTCGCGAACTGTTGCGAACTTTTTGATACCACAATACTGATATAGTTCGCAGTGGTTCGCGTACAGTTTGTATTAGTTCGCGACAAATTATTAATACTTTTATTTCAATTATAACATATTTGTCAAATAAATCAAAATTGTGATATAATATACCCAGTCGGGGTATTTAAAATTTAAAACACGATGAAAAACCTAGTAATTATTTTGCCAATCGTTTTAGCAGTAATTATCATTTTTCTATTATTACTGCCAGCATCGAAAGAACCATCAAAACAAGAGATTTCTCAAAAAGAACATTTTAAACATCACAATCTTCTTTTGATCAACAAAGAAATAATCAACAAACCAGCGCCAGATTTTGAACTTTTAGGCATTGATAGCGAGGTTTATTCTTTAAAAAACTTTCGAGGTAAAAATGTATTGCTATTTTTTAATGAAGGTGTAATGTGCTATCCATCTTGCTGGCAACAAATGGTTGCTTTAACTAAAGATAAAAGATTTGAAACAGAAAAAACAATTGTTCTTTCCATTATTGTTGATTCGCCTGAAGAATGGAAGCAAGCTATTCAAAAGATGCCGGAACTTAAGCAAGCTATTGTTTTATTTGATGTTAATAAATCAGCTTCTAAAAATTTTGGTATGTTAAATATACCTTCTTCAATGCATCCTGGCTTATATCCGGGTCACAGTTATGTTATCATTGATAAAGAAGGGATAGTTCGTTATATTTTAGATGATCCTGATATGGGCATCCGTAATGACTTTCTTCTTCAAGAAATTAGAAAAATTAATGAAGAACAAAAAATTTAATTTCTATATTTCTATAGAAAATTAGAAATTATTTAAAACAAAATATGGATAAAAGAATCTTATTAAAATCTGTAATATATGGTTTTTCTGGAACAATTTTATTATTGGCTATTTATTTTTCTATGGTTAGTTTAATATCTGGTTGGTCTTTTGCCTTAAGTCAGTTTTTGCAGTTCTGGTATTTTTTTATTGGTTTAACAATAGGATTTGGAATTCAAGTTGGGCTTTATGTTTATTTAAAAACTATTATTAATCAAAAAAAAAACATCCAGCGGTGTTCTGGCTGTATCTGGAACAACCTCCACTGTAGCTATGATATCCTGTTGCGCTCATTATTTTGTTAATATACTGCCTATTCTTGGAGCCATTGGTATTATCAACTTAATTAGTCAGTACCAAATAAAATTATTTTGGTTAGGATTGGTTTTTAATATATTTGGAATAGTTTATTTGTTAAAGAAAATTTATAAAATTAAAAGACTAAAATAATTAATTTCACCAATCTTTACAACATTCAATTAATTTTTGAAAGATTGATTTTAGGTTTTGGTTCTTTGAAAATAAAAATATTAAAGCAAACAATAGCCATAAAATTAAGTTAAAAATCAAAAGAGCGATATCAATTTGTTTTAATAAAAGAAAATAAGCAATTGTTAAAAGAGTTAGAATAAATGGCAGTTTAAAAATATTTAACTTTTCTTTTAAAAGATTAAAAATTCCGCTTGCGCTCGATCCTATTAAAAGAGCTAAAACCAATAAGTTTTGAAAATAACCAAAATAATAAAGAACCAAAAATATTAACCAGGTTAAAAATACTGATGCACAAACGGCGCAAATTTTCTTTTTAAAAATTGCATTAAAAATTAGAACAAAAATAAAAATTATAGATGTTGAAAGAAAAACTATTAAAGTTTCATATTCAATTGGGACCATTGGGTTTTAAGGTAAATAATTCTCATCCATTTCTATATAAATTATAATATTTTTCTGAGTATATTATTTAAAAATTATTTTTTATTACTTGTTTTATTAAGTTGATGTATTTAGATATTTAATCATTCCTCAATGAATTTTCTAATTTTTTGTTCATCAAAGACATCTAAAATCTGAATTTTGCCAAGTTTAGTTAAAATTATTTTTCCATCGTAATTATTTGGAGCAAGATAAACATTTTCTGGATATTGTTTTACTAACTCAGTTAGTTTTTGTATTAAATCTGGTTCGCAAACATATTTTTGACAATTATATTGAATAATAACACCTGGCTTGCCCTTGCCATCGGCATGTTCAAGCATATGTTTTTGAATAACTTCGGGCATTGGCTCAGATAAAATATGCCCCGGCGGAGATTCCTCAATATGACCTTCTAATGAGGTTGGAGGTAAATTAGGACTGTTCAATTTAAGCCAAATTAAACCAAAAATTCCAGCACTAATAATAATAACAATCAATGCAACATTTATTATTTTTTTTATAATTTTTTTGCGCTGTCGTTTTCTTCGTTCTTCCTCTTTGCGTTGTTTTTTAAGCGCATAGCTTTCATGTTTACCTATTTGTTGTTCGTTAATATTTTTATTTAATTCATCCATTATTTAAATTGAAAGAAAATAGTAATAATTATCAATAAAATAAAAGTAATTATAAGACCTTGATAAGGAAAAATTTTATTTTGACGTAATTGAATGATTTTTTTGCTAATAAAAGTTGAAATTATAATCATCAATCCTCCAATAATTGAACCCAGTAAAAATTGATCATAAACATAAGTACGATTAAACAAACTTCCATAATCTCCAAACCAAAAAATTGAAAAAGATCCAATTTCATAAAAATAAAGCTTTAGAGGCAAGATAATCGATAGAAAAGATAGTAATATTAATGAAACTAATAGAAAAGCGTGCCAACGCGGTTCATTCCGGCGGAGACGATCGGCGAATGCCGAGCCGAGGGCTATGCCTGCCTGTTCAGCAGACGGGTGGCTTCTGGGGATGAAACGCGCGGCACGCTTCATAACCACATTTCCCAACCACCATCCCAAAGCCACACTAAAAGCGCCCATCCAAACCCCAATCGCCGAAGATTTCATTCCTAATTCTTTAGCAATTAAAGCGCCTATTCCAGCTCCAGCAGTACACAACGGACAATGAGCAAAAATAATAACAATAGGCACTAAAACAAAAACAATGCTGAATAACTTTAGCAGTTTATATCCGATCATTTAAATATTATTTTACAATTTAATATTAATAAATTATTCCTTAAACAAAACTAATAAAATTTTAATTTTATTCTACTTCAAATTGCATCATCATTCCTGCTTCCATATGTTCTGGAATATGACAATGTATTAACCACTTACCTTGATTAGAAAAGTCAACTAAAATATCAACTGTTTCTCCTGTTTTCACTAAAACCGTATCTTTCCAAGCAAAATTATTCTCTTGTACGCCATTACGAGCTAAAACTAAAAATCTTTGTCCATGAATATGAATAGGGTGTTGCATTGAATGCATAGAATTTGGGTCATTAAAAATTCTAATTTTCACTAAATCACCTTTTTTAAATTTCCATTGAATATCCATATTTTCTAAACCATTTTCTTTATCAATAATTTTCCATTGAATATTCTTTATATTTGATATTTTATTCATTGATGGATTTCTGTCTTCCCATTCTATATTGTCTGCTGCTTGCATCATACTATTATTATGATTATTATGGTTCATATTATTATTCATCATAGTCATCATCATACCCATAGATTCGTTGTTCATCATCATACCCATATTCATTGCAAGCCATATTTCTTTGTCAGGTTTTTTTGCTAAATATTGTTTTAAATTCACTATATCTTTGGTTGTTTTTTCATAATCCGTAAATTTATTAAAAAAATTAGCATAAGAGATATCTGTAAAACTTGATTCTACTATAATTTCGCCTAAATCATAACTCTTATTTGGGGTTTTATTTTGAATCTTAAATTTACCTTCTTTGTCAAATAGTGCTTCAACAATATATCTTTCTGAAGGCGCAATTAAAACCGAATCTACCCAACGTGCCTTCTCGTATAAACCATTATCTGAACCAATTAATTTTAATTTCGTATTTTCAATAGAAAAATTAAAAGGACGAACATTGGCTGTGTTAACAATATAAAATCTTATAACTTCACCTTTGTTAACTTTTAAAGAATAATATGTTTGTCCATTAGTAAGCATAATATTGCCAAATTTTCCCATTAAAGTATGATCAGCGTTTTCATAATTCAAAACAAGATTGTTATTTTCAATTAAAATATCATCTAAAAATAAAAACTCTTCTTTATTTATTTTTAACCAATAATCATTATTAGAAGGAATAACCAAAAAACCTCCATAAAGACCTAATTCTTGTTGCAAATCTTCTCTTAAATGAGGATGATACCAATAAAAACCAAAATCGGGAAATTTAATTTTATAAGCAAAAGTTTCTCCGGGATTAATTTCTTTTTGGACAAGATGTGTTCCGTCAAATTGGTTTTCTAATCTAACACCATGAGAATGCAAAAGAGTAGAAAAATTAGTATTGTTTTTCACTTTTAATGTGATTTCACTTCCCTGTTTTACTTTTATGATAGGCCCAGGTATGCTGCCATTATAAGCTAACATACGATAAGTTTTTCCATTTATATTATGATTTACAAAATCAATATTTAAATCATAAGAGTCTCCATTTTGTAATTCAACAATCTTTGGATGATTAATATTTGAAATAGTTTGAATTTGATTTTTAATGTTGTTATTATTACTATTTTCAATATATTGATTTACAAAATTTTTATTTACAAAAATAAAATAACTAACAAAAAATAATAAAACTATAATAAAAATAATAAGCAAATATTTCTTAATCATTAGAAAATTTTAAATTTATATCTCCATAAATAATCCCAAATCTTTACCGTCTTTTACTGAATAAATTTTAAATGGATAGAGTTTAATGCCGGGCATTCCTGGAGAACCAGAAGGCATTTTCGGTAAAGCAATTCCGTTAATATTTGGTTTTTCAGTTAAAAGTTTGCTAATTGCTTCAACTGGCATATGTCCTTCAACGAAATAATTATTGAGAAAAACAGTGTGGCAGGACCATAAATCTGCTGGAATTTGATTTTGTTTTTTGACATTTTCTAATTCTTCATCGCTAACCTCTCTCACCTCAACCGAAAAGCCATTAGCTTTTAAATAGTTAATATATTCCTTGCAACATCCACAAGTTGGAGTTTTGTAAACAACTGCTTGAAGCTCGGAAAACAAAGGATTTTTTTGAGTCAACGGTTGTTTATTAAAAAAATAAATTGCGCTAAAAAAAATCACTCCAATAACTATTCCCAAAATTAAACTTTTATTCATTTTGCAAACCACAACCTGCGCCTTGAGTTTGAATGCCAGGCAGGTTAAGTTGAGCTAATTTTTTTTCGACATTTTGTAAATAACCAGAAATTGATGAATATTTTATTGACATTATTTCTTTAGGATTAATATTTTGCCAGTCTTGATTTTCAACTAATTTTTTATACAAAGCAATCTTGACATAATTATCAGGAAACCAAAAAGAATTAAGTTGCAAAGCTAATTTATAAAGTTCATCTTTGGAATAACCTTGAGAAGCAGCCAATTCTAAAGCACCAAGTAAAGCTGAACCATGATTACAATCCTGCGCAAAAGTTGAATTATTACAACAAGGTCTATAAGTATTTTGAGCTACTTCATAAACAATAGATTCTTGTTCAGGAGTTAATTTTATAATTTCACATTTATTAAAATATTCTACTCCGTTATTCTTTTCTCCTAACCACCAACCACCTGTAGACGCTAAATAAGGTAAATCTTTCTTACTAAAGGGAATATTCTCGTTAAACTCGGTTTTATTCGAAAGACCTAAGGGCCAAAATAGAGTTAAAAGATAATTAGCTGTTTCGTTATTGATAACTATAGGCTCATTATTTCCATCAATTGCTTTTTGAATATATTCTGGAATGTTGCCATTGTATAACTTTTTAAGTTTTTCTATGTCAATCACTTTACAATCAATCATTTTTTGTACGCTATTACCAAAAGCTAATCTTGTTTGAAAACCTTCTTTGGGTAAAACTTGAGCTACGATTGCTTGGATTATGTTTTCAACATTAACTTTATTCGCCATTAAGTTACCATTTATATAATTAAATTTCGAAAATATAAAAACCAAAAATCCACCTACAAAAACTCCTAATAAACCACTAATGATGGTTGATCCTATGGTTTTTTCATTTTTAATAGCTGTTTCTGGATCTATTTCAAATTTCTTGCCGTATTTTATTATTTCAAGATTGCAACTTCTAGTTGTTTTACACCAATTTTCACACTTTTGTGCCAATTCTTCGGTTCCATAAGCATAATGACATTCTTCGCATTCATAATAATTCTGATTTTCTTTTTGAATTAATTTAACCATTATTTATATAAGTTTTATTTATATAAAAATTTCAAAATAAATTTTATAGAGTTTATGTCGATCTTAATATTAAAATTGTTATTTTTTTATTTCGGCTCTTATTTTTTTAATAAGATATACAATCGATAAAATCAACAAAAATAAAATCAAAATAGGCAAGGTTAACATAAGTAATAACCAAATAATACCTAAAATACTAAATAAAACTCCATAAAAACCAGAAACAGGTTGAGACATCCAATTAATATAATTCATCATACCTGGTCCCATCATATTATATCCTACTCTATCTTGATTCATCATCCCTCGCCCCATTGTCTCAGAATTTCTAACTGATGTTGCTAATAATAATTTTGTTGGTTCTAAGGTAGTATTATCAATACATCCACTAAAACGTTTACCCATATTAATGTGCATTAACTCTTCTGCATTCTTACCGTGCATTTTCTCCATTATTTGATTCATTGACAAATGATCGCTGCCGCCAACCATTTGTTCCATAACATACTCACCAATTGAATGAAAATCTTTATTAGTCAAGTTTTGGCAAGTAATTTCTCCTCTTTGTAATTTCTCTATCAATTCCCTACCCTTTTGAAGTTCATTATTTAACTCCGCATCTTCACTGTGAGCTAAAACAAATGAACTTACCGAAAGTAGAATAAATAAAATAAAAATTTTTTTCATAATATTATTTTATATCTGAATTATGACCAAATTAACTACCCGAATAATTAACTTCTTAATGAATAATCTAAATTATTAACGAATTAACTACTCAATTAAGATTGAATGTATTAAATTTACATTTGGCAAATTACTATTCGGGTTAGATTATTTTCTTTTTGCTAATTTATAAATTCTTAATAATTCTTTAATAGCGACCTCTTTTTTATTTCTAAATTGCTTTGGCGCATGAATTCTAAAATGATTTTCCAAAATTAAATCTTCAATGCCAGATAAAGCTTGCTTGATTGCCATTGATTGAATTAAAATATCAATACAATATTTTTCTTTCTCAATCATTTTTTTTAAACCATCAATTTGTCCTTTCGCAATATTTAACCTTCTTAAAGCTTTCTTTTTAATCTTTTCATCCATTATATAAAATTATACCATAAAAATACTTGGGGAGGGTATATATGAATATTTTTACTTTAAAATAGGATACTTTTGAACAAAACTCGTTTTTTCCCAAAAATTACCAAAACCTAAATATCTTCCTGAATTAGACAAACACAAAACAGCCATAACAATAATATAAATAATATGTTCGTCAATAAATGGATTATGTTCTGGCAAGATAGAAGCTGCTAAATACATTAAACCAAGCAAAATACCGGCAAAAAATGTTGATAATCTCATAAAAATTCCCAACATAAGTCCCAAACCAATACCTAAAAGACCTAACATAAATAACCAATCAACAATCGGATTCCCTGCTAAACCTTGAAAGATTGCTTGAAATGGACCTTTGGTAGCAAATTTTAGAAAACCAAATGTTGGCGATCCTCCATATAACCATGCTTGATTGCAAAAATAATTCACAATTCCTGTTTGAGTATCACGACAAGTACTAAATCCTAAACCTAAAAGTTTATCAAAAAATGCCCATAAAAATATCCATCCCAAAGAAAGTCTTAAAAGACCTAAAGAAATATTTAAATTTTTATTTTCCATTATTTCTATTGCAATATTAAGTAATTTAAATGCGACCTTTTTTTATTTAAATTTATTTTAAATTAAAACAAAATCTTTAATAAATTTAAATAAAATCATTAATCAATAACTACAAATAAATAAAAAATAGATTTTCATAATTTTTGGTAAATTAATAATGTATTGCCATTAATTTTTTTAATTAATTTAATTTGTTCAGATTCAAAAAATGGAAATTTATGAGCAATAATAATTGATCCGCTTTTAAGTTCCTCTTGTAGTTTAGGTAATAATTTTTGATTAATTGATGTTAATTGATAAACATATACAATTCCGAAATTTCGCAAATCTTCTTTAAAAAAATCACTTCTGATAAAAAAGGCATTTTTATTTTTTATTCCTAGTTTGCTTAAAAAAAATAAAAAAGGGTTGCCTTCAATGCCATAACTCGGATAACCTTTCTCTGCAAATTTTTTAACCACTACGCCATCGCCAGAACCAAGATCAACAAATTTCTTATTTTCTAAATTAAGACTTTCAAGAAACTTAAAAAGCTCTTCAAATTCTTGACGATAGATAAGTGTTACCGTTGGCACAAAAGGAGCATATTTTTTAAATAATGTAAAAAATAATTCTACAAATAAGTGTAAAAATAAATAAACAAATAAGAGAAATGCTAAAATTAAAATTATCCATACAAAAATTAGCGTTATTAACAACATAATATTTATTATTTACTTATTTATAATTTTAACAGAAAATTAATATTAAAAAAACTAAATTATTAAAACAACAAAACAAAAAAATCTAATAGATTCAAAAAGATTGCTGATTAAGATAAAGAAAATTAAATTTTGCTAAAATTTTTTTAGAAATTAAGTTTATTCAACATTGATTTCACCTTTTAAAGAAGGATTAACATGATCATGATAATACCATTCGCCAATTTCATTAAAAACAAAACTCCAACTTTCACCTTTGCTTAAAGATTTGCAAGCATCAAAAATATTTACTTGTTCAGGCGTACCGCATTTTTCGATGCCAGAACCAGGATAAACTTTATGAGTGGGATGAACAGCTGATGCAGGCCAAGAAGAATTGTCGGATTCGTTAATCCAGGTAACCTTAGTCCCTCTACTTATAGTAACCTCTTTTGGTTCAAAACCTGAATTAGTAATTTTTATTGTAATCTCTGAAGGAGATTGCCTTGATGTTGAAGTTGAAGTCGTTGGTGGAATCGATGAAGTTGATGTTGAAGGTTGAGGAATGTTTAGTTGTCGACATTCTTGCTGAATTCTTCTTAATTCTTGATTAAACAATCTACGAATTTCTCTCATCGCTTGGTTATGTTTTATTCGCGCCTCTCTTTTTGCTTCAACAGTCGTTGCTGCTTTGAACTCTGTGTTAAATTCGTTAGAAGCTTCTCTTCTCTTAGCTCTCATTTCTTTTCTTAATTCTTTAACTTGTCTACCAACACAAGCATTATAATCTGTTTTTCCTTCGCGTTTAAAATTGCGAATAGCAGTCATAGCAGAATCGTGCATAACTTTTCTAGTAGTTGTTGGTGTTGTTGTTGAAACCATAACATTACCTTCTAAATCTCTAATTACTTGGCGTCGTCTTGCTTCGATTGAATTTTGAGCAAAAGTTAATTGACCGACTACAAAAACGATTATCAAAATAAAAAAAGTTAAATATTTTTTCATTTTTTATAAAGATATTATTTATTAATAATGACCTTAAAAATTAATTTTTATATATTGATTATTATTTGTTTTTTAAATTATAACAAAAATATATAAATTATAAAAACCAGCGCTTTTTAAGGCGCTGGCTCGACCTTTGAAAACTATAATTAAATTATTTACCTTATTGTTGACTAGAAGTTGTTGTTGTTAAAGTTGAAGTCGAAGACTGTAAACTTTTGCATTCTGTTTTAACATTCTTCAATTCTTGGTTATACCATCTTTTGATATCAACAATTTTTTGATTATAATTTTTTTCAATTTCTCTTCTAGCTTGACTAGTAGTTGCCTTTTTGTTAGCTGTTTTAAATTCAGTCCAAGCATCTTGTTTTTTCTTTGTCATTTCTTTTGTTAACTGTTTTATCTTTGAATTAACGCAAGCATTGTAGTTTGGTTTCATTTTTGTTGATGTTAAACTTTTAGCAAAAATTAATTGTGAACCTAAAATAATAGCTAAAAGTCCAAAAATAAAATATTTTTTCATCTTAGTTTATAACTTTTAAATATTGACCAACTAATATTAGATTTTTATTGCTAACTATATTATTAAAAAGGAGGCGAACGAATGTATAGGTTGCCTAAAAAACTATCTTGTTGACGAAAAGTAGTTTTAATAAATAATTTACTAAAATAATTTTTTGCAAAGATAAAATCAACTACAGAGAAACTAAATACAATAAAAACAAGATAAATTAAATTATCATCATCTAAAATAAATCCTAAAACATCATAATTGTCGGGATCAATAATAGAAATTAAAATTAAATCAGCAATCAAACGATAATTCAACAAAAAATTTAAACTAACAACTGCAAATATTAAAAAAAATACTCCGTAATATTTTTTCATATCAGCCTAATTATATCATACTATTTAATTTAGATAATAATATCTCAATATCCTATGTTTTTTCAATAAGTAATTGAATAGCAATTATAAAAAATAAATAAAAACAAAATAATTTAACGAATCATTGTTTTTTATATATCCTGTTAGCAACATAAACAAACTTTAATTGGGTAATGTTTGTGATGATTATTTTAAATTCTCCGAACACCAAATATCATTTTTCCATTGCCAAAATACATCCATTCCTCCTAATATACAAATTCTATTTTTAAAAATAATAGAAGCAAAATCTTCTCTGCCAGACCAAGCAGTTTTAAATTTATTTTTCAACCAATGCAATCCATCTAAAGAATACCAAATATCATTTTCTTTACTTAATATTCCAATAAGCCATAATTTATTTCCAAAACTTAATAAACTATGTCCTTGTCTTGCTGCCCAAGGAACGCGTTTTGAAATTAAAAACCAGTCGTTACCATTTTCCGAATACCAAACATCTCTAAATATTCTTCTTTCTAAATTCATGCCTCCGGCTAACCAAATTTTATTACCAAAAACAGCAGTAGCATGATCCCATCGCGGCGAAAAAGGAGCTTTCTCAGTTGCTAATTGCCAATGAAGACCATCGTCAGAGAACCAAACATCATTAAAAACTTTTTTATTTTTATAATCTACGCCACCAATAAGATATAATTTATTATTAAACTCAGTAACTGTATGACCTTCGCGTGGTTGCCATTCAGCTTGTTTTTTTACCAATAACCAGTTAATGCCATCTTCAGATACCCAAATATCATTTTTTAAACCAATTTTAGGACCATAACCGCCAAAAAGCCAAAGTTTATCCCTAAATTCTAAAACAACCATAGACCTTCTTCCTCCCCAAGGAGCTTTGTCTAAAATCTTTCTCCATTTTTTTAAATCTTCAGAAACCCAAACATCACTAAAATGTTCAGCTTTTTCATAATTAACACTACCAGGCTCGATAACATTTTTATTACCGTTTAAACCACCTAATAAAAAAACTTTATTTTTATAGACAACTACACTGTGACTATCTCTTGGTTGCCACAAAGAATAGCGATGAATATTTTTAAAAATTAAAAAATTATTTTTAGCTTGTGAGTAATCTAAAGAAAATAATAATATAAATAATAAGATTATTATTTTAATTTTTAATAAATTATCCATTTCATTCTTAATGATTTTATTTTAAAATAAAATTATGCAACATACAATCGTAAAAACAACAAAAAAACAAGAAGTAATTGATATTACTGATAAACTTAATAAGTTATTAATAGCACAAGAAAAAAATGAAGGATTAATCTTTCTTTTTGCTCTGCATACAACTTGTTCTTTAACGACTGCTGATTTAGATCCGGGGGCTGAAAAAGATTATATAACTGCTTTTGAGAAAATCAAACCTAAAGCAAATTATATCCATCCTCACAATCCTGAACATTTCTCTGATCACTTTTTATCGTCAATTGTCGGCACTTCTCTTCTCCTTCCTTTTGAAAACAAAAAATTAATTTTAGGTACTTGGCAAAGAATAGTTTTAATTGAATTTGATGGACCAAGAGAAAGAGAAATCTTAATAAAAATTATTTAATTTCATAAGTAATCGTTACCCAAATTTTTATTTCTTGAGAGCCTGGTTCAATTGACGGCAATGCTCCACTTTCACCTCCACCTATTTCCATTGCTTTCATATAAATAGGCATTGGCGAATACGAAGATTCAGAAATGTTTATGATTTTCCCCAATCTAATCCCTGCTGTTTTAGCAATCTTCTCAGCTTTTTCTTTTGCAAGTTTAATTGCTTTATCTCTAGCTTTATCTAAATAAATCTCTGGATCATCCACAACAAAATTAGGACCACTAATATTATTAGCACCATTTTGAACAACTCCGCTAAGAATTACATTAACTTTATTAAGATCTCTGATCTTAACCAAAACATTTTGATTAATAGAATAAGCAACTATTTGATAAGGTGATTTCTTGTAGTCGTAGATTGGCTTTACTGAATAATTTTCTGTTTTAATATCTTTTTCATCAATACCTTGATCTTTTAAAAATTTAATCACCTTATTAAATTTTTCCGTATTTATTTTTTGAATCTTAAGCAAACTCTCGCCTTCAGTAATAAGACCTATGGTTAATTGAGCAATGTTAGGAATAACAACTTCTTTGCCTTCAGCTGATACTGAAAAACTTTGTGACAATCGTAATGACTTAAGTATATCTGAAAATGTATAAATACCTAAAAATAAAGCGATAATAAAAAGAAAAATACCAATAATTATTGAATTTCTTAAATATTTATCCATATTTGAACTAACTGAAAATTTTTCGACTTTTTTATATTATACATTACCCAAGTATATAGCACAAAAAATGCATTTCTAAAAAAATATTAAGTATTTTATAATTTTAATAATAACACTAAAAACGATATAACAAAAGTATGTTAAAATCTTTTACCCTAATAGAAATCTTAATTGTTCTATCTATAATAGCAGTTTTATCAACTGTTTTAATAACAATTATTCAGCCTGCAGAAATATTTAAAAACGCACGAGACACTCAAAGAATAAACGATTTAAAGAATATTGAAAAAGCAATAAACCTTATGTTAATAAACAACCAATCCTTCAATGAAAAACAATACGCTTCCCCTAACATAGTCTATGTTTCCCTACAAGATTCATCAACAATTTGTTCTTCGTGGTTAAGTCAATTACCATTACTACCTTATGGTTGGTCGTATCAATGTTCAGAAAATCCCAATAATCTTGATGGCACGGGTTGGATTCCCATTCCTTTTAGCCAAAATTATCTTATAAACATACCTAAATTACCAACTGATCCGATTAACAAACCTCCTTACTTTTATACCTTTACTGTTGGTGGAAGCTATGAATTAACAGCTGCTTTAGAAAGCGAAAGCAACAAAGGTAAAGAAGAACTTGGTGGTAATGACCAAGGAGATAATAACTTTATCTATGAAGTAGGAAACAATAAAAAGTTGACACCTTCTTCTCTTCAGGCACGCGCTGAACCAGCTTCATTAAAACAAGGATTAGTAGGATGGTGGACGTTTGATGAAGGCAAAGGTACTACAACTTATGACAATAGTAATAATAATAACAATGGAATTCTATACAACGAACCTCAATGGGTTGATGGTAAAATTGGAAAAGCTTTAAATTTTAATGGAACAAGCTCGTATATAAATATAATAAACCAAGTAAATTTTCCTTTTAGTTCACAGGATAGAACAGTTATTGCTTGGATTAATCAATTTGCAACACGAAGTGGACAACAAATATATCACGTTTTTCACTATGGAAATGATTCTTTTAATCAAGCTTTCGGATTAGCTGTTTATGATAACGCTAAATTTGGCGCACACGAATGGAGTAGTCACACCAGATATGGGAATGTTCCTCTTAAACAATGGACATTTATTGCTATTACTCTTTCTGCTAGCGGAACTATTAAAAAATACTACCAAAATGATTTATTATTAGCAACACACACCTTAGATGCTCCACCTAATACAAATTTAGTGCAAACTCCCAAAATAGGAATGCGCATTATCCCTGGTGAATATTTTGAAGGAATAATAGATGAAATACGTCTTTACAATCGCGCTCTTTCTCAAGAAGAGATTAAAACATTATATGAAATAACTTATTAAATAATTAAAACAAAAAATTTGCTAAATTATCAATAATATTTAATAATCTCTAAATCTTAAATAGTACACAATAATACCACAAGATATAGCAACATTTAATGATTCTTTTTTACCAAGCATCGGTATTTCTAAAATATAATCAGCTTTTTCTAAAATTTTTTTATTTAAACCACGAACTTCATTGCCGAAGATTAAAACTAAATCATTTTTAGGTTTAAATTTATAATAAGGGATACTTTTTTCACTTTGCTCCACAGCCACAATTTTAAACTTTTCTTTTTTAAGTTTTTTCAGAAGATAGTTAATATTTTTATGCTTTTCCCATTGCACAAAATTTTCAGCGCCTAATGCTGATTTATGAATTTGTTTAGGATTAGTTTTTGGCGTTGGAGTGTAACCTGTTAAATATATTTTATCAACTTGAGCAGCATCAGCAGTGCGAAAAATCGCTCCAACATTATAAGAGCTTCTTATATTATGCAAAATGATATAAATTTTCATTTTTTTAAACGTTTATATGATATAATTTTAATTAAAATGGCTTATAAAATCAATAAGAAAAAATCTCTCTTTGTCTTAATTAAAAATAGTTTAGGAATAAAATTTTTTAGATCGCTTTATTTTTTTATTGACAACAAATCAAAAGATATTTATAAAAATGGCAGTTTAAGTTGTGCTTTTTATGTAAGTACAATTTTAAAGATAATAGGACTAATTAATGACATACATTCAACAGTAAAAAGTACTGTTGAAGATTTAGAAAAATCAGGTTGGTATCAAATCAATACTTTAAAAAAAGGCGCTATAATTGTTTGGGGATTTGGCAAAGATGGTCATAAACATATTGGTTTTTATATTGGCAAAGGAAAATGTGTTAGCAATGTTAGCAACAAGAAAAAACCTCTTATTCATACCTTAAAATATAAAGATAAAAAAATAGAAACTATTTACTTTCACAATGATCTGAAATAAAGTGAATATGCATTTTAAAGATAAAGTACTAAGAATAATTAAAAAAATAAAACCAGGTAAATATTCAACATATCAAGAAGTAGCAAAATTAGCCGGTAATAAAAAAGCTTACCGAGTTATAGGAAATATTTTAGCTAAAAATAAAAACCCTAAAATCCCTTGTCATCGTATTATAAAAAATGATTATACAATTGGCGGTTACTTTGGTTCTTATAAAAATTCTTGGAAAAAACTTGCTTTACTTTTAAAAGAAGGCGTAATTGCAGTTATGCCAACTGATACAATTTATGGGATTTGCGGCAGTGCTTTAAATAAAAAAACAGTAGAAAGAATTTATAAATTAAGAAAAAGATCGCCACAAAAACCAATGATTACTTTGATTTCTGATTTTGATGATTTAAAAATTTTTGGCGTTGACGTTAATTCAACGCAAATAGATCACACGAATGATAACCGAATAACTTACTCGAATGAAAAACCAAATAATTCGGTTAACATTCGAGCAGGTGATATAAAAACTTTCCTCAAAAAGATTTGGCCGGGACCGGTTTCGGTGATTTTAGATATTAGTGATAAAAACAAAATTAAAAAGTTTAAATACCTTCATCGGGGTACAAAAACATTGGCTTTTAGAATGCCAAAACCAAAATGGTTAAGAAACATTTTAAAAATTTCTGGTCCTTTAGTTGCTCCTTCAGCAAATTGGGAAGGTTATGAACCGGCAAAAACAATAACTGAAGCGAAAAAATACTTTGGAAATAATGTTGTTTATTACAATACTGGTAAAATTGTTGGTAAACCATCAACTTTAATTAAATTAAAAAATGGAAAAATTGAAATTTTAAGACAAGGAGTTGGTATGTTAAAATTGAGTTAAAATTGAGTTAAAATGAAATTATCTATTTACCGACAAATTTTAAAGAAACGAATAGATAAAATAGGTAAAAATTACGAAAGTTTGGTAGAAATTTTAAATAACTTTGATAAAATTTTAAAAAGCTGTGAAAAAGAATGCACTGAAATAGCTAAAAATAGAAATAAAGATTACAAGCAAGCCCGGGTTGCTATTGTAGGAAGTTTATTTCCTTTTGGAGTTTATTATACTCTTTTAAAGATAAAGGAGCTGGGCAAATTGCCATCTAGTATGCAACTTTCTCTTTCTAAAAATCATCCATTAATAAAAGAATACGCTGCCATTAAAATCGGGAACGAAATATTAAAACCAGATATGGATTTAATGGCTTTTAGTGAAAAACCTGATAAGCCGATAATCATATTTAGCTTAAAAACATCTCTAAGAGAACGAGCTGGGCAATCTCATAGATGGAAATTAATTTTAGATATTGCTCAATATTGTGATTTTTTAAAAGAAAAATATAATATTAACTATAAACCGGAAAAAGAAATAAAATTTGGTTTCATTACAACTAATTTTTATAAAGAACTACTTGAACCACAATATAGAGCTACTATTACTTTTTTTGATTATGTCTATATAGCTAGAAAAACAGAACATATTCTTCCTCACGTGAAAAGATTAAGTGAAATAATCAATGATTTAAATAAAATTTTTTAATCTTCTATTCTGGCTTCCAAAAATCTAATAAATATTCAAACGTGGCTCCCATTGTAATATAATTACTTGGCCAACCAAATATTCCTACCTTATTAACTAATTTTCTTTTATCCCAAATTATAATATTTCTTAACTCATAACCAACTTCTTCCATTGCTTTTATCACCATTACATGAAGTGGTATTCTTTTATCGTTTACCCATAAATCGTTAATATTAATCACACAATGTGCTTTAGCTTTTAAAAGTGGTAAAATATTTTTAAAAATTTCTTGAAGCGCTTTAATGTATTTTTTAGGTTCCATGGTGCCTAAATCTCTTTCATTTTGTGAATATTGTTGGATATCTAAATAATATTTCTTTTTTCTTAAATCACTTCGAAAACTTTTATTTAATCTTTGTTTGTTTAACATATTTGCATAAGGTGGTGATGTCACGCATAAAGAAATTGTTTTTTCTTCTAAATATTTATTTATATTAAAAGCATCATCGCAAATCGCGATTTGTTTTGTGTTGGAATCAAAAAGTTGTTTTTCTTTATTTATTCTTTTGTTTGCTAATTCTACATATTTTTTATTCAAATCAAAGCCTATAGCATTTCTTTCTAAATCTTTAGCAGCTATTAATGTTGTGCCAATACCAACAAAAGGATCCAAAACTAATTCTCCTTTATGAGTAAAAAGTTCTATACATCTTTTTGGTAATTCAATCGGAAAAACAGCGGGGTGAATATTTTTGTCTCTAATATCCCTTTTTTCGTAAAAAAATTCCCAAATACCTACTTGATACTTAGTCCAAGTTTTAGCATCTAAACAAGAAAGTTTATTTTGAGGACAGTTGCATATTCTATTAATATTTATCTTTAATATTTTTTCTCCTGAATTGCTATTAATCTTTTTTGGTTTATTTTCTACTAAAATTTGACTTTTCATAATTTAATTATATTACAGATAATTTCATTTAAAAAACTATAATACTTCTAGTAAGTTTTTATATTATAAAAACTCAAGGTTAAAATTAAATTAAAATGAAAAAATCAGCAGGAGTTTTGGTTTACAGAAAGATTAATAACAAAATTGAAATTTTATTAGTTCATCCTGGTGGTCCTTATTGGCAAAATAAAGATGAAAATTGTTGGAGTGTGCCTAAAGGTGAGATCTCAAATTTCAAAACTCAAAACTTAAAACCAGAAATTTTAAAAGAAACAGCTATTCGGGAGTTTGAAGAAGAAACTAGTTTAAAGCTTAATAAAGAAGATACAAACAATCTTAAATATCTTGGTGAAGTTAGGAGTTCAAATAAGATTCTTTATGTTTTTGTTTTAAAAAAAGATTTTGGTGATGATTTTAAAGTTAAAAGCAATTTAATTGAACTCGAATTTCCACCTAAATCAAAAAAATTTATTAAAATACCTGAAGTTGATAAAGCTGGTTATTTTGATTTAGAAACAGCAAGAAAAAAATTAGTTAGTTATCAAGAAAAAATTATAGATAAACTAATTAATTTTTTAAATACAAAGGATAAAATTAGTCAATAAGGATAAAGCTATTTTTTATTTATAGGTTAAAATTGTAAAAGAAATAAAAAATATGCCAAGTAATATGCATAATCAAAACACAGAAAATATAAATTCTAAAAAAGAATTGCCTAAAAATATAGTAATCAAAGAGTTGCCTTACGCAACATTTCGCATTATTTATGGTAAACATAATATTGAACAAGATCCAAAAGATATTGAAGGTTTAGATGGGGTTGTTTTAGAAGGCATCGGCGATTATTCAACAATAGAATCAGCTTATAAAATACTTGAAGCATGTTATGAATCAATACAGTATAAAAGAATAGTCGAAAAAGCAGAAAAAGATAGGCAATCTATTTTCTTTGCAGACATTGTAGAAGAAGATGTAACCATAGCCTTACAAGAAAGTTTACTAAATATTGAACCAATTGCCGGAGTTTTGCTTCTTGTTTCTTTAGTCAATGATGCACTTAAAAAACAAAAAATGACACGACGTGAATTTTTAAAACGTAGCGGAAAATTATTGTCCGGATTATTTTTTTCTACACATATTTTAGAATATCCCCTCTGGCTTACAGGAAAAGACGAAGAGGCTCGATCAATTATAAATAGATTCGTATTAGATTTAAATGAAAGAATTCATCCGGAAACAAATTTAATTGTTCTCACCTTACGGAATCATTTGTTAGCTCAAAAAATGCAAACCATCGCTGAATTTACAAACAGCGAAAGAAAAAAACCTGAAATTGGAATAATTATCGGACATGCTCATATAGGTATTGAAAGATCGCTTGAGAAAAAAAGCGAAGAAAGAACTGAAATAATTAAAAAAATACTAAATTTTACTGTTTCAAATAGAATTAAAGAAAAAATAGCAAAAATTTGCTGGTTTAATTTTCATCCAAAAACCAATAGATGGAACGCTGTAATTTTTGAAGATCCTTTTTTATTAACATTTATAAATGATAATCAACAACAAAATTTCTAATTTAATATAGTTAAGATTCTTTTAAGTTGTAAAGCATTTTCTACAGCATAACCTTCAAAATCATTATTAAAGTAAGCGAATAAAATTTTAGGTTTTAATTTTTTAATTTTCTCAGCATAGTCTTTCAATTCTTCTTTTGAATATTTTGAAGCAAAAAGCTTTGGTTTGCCATGAAAACGAACATAAACAAAATCAGCGGTTTTAACAATATCAGTTAGCCATTTCGGTGAGTCAGAAATAACAAAAGCAATTTTATTTTCTTTTAAAATCTTATAAACTTCTTTATCAAGCCAAGATTTATGGCGAAATTCAATAGCGAATCTTAAAAAATAACGCGAACTACTGCGAACAGCATTTTTACCCGCGAACTTATACGAACTAATATCTTTTAATATTTTCAAAAAATTTTTTAATAGTTTGATATCTTTTTTAAGTCCTGGTGGTAGTTGAATTAAAATTACTCCTAAATTTTTACCTAAAACTTTATAACCATCAATTGTTTCTTTTAAAATTCTTTTATCTTCTTTTTTTAATTTTAATCTTCGAAAATGAGTAAAAAGACGATGGAGTTTGATTGAGAACAAAAAATTTTTGGGAACTTGACTTAACCAATTTTTAAAAGTTGATTCTTTAGTAAAATGATAAAAACTTGTGTTAACTTCAACGGTTTTAAAATGCTTTGCGTAGAAATTTAAAAAATCTTTTGCTTTTAAGTTTTCCGGATAAAACTTACCATACCAATGATAATATTGCCAACCTGATGTACCAATATAAATCTTCATTTAGCAAATTTTTTAATTAATTCTGAAAAAATCTCACCTCTTTCTGTTGCATTTTGAAACATATCAAAAGAAGCACATCCTGGAGAAAATAAAATTACATCACCACTTTGAGAGACTTCTAAAGCTTTATTAATAGCTTCTTCTAAATTTTCCGCTAAAAATATTCTGCTTTTATCAAAAGATTCCGCTATTTTCTCTTTATCTCTGCCAATAATTATTCCATATTTAACTTTTTTCTTAATAACATCTTCAATTTCCGAAAAATCAAAACCTTTTGTTAAACCACCGCAAATTAAAATTACTGGCTGATTAAATGAATTCAAACTTGCTTTTAAAGATAAATAATGAGTCGATTTTGAATCATTATAAATTTTTACGCCATTAATTTCACCTTCATATTGCAAAACAAATTTTTGTCTAGGAAATTTTTTAACCGCTTTTGCTAATAAATCCTCGGGAATTTCCAAATTTTTCTCTTTAGCATAAACCTCTAAAATTCTATAAGCTAAACTCAAGTCATACAAATTATGCTCTCCCGGAAAATTATTTTTGAATTCTTCAGGAACATTTTTTAAAATTTCAAACTCATTAGGCTTAATCCAATATTTCGCTTTTTCTAAAAATTTTAATTTTGATTGCCAATAATCTTCTAAAGAATTATGCCGATCTAAATGATCGATTCCCAAATTAACAATTGCATAAATCAAAGGCTTAGCTTGAAAACTTGATCTTAATTGAAAACTTGAAGTTTCGAAAAGATAAATATCAGCAGACTCGAAAATTGCATAAACAGCTGGTTTTGAATATTCGCTTTCCCCAATATTCCCGCCTAAAAAAGTTTTCAAACCTAATTCATCAAATAAAAACTTTGTAAAAATTGCTGTTGTTCCCTTCCCTTTCGTTCCGGTTATAAAAATATAATCTTTGTCTTCCAAAAAAGAACAAACAAAATCAAGCTCGGAGATAAATTTAATTTTATTTTGCTTGAAAAAATCGTGTTTTATTCCTGAAGACAAAATAACTAAATCAACTTTTTTAAAATCATCTAGCTGATAATTAAAAATAAGCTCTACTCCTTCTTTTTCTAATTTTTCAATTTCCTCTTGCTTAAAACTCTTTCTACTTTTTAATTCAAAAACTACTGGCTTGTGCCCAAGCTTCAATAAAATATCTACTAATGCTTTGCCTGAAATACCTAATCCAACTATACCGTATCGCATAAATTCAATTATAAAAAATTTTGTTTTTTAGAAAAAAAATAAAGTACCTTTAAAATTAAATTTAAATAAATTTAAGCTATGTATTATATATAAAGAATTTTTTATTTAAGAAATAATATTTTAGTTGATAACTAAATAAAAAATTTTTATGAATGATCTAAACTTCTTTTAAACTTTTGCTCTAATAATCTACGGACAGTTTTTTGCCAAGTCACCAAAGGTCTATCAGCTAAAAGAGCAATGCACTGTTCGTATAAATAATGTCCTTCTCTTGATAATTTAACTGCTGCATCTAAAGCTTTTTTAATAATATCTACATATTCATCTACAAGCATTTTTTTTGCTAAATTTTGATATAAATTATCTTCTTTGAATTTTGGATTATCACGCAAATCAGATAAATAATCATAATAAGGATTTTGATTATTATCAAGAAAATTATTTAAAATCCATTTTGTATCTTCATAAGTTATTGTATCTTTTAATAAACTAAATTGTCTAAAATAAGCAAGAATTTCATCTTTTGCTCTTTCCAAAGCGTATTCTCTATGCATACTAAAAATATCTTGAAGAATTATTTCTTTCTTCTCTTGATCTTGTTCATTAATATAATCATTAAAACTTTGTAATTCCGGTGGAGGAGCTTCAAATATCGCCATAAAAAACATATTTTTTATATGCTCTAACTCATGATATGATAAAACAATGCCTGAAGATTCAAATAAATTAACTTCTTCGTTATTAATAACAATATAATATACAGGGTTTTCATCTTCAGTACGCGAAGCGAATCCTGCGGAGGGCAATTTATTATATCTTATCGGTTCAAGAGACTGCTCAAACAACCTACCTGCATTAAAGGCATTTGTTTCAATCCACAAAGACATTAAAGAAAAATAAACATTTACATCTCTATCTAACTTTAATCCCGTAATTTGTCTTACTAATTCAATAGGATCGTTTTTAAATTTTTCATATAATATCCTTGCTTGCTGACGAGCTTTGTAATACCTATCTAAAATTTTTTCAACTAATTGAACTTGTTTATCAGTAAAAAGATAATACCGTCTAAATTCTTCCACAATCTTCATTAATTTTTCTTTGGCAATATCTTGGTTATACAATAATACTCTTTCGATAAAAATACGACACATAGCCCATGCTTCACGTTGTCGAACAAGATTTTCTTTAAATTTTAATAAAGCTTTTTTCCGTTCTTCTTTTCCTAATCTTCTAAGTTTTATAATTTCATCTTCTGGTGAAAAAATAATATTTTTATTGTCTGTATTAATCTCAACTGGCGGAATTTCTTCTCTAACCTCTTTTAAAATAAAAGGCAAAACCTTAAGGGGATCTTCTTTTTTTAACCTGTGTAAATATTCAGAAATAATTAAATATCTATTATTAACTTTATTTTCTGATTCAGATGTAGTTTTTGGTACTTTGGCTGGTTCTTTTGATTCAAAATCCATTTATTTATTTTATTTTAAGATATTTAACGACAACATTTTATTATTAATCACAACATATTTTAATTCCTTTAGCAAAGCGTAAAACTATTATTTTTTTTAAATAAATCTACCTTTTATTTAGTCAATATTAACTTTATTATACAACAAATAAAAAACCAGATTCTTTTTTCTTACTTTATAGAAATAAAGAGTTTTGTTCTTGTATTTTAATTTTTTTCGAAATGAAATCAAAAAGAAAATAAAATAAAGTACAGAATAAATTTATAATATAAAAAATAATAAACACAATATAAAATCCTTTTTTATCTAAATTTTCATTCAACGCGACAATAAAAAAAGAAATAATATAAAAAACAGTGATAAAGGATAAAATTACAATTAATCTTGATTTAAAACTAAATAATAGATCTATATCCATTTTAAACATCTTTTTCATAATTACTTTAAATACTCCTATAATTATCATAAAAATAAATGATATAAATAAAAAAAGTTGCATTATTTCTTTGATGCCCATAGAAAAACTCTCTTCTTTAAAAAGAGGGTTAACAAAAGAAAAGTATTTAAGGAATCCAAAAGAAAAATTTTGGTTAATATTCAATATAATAAATAACAATATTCCCACAGAAAAAACAACAGAACCAGTAAGGAAAAAACTCTTAATATAACTTATAAGAAATCGAAATATAAGTAAAACTATTAATTTGGTAGTATTTTGTTGTTCTACCATTGAAAGTAAATTTCGCTAACTTTTTCTCTAAAACTTAATCTTTTATTATTATACCTTTGGTTGTTTTTAAGAAAAATTTTTGATTTTTATAAGATATAATTATAAATAATGCTCCAGAGATTTAAGTACTTAATTATTTTTGCTTTAGTTTATTTCTTTTCACCGAATGGTCTTTCGTCGCTTCCGAATTTAACTTTAAATTTTTTATTAAAAGAAACTTTAAAACTTACAGCAACCCAACTTGCTTATTTTAGTGCGATTACAATTTTAGGTTGGGCAATAAAACCTTTATGGGGATTAATTTCTGATTTACTCCCAATTTTTGGCAGTAAAAGAAAAAGCTATTTAGTTTTAACAAGTTTATTAGCTGCTTTCTGTTGGTTTGGTTTATCTTTAACTCAAAATTATTCAGTTTGGTTACTTTTAATGATTTTAACAATTTCATCTTTTGCCTATGCCTTTCAAGATGTAGTTACTGATGCTTTAATGATTGAAATTGGCAAAAAAGAAAAAAAGCTGACTGAATTTCAATCAATTCAATGGTTGGCAGTCTCAATTGCCCAAATAATCACCGGTTTTGCTGGTGGTTTAGCTGCAGAAAATCTAAGAGCTCAAACAACTTTTGGGATAGCAATTTTTTTTCCTTTAATTATAGCTTTAATTGTTTTAATACTTTTAAGAAAAACCGAAGAAGAGCCAGTGCTTAGATTTAAAGAATTTAAAGAAAATTTCAAAAGCGCAGTTTTGACAAAAGAATTTCTGTTGGTTAATTTATTTTTGTTTTTATGGAGATTTTCGCCTTCTATTGGAGCACCGATGTTTTATTATCAAGTTGATGTTCTGAAATTTTCAAAAATATTTCTTGGCACTTTATCTTCGTTAAGCGCTATTGGTTCAGCTTTAGGAGCAATAAGCTTTAATTATTTAACAAAATATATTAAATTTAAAAAACTATTATTCTGGTCTGTTTTACTTGGTGGCGTTTTTACTTTTTGGTCATTAATTTATTTAACCGATTTTATAAAAAATAATTTATACTTAGCAAAAATTTTAGCAATTATTGATAGTTTAATTTTTAGCACTTTGGGTATGATTTTCTTCTTAACTATGCTTACTTTCGCCGCTCAAAAAACTGATCCTAAATTAGCGGGCAGCGTTTTTGCTTTTGTCACTTCAGTTATGAATGTCGGTTTAATGGCGTCAGAAGCTTTAGGTGGTTGGTTGTTCGCGAAAATTGGTTTAGCTCCTTTAATTATTGTCTCCGGCATTACTAGTTTAGCAATTCTGATTTTCATACCTTTTTTGAAAGTTGAAGATTAAATGTTTAATAAAAAAGAAAAAGGGGAGTAAAATTTACTCCCCATTTTTTTGTTTATTTGTTTCTTTATTTCCTTTTACCTTTTCATCCAATGTCTCCCCTATCTCTCTTCTCATATCTCTCCTCATCTTTTCTTTCCATCTTTTTTTTCTAATCAGCCACCTTTTCATCAACGCCTCCTCTTTTAAAAAAGTTCTATTCTAAATTATACTTAAAAAAATAAATTTGTCAAGCATTATTTAATGCATATACACAAAAGTTATATGCATCACAAAGTAAAACTTTATTGTTATTTTGTTATTGACTTTTGCATATATTACTTCTACCCCTATACCTTTTTAATTCTTCATAAGAAGACATTTCAAAAATTTCTAAATTATTATCAAGAAAATTAGAAAAAGTTAAATATTTTTCATTATCTGAAACATCAAGAACTGTTGGTTGATTTCTATCAATGATTGCATCTAACATTTCTTTAGTTTCAGTATCAAATATTAATACCGAACCCCATTCAGAACCAGGAATGTAATAATTATCTTTTGAAGCATTCTTACTGCGACAAAAAACAAAAAGAATTTTTTTATCTAGAGGGTTTTTGTTTTTGTGTATTTTTTATGTATATTGTTAAATCTATGTATAAATTATAAAAACGAATAAGGTTAATAATAAAAAGAAAAAGTATATTTTATAAAATCAGAAAATTTAGAGAAATATATATAAATATAATAAATATTATGATATAATAATTATTAATATTATAAAGCATACTATATTCTTCAATAAAAAATAGCAATTATAATTTTTAAAAATGTCTTTTTATACAACAACTAAGAAAAAAATAGACAATAAAAAAGTTAATAAAACATTTAAATATAATATAATTTAATAAAAACTCAAAATCTCAACAAAGATAATCCTCTTTTAATAGTTGTTAATAGAAGAAATAAAATTTTAAGCTACAAGAATAAATTAGAATGCCATTTGGGCAATGGATTTTTACATCGAGCTTTTTCAATATTCATTTTCAATAAACAGAAACAATTATTAATTCAAAAACGCAGTAAGTATAAACTATTGTGGCCACTTTATTGGAGTAATAGTTGTTGTAGTCATCCAACAAAAAATAATAAAAACATAAAAAAATTAGGAGAGAAAAGATTAATGGAAGAGTTGGGGTTTACCTGTGCTCTAAAAAAAATAGGCACATTTTATTATAAAGCTTCGTTTAATGACATAGGCGTAGAAAAAGAAATATGCACGGTATTAATTGGAGAATATAATGGCAAAATAAAACCTGATCGCAAAGAAATCGCTGATTATAAATGGATTTCTTTAAAAGAATTAAAAAAAGATATTTCAGCTCATCCTAATAAATATACTCCATGGTTTAAAATAGAAATAGAAAAATTTAAAAAATATTTTCAAAAATATGAAAATCAAAACTAAAACAATTACCATTCAAACAGAAAAAGAATTCCAATTTATTAATATTACCGAAGAGATAAAAAAATTTGTCAAAGAAAGTAAAATCAAAAATGGGATTATGAACATTCAATCATTACATACGACAGCTTCTATCTTAATAAATGAAAATGAACCATTACTTTTAAACGACATAAAAAAACATCTATCAAGGCTCATACCTAAAAACTGTAAATACCAACACGATGATTTTACCATAAGAACAGTTAATTTATGCGAAGATGAATGTGCCAACGGTCATGCGCATTGTAAAGCTATACTTTTACCAACAAGTGTTGTTTTAAATATAATTAAAGGCAAAATACAGTTAGGACAATGGCAACAGATTTTTTTCCTTGAATTAGATAGAGCACGTCAAAGAAAAATTCAATTCCATATAATTGGCGAATAAAAAATAAATGAATAAAAATTCAATAAAAATAATAGAAAATATCAAAAGAAAAATTGATTTTTATCTACCACAACGATTAAATCAGCAAAAAATTAAATATTTTATTAACAAAATAAAATTTAATTTTGATTTAAATGCTTTAAATAAAAATTTCAATGAACCTGCGCGTGATTTTTTATTTAGAGGTGGCAAAAGATGGAGACCGATTTTATTTTTATTAACAGTTAAGTTATTTGGCAAAAATTATAAAAAATATCTAAATATTGCAGCTGCAATTGAAATTGCTCATAATGCAACTTTAATTATTGATGATATTGAAGATAACTCTTTATTAAGGAGAAATGAACTCACATGTCATATAAAATTTGGTTTAGATACAGCTCTTAATACAGGAATACTATTACATTTTATTCCTTTGAAAATTTTATTGAAAAGCAACTTGCCTTCAAAACAATTACAAAAAATTTCTTCAATTTACATTGAAGAAATAATAAATGTTCATTTTGGTCAAACAATTGACATTTATTGGCATAAAAAATTCCCTCAAAATATTAATATAAGTCAATATATGGAAATGTGCCGATTGAAAACAGGTGGATTAGTAAAGATGCCTCTAAGAATAGCTTGTGCTTTAGCGCAAAAAAATAAAAATACAGAAAGACAATTATCGCATTTTGGCGAGTTGATAGCTATTGCTTTTCAAATTAAAGATGATGTTTTAGATTTAATAGATAATAAAAATTTAGGTAAAACTTTTGGAAATGATATAACTGAAGGAAAAATTAGTTTTCCGGTAATATTAGCTCTAAAAAAATTAACATCCGCAAAATCTAAACGACTAATTCAAATTCTAAAAATACACACAAGAGACAAAAAATTGATTTCTGAAGCAATTGAATTAATAAACAAATCTGGAGCTATTGAAGAATCTTTAAAATTTGCAAATAAACTAATTGATAAAGCATGGCAAAACATAGAAAACATTCTTCCGCAAAATTCAACTAAAGAAGAATTTAAAAAATTTATATTATCTTTAACTAAAAGAATTTAATAATGATTAAAAAATTTTTTAAATTTATAATAAACGAATTTTTATATAACGGTCATTTTCAAACTCTTGGTTCCTTGTCAATCATAATCTTCTCAAGCATTTTACTAAAAATCAAAATTACCTGGGATATTTTATTAATTGTATATATTGCGTTTTATTTAATCTATCTTCATGATAGATATCAAAATATCGACATCGATTCTTTAACCAATCAAACAAGAAGTCAACATTTAAAAATCATTTACAAATACATTCCTTTTATTTTAATTATTGGCTTATTTGCTTTATTAACTTTATTACTTTACTTTAGCAATAAACAAAGTATACTGTTTGTTATTTTAATAGTACTCTTTGGTTTTCTTTATCCTATATATTTTAAAAAATTAACAAAGAAAATACCTTTATTTAAAAATTTTTATGTAGCTTCTGTTTTTGCTCTTCTTGTTTTACTACCTATAATTTATTATTCAGTGGCTATTAATAATACTATGGCAAAAATTTTAAGTATAATCTTTCTTTTCACTTTTATCCGAGCTTTAATGATGCAATTTTTCTTAGACATCAAAGATTTTGAAGGAGATAAAAAATTAGGCTTTTTAACTTTATGCATATTACGTGGAAAAGATGAGGTTTATTCTATTATAAATATAATAAACTTTTTGAGCATTATTTATTTATTGTATTTTCTTACTTATATCTCTAATGAATTATTACTGCTTTCAATGCCTATCATCTTATTGCCACTTTGGAGTTCTTATTATTTTCAATTAACTAAAAAAGGTAATTATTTAGGTTTTGTTTTAGGAAGCGGAGAATTTGTTTATTGGCTAATTTTTATTTACTTAGGAGAAATTTTAATTAGAATAATGAGTTGAAATTCTAAAATAATTTAAGTTATAAAATTCTAAAAAAGGCTAAATTGCTTGCTTTTAAACTTGACAATTCCAAAATTTTGATTTAAAATTTAGTATAAATATGCCTCTTGATAAAATAAAAAACATAGATAATAAAGATTTTTTAGAACTTTTCAGTATAAACTATTATCCCACCGGAATAGGTATTATAGTCACTGATTATCAAATAAAAAGCGAAACACGAGAAGAAGCTGCTGAAAAAATATCTTTACAAGAAACAGATTATAAAGTAAAAGCAAGGTATCAGATTCCAAATACATTAGTTCATCACCATTCTCTAAAAGGAAATTCATTTTTCAAAATCACAGTTTTACGTGATCTCGTTGGCAAAGAAAAAAATTTTCGAAAGCCTGATTGTATAAAAAATATAAATAGTTCATTAAAGAAGAATTGTGGCAAAATACTTTACCAAAAATTAAGAACAAATGCCCAGAGTCACTAAAGAAAATTTTAAGCAATGAAAGACTTTAATTATTTCTCTTACCCAACTAACATAAATGAACGGTTAAGAGATCTTAAAACAAAAAATCCTGATTATTGGGTAAAACTAGGAAAGGAAAACTTAAATACCTTAATCAAATTTACAATAAACCATGTGCCTGCTTATAGAAAATTTTTACTTGATAACGGTATAAATTATAAAGATATAAATGGCTCGAAAGATCTCGAAAAACTTCCCATTATGAACAAAGAAAACTACTTAAGAAAATATAACTATCTTGATTTATTTCCAAATAAAAACATCATTTCTTCAACAACAATTTCAGCTACTTCAGGTTCTACTGGAGAACCATTTTACTTCCCTAGAAATCAACAACACGACTTGCAGCATATATATACTCTCGAATTAATTTTAAAAAACCAATTCGAAATAGATAAAAAAAGTTCGCTAGTTATTATAGGTTTTGGTTTAGGAATATGGATCGGAGGTATTATTAATTATAAAACTTTTGAATTTTTATCTCAAAAAAATTATAAAATAACAATTATTCCTGTAGGCGTTAATAAAGAAGCGTTTATAAAATCCTTTCTCAAATTCTACAAATATTTTGATCAAGTTATATTGATAGGCTATCCGCCATTTATTAAAGATATCGCGGATGAATTAAATGAGTTTAAAAATCACTTAAAACAAGTAAAACAATTTAGAATAATTAATGCCGCTGAGGGATTCCCTGAAGAACTCAGAGTATATTTTGCTAAAATTTTTCATCTTAAAAATATGTTTAATGATAATGTCAATATTTATGGCAGCATAGAATTACATGCTATGGCTCATGAAACAGCTCTTTCTAATCTTATAAGGCATATCGCTATAGAAAAAGATAAAGTTTTTAAAAATGTATTTCGTGAAGCTAATAGAACTCCTACCCTAGCCCAATACCATCCTTATATTGTTTGGTTTGAAGAAAAAGATGGTTTAATTTTAGCATCTGGCTACGGAGACTCAATACCTCTTATAAGATATAGTTTTCCTGATCGAGGTGAAGTTATTTACTTTGATGAAATGATTAAAAGACTAAAAGAGGTAGGTGTTGATATATTTAAAGAAGCAGAAAAATTTAAAATAAAAGACAAAATTTTAAAGCTTCCCTTCGTTTATGTTTATGAAAGATCTGATTTTGCTGTAAGTTTAGTAGGTATTAATTTATATCCTGAATATATAAAAAGGGCATTATTAAACAAAGAGTTACAAAAATACTTTACGGGTAAATTCTCAATGCAAGTTGTTTATGACAAAAATATGAACCAAAAATTATATGTCCATATAGAACTTAAAAAAAATATCAAGCCCAGCAATCAAATAGAGAATCTTGCTAAAAAAGCAATTATCAATTTTCTATCAACCTATTCTGCAGAGTATTACCACCTTTATTATAATGCAACATCAATATATAAAAAGCAATTAGAGCCTAAAATATTTTTACATCATTATGAATATCCCCAATATTTTAAACCAGGAATTAAACAAAAATGGGCAATAAAATGAAAGATCTAAGGACAATTAACGAAGAAGATTTTTATAAGTTTAGAAATTTTGACGAAAAGATTAAATTTTTACTGAACTATGCTGTAATTGCGCCTTCAACTCATAATTCTCAACCTTGGTTATTTAAAATCAGTCCTTCTTTCTGTGAAATCTATAAAAATAATAATCTTGCGCTTCCTTATGCTGATCCTCTAAACCGCGATTTATATATTAGTATCGGTTGCGCCTTAGAAAACTTAATTTTAGCCAGTAAATATTTTAATGTTTATGAAAAAACAGAATATATTTTTGAGAATAACTTGATAGCGCGGGTTTATTTTAAAGATCTCGACAAAAAACCAATCCCGAACGAAGAGCTTAAAGAATGGCTCTTAGGAATTAAAAAAAGATTAAATGCTCGAGGAATGTTTAAACCGGATAATGTGCCGTCAGAACTTTTGAATAAAATCAAAACTCTTAACCAAGATGAGTCTCTAGAGATAAATCTTCTAACTGAAAAAACAAAAATTGAAAAAATGGCGGAATTAATTGCTAAAGGTTTAGAAATTGCCTATCGCAATAAAAATTTCAGACAAGAGATGTCTCGTTGGATTAATAATAGTTTATCACGAAAAAAAGAAGGCATCCCGGGATATGCTTTAAAAATGCCCCTTTTGCTATCTTTTGTTTTTCCTTTTATGATCAAGTATCTAGATTTAGGCAAAAAATTAGGTAAATTAAATTATTTAAGCGTTAAGTCTGCGCCAGTTTCTTGTCTTATTAGTTCCAAAGAAAATTCACCTCTGATTTGGTGTAAAGTTGGTCAATTAGCCGAGAGAATAATGGTGTTTTTAGCAGCTAATAATTTAGAATCGTCTATTTTTGTTTCAGCTATAGAAATGGGGTTAGCTAAAGAAGTAGCTGAAATATTTGAAACCGACTGGCTTCCTCAGTTTCATTTCTGTTTTGGTTATATGGATATAGAAGAAAAATTCACTCCTCGTCATAGCGTTGAAGAAAAAATTATTAATGATCAAAACAAATATAAATAAACCCCTTATTTTAAATTTGACACGAGAAAAAGATAAGAAAATTTTTAAGGAACTTAAGAAAATGGGCGTTGAAATTGTTGATAAATATGACCTCCTCCTACAAGAATTGAATAAATGTTCGCCAAAGCAAAGTATAAAAAGAATTGATGACGTTTGGATTTACTATCCTTGGCATCAAAAATTAGTTCATTCTTTATCTGAGCCTTATTTTTATCTAATTAAAACATCACGCAATTTAGGGCTGATTACGAAATCAGAACAAAAAAACATTAAAAATTTTAGAATAGGCATCGTTGGTTTAAACGTAGGCAATCCTCTTGCTATGGCTTTGGCTTTTCAAGGTTTTACTAAGTTCAAAATAGCTGATAATGATACTTTCGAATTATCCAATCTTAATAGGTTGGCAGCTGGATTAAAATTCTTAGATGTCGGAGAAAATAAAACTATACTTTGCCTGAGGCATATTTATGATATAAATCCATTTTGTGAAGTTATTCCTTACCCAGAAGGAATCAGCGAAAAGAATTTAGTAGAATTTTTAGTAAAACCTAAAGTAGATATTCTAGTAGAAGAAATTGATAATCTCGTTTTAAAAATTAAAATAAGGGAATTAGCTAAAAAATACCGAATTCCGGTAATTATGGCAACAGGTAATGAATCTGATGTTATTTTAGATATTGAACGATATGATTTAAATCCCAGATTAAAAATTTTAAATGGATTCCTAAACGATGAAACTCGAAACAAAATTTTAAATCTTGATAAATTAAATTTAACAGAAAAAGAGAAAATTTTATTAATAAGAAATTTTATAGGGTCAAAATTTTTAAGTAGTAGATTAAATAAATCATTTATGCTTTTATCTAAAAAGATGATTCGTGGCATTCCTCAGCTTAGCGAAGTTTCATTTTTACGAGCTGCTGTCTTAACATTGGTTATCAAACAATTTGCCTTAAGAAAAAAAATTGAGTCTGGAAGGTATATAATAAAAATTAGTAATTTTAGGGAAACTAGAATTCTAATTTAAAATAATATTGTAATATGACAATTGAACTAATTATTGCTTTGGCAGTAATTTTTTTGATAGGTTATTTAGGCTCTGTTATTTTATACCACAACCCCCGAAATTTTTCCAGCTTATTTTTCTTTCTCATATGTGCTTCTACTATTTTTTGGTCAATAGCTAATTATTTTTCGTGGTTAGACACTCCCAATAAAATATTTTGGATAAGACTGGTTTTGTTTTTCGCGTCTTTTCATCTTCTTGGTTTTTATCTTTTTATTAAAAATTATCCAAATGAAAATTTAATAATTAATAAGATTCACTTTTTAATTATAGTCAGTGTTACGATACTCATAGCTGGTTTAACTTTATCCGATAAAATTTTTGAAAAAATTATTATTAAAAATGGCGTCCAACTTCCTGCGCCTGGAAAATTAATGCCATTATTTTCTATCTTTATTGTGTCACTTTTAATATCAACAATAATCTCGGCAATAAATAAAACTAAAACTCTGGAAGCACAACATAAGAAATCTTGGGTGTTTATTATTTCTAGTCTTTCTATAGGTTATTTTTTAATAATCCTTAGTCAGTTTATTTTTGTTAATGTTTTCCAAAATGTTACTTTCATACCTTTTGGACCTTTGTTTATGCTGCCTGTTATTTTGGGGATGAGTTATTCTATCTTAAAATATCAAGCCCTTAATATAAGGATTATTAGCGCTGAGGTTTTTGTCTTATTTATGCTTTCATTAGTTTTAGTTCAAGTAATTCAGTCTAAAACCTCCTTAGACATTATTATCAATTTAATTATTTTAAGCGTTTTATTCTTCTTGGGAATATTATTAATTAAATCTGTATATACAGAAGTCCAACAAAAAGAACAGCTTGAGCAATTAAATCGGATTAAATCGGAGTTTCTTTCTTTTGCGTCCCATCAAGTTAAAGCGCCGATGGCGGTTGTTAAGGGGTATGCGGAATTGATATATTCAGCCATTGAGAATGTTCCTGATCAAGCAAAAGATTTTGCTAAAAAAATCAAGGAATCAGTTGATAATCTTTTAGTTTTAATTGAAGAATTTATGGATTACCGACGAATTGAAGAAGGAAAACTGGAATTTAATTTTGAAAATATTGAAGTTGTTAGTTTAATTAAAGAAATTGTTAATAATTTTCAATTAGCGGCAAAGCAAAAAAAACTGGATTTAACTTTAGAAACTTCCTTGGAACAAGCTATTGTAAAAGTAGATAAATTAAGATTTTCTCAAGTAATTCAAAATTTAATCGATAATGCAATAAAATATACGCCATCAGGTTGGGTAAAAGTTAATATTTCTAAAGACACAAATAATATGCTCATTATAAGTGTCAGCGATTCAGGGATAGGAATGAGCAAAGAAGTTCAAACTAAACTTTTTGGAGAATTTGTTCGCGATCCTTCAATTAAAAAAGAAATCCGAGGAACCGGTTTAGGTCTTTATATTGCTAAAAATATTATTGAAGCTCATCAAGGAAAAATTTGGGCGGAAAGCGAAGGTGAAGGTAAAGGAAGTAAATTCTATGTAAAAATACCTTTGTAAAAATTGTTAGTAAATAACAAATATAAATTTGGTAAATCTAAAATTGCTCTCAATATAAATTAAGATTAAAATAAATTAAGATGAAATTTTTTAATGTAATTTAATTACAGAGATTTTATTCTGTTGTTTTGCCATCAAACCATTCAGGCATATCATCAGCCTCTTTTTTAGTAACTCTTACTAATTGATCCTTATGAACTGGAGGAGCGTAAATAGTATAAAGTTTTAATTCCTCAGTTGCAGAAGTGTTAATAACATTATGCTCTGCACCAGCAGGCACAATTATAACTACCCCATCCTCAAGGGTGTATTCATTGCCATCAATAATGCATTTTCCTTGACCAGCTTCAATTCTAAAAAATTGATCATGATCATCGTGTACTTCCATTCCTATTTCCTCGCCAGGTTGTAAAGTCATTAAAACTAATTGTAAATTTTTACCTGTGTAAATAACTTTACGATAATTTTTATTATTTAAAGTGTCTTTTTCGATGTTTGTATAAAAACCTTTCATTTTAAAAGTATCAATAAATTAATAACGACCTTATATATTATAACATAATTAATTTAATTTAACAAGTTAATATATTGAATTATATAAAATTTATAGTATAATTTAATTATAGGTTGTTATTGATTGCATAATCCAAGAAGTTGTTTAACTATAAATATAAAATTCAATAATAAAAAATATGAACTCAACCACCAGCGACAACACCAAAAAAACAATTGTGATTGTCGATGATGAAAAATCTTTTTGTGATCTTGTATCTTTTTTTTTAAACAAAGCTGGTTTTCAAGTAAAATGTTTTACTGATGCTCAAGAAGCCTTACAGAATATAACAAATATAAACACTGATTTAATATTATTAGATATAGATATGCCGAAAATTAACGGGTTTAATTTTATAGCTTATTTAAAGAAAGATTTAAATGAAAAATGTCCGCCAATTTTATTTTTAACTAATTTAACTTATGATAATTCTGGCAATTTAATCGATGATGAGTATGCAAAATCGATGGTCACCTTAGGTGTCATTCATAAAACAGCTGACATAGAGGTCATTATTAATAAAATTAAATCAATATTCCAAAATAATTAAAATGGCAATGAATAAACCTTTGGTTTTAATCATAGACGACGATAATAATTTTAGAGAAATATGGAAATTAAAACTTTTAACTAGTGGTTTTAATGTTTTAGAAGCTACTAACGGCAAAGAAGCTTTGGAAATTTTAAATAAAAATAAACCTGATATTATTTTATTAGATGTCATAATGCCGGAAATGGACGGAGTGGAGACCTTTTTTGCCATCAAAGATAGACCGGAACTACAAAATATCAAAATATTTTTTATTACCTCAATGGACGATCTTAATGAAGAACTTGCTAAATATCATAAAAAAATAGCTGGCGAAATAGGCGCTGTTGATTATCTTCGCAAAGCAACAGATTTGAACAAATTAGTTGAAATCTTAAAAAATAATTTAGTAAATGCAACAAAGTAATGATGAAACAAATAAACCTTTAATCCTAATTGTTGATGATGATAAAGATTTCAGAGCAATGATGAAAATTGCTTTAGAAAAATACGGCTTTCAAGTAGCTGAAGCTGAAGACGGAAATAAAGCTTTAGATTTGTTATACAACCTCAAACCAAAACCAAGTCTTATCCTTTTAGATATGGTTATGCCTAATATGAATGGCTTAGATACATTATTTAATTTTAAAATGCATCCTGTAGGTAAAGATATTAAAGTAATAATGCTAACAAATAAATTAGACATAAAAGAAGAATTAGGGCAGCTTTATACAAAAATGGTTAAAAAATTCGGCGGCTTGGAGTTTATAAGCAAAACTGAAGATCTGCCAACTATAATTCAAAAAATTAATAATTCTCTTAATATCACCAATAATATCGTCAACAACTCATCAAAATAATAAACAATAATTTTCGCAAATTCAATGAAACAATACGTTTGGTTTAATAAAAAAATAATAGATATTAACAAAGCTAATGTCCCAATTTTAAGTCATACTTTGCATTATGGCGATGGTGTCTTTGAAGGTATTAGATGTTACAAAACCATCAATAATAATGCAGCAATTTTTAGATTAGACGATCATATAAAAAGATTATTTAAATCTGCTAACTATATTAATATAAAAATTGATTTTAGTCAACAAGAAATCAAGCAACAATGTTTAAAGATAGTTAAAAAAAATAATCTTAAAAATTGTTATCTTAGACCTATTGTCTTTAGAAATAAAAGGATTGGCTTAGACCCACAAGGATTAGAAGCCAACATTGCTATTATTGCCATTCCTTTTGATAATTATTTTCAAAAAGAAGCCATAAAAGTGAAAATATCAAAATTTATTAGATTACATCCTCAATCAATTATAAGCGAAGCAAAAGTATGTGGATATTATATTAATTCTATTTTAGCTACTATTGACGCAAAAAAAGAAGGCTATGATGAAGCTATAATGCTTGATTACAAAGGCTATATTGCTGAGGGTTCAGGAGAAAATATTTTTTTAGTTAAAAATGATAAACTTTATACACCGAAATTAGGATCCATACTGCCTGGAATTACTAGAGATACTGTTATCAAAATAGCTAAAGATTTAAAAATAAAAGTTATTGAAAAAAATATTACTGTTAACGAAATACTAAACAGTGACGAAGTATTTTTTACCGGAACAGCCGCCGAAATAACGCCAATCTATCAAATCAATAACAAATTAATCAATAAAGGGAAAATAGGCAAAATAACCAATATCATTAAATATACTTATCATCAAATTATAACAGGCGAAATAAATCAATATCATCATTGGCTATCTTTTGTTTATTAAATAAAATTACTAATGCTCCTTAATAAAACTTTAATTAAAAAAACTGTTACTCGTCAAATAACACAAAAGAGAAAAATAATAGATAAATTAGATGCAACAATAATCAAACTATTAAATCATAGATTGCGAATAGCTCAATATATTGTTAATTTAAAAAGAAAATATGGGCTACCCATTACTTCATCGCAGAGAGAAAAACAAATTATTAATAAACTCCAGAAGATTTCTAAAAATAAAGATCTCAAAAAAGAAATACCGAAAATTTACAAAATAATTTTTAGACTCTCTAAAAAATAATTTCTGCTTCTTATATAAAACAATATTGACAAAAATTTTATTTAAATTACAAAAATTCAATTATAATATAAAAAATAGTTCTCTTTTAATAATAACTACATAAATATTATATTTATCTATACCAATACCAATTTTTTAATAATATTAAAAATTAATTAACTTAATGAAAAAATAAATGTTTTAATTGTTTGTAGTTTTATATAAAAATGATATACATAAATGATTATCTGTTTGTTTTAAAAAACATAGTTTTTAAAGATATTATTGATATTTTAATATCATCAACAGTTATAACTTTAGTAATATATTTTTTCTTAAAACTACATATAAATAAAATTGTTATTACCTTTTTACTAATAATCGGTTTATACGTATTATCAATAAATTTAGGTTTAAATATAAGTTTAACATTATTGCAAGAAATAATTAATATAATCCCCATAGTCTTAATAGTTATCTTTCAAAAAGAATTAAGAAATTTTTTTGAACTTATAGCTATTTATTTTAAAATATCCAAACATAAAGATTTCAGTTATGAAAAACAAAAAATTATTTTAGATATTTTAAAAGCGATTCAATATCTATCTAAAAACAAAATAGGAGCTATAGTAGTTTTGGAAAATAAGATTGATTTAGAAAACTATTTAGAACACAAAATTGCTCTTAATAGTCAGGTTAACAAAGAAATAATCTTAAGTATCTTTAATAAATCTTCGCCTTTACACGATGGAGCTATTATTATCAATAATTCGACAATAAAATGGGCAGCAGCTCATTTACCTCTGGGACAAATAATAGATAATGAAAAGTTTACCGCTACTCGTCATCGAGCTGCAATAGGCATTACTGAAATTTCCGACGCTATTAGTATTATTATTTCCGAAACAAATGGCAATATTTCATTAGCAAGTAACGGACGCATAGATTATGATGTCTCTTTAAATAAAATAGAAAAAACATTAAAAGAATACTACAATCTTCATGAAAAAAGAAAATTGACAAAAATTTTAAACAACATCAATATTCTTAAACTAACTCTTATTTTCTTTATAACATTGATGTTTACTCTATCTTTTTGGGCAATTTCTAATTACGACAATGCGAAAATACAAAAAAGCATAGAAATTCCGGTAGAATTTAAAGGGCTAAAAGATGAATACGCCATACAATCGCCTTCTACTTTTAAAACAATAGTTATTCTCTCTGGTTATAATTCTGATTTTAAATTTCTTGATGAATCGAAGCTAAAAACAATCATTGACTTATTTAATTTAGATGAAGGCAATTATTCAATAGATATTAATAAAAATAATATTATTAATCTACCTAAAAATATAGAAATCGTAGAAATAAAACCGAATACTGTAAAATTTAAAATAGTTAAAAAATAATATTATTAAATAAAAGCAATCACTTCAATTTTAAAAAAAATAACAATAATAGTATCCTTAATAAATCTTTAATAAATTTTAATTCTAATTGTAAACTTTTTATAAAGGAAAATTTAGCAAAAGTTCTTAAAAAGTGAATATCATTTAAATTAACAAAAACAGTCTTATATTGATTTTTCTTAACATAATTACTCAAAATAATTTCTAATCCATATTTACTATTATTAATAAGATCTTCGTGAATATTTTTTATTAAAAACTTTCTTAAGGCTCTTTGTCCAGATAAATAAGGCAATAATTGATTAGGCAATATTCCAATTGACATAACTATCTCATTATTCTCTATTAATGGCTTAATTAAAGCATCTATATGATTAATAGTTAAATTAATTAAATCAGCATCTAATAATAACAAGTTATCATACTTAGAATAAGAAACACCTTTTAAAACAGCGCCGCCTTTGCCTATATTTTTTTCTAATTGAATAACTGTATGAGCTCCGCAAGTAATAGCAATGTCTTTAGTTTGATCTGTAGAACCATCTGAAATAACTATAACTTCCTTTATCAATGGGTGTTGAAGCGCTGCTTTAATAACTAATCCAATTGTTTTTTCTTCGTTATAAGCTGGAATAATACAAGAAAAAAAACTTCTATCATCCATTATATTGATTTAAAAATTATGATAGAGGTAATGATATAAAAAATGTTGAACCTTTATTAATGCCTTCTGATTCTGCCCAAATCTTACCATTGTGCGCTTCAATTATATATTTAGCAACATATAAACCTAACCCCGAACCTTCGATATAATTTTTAACATTAATTGATCTATAAAATTGATCAAATAATTTTAATTTATCATTTTTATCTAAGCCAATACCCGAATCACTTATTTTAATAATAACTTCTTTAGTATCGTCATTCGTATAGATTTCTATCCTAACAAAACCTGATCGTGTATATTTAATAGCATTATCAAGAATATTCTGAATGACCTGAGTAAACTTTAAAGGATCAACTTTGACCATAATTTTCTCAGAACTAGTTTTAAAAGAAAAGTCTAAATTTTTTTCTGCAGCCAAAATTTTTATACCGTCGCTAACTTCTTTAACAAGATCAACGACATTAACTAATTCAAATTTAAAATCTAACTTTTTCTCTTCTATTTTTCTATAATTAACGAATATCTCTATTAAATTTAAAAGATCATCAATTTTATTTGTGATTTTCTTATAAAAATTTATTAATTTATCTTCGTTATCTTTATTTTCTAACATCAATTGAGCATAACCTCTAATAACTGCTAAAGGATTTTTCAATTGATGAGAGGCGAAAGATAAAAATTGATTTTTGAGTATATTCAAATTAGTTAATTCTCTCCTTTGCTCTACCTCCTTAATAACGCTACGGATTAATAACAAACCGGCAATTAACATTACTAAAAAAAGAAAAGCATTAGTAATTTTTAAAATTGTATAATCAGCAACTAAAAATTGAACAAAGGTAAAAATCCATAAAACAAATACAAAAATTTCAGTAGCAACAATTTGAACATTAAATAAATGATATTTAATAATTGAAAGGAATATAGAAACGCTCATTATAATAACCGCAACTGCACCAAACCAATTTAGATTAAAAATGCCGAAAGAAGGTAAAATTAAATTCGTAAAAAAAGCTATAATTACTGAAATCGAGGTACCAAATATTACTCTTGAAATTTGATCTTTATAGTTACCCTGAAATTGCCAATATTTTTTAGTTAAAACATAATAAGCAAGCACAAAATAAAAGATTAATATTAAAATATAAATAATATTAGCATATTGATTAAAAATAAGAATGTTTTCAGTGTCAGGAATTTTTTGAACATCAATCACTAAAATATTTGGCGTTAAACTAATAAAAGCTAAAACTAAAAACGGTAGAGGAATTAAATATTTCTGAGTTTTGTTAAAATTATAATAATCATAAGGAAAAGCTAAAGAAAAATAATAAAAAACAAATGATATTAAACCACCAAAAAAGAATGCCAAGCGGTAAAACAGTAAGATTGTTTCTTTATCTGAAAAACCTCTAAAAAAAGCAACAGAAATTCCCCAAAAAACAACAGCCATCAAAGTTAAAAAAAAGGATAAGTTAGTAATACTTTTTCTATTTTTAAAATAAATAGTAAAACCTAAAATAGCGTTCACAATCGCTATGGTAAGAATAAAAATATTAGTAAAATCTAAATGGAAAGCAACATTTTCACTTAAATAACTAATATAACCAAATCTCTCAACCATAATTTAATTATAAACATAAAATAAAATTTCAATAAACATCAAGACATTAAGATCTTTTTTTAAAATCTGAGATGGGATATTTCTATAAAAACTATTTATAACAATTCCCTGCCTTTTTCTAACAATAACTTAAATTGATCTTTGGTTAGCTTAATTTCTCGAATACCGTATTTATCTTTTTCATTGTCATCAGTAATGATGACATAGTTACCATCAATTTTTACTTCTGGACAATTAGAACAACATGGTGAACATAAAATTATTTTAGACTTATTATTGTCTTTAATCATAGCTATATATTTTTTTAAATTACGACTTATTTTTATATTTATCTCTTAAATTAAATTCTAACAAAACTTTTTTAAACCACAAAATTGTAATAACTTCAAAAAATAAAACTGAAACAAAACTTAAAGATAACCAATTAATAAAAAAATTAATAACCATATCTAAATTATTACCAAAAATATCAACATCTAAAATAACCAAATGAAAAAAACTAATCACAAACATACTTAACCATAAACAAAAACAAAAGCCACAATGCAACACATGCCCAATTGCGCCTAAATAATTTTCTAAAATTTTAACCGTATCGTCGTTCCACAAGAAAAAAATACTAATTGTTATAACAACAATAGCAATACTACCGCTTAATAATAAAAAATCTAAAAAATTAATTGTCCTATAAGAATCTGACCAATAATAATTTAAAAATAAGAAAATAGCGATAAGCACTAAGATAGTATAACTTAAAGCTTTGACAGTCATTTTTTCGTTTTATTCAATTGATTTTTAAAAATTTCCAAAAAATTATTATTTATCTGTTGTTGCAAATAGTTACTATCTAAATTTAATATCTCAGTTACAAACTCATAAATTATTTTAACATAAGATGGTTCATTTCTTCTACCACGCAAAGGTTCAGGAGTAAGAAACGGAGAATCGGTTTCTAATAAAATTTTCTCGACGGGAATTTTCTTGATAATTTCTATAAGTTTATTTAATTTTTGAAAAGTTATCATTCCCGATAAGGAAATATAACCATTTCTGTCTAAAAATTTTTTTGCCTCTAAATAGCTACCATTAAAAGAATGCCAAATAGGTAAAATATTATATTTTTTTACTAAATCAAAACAATCTCGGAAAGATTCTCTAATATGTAATTGCACCGGCAATTTATAAACTTCAGCGTTATGCAATTGCAATTCTAAAAATTGTAACTGTTTTTTCTTAATTGATTTATCGTAAAAATAATCAAGACCTACTTCGCCAATACCAATGATGTTGTTTTTATTATTTTCCAATAGATTCTTAAAAAATACTTCAAACTCACTAAAACTAAGATTATAAATATTATGAGGATGATAACCTAACAATGGTAAAACAAATTTATATTTTTGCGCAATTTTCAAAATTTTAGCAAAAGATTGATAATCAACGGCTGGCGCAATAATATATTTAACACCTACCTTCTTTGCTCTTGCAATCACTAAATCCAAATCATTATTAAAAATTTCGCTATCTAAATGACAATGACAATCGATCATTTAGAGGTTATAACATTATTAAGCAAATTATTTTTTTCTATTCTTTTTCTTCGTAAAAAAAATCTATACCACAAAATAATATTAATAATAATTAGAATAATTAGAATAATTAATGGCAACCAGAAAAATTGACCGGAAGTAAAAAATGCTGATAAACTAAGAAAAAAATTAGATCTTTCATTCACCGAAAGAATAGTATTAAAATTTTTCTTTTTACCATCAACTGACATTTGTAAAGTAATAGGATAATCGCCTGGTTCTATATAACATGGCACCGCTACTTTCCAGCTAACAACTTGGCTACTATTGGGAGATAATGAAATTGTACGTTTCTGAGGGTTAAACCAAAATTTATAATCATCTAAAACAGTTAAGTTAATATTTTTATAATTATTAGTATTATTAATAACCGTAAAATCAATTTTATCTCTATCGCAAGACTTAATTAATTGATAACGCGGTTCTAATAAAATATCAATATTTGCAGTTTGAGCTAAATTAACTCTACCATTATAACCAACCGGTATGGTTTTTGTTATTGTTCGTGTAATATAAACATTTTTACCTATACTTAATAATATTTCCTTGGAAGAACTTAAATTATTATTATCTTTAACAGTTAACTTGATTATATAATTACCACTGAATAAAGTTTTGCTAAATGATACATTTCTTGATACCAATTTATTGTTAATTCGCCATTCATAATTAACAATATAGCCATCGGGATCATAAGATTGAGAAGCGTCAAAAGTTACATTAGTTCCTGGTCTAATATTTTTGGGCGAAAAAGCAATAATCGGAACTGGAGGTTTATTAGTCACGGTAGAAGTTATTACGGGAATAACATTGGAAGGTTGATAAACATTAACATTACAACTAACAGTTTTACTTTGAAAACCTGAAGTAACCGTTAAATTAGCTACATAATTGCCTGGACTTGAAAAAGATCGATAACAAGTAGCGCTATTACCTGAACAAGCTCCTGACCAGGAATAATTATATGAACCTATACCGCCGGTAACATTGGAATAAAAAGTTACCAAATTATTTACAGCAACATTGTTAGGCATAGCATAACATAAAACATTTAATTGTTGATAATTAACATAGTCACATCGGGTAGTAAAAGAATAGGTATCTCCTTGGTTAGTGTAATTGCTATTTCTCACCATTGCTCTATAGTAATAAGTAGTGCAAGGAGTTAAATTGGTAATATTAGCGCAAAATCTATAAGGCACATTACTAACATATATTGATTGCTGATTAGTAAAATTGCCCAATGAAAGACTTGTTCCCCATTCAAACCAAACAGTTAACCAAGAATCGCCACCAGTATCTCGTACTTCACCCACTAAAATAGCACTATTAGCATCATATTGTGATTGCAAAGGACAATTAGATGAATAAATCTGAGCATTCACAAAAGCAATATTAGGCAAATAAAGGTTCAACGCAAGGATAGCAACTAAAAAAATTTTTTTTATATCAATGGTTTTCATTATTTTATTTATTTTATTTTATTTGATTAGTAATTAAAAAATAAACCAATCTGAATTTTTTCTAATATTTTTAATCTTAATTTGTTTATCTTTATTGATAATTTTACTATTTATCGAATTATTTATAGTTTTATTTTTATTTAAATTTTTGTATTTTTTAACACGGATAGTCTTTTTAGAACTCGTTGCATTAGAATCAGTCTTTTTTTGAAGATTATCTTGAATAGTTGTTGTAGAATTTTGCTTGTCATCACCGCATAAAGTTTGTTTGCTTTTTACATCGCCATAATTAACGCCAGCTGTATTTTTGGCAGCAGCTCGATAATAATATAAACTACATTGATTTAAACCAATAACTTGAACACAAAAAAAATCTTCCTTATTTAAGGTAATAGTCTGAGTTTTATTACTTAAATTATTAGATGATGTTCCCCACTCAAACCAAGTATGCACAGCCACATCTCCACCTAAAGCAGCTTTACCAACAAAAATTATATTGTTGAAACCAACTGTTGTTTGTTTAGGACAATCATCACCGTACATAATTTTTTCTTGCCAACCATTGGCAGATTTTACATCATCAACAAAAACAAAAAAATTAACAGTCAAAATCAAAAATAATAAAAATTTTTTATATATCATATTCATAAATAATTGATTAAAAACTATTCAATTAAATTTTTAATAAAAATCAATTCCTTGTTAATATATTTACCAATGATAATACTTACAATGTTTGCACTGGTGGTAAAGTAATAACAATAGGCATTCTTGCTCTTACTGTTAATTGAACACTATCAGAAGCAGAACTTGATTGTCCACTACAAGAAATAGATATGTTATAAGTACCAACACTTAAATTTGATAAAGCCTGCGAACCATTTAAAACAACATTACCGCTCCAACCGCTAATCGATGGCGATGCCTGCGCTGTACAAGAATTAGCATTGGATGATATCCAACTTAAAGTTAAAGGATCGCCAAAGTTAACCGTTAAAGGACCATTTGAACCATTAATTTTCAAATCAACGCTAACTGGTTGACAAACGGTAGTAAAACTATTAATACCTCCTTGAACTGTGCCAGCGCTGTTTCTACCAACAGCTCGATAATAATAAGTAGTACAAGGAGTTAGATTGGTAATGCTAGCGCAAAATCTAAAAGGCACAGAATTAACAGTAACATTTTGTTGCGGAGTTGAATTGCCTAAAGAAACCGATGTTCCCCAGTCAAACCAAACTGTCATATTTGGATCTCCACCATTATCGCTTACCTCACCAACTAATGTTGCTGAATTCATAGTAAACTGTGTATTCGATGGACAAGAAGATTGACTCTGTGCAAAATTTAAATCGACAAAAAAACTAACTAATAATAAAGATACTAATAACCCGAACGACAATGAATATTGAATATATTTTTTATTCATTTTAAAAATTAAAAATTATAATGTTGCGACCGCTGGTAAAGTAATAATTACTGGTAACCTAATGTTAGGTTCAATTTTAAATGTTATTGTTTTGCTACATTCTCCTGAACAATTAGTCAAAGTACTATTGCAATTTTTCCAACGTCGAGTCCAAGAAAATGTCCCTACAGAATTTGCTGAACATCTCGTTTGCAAACCATTCATATAATCAACACAATTTACTACCCCTCCTGAAAATTCATTACGCCAAAAGTTTAAAACTGAATTACCGCTAACATTAAAAATAATGCTATTGTCTAATTTCACAGTATTACTAGGACTAATCGACATACTTACTTCATCAATATTACAAGAAAGAGGCAGGGGTGCAGCAAGTTTAGAATACCAAACGATATAACCTAATAAATTTTCATCAGAACAATGCCAACTATTGTCAACTTGATTTCTGCATTTTTTATTATAGACAGCAATTTTAACGGTATTCCCTGGTCCTACCGGCGAACGATTAAATAAAAATGCTCTCTCTGTAGCATCATACCATGCTTGTGAACCAAATTCTAATTCACTGGAGTTACAATCAGTTAGTTTTTGTCCTTCGCAAAGATAAGAGTATATCCACTGCCCTGATAATCTTTTGCAATAACCATCGTATATATTACATTCTGCTTGGCAATTATAACTAGTTGCCTCTGTGCCAGATCCACATAAATTTGTATATTCACCACCAAATGGCGGCTGAAAACCAGCAAACGCTTTATTGTCAATATTACTAACAATAATAAAAAAAGCTCCAATTAATAAAATATTTAAAAATTTTTTCATCCCCATCCCTTTTTGTTTTTTGATTAGAAAAATAAACGATATTCTATTATAGAAATTGTAACATATATTTATACTTATGTCAATAGCTCGATATACGCGATTTTAATCTTCAATAGATGATGTTTTATTATTATAAAATTATTAAACTAACGCCGGTTTTTTAAGATAAATTTATATTAATATTATGATTATGTTATAATTTGATTATTACAATAACCTACATTACATAATAAAATAAATAATTTCATAATGAAAAATAAAATAATCATAGTATTAATAATATTATTTATATTAACATTTTTTTATATAAACTCCTTAATTTATGGGCAAAATATCCAAATAACCTCTAATAATCAAAATTCTTCTACTAATCAAAATCTAAATTATTGTAATTTTTCAAGAGTACTTCAATATGGTTCAAAAGGAAAAGATGTAGCGTGCTTACAAAAATTTTTAAAAAGTCAGGGATTCTTTAAGGGTAAGATTAACGGCATCTATAATAAACTTACAAAAGAAAGCGTCCGCAAATGGCAAAAAGCAAACAACATTAAACCGTCAGATGGAATTTTCAATATTCCTTCAATATCATTCTATGTAAAATCAAATATTAACAAATTTACTGATCAATCTTCGCAATCATTAATTCAACAATTAAATAACGATTATGGTATTTTAAACACCAAAGAAATTGATGCTGCCAAAATTTTAATAGATAATCAAAAAGGTATTGATGGACTATTAAATTATATGCAATATGTATTTATCAACACTAGTTCCGTAACAACATCTCCAAGCTCAGGAATAACATCTTCAATTCCTCAAATAACATCTTCGACTTCAGGAATATCAGCATTTAATCAACAAATCGCTAATATTTTTAAAGACGAACCATTCTCTTTAGAATTTATGATTGATAAAATGATGGAAAAACAACAAATAACAACTAATATATCAAATGAAAAATTAAATCTTTTTGAAACTTTTTTTAAGCAAAGGCTTCAAATGTTGCAAAATACAGCAATTAACGAAAGATTAGAAAAATTACATAAGGGGTTAATTATTAATGATTTAGCATCTCTAAAACTATTAAAATATTTTAAAGACTTTTTAAATACGCAAATAACTTTAGAACAATTTAAAACTTATTATAACCTTTACAAAGAAACAATAACAAAATCACAAAAAGAATATTTGCCAAGTGTTAATGCTGTACACGAACTTTTATCCCCAAAATATTCTATAAAAAATAACCAAACACCTTTAAGTTTTTTGAAAAATATTTTCCAAAAATTCATTGCTCAAAACGCTTTGGCTGAAATATCATTTTTTAAACCATTTGGAGGTAGAATTGCAAGTCCACCAATATTATGCCCTTGTAGTGGCGGAAGATTGGTCGTTATTGGACCTCCAAAGCCTATTATACTTTTTGTATATTTTGGCTTCGAAGCTACACCATTAATGTATAAGTATAAACAATTATTTACCCCTGGTGTTTATACATTGGGGTTGGCATTCCCTGTAGTAATTCCCTGTCTATCGCATGAATATTGCATTCCTATAGGGGCTGGATTTTTAATCTATATGGCAGGAACTGGATTAGTGCCTGCGTCGATGTAAAATTTTAGTTTTTAAGATAAAAGTTTAGTATAAATACAAAATACAATGGCTCTGTTCAATAATGAACAAAAATAAAATAACTTACCAAGGTATTCCTGGTTCTTTTAGTTATACCGTTGCCTTAAAATTTTTTGGTAAAAATAATATATTTTTAGGCGTAAAAAATTTTGAAGAAATTTTTATTAAATTAAAAAATAAAACAGCTGATTTTGGTGTCTTGCCAATTGAAAACTCCATTGCAGGATCAGTGTACGAAAATTACAATTTTCTTTCGAAATATAAAACAAAAATTATAGGCGAAGCATATTTAAAAATAGAACATAATCTTTTAGGAATAAAAATACCGAAAATAAAAAAAAGCAAAAGAATAAAAATGATTACTAAAGTTTTTTCTCATTATAAAGCTCTTGAGCAGTGTAGCAATTTTTTTAAAAAATATTAATGGATGCAAAAAGAAATTGTTGATGATACGGCTACAGCTGCGCAATTTGTCGCAAATAATAAAAATCCTACTTATGGAGCCATAGCAAGCAAGTTAGCATCGAAAATATACAATTTAAATATTATTCTTAAAAATATAGAAGACCACAAAAAAAACTATACTCGATTTTTAATTATTACTAATAACCAAAAAATATATCGCCAAAATCCTAATAAATGCTCAATAATCTTATCAATTAAGCATCAACCCGGAAGTCTTTATAAGGTTTTAAAAATCTTTGCTGAAAATAATATTAATTTAACAAAAATAGAATCTTATCCGATTGTTGGCAAAATATTTGAATATTTTTTTTACATAGATTTTGAATTAAATAAACAACAATTTAAAAATATAAAAAAAATTTTACAAAAAGTAAAACAATCAACTTTAAAAACAATAATTTTAGGCTTTTACAAAAAAGGAAAATATTTCTCTTAAAATTAACCTGAAATTTAAAAAAATAATAAAATACAAACTAGCAAATTATGTTATAATTAAAATACAACCAGGGGTGGCAGAGTGGACAATTGCAGCAGGCTGTAAACCTGCCGGCCTTTGTGCCTGCGGGGGTTCGAATCCCTCCCCCTGGACAAAAATTTTAAAATATAATAACATTGCAAAAGGTTAATTTTTAACTAAATACATTATCAAAAACAGAATTAGTAAGCAAGCGTTAAAAATTACTAGAGATTAAATTTTGTCGGGACAGTGGGACTCGAACCCACAACCTCTAGCTCCCAAAGCTAGTGCGCTAACCAATTGCGCTATGTCCCGTATGTTCAAATTCTAAAATTCTATAAAAATTATAACAAAATATTCTTAATAAATAAAAAATGGGGGGAAGCACGGCGCAGGAGGGGGTGGCCTGCTAACTTCCCCCCACTCCCCGCTATACAGGCGGGGAATCTTGTTAAAACATATAAATAGAGAACTGCTTAAATTATAACATAATTTAATTTTATTGTCAATACTATAAATTTAAATTTATATTATATCTTTATTAAATAATAATTTATAGTTAAATTTAAAGTATCAATAAAAAACACTAAAAGTATACATAAAAATAGCATAAAAAAGAAATAATCATTTCTATTTCTTAAAAAAATATATCTACTAACAAACAGACTGTCTTTAAGAATAATAATAAAAATATCAAAATTAATTTATAATTAAACAAAAGGTCAAATTTCAATTCTTCCTTTTTTTAATAATGCTTAATAAAAATTATTTTTACTTATTAAGCCTAATAATCTTTTTATTTTTAAGTATTCGTTTATCTTTCGCTTGCGATATTCAAAATTTAAAAATAGTGAAATTTAATGACAAAAATCAAGCAGTGGGCGAATTACAAAAATGTCTTAACGAATTAGGATTTTCTATAAAAAGTGGCATAACTAATTTTTTTGGCAAAGAAACTCAACAAGCTTTAAAAAACTTTTATAAACAAATGTTAAATATTGATGTTGATGGCAAAAATTTTGGCACTAAAGGTTTGAGATGGTTTAAATCAAACTATCCAAAATTAGCGACTAAATTTCAAACAGGATTTTTAATTAAAGTATCTTCTAAAGAAGATTTAAAAAAAAGACTAACTGAATCAACAGACTATTATGATTATTTTAGACTTAATCAAAGACAAACAGCAGATATTGCCTTACTTGCTCCTTCTATGTCTTCATTAGAACTTTCTACAGAAAAGCAAGTAACTCCTTCAAGATATTCAGAAACAAATGTACAAGTTAAAGATATTGATGAACCTGATATTGTTAAAAACGATGGATTGCATATTTACTTTGCTAACGAAAAACCCATATTAAGATATATAGAAAATGTTTTTGTCGAAAGAAAAACAGGAATAAATATTATTAAAGCTTTTCCTCCAAAAGACATTTCACTTTTAACTAATATAACCTCAGAAAACAAAGAATTTATAAAAAATTTATTATTAGATAAGGACAATAAAATTTTGATTACTTTTGGCTACAAAACAATTAATGCTTATAACATAGCTACTCCTGGTAATCCAGAAAAAATATGGAACTATGAATATGCTGAAAATAATGAATTGTTAACCGCCCGTCTTTATCAAGGAAAAATTTATTTATTTTTGCGTAGTTATATAGACAGAAAAAACCCCTGCCCCTTAAACATTTTAAATAATCCAACAAATCAATTCTACCTTAACTGCAATGATTTCTATATACCTCGAGAACCAATAGCTAATAATATTTCTTATAGCATCTTTATTTTAGATCCTAAAAGCGGGCATATTGATAAAAAAGTTAGTTTTATAGGCGCTCTGACTAATTCAGTAATTTACGTTTCGCCAAAAAATATTTATGTAACTTACCACTATTATGAAAATTTTGTCGACTATATTTTAGATTTTTATACAAATGAGTTGAAAGATATTTTACCATCAGATATTATTGATAGAATAACTAAACTAAAAATTTATGATATTAGCAAAGAAGCAAAAATATTTGAAATTAATCTTATTCTAAATAAATATATTAATACCTTATCTAATGAAAAAAACTTTGATGATGAGATTAGAAACCGTTTTAAAGATTATTTAACAAAAAATTTAAAAAATTTTGAAAAAACAGCAATAGTTAAAATTGATATCAATAATTTAGAAATTAAAAAAACTGGCTATATTCCTGGTAAACTTTTAAATCAATTTTCTCTTGACGAATATAACGACTATTTAAGAACAGCAGTTACTCTTGGTGAAAGAAATTTTTTCTTCAGTCCAATTCAAGTTAATATTACTTCTACAAACGCTGTTTATATTTTAGATAGTGATTTAAATATTGTAGGTAATTTAGAAAATCTTGGCTTAACTGAAAGAATTTATGGAGCGCGATTTTATGGAACTCGAGGTTATTTAGTAACCTTTAGACAAATAGATCCTTTTTATGTTCTAGACTTATCTAACCCCAAAAATCCTTTACTAAAAGGAGAACTAAAAATTCCTGGTTATTCATCTTATTTAGAAGAACTAGACAATAATTTAGTTTTAGGAATTGGCCAAGAAAATTTTAAAGTTAAAGTATCTCTTTTTGATATTAATGACGCAAGCAATCCAATAGAATTAGATAAATATATTCTAGACGATAGATGGTCAGAAATTCTTAATAATCACCGTGCTTTTTTAAAAGATAAAAATTATAAAATTTTCTTTTTGCCTTCATCGTATAAAGCTTATATTTTCTCCTACGATAACAAAAAACTAAAATTAGAAAAAGAAATAACTTCGCCAATAAAACGAGCTATATATATTGATAATTATCTTTATCTTATTTCTAATAAAGAAATCATTGTTTTAAATGAAAATAATTGGCAAGAAGAGGCTAAATTGAAATTAAATGATGATGATGATTATATTAACTTTTAAATTAAAAATAATAATTTAAAACGAGTAAATAATAAATAAATTAAAATACAAAATTAAAAATATTATAAATAATTTCTTTAAACTTATAAGTTATAACAAATTATAGATTATTTATTTTGCACATTTAATTTTTAAAATAAAAAATGGGGGGCTGCCTGGGGTATGGAGGAGCGCGTCGTGCGTTTGTGCTGGGCAGCCCCCACGGGTGGGGGGAGGATGAAAGTGGCGTGCTATATAAAATATAGCATAATTTTATTTTTTTGTCAAGACCTTTAATGCTAATAAAACTTCTTTACTATGACCTACAGGTTTAACGTTTTTAAAAATTTTTACAATTTTACCTTGAGGATCAATTAAAAACGAAGTTCTTAAAACACCTTCATATTCCCTACCCATAAACTTTTTTTTACCCCAAACATTATATTTTTTCACAACCAATTTTTTTTCATCGGCAAGCAATAAAAAAGGCAGCTTATATTTAAGAGCAAATTTTTTATGCGAAGCAACGGTATCAGGACTAATGCCTAAAACAACAATATCTAAATTTTTAAATTGCCTAAAATTATCCCTAATATCGCACGCTTCTTTGGTGCAACCAGGGGTATCATCTTTAGGATAGAAATAAAGAAGAACCCATTTTCCTTTAAAATCAGAAAGTTTGCGTTCATTGCCATCTTGATCCTTCAATTTAAAAGCCGGCGCTTTTTGATTTATTTTCAAGGTTGTCATTATAGTTATAGACTAGTTTAACTTAAAATTATAAATTTTAAATCAATAAAAAATATAAAAGATAAGTGAATACAAAATATTTTATTTAATTTTTAAATATTTCAATATTCGATCTACAATTTCAATTAAATCTGAGATATTTGCTGCTTGACTTTGTTGAAATTGAAATCGCAATGTCGAAGGTGACCTAACAAAAAATTTAGAACTTTCCCAACTATAAACATACTCATCAACGCTTGAATTAAATACTTTACCCCATAATCTAAAACTTAATCTATATTCTCCGTCTCTCACATCTGATGGAATAAGTATCGACTCATTGCTATCATTTGGCGTAGAAGTAACTAAAATTATACGACTACCAGAGTCATCTTGTAATGAAATTTCCAAAAGTTCATCTTCAGCCAATTTTGAAGAAGACCACCTAACTGTTTGAGTAGCATTTTTATACCATGTAGTACCTGAAATCGGAGTAGTAATATTAAAATTTATTAAATCTCTAATACTATTAATTTTTGTTATACTAAAATCGTAAAACTCAACTTGACTTTTGTATGTATAAATACCAGCAAAAGAAGGTTTGGAAATGCCTCTAAGAATAAGCCAGGGATTTGTATCTCTAATATCTCCGCTCGTTCTAACTCTTCCTAGAACTACATCGCTTACAAAAGCTATCTCCAATTCATAATCAACATTCCTATCTAATTCAATAAACATTGGTCTAGGAGGTAAAGAAGATGGATTTTGATCTTTATCTGCATATAAAGAAAAAGCATAATTGTTACCATTATTAATACCGAAACCTCCCAAGGTTAAACAATAACCGTCGCCATTAACATTAACAAAGCCACAAACCCCAGCTTCATTTCCTTGAATAATTCTAAGTTTAGTGCGAATTATAAAACTATCTGATAATGTATTTATAGTTGAAGGAATAGAAGTAAAAATTCGGTGATGGAAGTAACTAGCGTCTGATTGCCTAAGATATGTGTCTGTAGATGTAGTACTTGTAACTAAATTCCACATTCCATATCTTGTTTCTCCCCATAATGTTGCTGGTACAGCTTGAAAATTATAACCTAACCAATTCAAAGTCGGAGTTGCGGAAACTGAAGGAGGAGTGGTTGTTGACGGAGGTGTTGATGTAATTATAAATTCACTACTTTCCCATGATGTAATATAATCGACAAAATTTGAGCGTAAAGATTTTCCATTTAATGTAAATACTAAAGAATATCTACCATTTTCTAAACTTGCGGGAATAAAAATATCTTCCGTGCCATCATTAGAAGTTTGTTTCACTAAAATTCTGTGTCTATCATAACCACCCCATAACGCAATTTCCAAAAGCTCATCTTCAGCCAATTTTGGGGAAGACCATCTAACTGTTTGAGTAGCATTTTTATACCATATAGAATTTAATGATGGAGCAATAATATTAAAATTTATTAAATCTCTAATACTATTAATTTTTGTTATACTAAAATCGTAAAACTTAACTTTGCTATTGTATGTATAAATACCACCAAAAGAAGGCTTAGAAACACCACTCAAAATAACCCATGGTCTATTTCGTTCTTTTTCATATGTTGTCATCTGATCATTTAACATAGCTCTTCCCATTACTAAATCACCTACAAATGCTATTTCCAATATATAAAGTCTATTTGGAGCTACTTCAATAGGCATTAATTTTGGTCCTAAATAAGAAGGATTTTGGTCACCATTAGAATACAAAGAAAGTGTATAATTATTACCACTGCCAAATCCTAAAGTTAAACAATAACCGTCACCATTAGTATTAACAAAACCACAAAGACCAGCTTCGGTACCTTCAACAATTCTTAGATAAGTTCTCATTATAAAGTTATCGCCTGGATTTAACCTTTCAAATCTCGAAGTTGAAGTAATAGGAGTTAATAATCTAAAATGAAAATAACTTATCTCATTTTGACTTAATCCTTCAGAAGAAGTTGACCACTGACCATATCTTGTTTCTCCCCATAATGTTGCTGGTACAGCTTGAAAATTATAACCTAACCAATTCAAAGTCGGAGTTGCGGAAATTGGCGGTTCTGGTGGTTGCGTAGGATTTGAAATAATAAATTCATTACTAAAACCACCGTATGCACTTTCTAAGTCTATCATCTTTTTAATATCATTTGTAACAATAAAATCAAATGGGTTAGAGATATTTTCTTTAATGGATATTGGCGTAAATATAAGAAACCTATATTTTTCACCAGAACGAATTATCTCATTATTGGTAATTCTCCATTCATAAGAACCATTATTAACCGTTGTTGTTATATAAAATAACCGATTAAAATCACTTCCATAATCGTCGTTTTGAGGAAGATGTTCTAAAAATATTCTAACTTTTTGATGTCTAATATTATTTGAAGAAATCCATCTTATTGTATAAGTAGAACCGATGTTTAAAACCGGCTGACCTCTGGGAACCAAAGGATAAAGATATATACGTCGATTATCTCTTGAATTAATTGTAAAATTATATTTATTACTAGAAGTAATAAACTCTAAACCTTTAGATATAAAATATTCTATAGGAATATCAGAATCACTAATTCTTGATTTAACTTCTCTTAAAAATGTTGCCAGTGATTCAGCATTATTTTGTCTTAAATCATCGGGAACTTTAAACAATAAAGCTTGCATTTGGTAATTTGAAGAAGAAAAACCAGAATAACCACGAAAGTTAATGTCTGTAGGTATATAGCTTGTATAGTTATCACTTATTTCACTAACTGAATAGTCTAAAAAATCAGGCACAGGTAAAACTACAGGAGACCAAACAAAATTATCTCGCAAATTATTCCCAATATTTCTATACAAAACATCAACAATAAATTCACTTAAAGGACCTTTTTCTGTTAGCAATTCTTGTTTAAGAATTATTACATAATAACCTCTAGGTACATTCTCTACCACAAAAGGAATATTAAAAGAACTGCCGTTGTCTACAAATGTATTATTATTACGAGGAAAATCTACGCGTAACGAAGGCATTAATCTCTGTACTATTTTAACAGTTTGAAATGCGTCTTTTACAAACGTTGTCCGCAACAACAAACCACCCCTGGAATTAATAACTGCTGGAGAAAATCTATGTATACTATTTATTGACGCATCTGATTTTAAGCGCGCCTTCAAAGTTAAAATAATTGAGCTGTTTGTTGATGCTGATAAATTAAGCTTGGAAAAAGTTATATAATTCCAATAATCTTTTGAAGCAACGATTGAACCAATGCGTTCTTTAGTGGTCGTGCCATCTCTAACAACAGTTTTCCACAACGAAAAATTGTAAAAAGGATCTAATCGAGAATTAGATAAATTAGAATACATAAAGCCAATTTTATCTATGATAAGTGGACCATATCTATTAGTGCCATATAATTGATAAGGAGTATTAATAATAAATTCGCCGATCTCAACATCAGTAGAAGTATTGAAAACTATTTCTGTTGACGAAGGATAAGTGAAATTTCTGCTAAATGCTGCATAATTCGAAGATATTAGGTCAATATTATAGTTATAGTTAGTATCAGAATAGGAATAAGATATACGCTGAGATGGAACAGCGCTATCAAATATAGCAATTTCATATCTACCAAGAGGAATATTAAATGGCACCTGCCAGTTATATTGTCCAGAGCCAGCATAAACATTACGAGCAATTGGAATACGCATTCCTTGACCATTTAATAAAACAATATCCACAAAAGCATTATTCACTGTAGAATTCCATTTAATTGGATAAACTTTACCAGCAATAACTTTATCAACAGTTACTGTAGAATACATTAAGGATAAATTCATTTCTGTTATATCCTGAGGAATTCCATTTTGAACAAAATTCAAAATTTGTTGGATATTGTTAGGCAAAGAAGTGTTTGAGCTATTTATAAAGAAAGTATCACTAACACCATAAATATTCATTCCATCTAAATCAAAAACTAACTCAATTCTATAATTATCTTTTCTGATATCATTAGGTATGCGCCAGTCATAATAATAAACAGAAGAAGGTGATTTTTGGAAATTTTTTATTTCAGTTTTAATATTAAATGGATCAACTAAATAAATGCTGAGTTTTAATCGATTGAGTTGCACTGCAGTAAAATTATATAGATACCATTCAATTCTCATTACTGATCCAGCCATAAAAGAAGGTTGCTGTGAATAATAATTATAACCATAAGGATTTTTTAAATTAACAATTACATCAAAATTATTAACATCAGGTTTTCTTTCTATAGAAAATGGTCTTTCGCTTATCGCTGAGTAAGTTCGCGAACCAGGTATTTCTAAAGCCACGCGAATTCTATAAGTACCTGGATTAATATTTTCACTAATAAAAAAAGTTTTTTCTTGAGTCTCGCGAGGATTTATGGTTTCATCAGAAAAAAGATTAATAACCCTATTTGGATGATAGGCATCTACTAAGTAAATCTTTATATAAGCATCCACACCATCAGGTAAATTAGACACAGACCATCTAATATTATAGGAATTACCTTGATACCACACTTCCCCTCCTCTTGGCGAAAGAACAGCAACTTGAATATTAGAAGGTGGTACAGTTTGCGCGGCGACGAAAAAAGAAGTAATTAAAAAAAACAAAATAATAAAAAATTTTTTAGAGGTGAGCATAAGATAAATATTTTGTTTTAAAAACGACCTTGGGAACATAAAATAAAAATAAATTAATTAGAAATTAACAAATTATTGCTTATTATTTACATTATAGAAAAATTTTTCTAAGATATCTAATGCAAATGTGGATAAAATAATCTAATAACCCTTAATGATCAATAATTAATAAAAAATAAAGTGTTTTAAAGTAAAGTTAATTTTTTAATGGTTATTTATTAATATTAAAATTTTAAAATTAATATAAAAAATCAATTAAAAAATATAGAAAAACAGCGAACAAAATTTCGTTTTTACTTAATCGTTAAATTGCTTACCATAAAACTCATTTCTTTAAGCATTGTTTTTAGTTTTATACTTTCTTTTAACGGTAAATTATTAACATTTTTTGAATTATAAGCCATAGTAACAACCCAACCTCTTTGTTTTATTTCGTTATAATCATTAATATAACCCCCTTTTTTAGTAACATAAGATAAATACCAAACTGTTTTCTTGTCTGTAGGTTTATTGCACCACTCTTGATTATCTTGATTATCAATATAATAATCAACTCGCTTTAACTGAGAATTAAGAAAAACTTCATCTTTAAATCCACACTCTCCTTGAACGTAATCTTGAATCACAGCGTCAGCGCTTGGCGCACCTTTAGCAATTTCAACAAAACGACCACCTTCAATACCACTAGCTTGATTTACTCGACTATTAATATAAAGAATATAGTTATTTTTTATAATATTTATAGCTGTCTCATTTAGACGTTTTTGAGCCACACCTTCAACGTAAATTGTTTCATAAACAGGTATAACTTTCCAACCAGGAAGAATGGGTATTCTAAAATAATCATTTTCATAATATCTCTCATTGTTATTTTTTTTATAAGTAAATTTTATTGTTTGTTTTTCGGAAAGAATCTTTAGGGTAATTGCTTCTAACAAATTATTTGTTGTATTTGTTAAAGATAAATAACCATAAACATTAATCTGCGTAGATTTTTTTAAATCTTCTAAAGCAGCTATTTGTCCGTCTTTATCAATAATCTCCGTTTCTTTTGGTAATATCTCAATTTTTAATGTTTTTGTGGTTATTCTTCTTTTTAAATTAGATAAACATTTTTCGCCTTGCTTATCCTCTTCGCTATCAAATAATATACACTTAAAAATACTAGATGCTTTAGCAATAATAGTTAATTTAGAAACTAAGCCAGAATCAATTTCTTCTTCTACTTTTAAAACTTTTAAATTATTCAGTTGCACAAGAAATAAATTTTCTTTTGTCTCAATCAATTGCCTTTGCGTTGCAGCAAAAGAAAAATTAATAATTAACATATTAATCACAATTATTAGTGCGAATTTTTTCATTTTTAAATTATATTAAACAATTTTATTATCTTTATTTTATATTAAAATAAGTAAATTACAAAACACAATCTTATAAAGTTAATTATAGAATAATCAATAAAAATACAATTTACAAGTCAGAAAGTTTATAAAACGCTAAAATTATTTAAGAATGTTAATAAAATATTTAAAAATAAAGCTAAAAAATCTCTGTAATTAAGCATAAAAAATCATTTCTTAATAATATTAATTATTAAATAATAATATTAAAATATTAATTAAATAATAATTATTTATTTTAACTTGCTTATAATAATAATGATGAGCCTCAAAAATTACATCTTACAAAAAAATAAAGACTATTATTTTAAAATAGCAACTATAGAAAAAATAAATGAACAATTCATAAAATTAATAAACAAAAACAAAGCAAGCGTTGATTTTAATAAATTTCGTTTATTATTAAAAGGCATTAAACCATCTAATATAGCTAACTTTATATTTATTCTTAGAGTTTTAGATTTTCAATTATGGCGCTTTAAAAAAAACTGGAACTACGAAAATCAAAAAGAATTTTATGGATTGCTTTTAAGAACAAAAAAATTATTTTTAACTAAAAATTTAATAAAAATAAAATTTTCTGATTTTAAAAAAATTATTTCACCGCATGAAAATGAATATCTTGCTAAAAAAAGATTTAAACTTTTTAGAGAAAGTTTAAGCTGGCTTAATAAAAATTATCAAGGAAATTTTGATAACTATTTTGAAGAAAATAATGAGACTTTTAAATTTTGTCAAAAATTAATTCAATTAAAAAAATTTCGAGATTTTCACCAAAATATGTATTTTTTAAAACCCAACCAACTATTATATTTAGAATTAATCATTGCAAAAAATCTTCTTAAGAATTATAAAAATAATCTAGAAGAATTAACAATATTTGCTGACTATAAATTACCTCAAGTATTACTCAATTTTCATATTATCAAAATACCACAAAAATATCTCCAAATAATAAACAATCAAAAAATAATAAAAGCAAATTCTCTTCTAGAAAAAGAATTGCGATGGGCAAGTATTATTATTGGCGAAAAACTGAATAAAATATTAAATATGCCATCATATATTGTTGATAATATCTTATGGCAATTAAGTCACAAAATTAACTTAAAAATACCACATCTCAGAGTTAAAACAATATTTTATTAATGTTTAGTTTTAGAATAACAAAAAAAGATAAAAATACAAAAGCAAGATTGGGCTTATTATTGACACCACACGGTAAAATTAATACACCTAACCTATCTATTGTTGCCACCAAAGGAAGTATTCGAGGTTTAAGTTTTGAAAAAGCTCATAAATTAGGCGCGGATGTTTTTATGATTAACACTTTTCATTTTTTTCATAACGAAAGATATAAAATAGTTAAAAAATTTGGAGGATTACATAAATTTTTAAATATTAAATATCCAATAATGACAGACAGCGGTGGTTTTCAAGTGTTCAGTTTAGGATTTGGAATGGAACATAATGTAGGAAAAGTAGCTGATATTTTTCCTCAAGAAATAAAAAATAAACAAAATATCAATATAAAAGGAAAAAACTTAGTAAAAATTTATGACGATGGCGTTGAATTTTCTTCACCTTATAGTGGAAATAAATTATTTTTAAGTCCTGAAAATTCAATTAAAATCCAAAAAATATTACAAGCTGATATTATTTTTGCTTTTGATGAATGCACTTCACCATTAGCAACCTACGAATATACAAAATTAGCTATGCAAAGAACTCACAAGTGGGCGATTAAATGTTTAGATGCATTTGGAAAAACAAAAAAACAAGTAATGTTCGGAATTATTCAAGGAGGAGAATATGAAGACTTAAGAAAAATATCATCACAATTTATCAATTCATTGCCGTTTTTTGGATTTGGGATTGGCGGTAGTTTAGGTAAAAGTAAAAACGATATCAAAAAAGTTCTTAATTGGACGCTACCACTATTAGATTCAAACAAACCTCGTCATCTTTTAGGCATAGGCGAAATAGACGACATATTTAATGCTATAGAGTTAGGCATAGATTTATTTGATTGTGTAATTCCAACGCGATGGGCACGTCATAATACTGCTTTTAGTTATCAAGGAAGAATAAACCTAAAATCAAGTAAATATAAATCAGACAAAAAACCAATTGATATTACTTGCCAATGTGAAGTTTGTAAAAACTATTCACGGGCTTATCTCCATCATCTTTTAAAAGAAAAAGAAATGTATGGAATTATGTTACTTGTCGAACATAATATTTTTTGGATTCTTAATCTCTTTAAAAAAATCAGACTATCTATTAAGAATAATCAATTCTTAATGTTAAAGAAAAAAATGCTCGCCATCTATACATAATTACTGTTGTTTAAATAATTTATAAATAAATCAAAATATAAAAATTTATTAATAAAATTTGACTAATTTTTTAAAATAGATAATAATAAAAAGGTATAAATATTTTAATTATGACAGATGCTCTTTTTGAAAAACCAAACTTTACTGAAAAAGAAAAATATTTAATTGAACCATTTTTTACTAATATTGATAAATCTGTTTATGCTGTCACTTTTTTGCCACCTGAAATTGTTGGCGCTTTGTGTTCGCGGGCTAGTCGTTCTCAAAATGATTTAAGAATTATTTTTCTAAATGAATTTATAAAACCATTTTTAACGAGTAATTATGGTAAAACAATTAAAGCGTTAATAAAATTTTTACACCAACACTCATTTAAAGAAATTTTTGCCAACCCAAAAGCTCGCGAATTTTACATTAAATGGTTAGCTGAATACGGTGACGACTCCATTGCTCAAATGGCAGGAACTCATTTAATTTTTTCTTCGCTTTCTCAAGTAGCTATTAAACATATTGAAAACCAAAGAGTTGGGTTAGCGCCAATCGAAAAATCAACAAGATATGTAAATTTTTCAAAAAAAATTAATAAACATTACCGTTATTTTATTCCTCCAATAATTAAAAAATTAGGTTTAAGCGAAGAATATAAAACAACTATGGATATTGTCTTTGAAACTTATTCTGTTCTCTGTCAGAATTTTTTTGAGCTTTTAAAATATAAATATCCCCAAGAACAAGAAATAGTTTTAAAAACAAAAACTTTTGATGTTATGAGAAATATTTTACCTACAGCAACTTTAAGTCAAGTAGCTCTTTTTGGCAATGGTCAAGCATTTGAATATCTAATTAATCGCTCCTTAAAAAATCCTTTAGAAGAAATTAGATGGTTAGGCAAAAAAGCTTACGAAGAATTAATTAAAGTTATCCCTGCTTTTTTAAGAAGAATTAATAAAAAAGCAAGCAAAGAATATCAACAATATTTAAGCAAACAAAGTCAAAAAACTAGCGAAGTTTTAAAAAAAATAAAATTTACCAAGCAAACAACTAACGAAAGTAAAGTTAATCTTTTAGATTACGACCCTGAAGGAGAGAATAAAATCATTGCTGCTCTTTTATACCCAGAAACAAGGGAATCTTTTGTAAAGATTTTAAATAAAGTTAGAAAATTAAAAATTAGCGAAAAAGAAGAGATCTTAAAAAAAATTCTCCAAGACAGAAAATTCAGATGGTATAAAGTTCCTCGAGCTTTAGAAAATGTTTATTTAAGATTTGAAATCATAACCAATATTGGAGCCTGGAGGGATTTACAAAGACATCGTATGCAAACCCAATATCATCAAAAATTTAATATTTATAATGGCTACGAAATTCCTCAAGAAATCCAAGGAACTGATTTAGAAACAAAATTTATCTTCGCAATAACAAAAATAGAAAATTTATTTAGAAAGATAGAAAAGTTTGATTTAAACATAGCTCAATATTCAGTTAGTTTTGCTCATAAAATAAGATTTATTCAATATCAAAATTTAAGACAATTTTTTTGGGAAACAGAGTTAAGAACTATTCCTCAAGGACATTCTGATTACCGAAAAGCTGAACAAGAAAAAGCAAAATTGATTAAAAAAATTTACCCTTTGATTGGTAAATACTTAATTGTTGATTTTAATGATTACGATTTTGCTCGTCGACAAATATCAAAAAATATCCAACAAAAAGAAAAAAAATTAAAAAATTTTTTAGATAATAAAAATTAAATTTAAAAAACCTTAACAATTAAAATAATTTTGATTAATCCTACATTTTTTAAAATAACAAATATATATTACAATTATCTTAAATGAATATTGGAAAATCAAAAGAAGTAGTAGGAATAAAACGCGAGATAGAAAAAAGAACATTTAGAAGATTAGAAACAACAAGGGAAGAAGAAATAGTTGAGAGATTTTTAAAAGAAGCGAGAAAAATTTTCCAAGAATTAAGAACAACCGAAGAAGGAAAAGCTAATGAAAAAATTATTTACAATTTAGCCAATAAACTAAATATAAGTAGAAAAAAATTAAGGAAAATTTTTGAATATGAATTTAAACATGTTTTAAGAATAGCTTTTGAAAAAAAATATTTAAACAGAATTATACCTCCGCGAAAACAGAAAGAAGCCTTAAAAAAAATTATTGAAGCTTTTGTTTTAGTATTTAGATCTATCTTAAAACAACTTAATAAAGAAAGAATAAAAGGCAAACTTTTAACAGAAGAAATGCCTATTAAAAGAAAAATCCGAGAATATTCTTTAAACCCAAAGATAATAAAAAAATTAAAACAAGAATTCCCTCAAGCACCATTGCATGTAATTAAATACGCTGTCTTTTATAATCCTGACAACCCCCAAGAATTTATAAATAATTTTTTAGAAAGAATAAAAATTTTAAAAGAAAAATTTAAAGACATACCGACAATTTTTCTTGAACCTGTTATTCTCTACCATCCTGATAAATCAGAAGATTTTATAAAAGATCTTCTTACAAGAGTTAAAGAAGTTTTAGACAAATTATTTAGAGAAACGAAGGATACGCCAAAATAATTTTTCCTTAATCTTGACAACCATTTTAAACAATTTACTGCGCACAAGATTAAATTGATTAACAGATATTATATTTTAGATTATTTTTGACATATTTGGCAGTAAAAAGTGCTTCTTCCTCCTAAAACTATTCTTTTAATTTTACTCTTACACCGAAAACACTTCTTCCCTTCTCTTTGATAAACTAAAAATTTTTCCTGATATCTACCTTTGGTCTGATCAGGTTTAATATAAAATCTTGAACTTGTGCCTTCATATTGAAGAGCTTTCTTTAAAATTTTCAAAATTGAATTTCTTAATCTTTTAATTTCTTCTTTAGTTAATTTATTGGCAGGTTTTTGGGGATTAATTTTCGCCAAAAATAAAGATTCGCTCGCATAGATATTACCTATACCTGCAATCTCTGTTTGATCCATTAAAACAATCTTTATAGGTCTTTTACTTTTCTGAAATATCTTCTCTAAATTTTTTAAATTAAATTCTTTGCTAAATGGTTCAATTCCTAAATTTTTAATTTCTTCAGCTTTTAATTTTATCCAACCAAATTTTCGCGCATCATTAAAAATCAAATAATGCAAATGGTTGCGAATATTTTTATTGCGCCAATCGTCGCGAATAAAATTTGCATTCATCTGCGTATCATCAATCATTCGTGCCAATTCGCATAATTCAAAAACAGCTCTTGTAGATTTTAAAATTTCTTTATTTTTAGCATAAATTAATTGCCCTGTCATTTTCAGATGAACAAAAACATCTTTATTATTTGAAAGTTTCAAAATCAAAATTTTTCCTCTTCTTTGTAAATCTAAAATTTTTTCGCCAACAATATCTTTTTCTTTTATCTTTATTTGTTTTTTATTTAAATTTTGAAAACCAACAATTTCTTTGCCGATTATATTCTTTCTCAAATAATTTTTTATAGTTTCAACTTCAGGAAGTTCAGGCATATTTATTTTAAATATTCATATTAAGCTAATTTTCCCATAAATACTTTTTCTAAAATATCGCTTTGACGTAATTCATTTGATGTAGCCTGAAAAACAATTTTACCTTTATCCAAAATATAACCTCTATGAACAATGTCCAATAATGATTTAATATTATGCTCAACAACTAAAATTGTTGTTTTATGTCTTTCGTTAATTTCCTTTATTTTGTTAAACACCTCTTTAACAACTTTTGGCGCTAAACCTAAAGATGGCTCATCGAGAAGTAAAATTTTAGGATCAATCATCAAAGCACGAGCCAAAGCTAACATTTGTTGCTCACCACCAGAAAGACTTCCTGCCTTCAATTTTAATTTTCTTTTTAATACGGGAAATATATCTAAGACTTCTTCAATTCGTCTTTTTAATTCTTTTTTATTGTCAACGATAAAACCACCAATTTCTAAATTTTCAGCAATAGTTAAATTAGAAAACACTCTCCGTCCTTGAGGAACAAAAGCAATTCCCATTTGCACAACTTCATAAGTAATGGGGGTAATTTCTTTTTGATGCCATAAAATCTTTCCTGAATGTAACGGCACTAAACCAAAAATAACCTTCAAAATTGTTGACTTGCCAGCTCCGTTGGGACCCATTAAAGCAACAATTTCACCTTCATCAAGCTCTAAATTAACACCATCGAGAGCCTTAACTCCGCCATAATGCACAGAAATATTTTTTAATTGTAATAAAATTTCTTTTTTTATCATTATTATTCACCGAGATAAGCTTCTATTACTTCCCTTTTCTCTAAAACTTCTTCGGGTTTACCTTCAGCTAATAGCTTACCTTCATCCATAACAAAAACATAATCACAAAGATTACGAATTAAACCTATATCATGTTCAACCAAAACTATCGTTTTACCATTCTGTTTTAATTCTTGAATAATTTCAAAAACAACCTCTCTCATTGCAGCAAATAAACCGGCAAATGGCTCATCAAAAAAATAAATTTCTGCTTTCATCGCTAAAGCGCGGGCAATTTCTAAAAGTTTTCTTTGTCCGTAAGAAAGATTTAAAGCTAATTGATTTCTTTTTTCCCATAAATTAACCTTTTGTAAAATATCTTTAGCAATTTTATAGTGATATTCCGAATGTCTTTCAAAAAGAGAAGCAAAAATATTACGTTCTGTTAAAACAACCAAAATATTATCAAGAACTGACATTTGCTCAAACAAACGAACATTTTGAAATGTACGTGTCAAGCCAAAAAAAGAAACTTGATAAGGTTGTATTTTTGAAATTGTTATTCCTTCATTAATTATTACTTCTCCACTATCTATTTCTAAAATGCCTGTTAAAAGGTTAATTAAAGTTGTTTTGCCAGAACCATTAGGACCAATAATTCCAATAATTTGTCCTTTTCTAAATTGTAAAGAAAGATTATTAACAGCGTAAATGCCTTCAAATTTTTTAATTAAATTTTTAATTTCTAAAATTATCATTTTTTAAAAAATTTATTAAAACTTATATTCACCTATTAAACCTTGAGGTTTATAAATCATAAGTAGAACCAGTATTAAACCATAAATAACCTGACGCATTTGAGCTGCAATTTCTAAAGGAAATCCAATAAAACGCAATAATTCCGGAAGAAAAATCAAAAATAATGCACCTAAAATTGAACCTCGTAAATTAGCAAGTCCACCTAAAATTATAATCGCTAAAATAAAAACTGACTCTGTTACTTGAAAACTAGATGGATCAATAAAACTAATATAAACAGCATACAAAGAACCGGCAATCGACGCTATCATCGCAGCAATTATAAAAATAATAAGTTTAAAATAAAAAGTATTATAACCAAAAACAGAAATAGCTACCTCATCTTCGCGAATAGCTTTTAAAACCCTACCAAAAGAGGAATTCACGATAAACGAAGAAATAAAATATATTAAAGCTAAAAATATTAAAACTAAAATGAGAAAACTAAAATGATCACTAAAATCAACACCTAATAATTCTGGCTTGGGGATACCTGCAATCCCAAAAGGTCCTTTAGTTAGACTTTGCCAATTAAGAAAAATACTAAAAATAATAATATTAAAACCAAGAGAAACAAGAGCATAATAATCACCTTTAAATTTTGAAAGAACTAAACCTATTAATAAACTAATAATACCCGCAAGCAAGGCTCCTAATATTACTGAACTTAAAAATCCGAAATTAGTTTTAGTTAAAAGAATAGCTGTTGTATAAGCGCCGATACCATAAAAAGCAGCATGACTAATAGACAAAAGACCTCCATAACCAACAAGTAAATTCAAACTTAAACCAAGTATGGCATAAATAGAAAACAAAATGCTAATATTAATTAAATAATCCATTTATTTATTCATAATGCCTCGTGGCTTAAATAATAAAAAAATAATTAATAAAATAAAAGCAACAGCATCTTTCCATTCTCCGGCAATTTTCCACATACTAAAATTTTCAGCAAAACCCAAAACAAAAGCACCTAATACTGACCCATAAACATTGCCAATACCACCAATGATAACCGCGACAATACCTTTTAATAGCAAATTTAAACCCATCGTTGGCTCAATGCCTATGTCAAAACCCATCAGGATACCAGCAATACCAGCTATTGCTGAACCAAGAAAAAATACATAACTAATAATTTTATCAGTATTAATGCCTACAATTTTTGCGACTTCATCATCATCGCTAATAGCTCTTATTGCTTTACCAAATTGTGTTTTAAAAAGTAATAAGACAATAAAAATAGTAATTAAAATAGCTACAAAAATAATTATCACTTGAGTCTGAGTTAAGCTACCATTTAATAATTGAAAAATTTTTTGTTCATTAATATTTCGTGAAAGAGTTCTAAACTCATTAGTAAATAAAATAGATAGAAGCGCTTGCAAGGCAGTCATTATACCAAGCGAAGCTACTAACAAAATCATATTTGAAGCTTTGCGCCTGCGTAGAGGCAAATAAATAATTTTATCTAATATCAAACCAATAAAACCAGCAAAAACTATTCCAAAGGTAATAGCAATATAAATATTCCAGTTTAAAATTTGAGCAAAATAGAATACTGTATAACCGCCAATGATTGCTAAAACTCCGTGAGCTAAATTGAAAAACTTCGTTACATTATAAATCAAGCTAAAACTAATCGCAATTAAACTATAAATTGAACCAGCAATAATACTATTTAAAATAAGTTGAGGAATCACATTCATTAATTAATCTTATAATTTTGATAAAAAACTAAAATACGAAAGGTATGGTAAAGTAATAAAATAATAATTCTAAATTTATTTTACCTCAACTGCTTTACCGTCTTGAATACGCTTAACGATATATCTTCCTTCAGTTAATTCTCCTCTGTTGTCAAATGTATAATTATCAGCTATACCTTGATAATTTTTTACTGTATAAAGAGCATCTTTAATTGCTGTCGGGTCAACGCCTTTCTCTATCATCAAAGAAGCTAAAAGTTTTAAAGCATCGTAAGCGCGTGGTGAGTAAGCATTAATTTCTTTACCACCAGTTTTTTTATTCATTTCTGTGATAAATGTTTCTGGTAAGTTTTTGTTCGCTGGTTCAACATATAAAGCACCGTCACCAATTTTACCAACTTCCTGCCAAATTTTTGGGTCAGACCACGAATCAGCGCCAAAAAAAGCAGCTTTAATTCCTAATTCTTTCGCTTGTTTTAAACCTATTATTGATCCATCAGTATAACTAACAAAATATATTAATTCTGGATTAGCTGCTTTAATTTTTGTAAGTTGACTTCTTAAATCTTTTGCATCTTGAGGAAATGATTCTTCGGCAACAATAGTACCTCCTAATTCCTGAAATTTTGTTTTAAAAACATCGCTAACGCCAACACAATAATCGCTTAAACACTTTAAAATAGCCACTTTAGTTAAATTCATAGTATTCTTCACATATTCTGCAGCGAAAACTCCTTGAAATGTATCAGAAGGAACATTGCGAAACACATAATCGCCAGCATCACCGATTGTAGGATTGGTTGAAGCAGCTGAAAACAAAATTACCTTGGCTTTCTCCGCCAAAGGAGCAACAGCTAATGTTTCAGAAGAACATAAACCTCCAATAATTATAGGAACTTTATCAATATTAATCAATTTATTAGCAGCATTAACGGCAACTTTAGGATTACATTGACCATCTTCAAAAATTATTTCCAATTGCCTACCCTTAATACCACCTGCTCTATTTATTTCATCACGAGCAATCTCCAAAGCAACTTTTAAATTCTCGCCTATGTTAGCTATATCGCCAGTAAGCGGACCAATAAAACCAATTTTAACCGGTTCAACTGTGACTGGACTTAATGATTGTTTATAAATAAAATAACCGACGATGATGATAATAACAAGAACAAGAGCTATTAATAAATTTTTTGTCATTTTTGTAAAAAAATATAATAAATATACCGACCAAAAATAAAATTACATAGTTACCAGATAATACATATAGATTTTTAAATTTTCTAAATATATCTTGCAATTATAGATAAACTTTGAACTTTTAAAAATATTTTCTATAAATAAATCCCCGATATTCATAATATATTTTTGTTTCCAATAATATATATATTATATTTTTATATTAACAAAAAATAATAATAAAAACAAAATTGCCTCTCCCCACCATATAAACAACATTCCAACATTCTTAAGAATGTTGGAATGTTATCTTATTGAATTTTATAATATATAAGAAATATAATAATTCTTAAACTAATATATAGGTTAGGCTTAATCTTTATAAAATATTTTTAACTAAACAATAAATAGCTGCCTTTTTGCCAGATACAAGAATGTCGTATTTTCTTTTAAGCAATAAAACACGAGAGAATTTAGCTTGTAGAACCTTCTCAAAAATTTCTTTAGCACCAATAAGAAGAACAATAATACCGTTTGGTTTTAAAATTCGGTTAAATTCTCTAAGCATAGCTTCATAAAATTTCTCTAGATTCGGAATTTTCTTATATTCTCCCCAAGGTGGATCAGAAATAATTTTAGTAACATAAAAATCGGGTGTCTCATCCAAAGCTAACGCATCACCCCAAATTATAGTTATCTTTCTTTTAAAAGTTTTTACTTTTTCCTTAAGCCGGGAAACTAGATTTTTATCTTTATCCACAGCTATAATTTCCTTATAAGAAAAATTCTTTGCTCGTTCTAATGGTATACTTCCATACCCAGCAAATGGATCGATTACAATATCTTCTGGGCTCGGATCAGATATTAAGCTCATAATATACGCAATTTCTTTTCTAAGTTCACCTCTCTCACGATATTTTTCCTTTCTAGATTGATAAGTAATTCTTATACCAAAAAATCCATACCCTTCGCGCCTTAAAAGAAACCAAAATTCAAGATCTGGATTTTTGATGTTTAATCTCATGCCATATATTTTTAAAATAATCGCTTCGAGTGCTTTTAATAAAGAACGTCGGACTGAAACCATTCGATTCTCTAGTGAACATATAATTTTAAAATTCCTTCGGCCCGAAGGAAGATTGTTTGCAATTTTTGATAGCAAATCTTTGCTATGGCTAATAATAACAAGTATCCTCTCCAAAGATTTAATGTTTGGCTTAAAGTTGCTAAAGGAACGCAGCAATATAAATGTATTATTAAAAATCAGGAAGCGCCTAATTTCGTTTGCGGGGCGATTAGACTCGAACACAACCAAACCATCAAGCAATAATTTAACTTTACATCCTCTTTTTTCAAGAAATTCTTTTATTATTTCTTGTGCGCCAGTTATAAATGTTGAAAAATATGTTTTCATAAAATTTAATCCTTATTCCAACAAACTCAATGGTCACCTCACTAAATAATTTTTAAAAATCAAACTTCTATTTTAATAACTTTCTAACAGTTTTAGCGGATTCGTCTTCGATATACTTTATAATATTTTATACAATTTTTCTTTTTTCTTCTATGTCTATTAAAAGATGTTCAATGAATTTTAGGTTTTTATTGCTAAAAGATATAGAGACTAAAATATTTGAATACTAAACTTTGTGTTAAATTTTTTGAACAAAATTTAAAAGCTTAAATGATGTAAAATTTCTTTTCGTAAGCAAAAAACAAATATCACAGCATCTTGAAGTTCGTGTCTTTCTGTTAAAACAAGCGTTTTATTACAACTGTATCGCTTATTCAATATACTTTATCCTTTATCCCCCGCCAATCATCGTAACTTATTTTTCTCTCTGAACACTAAATCTATTCCTCTTCGCTTCGAGACTTACGATTTTTATGAAGGTTATAGCCTCATATATATTTCATTTCAAAATATATTTGAGCACAATAAATTTAATTAGTTATTTTTAGTTTCTGCCACATCTCATCAGCATCAAAATCTTTTTTAGGCAATTGAGGCCAAGTGTCTAAACCATCATCTTTGAAGCGCGGGAATAAATGGAAGTGGAAGTGAAATACAGATTGTTGACCGTCTTTGCCGCTAGCATGCAAAACATTCATTCCGGTAGCTCCAATTTTTGTTTTGTACTCTTTAGTTAAAAATTGAACAATTTTAATTAACTCGCATAGTAAATTTTCCGGAATATCATAAAGATCTTGAAAGTGCTTCTTAGGAACAACCAAAGTATGTCCATAAACTTGAATTGTCTTCGGCAAAAAACAGATAACATCTTCATTTTCATAGATTATTTTTGCAGGTTCTTCTCTCCGAACAATTTTACAAAAAACACAATCGTTCATGTTTTAATAAAGAACTAATTAATATTTAAAATTATAATATAGTTTGCATCACGTTATTCTATTGTTGAAAACTAGTATTTTGCCTATTTAATTCCTGAATACAATCTGAGCTAAAACTTTCGGGTTGCTGCAAATTATTTTTAATTTGTTGAAAAGTATTAACAGGTTGCGTTTTTCCATCTGTTTGCATCATAGTACTAAATTGTTGAAAACTACCAGATTTAAAAGTCCCACTATTCTGACGACAATCTTGGGGACAACCTCCAGTTTGTTGTTCGATTAAATCGCATTGATTGTCGCCACAATAACCTCCGCCACTAAATCCTCCAAATTGCTGAAAATTACCGGGCTGTTGAAAACTACCAACTTGTTGTTGCATCATACCACCGGGCTGTTGAAAACTGCCTCCAAATTGCTGAAACCCTCCTAATGATTGTTGCATCATACCTCCAAATTGTTGTTGCCCACCTTGCGTTTGTCCTCCTTGCGTTTGATTGCCCTGCATTGGCATACCTCCAGGAGACATCATACTTCCACTTTGTTGTTGAGAAAAATTAGGCATACCAAACATCTGGGATTGTCCTCCCTGTTGAACCATTCCAGTTGCTGGTATTGTTCCACCAAATTGCTGCATATTTCCTTCCTGAATGTTACCTCCTTGCATAACTACTCCTTGCTGATTAGACTGCATAGATATTGGTTGAGTTTGCCTTTTAGTTACAGAACATATAGGATTACCGCCGTATTGCTTTGCGAATTCTTGAAGTACTTTTACAACTTCGGGCATATCAGAATAAGAATGTTCAGCGCGACACCAAAAAATCTTAGCAATGCCACCTTGGAAAGAATCATTAATATGTTTTCTTACCCAATCCGCTTCTTCTTGAACATTTGAAGATATAGTGTGTCGATCACCAACATCACGACTACCAGTTTCCGAGAGCCAAATTTCTTTATTTTGAGGAATATACTTTCTCCAATAATCAATGTATCTTTTAATATCATGATTTTTTGCTCCAACAAGATAATGAAAGTTGAAAAAGTCCATATAATTTGCGCCACCATTTTCAAAAAAATAACCAAAAATACCAGCAGCCATTCTATCCTCATTGCCGTTAGGATCAAAAATAGGAGCTGGTCCTCCAGGAGAAATCATTAACGATGTATCAACACTTTTTGCTGCTTGGTAAGCAGTTTTCACTAAATCAAAGAAATTTTTGTAACAACTCTCGCCAGCAGTAGTGCAAAATGGTTCTATGCCAACTTGCCAATGAGTAATTTTAGTAACAAGTCCTGGCATATCATTTTTGCCATCGCCATTATAACGATCAACTATTACTTTGACATAATTTTCAAAACTTTTTATATCAACAGATTGTGGTATTCTAGGCATACCTGTTGGAAAAAGAGTGCCAAAAATCCTTAAACCTGCCGCTTGCAATTTTCTAACTGCAGCATCAGGAGTAGAAAAATCGTAATTACCATTCTGTCTTTCAACTGTTTCTTGGGCAAATACATCGCCAATAGGCCTTGCCCAACCAAAACCCAGCGCCTTTGTATCTTGAATATCCTTGATAATAACCTGAGGAGAAAAAGAATCGCATTGTCCAAACGAATCACTTCCTTGATATTGACTTATTGCTTTAAAAATTTGATCATCTTGTTGTAATTGTCTTTTATTTAAATTTTTATTTATTGGTTTCGGTGCATTTTTATTTTGTTTTATGGTTCGTGATTTTTTTTGAAGTCGTAAGGGTTGTTTTTTCTTTGAAGTTTGTAAATTTTTATTTACAAGATTTTGTTTATTAACATTTAAAGCTAATACTTGCGGCACAGAAATTTTTGTCATCATATCTTGTTTGCTTGTTAAATTAGTTTTATTGTCTTTCTTAAAACTAAAAAAGGCGATTTTATTTCCAAAAATGTCTTTTGTAGAATTTATAGAATAGAATGAATGATTTGTTAAGGAATTTTTTATAGATAATTTCTCCGCTTTAACATTTATTATTCCAACAATCATCAACACAAAGACAAATATTATAAATAATAATTTTAATAATCTATTCATAATTTCATTATAGTTAATTAATCTTAGAACAGCAAATACAATGTGTGGATAAAAATTATTTAAACAAAATGATAAATCTAAAAATATCTCAAAAATTTATCAAACCAGCAAAAACTAAAGAAAAACGAAGAAATTAATAGTGATTTTGAAAAAAGCGAAAATTAGTCTCTGTGCTTTGCAATCAAGCTTGTTTCAAACTTTTACTGTAATTTTACCTAATTTAATTTGCAAATCAAAAAAGAGAAATTTAAAACAACTGTAATTTTCACTCGCCTACTATTCGGCGGACTCACTTTTTGAAATTTAATTCAATAAAAAGTATTTTTCGAAAATTTATACAATTAATCCTCTTTCGTTTATTTTTCGGTGTTTATCAATTATTGTTTTAAATTTAGGAAGTAACTGACTTAATCTAATTAATTTTCCATTTGATATTACTTTCGGATCAACGTATCTAAATTTTTTAATAATTTTATCACCTGAACTGTTCTTTATTCTTTTTAATCTCTTGTTTTTTAACACTTTTAAAACTTCTTTTATTTTTTGTTTTTTACTCCTTTCTAATTTATTTAATACCCATCTATCGTCTTTCCAAAAATCTTTTTCTACCAAAGTTTTTTCTTCTATCGCAATTTTCAAAATACTAGAAAACAAGTAGTATCTCATCATAGCTTCATATCCTCCCCAGTGTTGAGTTTGAAGTTTTAAATAATTAACTGCAAAATTAAAAGCCGTTTTTTGATTTGAGAAAACCATTTCGCCATTGTAATTTACCAACCCTTTGATACAAAGGCTTACTATTTTTGGATTTAACCAATGCTTAAATTCTCTTAAAGAATAATCAACTCTATCGGCACATAAATCGGGTGCGCTTCTTTCCAGTAAACTAAAATTACGCTGATCTAAAATCCTTTCTAGATCAAAATCGTGCTTTACCAAAATTTTCGGTATTTCTGTATTTTTAACAAAAATTTTATGTAGTTTATCATGATAATCTTCTATTCCTTTTTGTCCCTCTCCGAAAACCCAATCAGAAATGTGAGAAAAAGCCAGAACTGAAACATCATGTAAAAGACCCGCGATTTGTTCTTCTAGCGTCGCTCCCAATTTCTTTAAAAGAATCATAACCCCAACACTATGTTCGTACCGATTAAAATTTTTAAGGTGATAATATTTATCGGGAATGCCAAATTGAGCAATATTTTTCAATCTCAAAACCGATGGGGACTTCAATAATTCTAACAAAACAGGTTCTTTAATTTTTATTTTTCCGTATACTTTATCTTTTATTACCATATCTCAATTTTATTTTACTAAAAAATAATCTACTCGGCAATTAAAAATTTACCAAATTAAATTTCACAAAATAAAAACCCGAAAACTCAAAGCACCGATAAAAAATTTAATCTCTGTTGCGGAGCTGTAAACCGTGCTTCGCTCTGGTACGACCGTGAACCAGAGCATAGTACGGTTCACGGCAATGTACCGTGTTTGTGAAGCAAACTCTGGCACGTGGCTCGCCTATATTAATTCATTGCGAACCTTGGATAGTTATAGTATAACACAGATAATGAAAATGAAGGTATTGGCGATGAAATATTAATACCCACACCTTAACTTTATATATTTTCAACAACCCCCACTACTACTTTATATATTTTGGTTAAATTAGTTTGTGATAAAATTAATAACCGATCATGGCTAAAAGAGGAAGACCAACAAAATATAGTCAGGATGTAGTAAAAATAGCAAAAGATTATGTTGAGAATCATCAAAAATACGGCGATGTTATTCCCTCAATTGAGGGATTGGCTTTGGTATTAGGCGTTAACAGAGATACGATTTATGAATGGAAAAGACAATATAAAGAATTTTCCGACACGCTTGAGATTTTGAACCTTAAACAAACTAAGTTATTAATCAATGCTGGGTTATTGAATAAGGTAAACATTGCTATAGCTAAACTTCTTTCGTCTAAGCAAGGGTATACTGAAAAGCAAGAGGTAGAGATAGAAAGAAAGCCTTTGATTGTGCTGGATGAGGAAGATTAAAAATCCATTGTACGTATAGAAACAAACTGAGTTTAAAAAACATCGCATCCCGCCATTTTCATTTCTAAAATCTTGTCTTGAATTTTATTATAAATTTCTCGAGTCCTATTATAAACAATCTCCTCAACTTGTGATTGCGTCACAATCCCACCAGCCTTAGCTGCCTCATCTAAAGCCATTTGTCTTATGCTATTTATCTGACTACGTAGATTATCTATTTCTGATAATAATCTATTACATCGTTGCAATGTTTCGTATTCACCTTGGCGAAATTGTTCATATTGTTTTCGGTGCTCATATGCATTTATGGTCATATCTAACAATTTTGTAAGGTCATTGAGGATTTTAGGGAGATCCTTTAATCGAATTTCGGCACTACTTACAAAAGCTTCAGTGGTAATATAAACCCCCAAAACATCAGAATATTCTTGCTGCGTCTTAATATCGGATATTAATTTAAAAGAGCTATTTATAACATCAATAGCTATAGGAAGTTTTTTATTCATTTCTTCTATATGAGGTTTTAATATATTTATTAACTCTATCAAGGAGTCTTCGTCTTTCGGTTCAAGATTATATTCGTTCTTCAAAAAATTAAATTTTTCTTCTATATCACTTAATTGGGCATTAACTTTCTCCAGGTTTGTTTGGACATCTCTAACTCTTTTATTTAAATCTATAAAGTCAAGCAAGAGCTTAGTAAGTTTATCTTTGTCTACGCTATTTTCCTTGTTCAACTCTGAGGATTTTTTCTTATTACCACCCATTAATTTCTTATTATGGCAATGGTATTCACCGTATTGCAACCCCCATCGTGAACAATTGGTTCTACATACGTAGCAACCATATTTATCAGTTCTACCTGGATGAGCGTAACCAATATTTATACTGAAAATAAAACTTGATACAACTATCAACACGATAAATTTATTAAACACTGTTCTCATAATTTTAGATTTTACTTCTTTTGCTTCTTCGTGTTTTACCATGAATACAATCTTTTATATCCTTTTTTACCAGTAAATGGATTATAATTATCCCTGCTTGACCAGTTATCCCATTTATATCTATTGGGATAAGTTCTATAATGAGGCATTACATAAGTTCCATCTTTCCTAGAATAACCTCTTACTCTAACATAAGCTTCGGCAAAATTAAAAAAGAGAAAGTTTAATAATAGGACTATTAAACCGACGGTAAATATCTTTTTCATTTTTGGCAGGTTAATATTAATCTTATTCAAATTTTATTCGAAAATCTAAAATTAATCAACTTTTAAAAAATTATTTGAAATATAATTAAACCGGCATTTTATAAGCAATTGGAAGTCCTTCTCCGCTATAAGTAAATAAAACAAATTTCATTGGTAATTATTCGCTTAAATCTCCAGTGAAAATTGATTGTAACAACCCCTGTTTAGCTAAACAAAATCTTTTAAAACGAACATCCCAAATCAACCTAATCCTTTCGCTTGAGTTTTCTTCTCCTTTTATTTCTTCCATTACTTTTTCGGCATCTCCCCAACATTTTTTAACAATCATTGCTGGTCTTACCAATTGCCAATAAACAACAAAAGCAGATACCAAAATTAAATAAACAATCAAAATAACTATTGACCAAATTATCGTTTTATCTTTGTTCATCTTATTTTGTTGTTAATAATTCCGACCTTTGTTGTTCTTTAATTTTTTTCATCTCTTTAGTAACTTCAAAAATAAAAAGTCTAAAAAGTAAAAGTACTTATTAAAAAAAATTGAATTTACTTATTGAAATATCTTTGAAAGAAAATTTTGTTCAATATAAGCCATATTTATTAACCTACCAAAGCTTTCCATTCTTCCTCTTATGGCAAAAGTGGGCATCCCGACTAAACAAAGACGCGTTTTACTAAATGCTCCGCCACCAGAATTTCCTTTATCGATTTTAGCAGAAGTAACAAGATAAAAATCTCCATCGTAACCACTAATTATTCCTTCGGTGACAGTAAGATAAGTCCCCCCAGCCCCAGGATAACCAAATACAATTATTCCATCTCCCAGTTTTATTTGATCACTTCTGCAAACCGTTGGTGAATGGTTAATGATTTTTAAAGAGGCATCGGGAATTATTTCTATTTTACCTTCATCGTTAAATCTAAACTTTGCTTCTATTCTTAGAAAATCAAAATCTATTAGTTCCATTATATTTAAAGGTATAACAGATGGGTAATAAACGGAATATGCAATATAAAAATCAATTAAGCCTCTTGTTGGATCGGTAGAATAAGATATAATACAAAAATCTGCATCCCTTGTGATGTGATTATTTGTCAGAACTATACTTTGATTATTAGAATTCAAACCATACAAAATGCCCGAACCCTCTACTATGTTTCCATGTTTATCAAAACAATCTACTTTCACTATGAAAATTTTTGCCTTTTCTATAAGATATTCTGTTGTATAATCTTGATTTGTCTCGTCTACTGGTTTTTGATTTATATCTTTTGATATACTTAAAAGATAATTTTTTTGTAATTCTATTTCTATTCTTTTTTCTTTATCTTTCTCAACTATTTTTTTGGTTTCTATAAGCGTTTTTTTAATTTTTTCAAGTTCTTGTTTAAGTTGAACTAAATCTTGGTTGGATTGTTTATCATATTCATATTCTTGTGTATTGCTAAAAAATATTTGTCTGTCTAGCTGCTCTTGTTGCTCGCGGTAAATTTCTTTTAAATCTATTTTGCTGATCCGCTGTGGATGATCAGGGATAACAGTATAAATAAACTCAAACAAAACAAACAAGAAAATAATAGCTAAGATTAAACAATCTATTAAATAAGCTAAGAATTCTTTAAAATTTAAATCTTGATTTTCATTGTATAAATTTTTATTATTGATTTCATCTTCGCGTTGCATTTGGAAATGTTATAGTAAAATCGAATTTCTGCGTTATTTGCCCCCTACCTAATATTTTTCTAGATTTAATTATCTCGCTTTTCTGTTTCTAATGTATCTTCTATGCTAAGTATTTGTGGCATATATTTTTTAGCGTAATTTATAAATTCTTCATCGAAGTTTTCATAAAGAAAATTTTTCAATCTTTTAGCTTTAATAATTAAAGAATTCTCAGTGTTCGCCACATCATCAATAAGTTCTCGTAATTCTGCTTTCTCAGGGTTTGTAAGATTATCTAAATCTTTGGTTCTTAAATAATCAAAAAAATTAATTAGAACTCCAGCATAAATTAATATTCCATCTCGCATATCTTTATAATAATTTGATTCAAAAAAACGAATAAAATCTCCAATAAATTTTTTATCTCTTTCATCGGAAATGCTCTTTTGGTATTTTTTAAAGTAATCTGTTATTTTACCTAAAAGCAACTGAACTTCATTAAATTTTTCTTTGTAATTTTTTAAACTCGTATAGCACTCTTCAATTAATTTTTTATCTTCTAAAAATTCTGACTGCAAACAAAATTTTGCCTCTTGTGATGCCTGAAATAATTCTACAAATGATTGATTCATTTCGTTTTTTAATTCTTCAAATTGTTTATTTTGGGACATCCTCATAAAAAATCCAGCTATAATTCCTGAAACTGCAACAAATAACAGGATACTAATAAGTAACCTAAGCCAATTTTCTCTAATAAAACTAATAAAATTTTCTTTTTCCATTATCTTAGGTCTTTAAAATTAATTATGATTAAATTTTACCAAAAATTCAATATCTTTAAAGATCTTGACAAGTTGCGGAAATTTAGTATAATGGGGCTCAACAAAGATGAAAAAATTAACGATTTAAAAGATTTTTAACTGATTTTCTGTTTAAAAAGTTACTTTGATACAGAGCTTGTAACTGGTTCTAAGCTTAAAAAGATTTTGAGATTGAATCAGAAAAGAAAATTGAAGATTTTTTGGTTTGGTCGTCGTAATTAAAAGCATTGAGGATGTCAAAAAAGAAAATTGTAGTAAAGAACGTTCCCGATCTAAACGAAACTTCAAAGGAAAAATTGTTGTTGCTGTATAGAACGATTTTGAATTTTGCTAAAATATATTGAGATTATGAGAATTAAAAAATGAATTATAAAAATTCAATTAAAGAAACTTTAGAAAGATATTATTATGAATTAAAAGACGGAGATGCTAGAACATTTTTAAATATATTGCCAAGTTATATTAATTTCATACTAAACACACCTGGATTGGCAAACATTATCAGAAGATTAGAAAAAGGTTGGAAAACTGAAGAAAAAAAATTAATAGCCGAGTTAAAGAAACACGAGAAAAAAGCGAATGATGAAACTAAAAACAAACTGGATAAATATAAATTATTGGAACTTTTGAATCAATATGGTGTTAATGACGAATTAGTTGAAATTTACATTAAAGATTTTCAAAAATTAGAGAAGGCTCCGGTGGATATAATAGAGAAGCGGTATGAATTAATAGTTTTAGAAATCGCCAATCATGTATTGGCTAAAATTCCTAGCGATTCGCCGATTAGAAAGAACATTGAAAATCTAATCAGCTTTCCGTATTTTAAAGAATATACGAATGCTAAAGAAAGGTTGCGAGCAGCAAAACTTAATCATGAATTTACTTTCTGGTCTCAACTCTATGAAACTTCTCAAATCATAAAAGGTGGCTACAGCGATGAAGAGCTGAAAAAATTATACGGAGACTCTTGGATTATTTATGTTATGAAAGAAGAAAGAATTAAAAAAATACTTGATGGCTCGATCTTAAATCCAGAAAAAGTAGCTTTATCTTATGTAGAAGGAAAACCCGAAACTATAGAACTTTATAAAGAAGAGTGGCTTCCAAGATTAAACAACTATCTAATTAGAGAGCTTAATAGGACTAATCGTTTAAATAATCTTATTATTGAGAAAATAAATATCTTCGCCCCAGTCGTTGATACTATTACACAATTTCTACCATATTTAAAAGAACTTTTAAAATGGCTAAGCGAAAAATTTTTAAAACCTTATTAATTAAAATTTTTGAAAAAGAGGATGAAAATTATTCTTCTGTGCTCCGGGGGCAGGATTCGAACCTGCGACATCGCGGTTACACTTTCCCTTAAGTTTCCTTAAGGAGTGGACTATATCTTCACCCAGTTTTACTGGGGCGGGGTGCTTCGACTTAGTAAAATTACTAAGCCTACTTCCATTAAGGAATAGTCTCTACACCTTCCAAAGCTTTTCAGCTTAGGCTGGCACGGTATTACCCTTTAGAGGGCTTCACCGTTTTCACCCTGTTTTTCATCCATCCTTACGGATGGAAGCTGCACTAAGTACAGCCGCGCGTTCTACCACTGAACTACCCCGGAGTGTTTAAAAAAAAATTTTAGAGTGCTTTCTTTGTCTATATAAATTATTATACCAAAAAACTTTCAGATAAAAATTTTTATTTAATAATCGTTTCTCTGTTAATAATCCTCTATAATACGCTATAGCGTTTTTGAAAGAATCATCAAAGGAACTGAAAGAGAAAATTTTAAGTGAAAATAAAAATTATCAATTTGAAATTGTAAAAATAAATGAATACCAACTACAGTTTATCTATTTCTTCTTTTATCTGTAATTCTCTTATTTTATCTTCTAATCTTTTCTTTAGAGAAATTAAATTTTGATGGGTATCCAAAATCTGCTGAAAGTAATCAGTTCTTTCAGATAAATCTTGAGAGGCAGTATTTAATGCCTCTTCAAAAAATGTTCCTAAGATAGCTGTTTGCAAATCTTCTGGCAATTTATCAAAATTATTAACTATCCAATTTCTTATATTCTCTTCACTCTCTGTTGTCAATATTTTTATAAATTCTTCGGTTATTGGTTCCATAAAATTGTGTTAATCTTGTTCTCCAATAAGCTCCATAAGAAATTAAATAATGACCCTTTTCTTTTCTTTTTAAGAGATTCTTTAAATTGGCTTTTTAAATTTTCTTTTTCTTGTTGGTTCTCTATTTTGTCAAACTCATTTTTTACTTGTTCATAAGTCATACTCTCCCATCCTTTTCTCGCCTGTTTTAAAAATTTATACCATTCTTCTTCTAAATATTCTTTATTCGTTAAGTTTTGATACTCTTTACCAGCTTCTTGAAAACTTATCTCCAATGCTTCTTTGCTTTTCTCCGTTGGAATTTCTTTTCCTCCTACGGCTTTGATTAATAATTCCCGTCCCTCATTTGTTTCTAAAAAAGCGCTTCCAATTATCTTACCTATTTCTTCTATATATTGATTAATACCGTTAATTTTTTCAAGCTTACGACTCTCTGTGTTGAATCTTACTGTACCTTCTAATAATTTTTTTATGTCATTAACTTTGTTTAATTTTATCATTCTCTCTTCAATAATTTCGTTTTTTCGCCATAAAAGAATCTTGTCAAACCAAGATCTATGCTTATCAACTACCTGTTTAAGATATCGCCAAGCTTCAGTGTAATTAATAGGAGCTAATTCATAAAATTTTTTTATCTCTTCTTCTGGAATTCCATATTGCTTTGCTAACTTAGTAATTTCTTGATCAAGTTCTTTTAATTCTTGTCTCTTCTCATTAACATTTTTTATTTGTTGAGCTAGATTTTCAGATTTTTCAGGTTGTTCTACTAAAACTGAAGCTAAATAATTTTCTAATAATTGAGAAGCTTTGGCAGGTCCTACCAGTTGAATAATCTTACTAAATTCTGGAGACAAAGATGCTAAATATTCAACTCCTCCTTCTTTTTTTATTAAGTCAAATGTTTCTTTACTGCTGTCTGTTATTTCTTTAATTTTTTTTTGATATTCTATTAATTGATTAAGCTCATTTTCTTCCAATGTTTCTCCTTTAAGAATTTTTTGGGCCAAAGGATTATCACCGGTTTCTCTTGCTGTCATCTGCCCATCTTTACCAATTTCATATCTGCTTAAAATTTTCAAAAATAACTCTGCGCTTGATTTATCTTTTAAAATTTCCTCAACAGTTGAAGGGGTTGCTTCAGCAGTTTTCTTATATTCCTCTATCTTTTTTTGCTGGTGTTGTCCTTTAAAACTTTCTATTACCATTACTCAAATTATAATATATTTTTTTATTAATGTCAAATTGAAAATGTGGATAAATCTAAGAAGGAAGTACTACTTAATTACTGTTCCTCTAAATTTTCTGCCTTCTAAAAATCTTTGAAATTCATTTAATTTATTACCATTAATAATGATACATTTTATTCCAAATTTTTGAGCGATTTTTGAAGCGATTGGGTCAAAAGGCGCTGACATACCAGGAATCCATTTATTTTCAATTAATTTTAAGTAATCTTTCCAGTTTATTTCTTTTAAAGGTTGGGCATTCTTAAATTTGTTTGGATCTTTATCATAGACATAGTCAACATTAGTTAGGTTTATTACAGTATCTGATTTATAAGTTTTGGCTAATAAAACAGCATCATAATCAGTTGAAAAACCAGGTTTCCAACCAGCAGCAATTAAAATTTTTTCTTTGAAGTTAACTTTTTCTTTTGGGTTTTTGATAATTCTGTAATAAGCATATTTTCTAAAAATAGTCAAAAGAAGATGAGCATTGATTCTTGTTGCATGAATTCCCAACCAATCAAGATCTTCATTAAAAATTTTAACTGATTCTTTTTTCAATAATCCTGTATAACATACCATAGCATTTTTGAAAGGATCATAAAAATGTTCATTTGAAATTTTGGTTAGTTTTTTGGCTACTTCTTGATATTTTCTTGCTGTTTTACCTCCACCAACAATAATAATAAATTTTTTGTTTTTATTAATTTCTTTTAAAATTAAATTTTTAAATTTTCTTAAAAAACCAATATTTATTTCTTCAGGAACTAAAATACTACCTCCTAAAGAAATAACATAAATCATTGTGATTCAAGCTCCCTAAATTTTGATAATTCTTGACATAAATTTTTAAATTCTTCTAAACTTATATGTTGTTCGGTATCAGTTTCTGAATGACCTACTTCAATTAAAATGCCATCATAAAGATATTGATTATCAATCATAATTTTCATTGCCTTAATTGTTGCTGGCAATATTTTTTCTCTCATTCGAGGCCCATGAGAATGTGATGGGTCAAAAAATAATAAACATCCCGTATGTTTTTTTACTCTCCAGGCTAAATAATGAACAGGAGCATTACGATAATTTTTCTTTTCAGGCACATCAACACCACGATGAATTAAAATAATTCTTTCTTTTGCTAAATTAGCATAACTTACCAAACCCTCCCAAGTTCTTTCCATCGTTGTTCGTTCTGAATAGTTTAGATTATCAACATTTTTCAAATAATCACCAACCCATTTTGGATTTTTCAGGCCTAAATACCATTTATTCTTTTTAATATATTGACTCATCAGAAAAATAGGCCAGCCAAGTTGATTAACAGCAGGATTCCAAAGTAATAATTTATAAGCAGGTATTATTTTTTCATATAAATAAGGCTGAATTAAAGGATCCATTACCTCTGTGGCAACCAACATTTTTGTCTCTTGATAAATTTTTTGGGCTAACTTAATACTTTTGAAAATCTTTAAATTTTTAAAATTTTTACTTTTAATTATTTGTCGCAAGTTATTAATATAATCTTTAAAATCAATGCCCATCCCTTTGCCATCTTTAACAAAATTAGTTCTTGATTTCAAACCAACAACCCTTAATCCCCAAATAACTTTTTGATTATTTATTTTCAAATCAGCAATTTCATAAATATCTTTAATATTGTTTTTATTTACAGAACAAGGTCCGGCAATAATTTTTAATCTTTTATTAATCATTTTCTGAAAAATAAAAACTATAAATTTTTTTTAATACATTTATACCTTTTAAGAAATTTTTTAAATCAAAATTTTCGTTAGGAGCATGAATGTTTGAACCAGGCAAAATAAAACCTGTTAAAATTATTGGTTTGTTAAATTTTGTCAACAAAATTTCAGCAGCAGGAATACTACCACCTTCTCGAGTAAAAACACATTTATTGCCAAATTCTTCTTCCAAAATTTTTGAAACTTTTTTAAAATAATAATTTTTATAATCACAATAAAAAGGTTTAGATGCTGATAAAACTTTTAAGGAATACTTAATTTGTGATGGCAAATTGTTATGAATAAAATCCTTCACTAAACTGATAATATTTTTTGGATCTTGATATTCAATTAATCTTATGGAAAATTTAATTTTGGCATAATTTGGAATAATTGTTTTTGGTCCTTCTGCTGTATAACCAGAAATAAAACCATTTACCTCCAAAGATGGATGAATTTTGGAAGATATTAAAGGAAAATTTTTATCTAAAGGATTTAAGGCAAATACTCCACTTGCTTTTTTAATAGTATTTAAATCCTTTTCTTCTGTTATCAACATTTTTTTTTCTTTTATAGAAATTTTTCTACATTGATTATAAAATTTCGGTATTTTCAAATTACCTTTTAGATTTCTGATTCTATAAAAAAGTTCAATTAATATTTGAATAGGATTATAAACTAAATTACCATAAACTCCTGAATGTAAATCCCTACTACCTGTCCAAATTTCAAGTTCAAAATAAATAATTCCTCTTAAAGCATAATAAATTGTTGGTACATTATTTTTTATCATACCTACATCATTTAATAAAAATAAATCAACTTTATTTAAATGATTCTTAACTTCATTAACATATTTTTCAAAATTTAGTGAGCCAAGTTCCTCTTCCCCTTCAAATATAAAAATAATATTATTTTTTAATTTTTTTTCTTTTAATAAATCTAATACAGCAGAAATATTTTGAGATAAATGTCCTTTGTCATCAGCAACACCACGACCATAAATTTTATTATTTTTAATTACCATCTTAAAAGGATCGCAATTCCATTGGTCTAATGGTTCAACAGGTTGAACATCATAATGACAATAAACACCAATAGTTTTTGAAGAAGTAGAAATAAATTTCGAAGCTATAAAAAGAGGATGTTGCTTGCCAATTATGTCAATTTTAAAACCTTCTTTTATTAAAATACTTTTGATAAAATTAATAATTCTTTTAAATTCATTAATCTTGCAACTATCAGCTGAAACTGTTTTAAAAGATATTAATTTTTCCAAAATAGTTAAATAGTTTTTCATTATATTTATAATTATTATAAATGAGTTTGAAAAATTTTATATTAGACAAAAATAAAAATTATCAATTTAGGATTATAGAAACAAATGAAATTAATACAGACTTTTTTAAGTTAATAAAAAAAGAAAAACAAGATTTTGATAAATTTAAAAAATATTTAAAAAATATTGAGCTTAAAAAATTAAGTAATTTCTTATTTTTTCTTAGAGTTTTAGATTTTAGATTATGGGAATTTCCTAAAAATTGGCAATTTAAAAACGAAAAAGGATTCTATGGACTTTTGTTAAAAACAAAAAATTTATTCAATATTAATTTTAATAAAATAGATTTTGATATTTTTAGAAAATTAATTTCACCAAAAGAAAATTATAATTTAGCTAATTTAAGATATAAAATTTTCAAACAAGCTTTAGCTTGGCTCAATAAAAATTATGATGGTGATTTTTTAAATTACTTTGAAGAAAACAAAAATCCATTAAAATTTTGTTTAAATCTTTTTTATTTGAAAAAATTTAAAGATTATTATCGAAATTTTTATTTTTTAAAACCAAACCAACTTTTATATTTTGAATTTATTATTGGTAATAAACTAGATAAAAAATTCAAAACTGAGTTAGAAGAATTAACTGTTTTTGTTGATTATAAATTACCACAATTGTTTATAAACTTTAACCTAATTTCTTTGCCAAAAAACATTTTAAATAAAATAAAAAATAAAAAAAATATCAAAACACATTCAATCTTGGAAAATGAATTAAGGTGGGCAAGTATTATTTTAGGAGAAAATTTATCAAAAAAATTAGCTTTGCCGTCTTATTTAGTTGATAATTTAATTTGGAATTTGGCTCATAAAATTAAATTTAAGATTCCTTATCCAAAAATTAAAACAATATTTTACTAAAATGTTTAAATTTAAAATATTAAAGAAAGACAAAACAACAAAAGCAAGATTAGGAATTTTTAAAACACCTCATGGTTTAATTAAAACTCCTAATTTAGCAATTGTTGCAACAAAAGGTGGTATTCGAGGTTTAAGTTTTGAACAAGCTAAAAAATTTGGTGCTGAAATTTTTATGATTAATACTTTTCATTTTTTTCGTCAGGAAAAATATAAAATTATTAAAAAATTTGGTAGTTTGCATAAATTTTTAAATATTAATTATCCTTTAATGACTGATAGTGGAGGATTTCAGGTTTTTAGTTTGGGTTTCGGAATGGAACATGGGGTTGGAAAAGTGGCAGATATTTTTCCTGAGGAAATGAAAAACTCTGCAGAACTAACGCGGAACTACGCGGAAAATAAAAAAAACGGGATATACACAGAAAATAATATCGGCGTAAATCCGCGTGATAAAAATCCGCGTTTATCTGCATTAAAAAAGAATCTGGTTAGAATTTATGATGATGGTGTTGAATTTATTGATCCTTACAATGGACAAAAATTATTTTTATCTCCAAAAATTTCAATTAAAGTTCAAAAAATTTTGGGCGCAGATATTATTTTTGCTTTTGATGAATGCACTTCCCCTTTGTCTGATTATAAATACACAAAAGAAGCATTAAAAAGAACTCATAAATGGGCAATTAAATGCTTGGATGAATTTGGTAAAACCAAAAATCAAGTTTTGTTTGGAATTGTTCAAGGAGGAGAATATGAAGATTTAAGAAAAGAATCGGCTCAATTTATTAATTCACTTCCCTTTTTTGGTTTTGGTATCGGTGGAAGTTTGGGTAAAAGTAAAAAAGATATTATTAAAGTTTTAAGTTGGGCTTTGCCTTATCTTGATTATAAAAAACCACGACATCTTTTGGGAATTGGAGAAATTGATGATATTTTGAATTCAATTGAACAAGGAATTGATTTATTTGATTGTGTAATTCCAACCAGATGGGCAAGGCATGGAACAGGATTTAGTTTTAATGGAAGAATTAATTTAAAAGCAAGTAAATATTTAACAGATAAAAAACCTATTGATCCCAAATGCAAATGTAATATTTGTAGAAAATATTCACGAGCATATATTTGTCATCTGCTTCGCGAAAAAGAAATTTACGGCATTATACTTTTAACTGAACATAATGTGTTCTGGATTTTGAATTTATTTAAAGAAATTAGAAAGTCAATTAAAGAAAACAGGTTTTCAAATTTCAAAAAAACTATTTTAAAATTATAAAAGTCTTATTAAAATAAAAAATGAAAAATGAAATTTTTTGAAAAATTATTTAAAAAAACAAACAAAAACGCCAAATATCTCAAGAAATCGAAATTAAACAAACAAAAAAATTAAACTTAATTTTTCTGAAATTCAAAGAAAAAACATTTTTTAATATTAGCGGTGAAGTTGAAAAATTATCTGTTTATGAAATCGAAAATATTTACAATAAGATAGCTAAAGATTTGAATATATCTTCTCAACTTCAAGAAATTTTTACTATAAAACTAATTGCTCAAAATCAATTAAAAATTGTTTTCTATACTGAAAATTATAATAACAACGAAAATTTTTTGATGAAACTAAAAGATTACTTAATGAATTAAAAACTAATTTAGAAACAAAATTTAATTAAAAAATATCTAACTGAAAATAAAAAAATTATTTATTCAGTAAGTCAAACTTTTCCCTATTTTCAAAGCTTCATCAAAATCGCCAATAAATTCCCACCAATTTCTTAGTTTGATATTATTATAGTAAAGCTCATTTTTATAGCCAGGAATATTTTGCATCCACCAAATTTTAAACATTTCTCCTCCGCCATCATCTTTACATTCAGAATTACCAGTCCAGGTAACGCAGTTTACAGGTTTTTTCTTGCCTGTTCTATTTGGATTCCAATCCTCACAGTCTGAAAATACTTGGGTTTTCTCATACCAATGATAATCTTTTTCTGTATTTGGCGGAGAATGAATCCAACCACAAGCAGAAACAGGAGGCAGTATTTTATTTTCAAAATTTCGCCCAACAAATTTACCCCAGAATAAAAGCTTATCCCATTGATCATTTGGTGTTATATCTCGACCATCAATCCAATTTAAGATATGCTCTATTTGATGACCATGATTCTCCAAAGCCGTAGCATATTCTCTGCCATAATTATAAGTGTAAACAGTATACGATTTTTTACAAACAGGCAAATCATTAGGGTCTCGATTGCTATTACTTATATCACCATAAATAGATGAAAAATTAGATTCCCACATTATTTCGTAATTGCTAGCATAAGCCCAAATCCAAATTTCTTTAACCCCTTTATTATCAACATAATCACAAACATTAAGATCTTTCATAATACTAAAGTAATCTATTATTTTGTTATCAGTTAAAGGTAATCTTTTCAAAAATGTCTTTTCTGCAATCACTTTATAAGTTAAAAAAGGTAAAGCATTAGAATTTTTATAACCATGATATTTACTTCCTTCAGTTAGGGCTTTTATCAATTTTTTATTCAAACTATTGGTGATTTCATCTTGTTCTTTGATAGTTCTTCCTTGAGGAATATCCAAAGTAATGGAAGTATCAATAGTTCGTCCATTTTGAGTAGGATAATATTTTATAACCAATACTGGCACCTCCATAGGTTCTAAGAAAGTATTTTTTTGTTGGCATTTATCTGTTGTTAGCCAACCCTCGGGAACATCGCAAGGTGTTGAAAATTCTTGACATTTTGATGGATTTTTAGGATCATAAGCAAAAGTTGTAGCCTGAATACAAGCTTGTTTTGAAGGATTTAAAGGACTATTTGTATAAACAATTTGCAACGGTTTATCACTAACATCTACTTCTCCTGAATTATTTCCTCTAATCTCAATAATATAACTACCTGAAGATAAAGTTTGATATTCAAATTTTTTAACAATATTCCCAACTTGCCAATCATATTCACCTATATTTGGAATATTCTCAGCAATAATTATAGGCATTGGTTCTGTTAATCGACACTTAGGCTGAGCATAAAGACAAGAAATATACCTTTTTAAATAAATACTAACTGTTTTATCATTGAGTGCGCTCCATTTTATTTTTTGATAAGAATCGATAGTCCAATTTTCTCCTCCATTAGGTGAAATAACTCTGATTGAAGGAGTAGTTGTTGAAGAGACAATACTAAATGAAGCATCGCTATCATCAATAACAGGTCCTGTGTCTACATTTGTTGAAGATATTAAATCAGCATCAATCACCCTAATCTTGTAATCATTTCCATATGGTAATGTTTTGGGAACTGTCCACTGATAAAATCCTGTATTAAAAATAATACCGGATATCATTCCTTCCTGTCCTGGGTATGCATCATTACCTTTTCTTAATTTAAGATAAACATGTGAAACACCATTGGACTCCCATCTAATGATGTATGTTTTTCCTTTTTCTAATCTTTCTCCTCCGCAGGGAAAATTTTATTCGAACTCTTGAAAATATTATAAAACAAACAGAATGGAAAGTGAAATTGAAGATAAGGAATACAGCTGGGGTTGTTTTGCGATATTAAAACCTTCTTTTAGACTTCTCGACATCTTCTTTACTTTCAACTTAATAATATTATTAATGTTTAAAATTTCTAGAATAATTTTACCTAAGACTAAAAGCTTGAATCAGATATTCGTTTATTAGCGAACTGTAAAAATAAACTTCACAAAATTAAATAAAAAGTCCCGCACGCGCCCAAGAGTCTTAATCATTTTTTAGTTTGTTATCCAAAATTGCTTTTTCTATCAGTTTATCTATTTCTTGTTTTAGTTTCTCTATTTGCCTGGTAATTTTTCTTTGTTCGTTAAGTTTTGTCTCTATTTCTTCAACTATTTTGTTCTGAATTTCAGAGGGAGGATAGATTACAATAAGTTTTTCTATTTCTCGTGGATAAATTTCTGGGGTTCCTTTAATGGCTTGCTCTAAAATACTTAATTGGTTCTCTCCCATACTTGATAGCAAAAAGTAGGTTAAATATTTTTTATTCACATCTTCTTTGCACCTGACTATTGATATGTGAGTATCTATAATTGCGGGTTCATCTAAGTCATATAAGCTTACCTTCCCCCGTCCTTCGCCTGTAGATGTTATAAGAATGTCTCCTTGTTGAATTCCTGCCTTCTTTTTTACTTTGTTATAAAACTCATCACTAACAAATTCGGTTTCGGTTAAATCAATGTATCCTTCTTTATTTACATTAATAGTTTTTATTACGAGGATTCCCCCTTCTTCTTCATATTCTGGTTGAACGCCTCTTCTTACAGGTTCTTTCAGTAATTGTTTCAGTTTTACAGTTTTGAACTCTTTTATTTTTTTCAAAACAAAATCAAATTTTGGATGATGAAACTTTAGAGAACTCCTGAGTTGTGCAGATTTAGATAAGTTAAACAAATCTTCTCCAAATATATGTTTCTTTTCTAAATTTGAATATTGTTTCAGATCAAGTTTAAAGTATTTGCTGAAAACTTCATCTACAATAATTTTAGGTTCCTTGATTTGAGTTTTAAGTTTAGAGATTTCTTTCTCAATTGAAATTATCTTATCCAATAGAGTATTGCTAATTTTTATTTTTGGAAGTTCTATATTTAAGAATTCTATTTCATGTATCCTTCTATGCGTTTTTCCAGAAAGGAACATATTAAAAATTTCTTTAAAGTGTGTAAGATAATATTTCGCAATTTTGTTATTAATGCTTACTCTACATGGTACTAGCTCTGTAGACCCAACAATTAATGATACACCATCATAATCAGGAATGTCCTCAGGAAGAGCTATAAAATAGCCTTTACCTGTTTCCAGTTTACAATAAGCAAAATTAGCTTGATTAAGAATAACTTTATCTGAACCAATCTCATTAACTTTTTTAACATTATTCAATTCCACATCTCCGCTTAAAATATGTTCTAATTCTATTAAATATCCTTCATCAAAGTTTTCTGGTTTTGTTTGATTTGCCTTGATAATTTTAAGGAAGTCCTTTACTTTCCAACCATTTTTATAATCTTTTCTAATATGAGAATGATACGCATTAATTTTATAATCTAAACGCAGATAGTAATTCCGAGAAATATTTTGTAAAGTAATATTTTGTACTTTCATTTTTCTTTCACCTCAAAATTAAAATTGGAATTTTCTGACCAAATGTTTGCACTTCTTATATGGTCAAGCACAGTTTCAGGATTTTCTGTATCTATTATTATGTCGGTTTTGATAATTTCCTCTTTTTCTTCCTGAACTACTTTATCCCCTTTCTTAACCCAATATGTTCTCTTCACTTTCTCGGCTTTAACTTTAAAGAAATCGTTTTTAAAAGCGATGATATTTCCATTTTCATCTTTTATTGGAATGTCTTTGTCTTGTTCGCCCCTCTTTGTTCTCTTATACCCAATGTTTTCAACTTCAGCGTAGAATATCGAATAATTAAAGTGCTTAGATACCTCTCCAAAAACCCACCAGCTATTACAGTAATTGTTTTGCCCTTCAATTTGTGGATAGTCCAAAGTGGCTATTTCCAGAACATCATCATAAACATATTCTAAGAGTTCTTTAAAACTCTTAAGCTCTTGCTCTTGTGGATAAAATTGTTTCAGAAATTCCTTCAGAATTTTCTTATTTTCTTCAGTATCTAACTCGTCCAGTTTATATTTATCTTTAAAGTATTTTATTTTCTTTACCAAATCCTTAAATTTATTTTTATCATTTTGTAATATTTTTGCTTCAATTTCACCTTTCAAATTATCATCCAACAAGTCATGAACCAAAACTTTTGAATAATCTATTTCAATATTATGTTTGTCCAAAAGTGTTCTGAAAGAGTTAAGAATTTTATCGTTCTCTATGAAAAACCGGATTATTTCTGAATTTCTTAATTTATTGTATTTGTTTGCATACTCTCTCCATTTATCCTCCCATGCTTTAATTTCTTCATCGGTTTTCTTTTCTGCAATTAACAAACTAACCTTCGTTGATGTGTAAGGTTCAAAAGCTTCCTTAGGCAGGCTGATGATAGCCTTTATTTTGAAATACTTATAAAGAAAATTCCTGATATATAGGTTTTCTTTAGTATCAAAAACACTTTCTGGCAAGACAACACCTAATCTTCCTTTGGGGGCTAATAACTGGAACCATCTTTCTATAAATAAGTTTTCTGAATTTTTCTTATCGTAAAAAACAAAGGTATCTTTTATGTACCTATAAGCTTTCATCGCCTCAATTTTCATAGAGAAAGGCGGGTTTGATAGTACCACATCAAAACGTCCATTTATTGGTTTTGGGTAAATACTCGTATTTTCACCCTCAGCCAACAAACCAACATCCTTCCCTTTCCACTTTCTCGTGTAAAACGCTTCATCTTTTATTTTGAAAGGCATTAGACCATCTTCAATAAAAATATTCATGTTTCCATCGCCATGCAGAATCATGTTTAGTTTGGTTGCTAAACCTAAACGGGCGTTCGGCTCAATTCCATAAATATAATCTTCTGCCCAACGATGTTTCCTATTAGGGTCTTCTAAGTCCTTTATTTTTTCTTTTAAAGATCTAGTAAGTTTTAATTTATCTTTATTTCTCAACACTTCTTTTGTAATAATTTTCATTGCTTCAACAAGAAATGTGCCACTACCAGCAGCAGGGTCTATAATGTATGGAAAGTGTGGATATGTTTGATTCAACTTGTCTATCGCTAATTTATCTAATTCTAATGCATAAATTAAAAATCTTACAATATTCTTATGAGTGAAATACTGTCCTTTACTTTGTTTAAATTCGTTTTGTAATATGCTTTCAAAGAATAAGCCCAAAACATCTTCTCCTTTGCTATGAATATTTTCTGTTAAAGAAATTTCTTGGAGTTTCTCTACGGCATAGAATAACTTTTCATAAGTAAATTTATCTCTCTCAATCAAAGGTATTTCCTTTATTTTTTCATCATCATAGTTTAAAAGTTCTTTTAAAGCGATTTTGTATTTCTTTTCTAATCTTTCTGCTAGTTCCTCTGGGGTTTCTGGTTCACCATTCTTATAAAATATTTGAAAGTCATAAATTCCTCCTTCGGGCGTAAATAACTCATCATATATTTTAACGAGCATTATCTTTATTAGATGATAGAAGATATCGTTGTAATCAGCCTCACCTCCAGCCCATAATTTGTTATGTAGATCTACTCTTAGCTTTTCAAAATCTGCAAGAGTATAATCTTTTCTTAGGGGTTTTAAACCACCATTTGGATTTGGTCTTTCTATGTTGGCATACGTATATTTTTTTGCTATACCATAATCTGCTGGTATCTCATCCAAGGAAGATTCTCCTGCTTCTTTCCAATCTTCATAAGTTGAGTATTGTTCGAAATCTATTATAATTGCTCTATCTAAAACTTTTCCATTTTCAATATCTATTGTATATAAGACTAAGTATTTTGGTTTTATTTCGCCTCTTATTTCGTGCTTAGCAATTGCAAAAAGTTGATTTTCTAGAGCATCATCTTTTTCTTTGATAAAGTTATCTGGGGTTTTGCACTCTAATAACATGAATGGATTTCCTCTTTTAGTCTTAACAAGAATATCTAAACGGGCTTCTTTTTTAGAAGGATGACCTATGGAATATTTTTTTTCTAACTCTATCACTTCACATGGATAATTAAGCTCTTTTATGAGTCTCAAAACAAGATAGGCTCTTATGTAAGCTTCGTCTTCGAAGTTCTGTTTTTGATGTTGCTTAATACAACTTGAAAAATCTATCTTTTTGGTTCTTTCATCAAAAATTGTAAGAATCTCTTTCTTATAATCTAGTTCCTCAAACTTTTTTAATACTACCGTCTTCCAATTGTTTGTCGAGTTTCTCATTTTTTAACATTATTTTTTAATTTATTTTTAAATATTCCTTAGGGCAATTTATGCGAATTTCTAGTAACTTGTTCATAACCTAACTGTTGCTATGTATAATTTAATTAATTTAGAAAATATTTAAGCTGTTCCATATTTATATAGGTTCATTAATTGTTTCTATAAACTGGAACGGCAGATTTGGTCTCTCGATAGAAATTTTATCTTTCAAATTAAATTCTTTATATTTTCCATGCCAGATCAACTCTACAAATTTTTTATCATTCTTTTTATTATTTTTATCAACCATTGTTCTCAGCCTTTATTAATTAAATTTTATCAAAAATTGTGAATTTTGTTTAAGGAATTTAGGGTTTAATTATGCTTGGAATCTTAGTTTTTTGAGAGGATTTTTGAAATTTAATTTAAATATTCAGATTGTAGAATTTAGTGTTATGGTGTTATGGTGTTTTATAGTAAAAATTTCTGCTTTAAAAATTATCTCCTTCTTGTTAGATAATGGAATGACTTAAAAAGTAAAAAGTGAAACTATAGTGGTAAAGAGCGCTTGTTTAAACATAGCCAGGGGAGGGGTACAGGGAGTTATTTTTAAAGCAAGGAATAGACTTCGTGGTGAATATAATAAAGATTTTTAATTTTTGTAAAATCTGCGGAATTTTTAAATTTTCACAAAATACATTTAAGCCCGTAAGCTTTTAAAAAGGTTTAAGCTTTATAACTTTTAGGTAAAATTTAATTAAGAGTTGACTTTTTAATAAGGAAATATAAAATTTTAGCAAAAATGATAAAAAATCTAGTAGAGAAAATTAAAAATGGTATTAAAGAGCAATTGAAAAGCGGAAATGGTTATAGATTATTCGAAAAACTACCTGATGATATTTATTATTTTCCTATTTACCCTAAAGAATTGAAGGAAATAAAGTTAAGAGAAGATCAAGTGGATTACATTATCGATTATTTAACATCCAATTTTTTCTTAGAAAAATGCGGTTTCGATTTAGATTATGAAATAAAAGAAATTGGCGGGGAGTTAAGTCATACAGAAAAATTTTTTAGAAAAAAAGAAGAGACGGAATATGTAGATGAAAAAATTGGAGATGCTGTGGGGGTGATTAGAAATTACTTAAAAAATAATGAGAATGAAGTAGTTAGTCTTTTTAAAAAAGCTGCTACTTTAGATAAATTCGAAATAATTCAGGAAAAATTACTTCTTTATTTTGATGGATATTTATCTTACTGGGATTTTAATAATTTAGACAATTTCAAAAAAGAGGTAGCAAAGTTTCGAAAAAAATATAAAATTAATGTTCAAGATTTTTTAAATTTAAGAAAGAAAATTGAAGAAAAATATAAGAAATTAGACGAAAATTTTTCTTTAGAAAAAGTTTTTAGAGATTATAGGTTTTGGACATTAGAAATATTAGAAAAGAAAATTAATGAACTGAATAACAACCAGAAATTAAAGAATGCAGGGAAAATTAGAAACATTTTAGAAATTCCATTAAGCGAAACTTTCGTTTATATTGATAATCTTACAAACTTCAACATACTTAAGGGACAACAAATTAACACGGAAGATGTTTATGGTTATTTAGCTTTATTAGAGGTCTCTTATAAAGAAAACAGGATTGTCCCTTATAAAATAATTACCAAAAACTTTATTGAAAAATTCAAAATTCCTGATATTTATGGTTCTTTGCTAAAAAATTATGTTTTTTATGATGAGTTCAACCCTGATGATTGGAGGCTATATATGAGGGAACGGATAAAAAACAAAAAAGTATTTAAAGACGAAAAAACATATACTAAAAGGGTTCTTTGCTATCTATTAACTGAAAACAATGAATTCAGAAAAAGATTAAAAACTATTTTAGAGATAAAAAATTCTAAAGAATATGAGTTGAGGCACACTATAAGACTGTTTATGAGATTTAATAGCCTGATTAAAAATGGGAAGAAAGAAATAAAAGAACTTAAAAAACAATCTCAATTAATTAACTATGTAAAAAGTGGTATAGTAAAAGTTAACCCACCTATTCATACAAGAAATCAACAGGAAATTAGAACAAGACAAAGGCACTTAAATAAAAACAGGCAAGAATTAAAAGATCTTAAATCAAAAATTTTATCAGAATTTCAGTCGATAAAAGAGGCTATTATTTTTGTAGAAAAGTTTGAAAGCAATTATTCAGATGTTTTTGCAGATCAAAATATGACTCCATTCGAGGGAGAAAAAATTCATTTGTTATGGATGTTGGCTGATGCTCTCGATGATTTACCTCAGTTAAAGGAAATAATACTGAAAATATTAGAAAAATCTCAAAAATCATGGCGAGCGTTAAATGAGCTATGTTCTCTTTTAAAATTGGGGAGTGTTAATAAAGAGGATTACAGAGATTTTATAAAAGCAGTTAAAAGTTTTTAGAAAAATTAATAAAAAAACAACAGTACTAATAAGATTTGTTTGCTTTGATTAAACCTTGTCAAGAGCTAGAAATTTAAGAAGGCTAATTAGACTCCTTTTTTATTTTGCCTAATTTTTTCTACATTTTTTAGCTATGGTGAGAGTAAATATTTAAAAAAATCTCCCTTACTCCCCCTATAGCAAATGTAAGAATTTAAGAGAAATGGAAAGAGATTTAAAAGAATTTGAAAAGGCATTCAAAGAAACGGGCTTGAAGCTAAAAGAAGATGAAGTTTTAAGACAGAAAATAAAAATTTTGGAGCTTTATAAAGTTATTTTCAATTTTGAAAAAATTAAAGGTCGATCATTAAAAAATAAAGCAAAAAATGGAGAAAAAATTTATCAAGATTGGAGAGCTTGCAAAAATCCTAAACGTGCATCCACAGACTTTAAGAAGGTGGGAGAAGATGGGTGTTCTGAAATCAATCAGAAGTTACGAAAGAAGTATTAGAAGATTTGATATTGAAGAAGTACTTAAACATCTTAAAGGTCAAAATTAAAAAAGAAAAAGCCCCGCTATCTTTTTAGAGTAGCGAGGCTTTATGATACAAAATGTCTTTACAAAATAATTATAACATATTTGAAAAAATAAATAATCTCGATATTAAAGAAGTAATTCAAAGAGAAACTGATATTGCAATTCCTAATAGAAGAACACCTCAAATAAAATGTCCTTTTCATAACGATAACCATCCTTCATTTACTATATATCCTAAAACCAATAGTTGGTATTGCTTTGGTTGCGGAAAAGGCGGAAATGTTATTTCTTTCATTAAAATTTGTCATAATTTAACAACCAAAGATGCCATTAGGTATCTAAAAAAACATTATTTAAGAGAAATTGATGATATTGAAGAAAAAACAGAAGAGGCAGCTAGTGAAGGGTTTTATAAATTGATTGATTTAACGGAAGAGCTAAAGGATTGGTTAAAGAAAAGAAAACTAACTGATGAAACTATTGCTAAATTTGGTTTTAGTTGTTTTAAAGATAAAAAAGGAAATTATTGGATTGGGATCCCAATTTTTGACGAAAGCGGAAAAATTGTAAACTATAAAATCAGGCGTGATCCCTTAAAGGAAAATCCAAACCTGGAAAAGTATAAGTGGTTAAGATCGGGAACAAAGAAAACTTTATTTCCAATTAACTGTGTTGACTTTGAAAAGGAAGAAATATATCTGGTAGAAGGAGAATTGGATGCTATTTTACTGAATCAAGAAGGTTTCAACGTCCTGACAATCGCAGGAGGCGGAACAACTAAATGGCTTGATGAATGGGTTGATATAATTAGGAGGTTTAAGAAAATTTTTCTTATTCCAGACCGTGATGAGACTGGAAAAACTTGGTTGAATAATCTAATAAACAAATTAAGCCTTTCAGTGAGCGATGTTTATATAATAAATCTCCCCTGCGGGAAAGATGTCACCGAATTTTACCAACAGGGCGGTGATTTAAAAACATTAAATTATGACTATATCGAAAAATTAAAGAAGGGCTTCTTTACTATCGATGATCTCTTAAGCGAAACAGAAGATCAACTAGAGTTCATACCCTTAATTGGAGAAAATGGGTTTATTGTTAAGGGGTGGACGCATATTCTTTCTGCGTATCCTAAAACTGGAAAAACAGAGCTTATTTTTAGAAATTGTTTAGGATGGGCTGAAAATTATAAAATTCTATATCTCTCAGAAGAATCTAAAAGTTTATGGAAGAAAAGAATCAAAAATTATGAAGAGTTTGGTCTATTTGAAGGCTTGGATTTCGAAAAGATTAAGGAGAATCTTTTGATACTACCAGCATTAGCGTTAGGGATTGAAGGAGTTAATGAGATTGTGAAAAATTTAAGCCCCGATATCTTGATTATAGATACTCTAAGAAGTATCGTTGGTAATGACATTAGAGACGAAACCTCTGCTAGTGAAGTAAGCAATTTATTGCTAAATTTTTTGAGATTTCTTCAAGAAAGAAGGACAACGCTAATTGTACTGCATCATACGATCAAAAGCGAACAAGGGATTAAGTCAATTGCAGGAACACACGCACTCGCTGGTATGTTTGACATTCTTATTACCCTAAACATTCATGAAAATAATAAAAAAAGAAGAATTTTAAGATCGCAGGGAAGAATAATTGAACCAAAAGAGCTTGTTTATGAATTCGACGAAAATGGGAAATTGAAATCAATTAACATCTCTGAAGAAGAAAACATTTTAATTGAAGAAGCTGTAATTAATTTTTTACAGGAAAATTCTGGAAAAGAGCTAACAACATCAGAAATCTATAGCGCAATAAAAGAAGAACTCGAGAATGAAGGAATCAAAATAACAAGAAAAAAACTAAAAGCTTCATTAGACCGCCTTTATGATAAGGGTTCAATTTGCAGAAACCCAAAAGAAAATAAAAAGGGAGCTACATATCGTTGGTTTTTAAACGAAAAGAGTGAAGATGCAGAAGTATCGAGTAAAGAGAGTTTATCAATTTTAGACATTCAGTTCTAACCTATTAGTTATGTGAAAAAGTTGTCAACCTAACCTACCTAAGGGGGTGTTTATATAGGCAGGTCAGGTTGGAATTTTCCGACATCGTTAAATACCCTTTTTCAACCTAACCTGTCCTATATAAGAACCCCCTGGTTAGGTCAGGTTAAGTAACTGGAATTTCGGGACATCGTTGAGGGGGTATATACAAAAAACATAGAAAAAATGGGCGAAATTAATTTAATAAAGTTTAGCGATTTTAAGAAAAATTTATTATAATTCACATAAATAATGGGAAAACTTAGATACATTATATATGCTAGAAAAAGTTCAGAGTCAGAAGATAGACAGGTCTTATCTTTAGAATCTCAGGTTGAAGAATTACAAAAATTAGCAGAAAAAGAGGGTTTAGAAGTTGTTGATATTTTAACAGAAGCTAAAAGTGCTAAAGAGCCGGGAAGGGAGATTTTTAACTTAATGATTGAAAAAATTAAAAAAGGAGAGGCTAATGCTATTTTATGTTGGAAAGTTGATAGACTTAGCAGGAACCCTATTGATTCAGGAACAATTCAATGGCTTTTACAAAAAGAAATAATTAAAGAAATTAGAACACCAGAAAGAGTTTATAAGCCAGAAGATAACGCTTTATTATGGGCTGTAGAAACTGGAATGGCTAACCAGTATATTAGAGATCTCGCTACTAATACTAAAAGAGGGCTGAGAAAGAAAGCTGAAAAAGGATTTAAACCAGGATTAGCTCCTTTGGGTTATCTCAATAACAAATATTCTCCTAAAGGCGAACATAACTATTTTCCTGATCCAGAAAGATTTCATATTATAAGAAAAGTATTTGAAACATTAGCAAGTGGTCAATACACTCCTAAAGAAGTTTATAGAATAGCTGTTGATGAGTGGGGATTAACAAATAGATATGGCAAAAGATTATCTCCGAGTAAATTTTATGCAATGTTAAGATGTCCTGATTATTATGGTGAGTTTGAATATCCTAAAGGTTCTGGTAATTGGTATAAAGGAAATTATGAGCCTGTTATTGATAAAGAAACTTGGTTATTGGTTCAAGAAATTTTAAATAGAAAAGGAAGTCCTAAAAAGAGGAAAATCGTTCATATGTTTAGAGGCTTATTAAGATGTGGTGAATGCGGTGGTGTTTTAACTAGCTATGAAAAATTGAAAAGAAACAAAAATGGTAGGGTTCTGAGATATGTTTATTATGAATGTGCTAAAAAGAAAAATTATCCTGGAATTTGCCATCAAAAACCAATAAGAGAGGAGGAGTTAGAAAATGAAATTTTAGAAGTTTTATCAAATATTAGCATTCCTGAAGCTATTCATAACTGGGCTATTAGTACTTTGAAAGAAGAACAAAGAAAAAGAAAAGAAGAAAGAGAAAAGAATTTAGGTCATTATAAAAGAATGTATTCTGCTATAACTAATCAGATTGATAACTTAATAAATATGAAATCAAGCGGAGAGATTACTGAGGAGGAATTTCAAAGGAATATTGAACCGCTAAGAAAAAGAAAGCAAGCTATTGAAACTATGTTAAGAGAACAAGAATATGAAGATGATAGATGGATTGATTATGCTATTGACTATGTAAATATCGTGGGAAAGATAAAAGAAGCTTATCTTAACGGAGATATTGCCACTAAAAGGACTATTTTAAAGTGTATAGGTTCTGAATTTATAGTAAAGGATAAAAAGCTGAATGTAAAGATTGAGCCTATATTTACGGTTCGAATAATGGATCTTCCTGGTGAGTTAGAGAAAGAGGGTGTATTCGAACCAGCTAAAAATCAAGAAAAGCAAGATTTTAATAGGGATTTTGAGAATTTAAGCGAAAATCAGTCCTCTTTGCTCCGGGGGTAGGATTCGAACCTACGACATCGCGGTTAACAGCCGCGCGTTCTACCACTGAACTACCCCGGAATAAAATTTTTTCGTTTTGTGTATGATCTTTTCAATTCTTTTTCTTTTACTCTAGCTTTTAATCTATTACCAACAAACTCTTTATAAACCAAAACCCATGGTCTATGACCTTTCGTAAATTTACTATCCCCTTTGTTGTGCTCTTTTAGTCTCTTCTCTGGATTTTTGCTTATACCTATATAATGTTTTCCTGTTTTCAAACTTCTCAAAACATACACGTAATAATTCATTTTATTTTATATTATGCAGCCGCGCGTTCCCTGCCTGCCGGTAGGCAGGTACCACTGAACTACCCCGGAATAATGATTGTTGTTTTTATTTTGTAGAGAACTTTCTTTTCTTTATTCTTTCAATATTTCTAATAATATTTTACCAAATTTTTCAGCAGCTGCTGGACCATTGGCAGTAACTAAATCCCCATCGCGAACAACATCTTCACCAGTATATTCTGCGCCATTTTCTTCTAAAACTTTAATTGGTTTTTTGTTTTCTTCACTTGACCAACAGGTTGCTTTCTTGCCTTTCAAAACTCCAGCTTTAGCTAAAATCGTTGGCGCAATGCAAATCGCTGCTAATTTTTTCTTCAACTCAACAGTTTTTTGGGCAATTTTATAACTAATTTCATTATCCAAATTTTCCAAAGCTCCTGGACCACCAACAAAAACTACCATATCAAAATTTTCAGGATTTAAATTTTCTAATTCTAAATCAACAACAACCTCACCGCCATTTGCACCAACAGCACTTTCTCCTTTCTTAGCATTACTCACAACAACTACTTCATAACCAGCATTTTCTAACATCCTAGCTGGCACAAAAAATTCTTCATCTCGAAAATATCTTTTAGCTATAATAAAAGCAATTTTTTGCATTTATAATATTAAATTAATTATAAATATTATTATATAACATTATATAATTTATACAAAATTATAAAAGACATCGAAAATTATTTTGATTAAATACAATATCTAATTAACAAATTCAAAGTAAAACTAACATAATTATAATATAATAAGAAAAATAATAAAATTAAAATTATCTAATAAAGATTAGAAATGCAAAATATATTTTTTAGTTTTATATTACTAGGAGCAATTTTCAATATAACGGCAATAACGACTAATAATTTAGATTCATTCTTAACACCAAAAATAATTATTTTGAATTTTAATAATAGAGATCCCCAAAATAGCATCCTAACAGAAACAAATAAAGTTTTACAACCAAAAATTAATGAAAACAGGGTTTTTGAAGTCGATTTAACTGACAATAAAATTTATTTTTTTGAAAACGGAGAACTTAAAAAAACAATTCCTATCGCTTATCAAGCTCCTTATGGAAAATGGTATCAAACACCAGCAGGTTATTTTCGAATCGGCGTCAAAAAAGAAAAGCTTTTTTCATCATTATTTCCTGTTTATATGAATTATGCTGTCCAAATGTATGAAGATTTCTTCATCCATGAAATTCCTTATTACCTCGATGGAAGACGAGTAAATTCAAATTTTACAGGTGGTTGTATCCGTTTAGAAGATAAATATGCTCAAGAGTTTTTCAAGCTTGCTAAAGCAGGAGATTTGGTAATTAGTTATTTAACTTTCAAAAATTTTAAAATTAAAGAAGGATTTCATCAGCCAGTAAATATTAAAGAATTCTTCATTCGTCAAAAATTTAACAATCCTTTAAGAACAACTTATACTTACTCAAAAGATAGAGAAAATGATTATATTCAACATGCTGGCATTGACATTGCTCCTTTACCGTCAGCTAAAGATTTAAATGTTTATTCAATAGCTGACGGAAAAGTTGTAAAAATTATAAAAAACGGTGAAAAAGATCATGGCTTAGGAAATACGGTGATTGTGGAAATAACGCGAACTAATGCGAACAATTATAACGAACGCGAACTAATGCAAACAGAGAATAATGCGACGCGAACTGATGCAAACAACTATAATAATCGCGAACCTGTGCGAACTAGATATCAGGAGTTTGCGTTTGAAAATGATTTTCGCAAAAGTTCGCGTGAAGGTTCGCAAGAGTTCACATCTGAAAAATTATATGCTCTTTATGGTCATATGGCTGAAATTAATCCAAAAATTAAAGAAGAAGATTTTATAAAAGCTGGACAAATTTTAGGTAAGGTTGGAGCAACAGGTTTTGGCTGTAATTATTGGCGAATTGGAGAAGATGGATGCGACAAAGAAACCCCTTTGGATACTCATTTACATTTAGAAATTAAAACTAAACCTGTACTAGAAACGCCAGTGCCGGCTAAATGCAATATCAAAGGTCAAAAAGTTAAATGCTATGGCTATGCTCCTCATAGTCCTCAAAATTATGGTTACATTGATCCTTTAATTTTTTTATTTGAAAAAATCCGATAATTTATTCTTATTTTTTAAGAAATCAAGAGAAACAAAAAATAAAAGTAATTTTTAAGGACATTCCAACATTCTTAAGAATGTTGGAATGTTTTCAAAAGGTATGGTGTGTTTGAGTTTGCGTACGTCGATGTAGATTAAGCTGCATTTAAACTAGAAGCTCTGATAAATTCAACAAATAAAGGATGAGGATGAAGAAATCTTGACTTAAATTCAGGATGAAATTGAGTACCGAGAAAGAAAGGATGAATTTTTTGAGGAAGTTCACCAATCTCCACTAAAATACCTTTTTGCGACGTACCCGAAAAAACAAAACCGTATTTTTGTAAGATTTTATGATATTTAGGATTGATTTCATAACGATGACGATGTCTTTCAAGAACACTAATGAATGCAGGTTGCTTACGCTGATTAACATAGATCTTTTTATAAGCTTCATAAGCAATTGTCCCTTTTTTAATTTGGCATTCCCAATCTCCTAATCTCATAGTACCTCCATAAAGTTTTTCCTTCAACAATTTCTTTTGTTCCTCTAAAATATCAACAACAGGATATTTTGTTTTTGGATTAACTTCGGTTGTGTGTGCACCCTTCAAACCACAAATATTACGAGCAAATTCAACAATCATCAACTGCAAACCATAACATAAACCAAAACAAGGAATTTTATTTTGACGACAATATTTAATTGCCATAATCTTCCCTTCAACGCCACGACTACCAAAACCACCAGGGATAATAATACCGTGATAATTTTTTAAAATCGATAAATTAGATGAATTTATTTCAAACTCGTCTGCATTTAACCAATCAATTTTTGGTAAATAACCTAAAAACCAACTAGCATGCTTAATAGCCTCGATTACTGAAATATAAGAATCAGAAAGAACAAAATCGCCTGTTTTAAAATATTTACCAACAATACCAATTTTTATCTCTTTCGTAGCTCGTCTAATCTGCTCTAATCTTTTAATCCACAATGATCTACCATTTGCAAGCGATCGTTTAGGACGTAACTTAAGTTTAGACAGAATTTTAATACCAAGCTTATCTTTCTCAAAATTTAAGGGAATTTTATAAATATTATTCTCATCCGGAGCTGAAATAACATCATCAGGATTTAAATTGCAATTAAAAGCAATTTTTTGCTTACGATTATCGTCAAGAGGTATAATAGCGCGGGCTAAAATAAAATCTGGCTGTAAACCAGCGGAATTTAAACTTCTAATAGCATATTGAGTTGGTTTAGTTTTTAATTCCATACCTTCGCCTTGATAAGGAAGATAGCTAACCATAATCAAAAGAACATCTTGGGGATATTTTAATTTTAAAATTCTAACAGCTTCAAGAAACAAAAGATTTTGATACTCGCCAATCGTTCCACCTATTTCGGTAATAACAATGTCAGCTTTTGATAATTTTTGAGCTTTGTTTATTTTATCAATAACTTCAAGAGGTACATGCGGCACAACCTCAACGCACTTGCCATCAAAATATAAACTTCTTTCTTTTTGGATTAAAGATAAATAAACACTGCCAGTAGTCATATAATTTTCCTTAGTCAATTCTTTATTTAAAAATCTTTCATAGTGTCCCATATCTTGATCACATTCAGTGCCATCTTTTAAAACAAAAACTTCGCCATGTTCAACCGGATTCATTGTCCCCGCATCAACATTAACATAAGGATCAATTTTGATACAAGTAGTTTGATAGCCATGCCAAGCTAATATTCGTGCAATAGATGAGGTAGCTATTCCCTTACCAACGCCCGACATAACTCCGCCACAAACAAAAATATATTTAACGTTTTTCTTTTTTAAAAAAAAATTATTAAGCATTATTAAAAATATTTAATTAATATTTTAATTAAATAAACCGCTAAACTTATTTATTCTCGCTGGTTCTATTGTATAACTTTTTCCTTGTATATTTGTATAACTCGCCAACAACTAAAACAATAGAACTCATTAATATTATGATTACTATATCAAAAATATTCACAAAATCAAAACCTAAAAAATTCCTTAATCTTTCATTATATAAAACAAAAATTTGTAAAAAAGATGAAAGAATTATGCCTGTTAATAAATATTTATTTTGTCTAAAACTTAATTTAAGTGAACTGTTATGCAAACTTCGTAAATTAATAGCATTATATAATTGCGTAAAGCTCATTACTAAAAAAGCATAGGTTCGCGCTGTGTCTAAATTATAGTCACCTGTTATCCTATAGAAACTATCAAAAGTATAAATCGCTAAAACCATCATCGATGAAGCCATAATAATAAGAAACGGCAATAATTGCCAGGTGATTATTGATTCTTTAGGATTACGCGGAGGTAACTTTAATTCATTGCCTGATCCTTTTTCAAAAGCTAAACTTGTTCCTACTAAAGTATCAGTAACAAAATTCAAAAATAAAATATGTGTAGGTTTTAAAATAAAAGGATAACCCAAAAACAAAGCACCAATAATCGTTAAACTTTCAGCGACATTAGTAGTAATAAGAAAGAAAACAACTCTTCTTAAATTATCAAAAATTCTTCTACCTTCAACAACGCCTGATAACAAACTCGTCAGATTATCGTCAACTAAAATAATATCGCTAGCTGATTTAGCAATATCAGCGCTGCGACTTCCCATACTAACTCCTATGTCAGCTTTTTTAAGACATAAAACATCATTCACGCCATCACCTATGTAAGCTACAGAAAAATTCAGTTTTTGATAAAAATCTAAAATCGTCATTTTTGTTTCAGGGGTAATACGTGCAAAAATATATGTATCTAACATCTGTTGCACAATTCTTTTATCATTTATACTATCAGGATGGTTCAATAATTGTTCTACTTCTTCGTTATTCAAAGCATTGCAATTTTCAAAACCTATTTCTTTTGCTATAGCAATAGCTGTGTTTTTATGATCACCGGTTAAAATACGCACATCAATGCCCGCTCTTTTTAATTTAAGCAAAACATCTTTAACTTCTTCTTTGGGAGGATCATAAAAAGCTAATAAACCAATAAATACAACAGGTTGATCAGCACCCTCGTTTTTAAAACTAATGCCTAAAACAGAAAAACCTTTATTAGTATACTCTAAAGCTTTATTCAAAATTGCCTCCTTGTTATTAAAATCGACAATACCTTCAGAAGTAAACACTTTTTGACTTTGATGCAAAATATTTTCAAACGCTCCTATATAATAATTAATAATCTCACCTTTATTGTTTATAGTGACTGATTTTAATTTACTACTTCGTGAAAAAGGTTCTTTATTAGTAATTGTTACATCTTCCAAAAGCAATTCCTTTTTAAGACGAGCTTTCTCCAATAAAATTAATAAAGCTATGTCACGAGCATTACCTTTAAAAATCGCTGAATGATCTTTAATAATTTCACCTTCAACAAGCGTAGCTATCGCTTCAAAAAGTTTTTTCATAACCTGATTATTTAAAACATCAAAATATTTATCAGCAATCATAAAGTCACCTTTCATATCATAACCATCTCCAGTAACCTCTATTTCTTTGTTATCTGCATAAATTTTTCGTATCGTCATTACATTTTTAGTCAGAGTACCGGTTTTATCAGAAAGAAGTAAATTTATAACTGAAAAGTTTTCTGTTGCCTGTAAATTTTTTACTAAAACATTTTTTTTATACAAATTATAGGCGCTTAAAACAAGTAAAACACTAATTATCACCGGTAAACCTTCGGGAACTGCCGAAACAAAAGCAGCTAACATAAAAACAAGAGAATCAATAAAGGTATAATGATTGCGTAAAGTAAAATAAATTAATAGTAATCCCGAAGCAGCTGCAATTAAAATCATTTTTAATATCAAATCTCTAAATAACTTTTGAAAATGAGGCGAAAGTACTTCGATAGCTTTATATTTCTCGTAAATAGTACCTATATAAGTATTAACGCCGGTTCTAAAAACAATTCCCCTTCCTTTGCCTTCAAGCGTATAAGTTCCCATAAAACCGATATTATTTTGATCGGCAATATTAGTATCCTCTGGCAACTTATCAATATTTTTTTCTACTGGCAAAGATTCTCCCGTTAAAGTAGACTCGTCAATTTTTAAACTATCAACTTCTATAAATCTCACATCTGCAGGCAAATAATCTCCTTCTTCAACTAAAATAATGTCACCTGGAACTAAAAAAGCAGCATCTAATTCAATCAATTCATGATCACGAAAAACTTTTGCCATGGGCCTAAATAAAGCCCGCAGTTTAGTCAAAGCATTTTTTGTTCTAATTTCAAATACAAAACCTAATAAAGCATTAATCAACATTATAACAGCAACAACTAAAGCATCGTTATTTTTGCCAAGATACAAAGAAATTACTAAAACTAATCCCAAAACAATGTTAAAAATATTTTTAAATTGTTTTATAAATATAAATATATAAGATTCTTCTTTTTCTTCAGGCAAAATGTTAAAACCAAATTTTTTTAATCTTTTCTCGGCTTCCTCGGAAGATAAACCTTTTATATGACTTTCTAAATTATTTATTGCTTCTTCGATTGATAAACTATGAAAATTCATTTATTTAATATATTTTAAATTATATATTTATATATTATGTTATAATATAAAAATGCCCAATTTTGATATTTATTTTACCTTAATTAAATTATGATTGTTTAAAAATGATAGTTGTTGACATAGAAACAAGCGGAGTTGATCCACGTAAACATTCTATTTTAAGCATAGGAGCTATTGATTTTAAACAACCAGAAAATCAATTTTATGAAGAATGCTATATATTTGAAGGAGCTGAAATATCTCTAGAGGCTTTAGCAATTAATGGCTTTACTGAAAACGAGATTAAAAACCCTAAGAAAAAAAGTTTAGAAGAAATTATTAAATTATTTATAGAATGGATAACTCCAATTGAAAATAAAATTTTAGCTGGCCATAACACATTTTTTGACTTAGAATTCTTAAGGCATAGTTTTTTAAGATATAACATTGACTGGAAATTAGGTCATCGTATTATTGATTTACATTCTATATGTTTTGCTCATTGTTTACAAAAAAATATCCCTATACCTATAAAAAATGGACGCACAGATTTAAATTTAGACAAAATATTAAACTATGTTGGCTTACCTGATGAACCCAAACCCCACAATGCTCTTACAGGTGCCAAATTAGAAGCAGAAGCATTGGCTAGATTAATATACAAAAAGAATATCTTAAAAGAATTTGCTAGTTTCTCAATACCTGAATATTTATAAAAAATTTATTCACCTATTCACTATTTAATAAAAAATATTTTATAATTTAGGTTAGAATACTAAAGGAGGTGTGTTATGAACTATTTTGATTATTTTATGAATGTTTTCTTTCCGGTGGTTCTTATAAGATTTTCTTTTGTGATAATTGGAGGAATAATTTATTATAAGCTCTTTCCTCTAAAACCATACATACCACCACCACCGCGAAAGAAAAAAAGAAAGAAGCGACATTAATGTCGCTTTCTTCTTTAAAAAAAATAAAAAACATATAATTTTATTTATCCTCCCTGCAAAAGCTTAACTTCTAAAAACAACCGTCATCTCTCCTTTTAGTTTTTTATCTTTTAATTTTTCTTTTATTTCTTTTAACTTACCTCTTATGTATTCTTCATAGATTTTTGAAATCTCACGAGCGATAACAAGATAACCATCTCCAAAAATATTTTCAATAACATCTAAAGTTTTTAAAATTCTTTGCGGCGATTCGTAAAAAATTATTGTAGCTTCTAAATCTTTAAATTTGTTTAAATAATTTTCTAATCCTTTTTTTGGCAAAAATCCTAAAAATAAAAACTTATCAGTTGGCAATCCTGAACCAATAAGAGCAGTCAAAAATGCCGACGGTCCTGGTAAAGTTTCAACTTCAATTCCCTGCTCTAAGGATGTTTTAATCAATTTATATCCCGGGTCAGAAATTCCTGGCATTCCGGCGTCAACAACTAAAGCAATATCCTCTTTTTCTAAAACTTCTAAAATCATTGGAATTTTCTTCTCTTCTCTTGGCGCAAAATAGGAAATTAACTTTTTATCTTTAATGTCATAATGATCAAGTAAAATTTTTGTTCTTCGGGTGTCTTCACAAACAATATAATTAACTGACCTTAAAACCTCCAAAGCTCTCAAAGTAATATCCTTTAAATTTCCAATCGGCGTTGGAACAATATAAAGTTTCATAATGAATTAAATAACAAACAACATTCCAACATTCTTAAGAATGTTGGAATGTTTTTATGAATTCTAAAAAACGCTTACCATAAGGAGTAAGAAAATGAACAACCCATCTTCCTTGATATTCTTTCTTAACAAGACCAGCTTGGACCAATCGACGTGTATGTTCAGAAGCTGTTTTAAAATTACAATTTAAAATTCCGGCGATACCATCAAGGGTTATGCCTTCTTGTTCAGCGATTAAATATAAAATTTCGATCCTCCGATGATTAGCTACTCCTTTAAAATATCTTTCTAATTGCTTTGCTGTTTTTACCTTTTTATCTTTATCTTTCATCTTCTAACTATTATTTTACTATAAAAAATATTCCAACATTCTTAAGAATGTTGGAATATCATTTTTTGCAAGATTATGCTAATTGTTAATATTATTTTAATTAACTTTATTCAAAGCTAATTGAGTTTTATCGCCAAAATTCTATTTTTTATAGTTTAACAGTTTTTAATAATTTAATTAGAAATAAAAAACTTTATTATAAAAAACTAAAAATTACATAATTACTATTTTATCAACTTTCTTTCAGTTTTTTTGTTTTAATTTCAAAATCATCTTCTAACTCTTTAGTTGCTTTTTCTTCTAACAAGCTTAAAAAACATCACTTTAATATAATTAAGGCAAAAGCAAAAAATTCTTCTTTACATTTTAACTTCACTATCCTTCCCTTTCTTATCTCCAACATTACGGTCGGCATTAGAATCGCTTTTATTAATATCAACAATAGAAGCAACACTTAAAGAAGTATTATTTAAAGTAGAAATAAATTCGTCAACATTAACATTAGACGTGTTATCATAGAATTTACGGTACCACAAAGGATCAGTTGTGCCAGGACTTTTTTCGTAAAGTTCACTGATTGTTCTAACCCACGAATGGGCAATACCAAAGACCATCGCATAGGGAAGAAATTTATCAAAAACATTTTCCTGTTCATAAAATTGTTGACGATATTGTTCGGCAGTTTCAAGATAAAGCTCAAACCCTTTGATTCTCCATAAAATTTCAGCACCCTTTGGAGTTACTTTAGACATAATTAGTCCAAATAAAAAAAATATAAAAGCGCTTGCAAATATCATCATAGTAAATAATACTTCATCTAATACCAACGATATAAAAGTTGATAAAATTCCTAATAAAAAAAGAACAAAAACCATACTAAAGCAAAAATTCACTAATCTTAATCCTTCGCTAGTAAAAATATTCTTTTTTATTAAAGAATTATGAATATAATTTTGAATATCTATAAATTCTTTGTTAAATTTATGCTTTAAAGATGAAATCAAAAATTCATCAGGAAGTTTCGCAAGAAGCACAAATTCGGGAAGAATATTTTTTTGATCGCTAATATCAATATTACTTTTTTGTTTCCCAAGTTCTGTTTTTTTAATTTTGTAATCTGTTGCTGGAATACCAAGCAAAGATTGTTCCAACCTTGTAATCGTTATTAATCCATTTCCAGCTAAATACATAATTCCAGCAGCAAGCAATTCCGGAGTAAACCTTCCATTCATTATTAATACTCCCATTTCTAGAGGAGATAAGCCTTCAGGAGGTTCATATTCAGGAACTACGGGTTTTCTGACTATAGGATCTTTACCATATTTTAACCACCAATAAAAGCAAAGAATTAAAGTCACTAGAGGGATTGAAAATGATAAATAATTTAAATAATCGTTATATTTTTCAAAAAAACTTATTTGACGTGAAGCAAAAATTCCTTTAGGTAAAGTTAACGAAACAATAATACTTTTTCCTTTTTGAGGAATCGCTGAAGAAGTAAATTCTAAAATATTATTATCCAACCAACGATATTTGACCAAATTTTTGTCTTTAAAATTAAAATAATCAATATAATAATCTACTTTTGTATTATGTGAATTAATTTCTTTAGGAAACGTAATTACTGCTTTAAAATTTTCTATCATTAAGTCACCAAAGTAACCATTTAAATTCCAATAAAGTTTATCGAATTCTGAATTTTGCGAAACGATAGCATTCTTTACTAAATAATATATTTTGTAGTATTTAACACCATTAGTAGTTTTATTAGGATTTTCAATTTTCAATATTTTTACATGATTTAAATTATCATAATCTTCTTTATAATATAAAATTCTAGTATCAAAATCAGTTACGATTAGTAATTCAACTGGCGTTTTAATTACTCCCTGCTCTACTTTGATCTGGGTTGGTAATTCGCGCAATAAAATACCTTTATCAAAACTATCTCCAAAGTAAACAGCAATTTTTTCTGTTATGAATAATGATGAATCCTTATTAACGATAATTTTTGCTTCAAAATCTTTAATATATGGGTTAGCATACGCATTCTCAACATTTGCAAAAACGGTTGGCAATAATAAAAAAGAAAAAGCTATACCCAGATATAAAAATTTTTTCATTTAAATAACAATAAAGTTTTTATTAATTCAATTTTAACAATCTTTTTTAAAAAGAATAAATTTTTAAAGAGAGATCTTTTCTTGGGTAAAGCATTGCTTAATAAAGACAAATCTAATAAAGCAAAATAACCAGATATCGGTATTTATCATTAAAGGATTGAATGTTTTATTTCTGTTTATATTGCTTATAATTTTAAGAATTAATAATTAACTGATGGTCTACATTCACCTCTATATTGAATCCCAACTTCGGCTGCTTTTGCAGTGCATTAGTTAAAGTAAATTAAAAATATTTTAGTCCGAGCAATGATTTTGGTCAATCCAGTCACCCAAACGACCAGCAGCTGAAAAAACTGCTTGATCTTTGATTGAAGGAAAATTATTAAGATTTAATTTACCAAATTGATTAAGCCAACTTTCTATAAGTTGAACATCTGCCCAAACAGAGGCTGGCAAATTATTTGACGTACCTCCGCTTAATTTAATTGCTGCAACCTGTAAAAAAGCTTTCTTTACTGTTTTAATTCCTCCCTTATTAGAAGTATTCCAGATTGTTTTTCCCTCATTTTGGGTATAATCGAAACCACCAATTGTTACTTGTCCATAATTTCCACCATTTACATCTGGCCAAACAACATTAGGCTTAGCAAACCAATAACCTTGAGAGAAAGCACAAAATTGTTGAGTTTGACATTCAATATTACCTCTAATTATCCAACTTGACGAAGAAGCAGTGTAAGTATCGGAAGCAATAAATGAAGCAGTGTTTTGATATTCGGTTTGATTACATTGCCAAATAACATCTGAGTTTTGATCTTTGCTGAACGTTACCGAATAATTAAAAGTATAAGAATTATTAGTTAAATCTGTATTACAAATTATTTGATTTTTAGGACCATTTGAATTAGAATCATTAACAGTCACACATTCATCAATTTGATTTGGATTTCCCCAAATTACTGGAGCGGTTACTCCGCCACCGATCAGAACAGAACTATTGGTAGTAGTACCGTAATAAGTAATTGCCATAACTTCAACAGTGTTTAAACTATCATTAGTTCCGTTAACATTTTTAGAATAAGTACAAATTAAGGTTTGCCCTCCTGGAAGAGTATATGGGAAGCTTACTCCGCAAGTAACTGTCGCTGTGCCTGAAAAGTTAAGAAAATCAGAAACACTTTGAATAATTGCAGCTGGATTTGTGGTGGCATTAAAAATGGTTATTGTTCCACTAACATTCCAGTTACTATCTGTTGAAGTCGCACTAAGTGTTACTGTATAGGTAGCTGTTTTAATTTCTCCAAAATTAATTGTTCCAAAATCTGATTGATTAGCTGTTTTCTCTATATCCCAATTCCAAGTTCTATCATAGGAAGTAGTAGCAGTTTTAAAAATTTGAAGATGATCAATGTCAAAACAAAAACTAATATGACCCAAACCATAAGGTTTATTATTTTGTTGGTTAATAGGCGTTGATAAATTTATATCGCTAAATGATTCAGAAGGAGGATCATATTTATAAACATTAGCGCTAGGACCACCCTTAGCAATAACAGCATCAATAGCAAAAGTAGAGCTCCAATCAAATGTACCTTGACCAGTGGTGGTCACTGTTATTGAACCAACATCTCCAAAAAGATAATAGGTTCCACTATTAGGAGGACTTATTTTAAATTCATATTGATAACCAAGGCTTTGACAAGTTGGATTGCCTTGAACTAATTCAGGAGGTACGCTGGCGCTAAAAATAGGTTTAAAGCCAATTGAAAATAATAAAGCGACGATAAGAAAAAGTAAATTAAACAGGATTGTTTTTGTAATTTTCATAATGAGTAAAAAACTTTTTGCGACTATCATATTTTAACATATATTACTCAAAATATCAAATTATATAAATTTCAAAAAATTTATATATTTAGTAAGGAGAAACAAAAGATCTACATTCACCTCTATATTGAATCCCAACTTCGGCTGCTTTTGCAGTGCATTCATTAGAATAAGTTTTATTATCTGTTCCGCAAACTGGATTCCATTCCTGGGTACAAAAAATTGCCTGAGGTAATCTTAATGCTGGAACGCTTAGTGACGATGTTGCTGGTGGCTGTCGTGGCAAAGGTAAAGGTGGAGTTAAAAGTTCCTCTTTTTTACACTCTCCTTTATAAGCAACTTTTACGCCGCAAGATTCAGCATCAATTTCACCGCAAGAATAAGTTTTACCATCGCTTCCACAAACCGGATAATATTTTATACATTGAATTTTTCCACATTGACTTACATCTTTCCAGGCGCCGTCAATACACCTCCAATTTCCAGGAGCACCTGGAGCGGGACCGCAATCTAAAGATGGTTTTTGAGAGCCTGGAACTTCATCAGCATCATTATCCATTACCTTACAAGCACTTGTGTAATCGCATCCCGGATATATTTCATCAAGATACTTAGCTGCTTTTAAGCATTCTTCTTTTCCTTTTAAAATATCGGGAGTAATTGTGGGGCAAGACCTTCTTTCTATCTCGCCGGCATTTTCATCCATTGATTTCTGTTTAAAATCAGATTCACTTGGAACATCATTTATTTTTATTCTCTGTTCGCATTTCAATTTGAGTTCTTCAATGGTAGATTTTGTTTTATCGTTAAGATTAATTTTTTCGCTATTAATAACTACGCATTTGGATGTATATGTTTTTATAGGATTGCCATTGCTATCAAGTGGTTGTATTGTAACGGTTCGTCTTGGATCTTCTCTTCTGGTTGTAGCATTAATCCAATCTATCATTGCTTTTCTGCCGCCCTTAGAAATAAAACCGCTTTTCAAAAGAATATATCCATCTTCGCCTTCTGATTTTACTCCATTTGTTGAAATCTCTTTAAATTCGCCAAAGACAACATCATCTATTATTAGCTTAAACCAACGTACTCTAGTCTGTTCTAATTTATCGGTTGTTTGTTGAATTTTTCGCACGTCTTTAGTTGCTTCTTTAACTTTTTCTGTTAATAATCTTAATGCTTCAATATTAACAACATTTGGTCTTTGAGTAACTAATGAAGGTTTTTGGACTTCTTTTTCTAATTCTTCAATGACTTTATTGAATGCTTTTATCTCTACTGGTACGCCTTCAACTTTAAGATAACCCGAAGCTCCTTGTTCTATTTTTAATTCTCCTATTTTCGCGTCAGCTTCCGCCGTCCCACTCACAGTTGGCTTTAGCGTCTCTCTTCCTTTAATAAACTTTTCTTGAATAGCTTTTTTTGCTGTCTCGATTTCTTCTTTAGCTTTTTCAGGCAAATTTTCTTCTATTCTGGTTAAAATTTCTAAAGCTTTTAACTCACGAATACCTTCAGGATAAGGAAGTTTATTAACCACTTGTTCAAAACGAGGAGCTATTATCGTTCCGGGTTTAGCTATCACCATTCCGCGACGAATATCTTTTTTTTCTATTCCTCTTAATACTTCTTGACCTTGCGTAATTGTTCCTAACTGATCAGTTATCTCATCAAAAAGTGCCTGATGAAGAATTACTCTTTCGGCAATCTTCTGTTTTAATTCTTCGGTATTTTTATTTTGGGGTAAAGATTTTAATATTTCAGTTAATCTCTCTTGAGATTTAAAATAATTGTCAAAAGCTTTTTTTAAAGCTTTAATAAATTTTTCTTCAGATTTTTTACCACTGCCTACAGCTACTATTTTTCCTTTCATCGGTTTCTCTTTTACTAATTTTTGAATTTCAATTAACTTTTCATCGCCATATTTTAGTTCTAATTCAACTTTTTTTACAGGATCAAGCTTAACAGATTTTTTCCCCTTTTCCCCTTCTTTCATAAAATAAAAGGAGCTTGTTGACAAAGTTCCTGTATTTTTTCTATCTAATAAAATTTGCTCCCAATTAAATCTTTCTTGAGCAAAAACAAATATAGGGGTAAGGTAAATAAAAATAATAAGTGTAAAAAGTGATAAAAATTTTTTCATTGCTTGTTTATGAAATATTATCATTATTAATTTTTTATCGTTTGCTTATCTTATGGCTGAATAGAGTTAAAAGCATTAACTAAACCGCAACCATACAAATTATCTACTCCTGGATCGCCTAAATCAACCGCTCGATCACAAAGTTTTGTTTTTATTTCATCAGGATCCCATTTTCCGTTATTATTTATATCATAAGAACCAACAGAAGTATTTAAAACTAAAGCTATTGCTCCAGAAACATGAGGCGCTGCCATTGATGTGCCTGAAAGAGTAGCATAACTTGTACCTTTATAAGTTGAATAAATAGATACACCGGGAGCAGCAAAATCAACTTCTGGACCTCTACTCGACCAAGAAGCAATTTGATTATTTTTATCAATGGCAGAAACAGCAATTACTTCATTATAAGCAGCTGGATATGAAACCGAACCACCAGAATTACCGGCAGCAGCTACAATGATTACGCCTGCATTTTTAGCGACAACAACTGCATCATGCAATGATTGAACATTTTGACTTGTGCCTAAACTCATATTAACAACTTGCATTCCGTTAGCTATTGCCCATTGAATCCCTTCAATAACATCAGAAAGATAACCCGAACCATTGGCATTTAAAACTTTAATAGCATAAAGATCTATTTGTGGACCAACGCCAACAACGCCAATAGTATTATTTAAGGCAGCAACTATTCCAGCTACATGCGAACCATGTCCATTATCATCATTCCATGATTTTTGAGGATTAATAGCATTGTAGCCGCCTCTAATATTTAAAGTTAAATCTGGATGTTTATTGGAAATGCCTGTGTCAATAATGCCAACTTTTATTGAATCAGCTGTATTTCCTAATGGCCAAACTAACTCAGCATCAATACGGTCAATTCCCCAAGGTAAAATTTGAGTTGACTGATTTGAACCTTTTTGAAGAGCTTCAACAATCACATCATCATCAACACGCAAAACTCCTGGTAGTAATTTTAATTTTTCAACCGCAGCTCGATCAGGCAACCATACAGCTTTAGCGCCAATTAAATCAAGATTCTTAAGTTTTACACCGCCAACTTTAGCAATAAGTTCATCTTTGGCAGATTCATTAAAAATTGTTTGAAAAACAACAATTTTCCTTAACCCATTATTTTCTTCAGCCAAAGATAATTGCATATGGAAAAATGCAATTATTAATACAGCTCCTATTAGATTAAAGATAATTATTTTTAAGTAATTCATTTTATTTTAATTGTCTATCTAATTAATTTTCAACTTTATTTATTCAACAATAATTGTTCCAGTAAAAGAAGGAATTAAATGATCATGATATCTCCAGCTTCCTTTTTTATTAAAAGTAAAACTCCAAGAATTGCCTGGTTGAATACTCGTGCAAGCATCAAAAGCAATTCCAGCGGTATCAGGACAGTGCTCTACTAAAGATGTACCGCTGTAGACTGTATGACTTGGATGCATAGCCGAAGCAGGCCACATTGCTTGTGAACTCTGGTTTTTAAAAGTAACCGATTCCCCGACTTTTATTTTCAAAGTATTTGGCGAATAACCAGAATCAGTATAAATAATCACCTTTGGAGTTTCCATTGAAGATGTTGATGTATATTTTGTTGTTGTGTTTTCTGTTTGCGTTTGAGTAGCAGTTTCTAAAGGTTTTTTAGTTGTCGTTTCAAGCGCTGAATAATCAGTCGAGAACTCTCCCGTTGGTGATGGAGTACTCACCGGTGGTAACGATAATGACTCAGAACTTGAATTTAAACCTGAACTTTGAAAGAAAAAATAAGCAGCAACTACTAAAACAATAGCCAAAACAACGAAAATAATAATATTTTTATTTGACATAATAACTTTTTAATAAATTACGACTTTTTATAATTATATAATTTTATTATCTTTATGCAAAATTTTTAATTTATCTATTAATTTTGGTGGCAAAGCATCAAGCATAATACTAATAGCAGCAGCTAAAATAGCAATATCTCTTACGGTAATGTCAGTAATTCCGCTAACAGTTAAAACAATAACAAGATGTAAAATCGCTAAAAAAGAAGCTAACCAAGTTAAAGTATCAACAAGAAACAAAAAGCCGATAATAATATCTAAAATTGCCGTTCCCATCATCGCTTGAGAAAGTGAAACCGGCAAAAGACCAGCTGCCCATGGTTGTAAATATCCACCCCAAGCTTCAGGTTGTTTAAAAATTAAAACTCCAATCCACAAAAATGTTATCCCTAAACCAACTCTTAAAATATGAAATGAAGCTTTTTTCATTTTTATTTATTCTTTTTAAGTTCCTCTTTTCTAAGATGATTTCTTACTTTTGTTACTAATTCTTTAATATTTTCAATCTGCTCTGGGGTTAATCCCGTTTGCTCCTTCGGTCCAAAATATTTAAGAAGAACTTCAGCATGTCGTAGGGTTGTTTTTGCTTCTATTTCAGCACTGTCAGTTATTTTTCTTTTTATTCTTCTTCTTCGTTCAAAAAGTTTTCGGAAATATTCATATAATGTCTCAAAAATTTCTCGATTTTCTCCAAAAAGCATTTCTCTAGCTAAATTAAGAGGATTTTCCTTTAACATCCGAAACCTTAACTCTTTATTCATTAATTTTGCTAAAACATAAAAAGCCATTATTCTCTCGGAAGCAAGGGTAAAATATGAAGGCTGGGTAATCAAATAGTCTGTGATTCCACTTTCTTCTTGATTTATAAAAAGATTATAAAGATCAAATTTTGTTTTTATTGTTTCCGGAGATTGAGTAAAAAGTGATGGTTGTTTCAAGGCAATTTTGCTAATATAAAGTTTTTCAGCTTCTTCTTTAGATATTTGTAAAATATCAGCTATAAAGCTATGTTTCAAGGCAATTTTGCTAATATAAAGTTTTTCAGCTTCTTCTTTAGATATTTGTAAAATATCAGCTATAAAGCTAGCCACTCCTTCGATATTGAATTTAATTGTTTCTGGTGAGCTAACAAAAAGTGATGGTTGTTCTAAAACACAAGTTTTCCACTCTTCAGGAGAAATTTGTAGGTTTTGAACATTAAGCTTAAACTTTGTGACAAAGCCTTCAGTTGATTGTTGTTTTATCATATCAAGAAATATTTTTAAAAATGTTGGGTTTTGAATAATACTTTTTTTTACTCCTTCCAATTCTTTATCAGTAAAAGTTATTTTTGTTCCATCTTCAAAATCAATATTAACTCCTCGAAGAAAATTAATCGCTTCTTCAATTTTTTTAAATCTTTCATTATCATCTGGAGTCGATATTGTTGGTTGTCCTCCTTGAAAATTTCCCATTGAAAATAATTATTTAAATCACTCGGCTCACTAATATTATAACACCCATTAGCCAAATCGTAAAAGCTGACATTAAACACCAAAAACACCAAGCTTTAATAACTCGCCATTGAAGATAAGTAAATAAGATAGATATCAAAGAAGCAGTAATAATTAAAATTTTAAGAACAAAATTCCAAAAAGAAACCGGTTCAACGCCGATAACTAAAAAAGCTGAAATTGTTGCTATAACAATGTATGCTAAAAATCCTAAAACATCATTAGGAATTAAAAACAGTCGACTATACTTACTAGTTAAAACTTTTGTGCAATCCTCGCCAATAATACACACTGGTTTTTCTGAAGCAATTCTTTTACGAATAAGATAAACAGTCTCGCTAATACCAATCGCTGCTAAAGTAAAAATTAATGCTAAGGCGGTCATTGTAATATTTTTTATATATTTTAAGATAATAATTGTATTAATAAAAATTTATTTTAAATAATAATAAAAAATAACTTAAAATAATAATGAATAATGGATATAAAAAGAGCCAAAGAAGAATTGCAACAACAACAAAAAATACGTGAAGAAAAAGTAGAAATAAGAGGTCAATATACTGCAAAAGTTGAGAGTTTTATCAATATAGCTGAAAATATTTTGGAAGAATTAAGGCAAACAGATCCTGAAGTGAAATTAAATGAAATTAAAATCTTGAATCTTGCTCAAGAATTAGGCCTTGAAATAAAAGATGTGGAACAAACTTTTTTAGATGGTTTAAGATTAAATATCAAAGCTGCATTTAGAATAGGCATTCTACATCCTAAACAAAATATACAAATACAAAAAGAAAGATTAAAAAAAATAATTGGAGCTTATGGTTTAAGTTTTAGATCAGTATTAAAAAAAGCAAAAAACGAGATAAAAAAAGGCAGTAGCCTAACACCATCGCTTATTCTTAATATTGCCAAACGACAACATCTTTTAGGTCCAAATATTCTAAAAGAATTAAAGAAAAAATATCCTCTTATAGACGAATGGATTATTAAACATACTATTATTAATTATCCAAAAAAAATAGATGAATTTATTCAACAAGTAATGACTGAAATTGAACGCTTAAAAGAAAAATATCCCCAAATAGATGAACGAATAATCAAACATGCCGCTGTTCATTATATTAAAGATGAAACACCCGATCAATTTATTGAAAAAGTATTAAGAGAAATTGAGCGTCTCAAAGAAAAATACAACATAGATGATTGGATAATTAAACACGCCGCTGTTCACCATCCCAGTACAACGGATCAATTTATTAAGCAAGTATTAAAGACTATTCAACGCCTAAAACAAAAATATCCTCATATAGATGACTGAACAATTAAACAAGCAGCCGTCTATCACAGAGAACCAGATGAATTCATCAAAGCATCTATTCAAAAAAATAACAATAAAAATAACAACAAAAAATAGAAAGTATCTAAAATTAAATTAATTTTATTAAGAAAAATTTAGTAAAAAAACAGTGATTACAAGAAATAAAACCTAATTAGAGGGTTTCGGAAAACACGCGCCGGGAAGAACAATATCATTGAAAATTTTGCCTTTTCCTTTAACCATTTCTATATTTAACTTAGAATATGGTCCTAGCTCATCATTATAATTATTAGAATTTAGAGGATATGCTTCGCGTCTTTCAATGGTTTTATAACCGTCCTTAGAAAAAATATATGTTATGGCTGTATTCATTATTTCTTTGCACATATAATCAATAACATTATTTTTATTTTCAATAACATTATTTTTATTTTTGCCTGAATTTGAATATGAATATTCAGGAATATTAAAGAAATAGAATCCTCGTTCATTAGTCGTTGTCACTAAATTAAATTTTGGTATTCTTACTTTTACTCCAGCAATTGGTTCACCCGAATAAGAGTCGTGCACAAAACCAACAACTAAAACTGTACCTTGTTTTAATAATGAACGAATATATTCTTCGCGAAGTTCTGGTATATCATTCCTGTATCTACCATTATTACTCCTCGATAGTGGTGACATCATTATTGTGTCACTAAATTTCTCAGATTTATCTAATTTAACTCTATGAAGATTCATTCTTTTATACCCTTCTGCTTCGATGGTATAAAAATATAATCCCTCTGGTCCTTCTTTGAAGTATTTTTTAAACTCTTCTTTTGTAAAAGTCATCCCTTCTGTAGGACTCACAGGTTCTTGAGAAGGTTCTCTCGGGTTTGGGTTGTATAAATGCTTTTTGCAATCAGCAATTTTTTTGCATTCTTCCAATGTTATTTTAGGAAAAGATTTTGCTATTATCTTTACATTATCAATAGCAAATCCCGTATCGACATCCATAACTTCAAAATAACCGTCAGATGTGTCAGATGTGTTTGGTAAACTTGGAGAGGGTTTTATTTTTTTAGCTATAACTCTTACAACCAAAGCTTCAAGTGAATTATCTTCTAAATCAAGATAGCCATAAACATTAATTCTATAAGCATTTTTTAAATCTTCAAACGTAGATGGTTTTCTATCTTTTCCAAGAATTTTTGTTTCATCTGATATTGTTATTTTTAATTCTTTAGAGATAATTTTCTTTCTTATGTCTGGAGGACATATCTTACCTTTTGTGTCTTCTTCGTCTTCAAAAACTATACATTTTGAAAATCTATAAACTTTAGAGGTAATAGTTAGCTGAGAATTGAGATCAGTGTCATTTTCTTCCTCAACTTTTAAAACCCTTAAATTATATAACTGAATAAAAAGCAAATCTTCTTCATCTTCTGAAGATTGCAGTTGAGCAAAAGAAAAATTGAAGATTAAAAGAGCGCTTAGAGCTAACAAAGAAAATTTTTTCATTGTTTATAAGAAATATATTAATTATTTAACAACCTATTAAATAAATTATACAAAAAAATATCTATAAAAAAAATAGTGTTGTTAATTTAGTTGCATATTTTTTAGAATTAACAATTATATTTTTACTCAATCGAATAAAATCTTTTTATAAAAAACTATAATAAAAAATAATTTTAATTGTTATTATTTTAAAATGTTTTTTAAAAACAAAAAGTCTGTATCTATTTTACATAGATACAGACTTTTGCTTAATGTTTATTAAAAAATTTATAATCTCTATATTTGCTTAACCTTTTTAAATGAAAAACATCATTACATCACTAAATATTTATTGCGTTGTCTTATTTTTGCTTGGCTTACAACTATCTGAGCGATAACCATTGGTACATTCTTTAACCACGCACTGTCTTCCAGTAATTAATTGATAAGTAGAAATTTTACATTTATTTCTTGTTGGCCTAACATTGCGACAATCCTTAGTTTCTGAACCATCAGAACATTTCTTAACTGTGCATCCTTTTTCATCTTTAAATGTTTTGCACTCTATCTTAGGTTTATCTGGTTTTTCTGGCTTGATAGGCTCTGATGGACATTCTGACTCTTCATAACCATTTGAACATTTTAACACTGAACAACCTTTTTCATTGGTAAATTTTTTGCATTCAACATTCTTACACATATTTTGAACATCACAAGAATTAAAAGTATAACCATCGCCACAGGTTATTGTAATGCATTGTCCCTGTACAGTTTTTTTACATTCAGTTGATTCTTTTCTTTCGGGTATCTTGCATTTTACTTGTTTACAACCATTCTCTTCATAAAATTCATAATCCAATCCTTTTTTCTTGCAATCTTCCATAATACTATTTAATGTCTCTGAGCTTGAACAGGTATTTTGCTTAGGGATACATTGAACTTGCTTGCATTTATTACTATCATACTCTAATTTATAATCTAAACCTTGAGATCTGCAAGTTTCAATTTTTTTATTAACATCAGCTTCTGATGGACAGGTATTTTGCTTAGGGATACATTGAACTTGCTTGCATTTATTACTATCATACTCTAATTTATAATCTAAACCTTGAGATCTGCAAGTTTCAATTTTTTTATTAACATCAGCTTCTGATGGACAGGTATTTTGCTTAGGGATACATTGAACTTGCTTGCATTTATTGTTGTCATAGTAATAAGTAAAATCAGAACCTGATTGTTGACATTTTTGAACAGCATTATTTATCTCTGTTTCGCTTGGACAAATATTTTGAGTCGTTACGCATTTTACTTGAGTACAACCTGATTGATCTTGATAAGTTTCATAACCTAAACCTGATTGTTTGCATTGCATAACATATCCCTCAATCGTTGAGCTATCAGGACATTGAACTGCTTCACAAGCATCACCAATGCCGTTTTGATTTTTATCTTCCTGTTTAGGATTATAAACATTAGGGCAGTTATCTTTATCATCAAAAATGCCATCCTGATCAGAATCTTTAGTGCTTTGAGCGTTAATTGCAGTTGAAAATATTAAAAACGAGATCGCCATACTCAACATAAATATTATTAAAAATTTTTTACTTCTTATTTTATAAAATTGATAATTTTTAACCTTTAATATTTATTAAATTAATTGATTGACCTTTAAAACAATTAATTTTTAATAATGAAATTAACTAAAAATAAAATTGTAATTAATTTTCCATAACTAATAAAATCAGCAATTACTTTTATCGCAATAAATTAACGACCTATTAATTACAATTAATAAATAATTATACAAAAAAAACATCTATAAAAAAAATAGCGTTGTTAAATAGCTAAAAGTCATTCTGTCGGGCTGGTGGGACTTGAACCCACGACCTCTGGCACCCGAAGCCAGCGTGCTACCACTGCACCACAGCCCGAATATCAGTTTCTTACCGCTAGCCCCTAGTCGTTAGGGAGATAATCTTCAATAAATTCTTTAGGGGTTAAAATTAAACAGTCATTATTCTTAGCAAAATTTCTAACTTTTTCAGTTAAAAAATCTTTATCTAAAGTAAGAAGATAGTTACTATTATAAACCGCAGAGGCTAAAATAATTGCATCTTCTTTGTTAAGAACTTTGGATACATTTTTTAAAGAAGCTTTAGAAGGCAGAGGTAAAATTTCTACTTTAGCTAAACCTAAAAGCAGAAAGAGGTAATTTTTCAGTTTTCTTTTTACAGAAAATTTTTTATCCAAAACTCTAAGAATTTCTTCTAAAACATAATCGTTAATTTGAAAGTGAAATTTGTCTTTTAAGTTTGTCAGTATATAGAAAGATACACCTTTAGAGAAAAGAAGAGCAGTGATTAAAATACTGCTATCTAAAAAGACTTTATTTTTTTGCATAGATCTTTTTAGAAAGCTCTTTTCTAAGTTTTTTAATCTCAGTTCTAATCTTTTTCCAATTCTTTTCATCAATAGAAAAATCAGGCTTTTTCAAGAAAACCCTTTTTAAAATCTCCAATTCACTTTGAATATTTAAAATTTTTTCTCTAAGTTTTGTTCCCATTTTTATATTATATCATAAATTTTGCTTCACTATTGCCAATCCCCCATATAAAACACTCATTTCACCGAGTTTTGATTTTATTATTTTTATTTTGATCGGTAAAGGGTGAAGTTTGTTAACCAATAAATTTAATTTTTTAAAATCTAAACTTTTTATTACACTACCACCTAAAATTATTTTATCAATAGACCAGAAAATTGAAACATTGATTAAAAAAATTGAAAGAATTTGATGATAAAAGTTCCAAAACTTTTTATCTTTTATATCTTCAGGTTTTTTACCAAAAGTTTTTCTAATATTTTCGCCACCAAGCAGTTCTTCTACCTCGAATAAAAAATTATCCGTTAACAAAAAAGAATGTCCTGGCTCAAAACCGAATGTGTTAAAATCTACCCGAATATTTACCGAATTATTATTACCCGAATTAAAAACCGAATTATTTACTCGAATATTTACCGAATTTATTCGATCTTCATTCAGGTGATTTATTCGATCTTCATTCAGACGGCTTATTTTAACTTTAATAATCTTCACTCCTCCTATTCCTGTTGATAAAGTTATATATCCAAAAACATCAAAATTTTTCCCCTGTCCGCCGGACAGGCGAGCTACTCCGTATTTCCCTTCTCCTAAACCAGCTAAAGCAGCATCATTTTCTAAAATAACTTCTGTCTTCAAAATTTTCTCTAAATCTCTTTTTAAATTTTTGTTTTCAAAATTTCTTAGATTGGGAGCATAAATCAATTTTTCTTTCTTTTTATCCAACATTCCTGCAAAACCAAAAATACACGCAGATAAATGCGTAATAGATGCTGATTTATACGAATGAAGAATACTTTTTAATAATTCTAAAAATTCTCTGTAGTTTTGAGGTGTTATGAAAATTTGCAATTTTTGTTTTCTAAAATCTTCGTCTGATTTACAAAATATTAGCCTTGTCTTTGTTCCCCCAATATCTCCTAGAAGATACATTAATCAATCAAAAATAAATTTGTTAATTGGTCATATTTTCTTTCAATTTTCTTATTAAAAATAAAAAGCATTATTTCACAGGTTGGGAAAATAACGAGTTCTTTTAAGTGTCCCGAAAGTGTTTTTAAGTTTTTATCTCCTAAAACAGCATGGATGTGTAAATAATGATGACCTTCTTTGTAAGTTATATTGCCAGTTAAGCTTCCAATTTCCATTTGTTGATTAATTTTTTTCCAATCATAATCTTTTTTCTTTTCGTTATATCTTCCAATTATGCAACTTTTTGAAGCGCCAAAACCATAAAAAAAACCTGACTTAATGTTATGCTTGCGACTAAAATTTAATAAAGAAATAAACAATTCTTCGTTTGGCTCAATTCTTAAAAGATAATTTCCCTTAAACTTTTTGATAATCATTTTTAATATTCTAGTTTTAATGGATATCGACTTGTTTTATTTAACCGGAAAGCTATCAGAAGGCAAACAATAATTAAATTCTTTTTCAAATTATATTATATTATTAATAAAAACTTAAAGCAAAAATTAGTTCGATTCTAATTTATATATCAAATCTTCTAAACATCCATAGTCCCCAATATAACCTGATTTCTCGCAAAGGCATTCATAACCACTAATTTTATCTTTTCTAAATTTGCCACCGATTTTACTACATTCGTTTTTTATTTGTTGAATTTCATAAGCATTTAAACCAGATGCCCAACAGTACTTAAAAACTAAATCTGTTGTACACATTTCCAAAGGAGAAGGAGAACAATAACTTGGTCCGTATATTCCGATACAATTATCATTTGCAAAGCAGGCTTCTTCGGACAAATCTTTGCAAATTTTTAATTGTTCAAGATAACTCAAAGGTTGAGGAACAAAAAGTAAAAGCAAAATACATGCCCAAATCGCCATATTTTTAGTAAAATTTACCATCTCAATCATTTTCATTTGCGGATCTTGAACTTTCCAAAAATTATGCATTATAAAACTTACCGGTAAAAAGAATAAAGTTAAAGCTAAAACTCCAATTTCAATATAAACTCCTAATAAAATCGAAAGGCCTCCTATTAAAAGAAGAAAGCCAGTAAATATAACAGCTAATTTCGGCTTTAGAACATTTTTGCTTTTAGCATATTCAGCAAGTATGCTCAAATTCTTAAAATGGTTAAAAGCATTCGATAAAAAATAAAACCCTAAAATTAACCTTGAAAGAAGAAAAATATATTTCAATTTTTATAAATTTTTTTAATTTCGAACATTATTTTTCAACTTTTGGTAAAACTATACTTTTTTGTTTTTGATATTTTCCCTTACGATCAGCATAAGAAATTTTGCAAGGTTCATCAGCTTCTAAAAAGATTAGTTGAGCAATTCCTTCATTAGCGTAAATTTTTGCTGGCAGAGGGGTTGTGTTAGAAATTTCGATAACCAATGTTCCTTCCCACTGGGGCTCTAAAGGTGTAACATTAACAATAATACCACAACGAGCATAAGTTGATTTTCCGAAAACAATATGACAAAAATTTAATTTATTAGGTTTTATCAATTTTTATTTATCTTTCAAATATCGAAGTTTTAAAACATAAAAACAATTATTTATTAAAATAATAAGCTATTTAATAACCAGTAAAATCCTCACTTTTAATGCTACTATCATCAACATTAAGATTTTCAAGTAAAGAACGCATAGCTGAAACCATTTCTGGAGGACCAGCAATATAAAAAATAACATTATTTAAATCAGGAATATATTTTTTTAACATTGTTTCATCAATATAACCTTTCTCTCCTTCCCAGCTTATACGAGAATCTTGCCATTGAGTCATCGTAGCTATTAATTTAATCTTGCCTTCTTTATTGTAATTTAAAAGTTCATCTAAATAAGCAGCATCTTCAGGACGACGATTAGAATAAAAAAGATAAATCCTAAATTGTAAATTTTCTTGAATTGCGTATCTAATCATTCCAATAAAAGGCGTAATACCTATCCCGCCGGCAATAAATACTAAATCTTTGTCAATACTTTTAGGTAATGTCATATAGCCATAAGGACCATCAACTTCCACTTCATCTCCTTGGTTTAAACTTTTCAAAGTTTTTTTAAAGGCAGAATCTCGTATTCTTGTGGCAAAACATAAATTTTTATCATTAGCTGATGAAACCACAGAAAAAACTCGCTCATTACCTTTTTCGTCAATCATAGATAAGTTATCAATTTTTATTACAAAATGTTGACCATTTTTAAAATTCAAATCATCTGGCTTTTCAAAACAAAACTCCAAAGTATTTTCGGCTATTTCTCTTTTGCTAACTAATTTTAATATCTTCTTCATTAAATATTTTTTAATTATGCGTTTTACTTAGTTACACAAAAGTATAATTATATTATAATAACAAAATTTATATTAACAATATATTAGCAAATTTTATCACATTCAATGATACGAGTGGATAAAAAATTTAATTAAAATAAATTAAATCTCAAATCAATTTTGTTTTATTTTTTTCTCTACTTCTTTTAAAAAATTAATAACAAACTCTTGATAATCTAATAAATCTTGGGCAATTTTATCTAAATTTTCTTCCATTAAGGCTGTAAATTTTAAATCAATTAGGTCAGGAAAATTTTTGCTTAAATATTCATAAACTTTCTCGCCAAGTTCAGTTGGCTTTAAATACTTTTTTTCTAAAATTATATATCTTCTTTTTTTTAAAGTTTCAATTGTCTGCACATAAGTTGAAGGTCTGCCAATTCCTAATTCTTTTAATTTTCTAATTAAACTTGCTTCAGTAAATCTTGCTGGTGGTTTAGTTTCAACTTTTTTAAATTCTTTATCTAAAATAGAAAATTCTGCGCCTTTTTTTACTTTTGGTTTCGGAGTAAACTTTTCTTTAACTGGAAAAACTTTCGCAAAACCATCAAAAATAAGTTCTTTATTAGTTGCTAAAAAATAAAAATCATTGCTTTTGAAAACAAATTTTGATTCTAAATATTCTAAAGGTTTGAGATGAGAGGCAATCGTTATCATTAAAATTAATTGCCACAGTTTCAAAAAATCATTATAAATATCGGGCTTTTCCACTTTTGTTGGTCTTATAGCTTCATGAGCTTCAAAACTGAATTTTTCTTTTTTGCTTCGAGGAAAAGAAAAATATTTTTTACCATAATTCTCTTCAATAAATTTTTTCAATTTCAAGGAAAAATCTTTATTAATAAAATGGCTTTGAGTACGATGATATGTAATCAGCCCCATTTCAAAAAGTTTTTGCGCTAAAAACATTGTCTTTTTAGGTGGAAATTTTAAAAATCGATATGCTAATCTTTGTAAATTCTCAGTATCTAAAGGCAAAGGAGGAAAAATTTTCTTTTTTTCGTCAATAATTGTTTCTAGTTTTACCTTTTCAATTTTTAAAATATCTTTTTTAACTTTTTCTAGGTCTTCTTTTTTAAGCTTAAGGGTTTGCAAATTTTTATCAACTAAAACAGCTTTTAAGTGACCTGTCTGACGAGAGGCAGAAAAGTTTTCCAAAATTAAATAAACCTCAAAAAATTCTTCTTTTTTGAAATCTCTAATCTCTTTTTCTCGCTCAATAATTATTCTCAGGGCTGCGGATTGAACTCTTCCAGCTGATAAAGCTTTACCAAAACTCCAAAGAAGTGGTGAAATTTTATAACCAAAAATTCTATCTAAATATCTTCTTCCTTTTTGAGCATTAACTAAACTTTCAAGAATTTCTGATTTATTTTTTAAAGCCTCTAAAAATGCTTTTTGAGTAATTTCATGAACACTGATTCTTTTAATTTTTTTATGCTCTTTTTGCGGCAAAATCATTTTAATTTCATAAGCAATCATTTCTCCTTCTCGATCAGGATCGGAGGCAATTAAAATTTCCTCGCTATTTTTAGCTAATTTTTTAATTTTTTCAATAATTTTCTTTTTTCCTTTTAAAGGCACATATTTAGCTTCAAGTTGATTATCTTTTAAATAAATTCCAAATTCTCTTTGCGGTAAATCTAAAAAATGTCCATAAGTAGCAATGACAAAATAACCTTTTAAAAATTTTTTAATTGTTCGTGCTTTTATCGGTGATTCAACTAAAAGAAGTTTCATTGGTAATCTATATTATAAATTCTAAAAGCTTTAATAATTATTATTTAAATCTCATAACCCTAAGCGCTTGCAAAATTCTTTAAACCATTAATAAAAAATTTCAATTTTTACGATAGATTATTTCTGATATTTTATTATTATTTTTATATAACTCTAATTTCAATTTTAATTCAGCGATATCAAAACTATCTCCCGAAATTAAAGAATTGATATTTAAATTAGTAATTTTAACTTTCTGCAAAGACAAAGCTTGAAATTGAGGCAAAACAAAAGAAGCCTTGCCATCTAAAGAATAAAAGTTATCTGCTGATGTTGCAAAAAATAATCTATATTCATAATTAGCATTATCATAAACAAAAGGCGTTATCCAAGAAAGAATGATATTTAATAAAGCCTCAGAATTATTGTTTTCCAATTCATAGTTAGACATTATAATATCAAGAGGAATGGGTTTGCTGATTGATGAATTTTGAGGATTAGGATCAACTAAAATAAAATCCGAAATATTGTTAGTATCATAAGCATTGCCTAAATCCGTAAAATCTGTAAAATAATTATCTTCGCTAGTAACATCAATTTTTTTTCTTGAATAAGATTTATGATCACTCGCCCTATCCCAAGAAAATTGATCAACAATTACATCTTTATCATTAACAAGAGCAAGCGAGTTATTTTTAGCTAAATCATTAGATAAAGCATAAATCAAATCAACATTAATATTTTTACCATTAATCAATAAAGTTGAAGTATTGGCAAGAAGCAAATAGCTAAAAGGTTGTAAAGTAATATCCTTAAATTTAGATTTTGTCCGATCACTTATAATTGTAGATGCTTTATTTTCACTATTATATTTTAATAATTTCCATCCTGCTAAATTGATTGGTGTATTATTAGGATTATAAAGCTCAATATATTCGTTCGTAGATGTTCCTTCAATAACTCTTACTTCGGAAATTAAAATTTTAACCGTCGCTGTTGCTGAAGTAGTTGTTGAAGTAAAAGTTATTTTTTCTTCAGCTTCAGGATTACACAAATGTTCCGGCAAAGTTGTTGAAGCTATCGCAAAACTTGTTCTGTTCTCTTTATCTAACAAGTCTTGAAGATAAATAGCAAAGTAATATAAAGTTGAAGTTGAAGGACATTTAGTGATTATTGTTTCAAAAGCTGTTGTTGAAAAGTCAAATTTCGATAACAGCAAACTTGAAGTTGAACCAAAATCTTCTAAATGCGAATAAACACTAATATTCTTATCAAGCAAATCGCCGTTAGTACTTACATTCATTGTCGTATTTAATTGATTTTCACCGATTCGCATAATATTAGCCGAAGTTGCAATCAAAAGATTGTAAACATAATTAGACGAAAAAATATTAGATGGTTGACTATTAAGAACTAACTTTAATAATGTTTTCTCTTCGTTAGTAATTATAAAAACTTGAAGTTGACCGAGGTTTATTTTACTTAAATCAATAAAATCTTCTCTTGGTTTTCGAATAGGAAAAGTTGAATTTTCAGGATTAGGATCTTTAAGCCAAAAATCTTCTGAATTATTGCCTGAATCTTGTAAATTTTTTCTTTGAATTGATTTATTATAAAAATTTTGGCTTAAAAATGGATTTGCTTCATATTGATAAATTTTTTCTTTATTATCGCCATAACCAATTAGATCGACAACTTCACCGTTAGGTTTTTTAAGAATAATAGTATTATTTTTAGCTAAAGAATAACTTTGAGCATAAGCCAAATCACCCTTATATTTTTCTTTTGTCGACGAAGAAGTAATTAAAAAAAACGAATAAGGTCTTATGACGCCGTTAAATTTTGAAGCAGGCAATAAAATAGTCACATTAGGCAATGAATTTGAGTCTTGTTTTGAAGCATATTTTTCTAAGGACCAACAGGTCAAATCTATTTCTATATCAGTTGGATTATAAAGTTCTATATATTCATCATCAGGATTATCTTTTGCTTCAAATTTTATCTCGGAAATTAAAATTTTAGGATAATTTTTCGATTTATACGCTTCACAAATATCGTTTTTATGAGATAACGATGAAACAATATTATCATTTTTCTTATCATCTTGAGCGCTAATTGTTGCCTTTAAAAAAGCGTAATTATAATAATTATTTTGGAAGTTATTATCGGATGAAGAATTAATAATTACTGAAGAACTTAAAATGTTAATTGCCTTAACAGAACTAGATGAAAATTGCAAATTAGTTATTTCTGCTGATGGATTATTAGCTTTATTAAAAAATTGACTTTGATTTATAAAATCTATATTTGCATTCAATGACTGATTATTTTGAAGAAAATTACTGCTTTGTTTATTGATTAATAAATTTTTTCGTATTTCTTCAAAATAAAATAAACCACTGTCTAAACTCTGTTCTTGGTTTGTATTGTAGCGAGTTTTATTATTAGCTAAATATTTTTTGTTGCTAAGATTATTTTCATTATCTTCTTTTTGCTTATCTAAACTTAATTTTTGGTAGTTCGTAAAGTTTGAAGAAACAGTCGAAAAATAGCTCTCAGCATCTATTAAAGAAGCTATTAAATTATCATTGGAAGAAAAATTTTTGATAGCATTGTTTCTAAAAATAAAATAAAAAACATTAATATTAACAATCAATAATATAACTATTATTATTTTAGTAATAAGTTCCTTTGTCATTAAACTAAGTTTTAAAAAATCAAATATATAATATAATTTTATTATATTAAGATCATCGTCAACCAACCAATGCAAAGCAATGAAAAATTATAGACAAAATTATCAAGAAAAACAAAATAGTGCTTTAAATTCAAAAAATCTTGATGAAATTTTAGCAAAGCTAAAAACAAATAAAATAACCAATAAAAAATATATTAATGAAACAGAGTATCATAATAAGATTAAAATTTATTTTTGTTTTACAGCACAATTAGCAACTATTTTGGAACAAAATAAAACATTAACTAAAACTATTAAAAACAATCCTGAATTAGCAAGTACAGTTAAAAAACAATTTTGACATTAATTTTGTAGACATAAAAAAGTTTTGCTGTTCCTTTTTAGATTAATAAAACGAAACAAATTTAGTAAAATTTTAAGAAAAAGTCAAAAAATTTTTAGAAAAATAATAAAATTTTTAATAAAAATGAAAAAGAAAAAAATTATTGTAGCTGTTAGTGGCGGTTTCGATCCTCCTCATTTGGGTCATCTAAAACTTTTCCAAGAAGCAAAAAAATTAGGCGATGAATTAGTTGTTATTTTAAATAATGATAATTGGCTAAAGGCTAAAAAGGGATATGTTTTAATACCCCAAAAAGACAGAAAAGCTTTAATTGGATCAATTAAATGGGTTGATAAAGTGATTTTGACTAAACACCCTCGCCATCCTAAAGATATGAGCGTGTCTCAAGAACTTTTAAAATTAACGCCTGACATTTTCGTTAATGGTGGCGATCGCACAAGAAAAAATATTCCTGAAGTTAAGGTTTGCAAAAAAATAGGTTGTAAAATGGTTTTTGGCGTTGGGGGTGGCAAAATTAATTCAAGCTCTAAATTAGTGGAAAAAGCTATAAAACATTGGCTTAGAAAACATAAACTTTTTTAATAATTAACTTTGCTAAAATAAAATAATGAAAATTAAAAATTAATTTTTATTTTATAATTAATCAATGAAAATATCAGTAATAATTCCTGCCTACAACGAAGAAAAAGGCATAGCCAAAACAATTGAAAAAATACCTAAAGAGGTGTTCGAAATTATTGTTGTAGATAACAATTCAACTGATAAAACAGCGAATATTGCTAAAAAATTAGGTGCTCGAGTTATCAAAGAAACAAAACAAGGTTATGGCTATGCACTGCAAAAAGGTTTTCGAGAAGCAAAAGGAGATGTTATTGTTACTTTAGATGCTGATGGTCAATATCCTGGAGAAAAAATTTTAGAATTAGTAGATTATTTTGAGAAAAACAATTTAGATTTTTTAAATTGTTCAAGATTTCCTTTGCAAAATAAAAATGCACTTAGCTTTTCAAGAATTTGGGGCAATAAATTTTTTAATTTTATAGTCAAACTTCTTTTTAATATAAGCTTAAAAGACTCCTGGTCAGGTATGATGATTTTCAAAAAAGATATTCTAAAAAAAATCAACCTTGCATCCGGTGATATGCCTTTATCTCAAGAATTAAAGATAAAAACTATTTTAGCTGGATTTAAATTTAAAGAAACGCACATCAATTACTCTCCTCGCGAAGGCGAATCAAAACTTTTTCCTTTAAAACATGGATTAATTACTATAAAGTTTCTAATAGATTTGAAAAATAAGATTGGCTGGGGATGGAAAATTAATAGTTTTATTTTGCTTTTATTGTTGGCAATATATTTTCTATTAGCTTTAAATAATCTTAATAAACTCTTTATTAATGTTACATCCGATCAAAATGGAGAAAGCGGTTTAGCTGTTTTAAATTGGTTAAATATTGGTCCATTAGAAATGAAATTTGGTAAATATGTTAATGGCTATTTAACTAAAGATAATTTTGATTTTGAAAAATTGAAAAACAGCAAAGAAGATACTTTTTATACTCACCATCCAATGTTTTACCTTTTGCCAACTTATTTTCTCTATAAAATTTTTGGTATTTCGGAGCTTACAACCAGAGCTGGCATCTTTTTAATGTTCATTATCGGTATAATATTTTTCTATTTTGCTTTACAAAAAATTTTTAAAAATTTACTCCTCCCTACCATCATTACTTTAATTTTTATTTTTCTTCCCGGAACAATACATTATGGGACAACTTTTGAATTATCTGTTTTTGGACTACCAACAGCTTTAATTACTTTTGCGCTTTTTATTTTTTACTATTATTCTAAAAAGAATATTTATTTATATTTTCTGATCGCCTCAATATTTTTAGGAGGTTTGATGGCTTGGTTTTATTTCTTTATGCCAGCATCAATTTGGTTTTATCTTTTATTTGACAAAAGAAGAGAATTTAACAAAGAAAGAAAAATTTTATTAATTGTTTTGCCAATTGTTTCAATTTTTGTTTTTGCTCTTAATCTTTTGCACATCTATATTTTAAGAAGCTTTGATGGTTTCATTGATCTAATAGAAGCTTTTAAAGGAAGAGCGGCAAGGTCTTCTTTCCAATCTTGGATTAGAGATATTTATGGAAGAATGGAACTTAATTTTAGTAAAGTTTTTCTTTGGTTAGGTGTTTTGGGTTTCTTTGTTTATCTTTTCAATTACTTTAAAAAATATAAAATTTTCTTGCCCTTACTTTTAATGCCAATTATTAACACTTTAGTTTTTTTTCAATGGTCAACCCATCCTTTTGGCGTTGTTTTCTTTTTGCCAATCGTTGCTGTTTTTAATAGTTTATTATTTATTTATCTTTATGAAAAATTGAAATATACAGGAATTTTTGTTTCGACTTTATTATTAATTATTGCTTTTTATTTCTCTTACCAAAAATTAGATTTCTTTATAAATAAATATTCGATTTTAGGCGAGAAAGATATTATGGTGTTAAAAGAGTTAAAAAATCAATTAAAACATAATGAAATATGCTTAGGACAAAATCAAATGGGGTTATATTATGGTGGAATCGCAATGTGGTATTTAAGGAAAAATATTCAACTTTCTCCAAAATGTTTAGAAGATGAAAATAAATTAAAAAGTTTAAAATTAGCCATAGTTTTCCATCCTCAACTTGGAGAATTTTATTTAAGTGAGGCGAATAATTTTATAAACAAAGGTTTTAAACCTATAGGTTGTGCTGATGTATGGTGTCTTTTACAAAAATGAAATTAAAAGAAGAGTTTAAAAAATTTGTTTTGTATGGAATTGGCGGATTGGTGGCTCTTTTAATAAATCTATCCTTAGCTTACATCTTTACTGAAAAATTAAGATTGTTTTACCTTCTTTCAGCAATTTGTAGTTATCTTTTAAGTTTAATTTTTAATTTTTTCTTTCAAGCTTTTATTACCTTTAAAACAAAAAGAGAGTTATTTTTTAAAAGATTAGTTGGTTTTTATTCTTTCCAAACTCTAGGGCTTTTGTTGTACTCAATTTTAGTCTTTGTATTTACAGAGTGGTTTAAAATTTTCTATCTACTTTCAATAATTTTAAGTAGCGCTTTGGTTTATATTTTCAATTTTCTTTTTTCAAGATTTTTAGTGTTTAAAAAATAGATATTAATTCTTTCTTTAAGTTTTCCCAAAAATTATCCAAAGAAAAACCCCTTACCCTTTCTTTTACGTTTTGATTAAATCTTTGACAAAGTTCTTTGTTATGCAAAAGTAAATTAATTTTCTCAACTAATTCTTTTTCATTTTTAGGTTGAACCACAAAACCTGTTTCATTATTAATATTTAACCAACTTGTACCTGTTCCTAATTCTGTTGAAATTACTGGCCTCCCAAAAGCCATTGATTCCAAAATCACAATACCAAAAGCTTCTGATTTATGAATCGATGGTAAAACAAAAATATCACAAGCTAAATAATAGGGTCTTAAGTCATTAACAGGTGGGATAATAAAAACCTTATTCTCTAAGTTGAGATCATTAATCAATCTTAAAAGTTTGTTTTTCAATTTCCCTTCCCCGATTATTAAAATTTTCCCCTCAATTTCTTTACTAGCCCTAATTAAATAGGTAAATCCTTTATAATAAGAAAGCCTTCCGATTGAGAGAATAAGAGGGGTGCCAAATTTTTTTCTTATTTCTTCGGCTTCTTTTTTAATTTCTTCATTTTCTCTAAAATAATTTAAATCAATGCCAAAAGGAATAACTATACATTTTTCTTTAAATTTTTTTAAATAATCTGAACTTTTGATTAAATTAGGATTGGAAACAAAAATTTTTTTTGATTTTTTAAGAGCATAAAGATGAAATGGACGAAAGAAAATTTCTAAAAGCTTTTGTCTAACAATATCTGAATGATACCAAACAACTAAATTTTTGTTTCTTGAAAACAAAGTGTAAGCAACGAAACCTAAAGGGAAAGGATAGTGTAAAAATATTAAATCATAATTTTTAGCAATTTTTCTGTAAAAATTTAAGAAATAAAAAGAAACTGGCATACTCCAAAATATACCAAAACTTTGGACCCGCATTATTTTCACTCCATTAATTTCCTCAATAACAGTTTCATTTTTATCATTACAAACCAAAACATCAATCTCTAAACTATTTTTTTTATTCAACCCTTCAGCAATCTGTTTAACAATTGTTTCTACTCCACCTATCCAAGGATAATAAAGTTTATTAACTTGAAGAATTTTCATAATAAGCTAAATAATAATCACCTTTAATTTTTTTTATTTTAAAATTGTACTTTTTAATAAATTCTGAAATAAATTTAAAATTTTCTGAATTGTTTTCCAAAATTTCAATAATTATTTTACATCTTAAAAATGAGAATGATTTTTCCATGCCTTTTATAACCATATCTTCGGCTCCCTCGACATCAATTTTGATACAAGAGATGTTGTTAAAATTAATTTTTTCCTGTTTCAAAAATTCATCTAAAGTAATTGTATCAACTAAAATTTTTTTATATCCTTCATTTTTAATAAGAGAATTGGCAACTGAATAGGGAGATAAATAAAATTCTATTTTACTGGTTTTGTCTGAAAGCGCTAATTGAAAGGGAAATATTTTTCCTTTTAAGTTATTTAATCTAATGTTTTCTTTTAATAAATTAAAATTATCGGGTTCAGGTTCAAACGCATAAATTTTTTCGTAAAAATCTGAATATAAAATAGAGTATTTGCCAATGTGAGCTCCTATATCTAAAAAAATCTTGTCTCTTATTTTAAAAAATTCATCTATTCCCTCATCAGCTAACAGAGTCATTAAATCAATATCATCTCTAATCTTAAATTTTTTATTTTGAATTTCTATCTGAATATTTTTATATATTTCACTTAGAACGAATTTTCTTAATCGAAAATAAAAATTTTGGTTAATTAATTGAAGAGGTTTAAGGAAAATATTGAAAATTGCTCCCAAAATTATTTTTATTTTAGTAAAAGGTGTAGTTTTGATTTTAGTAAGAGGGAGCTGAGATCTTATAAAATGAAAGTAATTTAAAAGTAATTTTTTTAAGTTTTTCATCTATTATAAATTTCTTTATAACTCTGGGCCATTTGAAAAATATTATATTTCTTTTTAACTAATTCATAACCATTGTTCGCTATTTTGAATTTCAAATTCTCATTCTTGATCAATAGCAAAATTTTTTTCTTCAAATCTTCGAGATCACCAAATTTAAACAAAATTCCTGATTCTTCATTTTTTATTAAGCCTCTAATACCATGGACATCTGAAGCAATAACCGGTTTTTTTGTCGCCCAGGCTTCTAAAATAACTAAAGGTAAACCCTCCCAACGGGTTGAGAGAATAAAAATATCAGTGTCTTGTAAGATTTCTTTTATTTCTTTTCTAAATCCTAAAAATTTTATTTTATTTTCCAAATTTAAATTTCTAACTAAATCTTCCAATTCATTTCTGTCAGGACCATCGCCAACTATAAATAAAACTATATTTTCGTCTTTGATTAAATTAACTGCATTAATAAGAGTTTTAAGATCCTTTGGATAGTGAAGTCTACAAATAGTAGTTAAAATTATTTCGTTCTTTAAATTAAAATTTTTTCTTAAATATCCTTTTTCTATGTTTTGATACTCTTCAAAATTTATTCCATTCTCTATTAAAAACAATTTATTTTTATTAATTAATTTTAGTTTCTTAATGAGGTCATAATCATCTTTACCGACGCAAATTAAATAATCTACAAACAAATAATTCGTAATTAATTCCCAAATCAAAAAAATAAAATTAACAGAAAATTTTCTTCTTACAAAATGAGCACCGTGGAGAGTATAAATAAATTTAAACTTTTTCTTTAAAGTGAGAAAAAGAACAAGTTTCAAAAAAACGCTAGCTCTTGTACCATGGGTATTGATAATTGACGGCTTTAAAAAAGTGATTGTTTTCTTTAAATTTTTAATTATCTCTAAAAATGATTTTTGGGGGGAATAATAAAATTCAAAATTTTTTAGTTCTTCTTCAAATTCTTTTTGTGGTTTTCCAGGTAAAAAAAAGATAAAATCAAAATTTGATTTTAAGTTTTTAGCGATTTCTAAAGCTACTTTTTCTCCTCCGGAAAATTGTTCACTGCTTAAAATTAAAAGAATTTTGCTTTTCATGATTCTTGAAGTATTTTTAAGGCTTTATCATAACTTTCTTTAAATTTTCTCTTATAAACAAAAACTTTTAATTTCCATAAAATTTTTCTTTGAATCATTCTCAATAAAAATTCAATTTTCCTATAATTTTTATATCCTAAAAAAGAAAGAATCAAAAAAAACAAAGAAAAAAGATTAAAATGTAATCTCAAAGATTTTTTAAATGCCTCTTTTCCTTTTTTAAAATCACCCGCTAAACAATAAAAATTACCCAACCTTGAATACCAAATATATCTAATCTTCTTTATGTAGTTCCTAAATTTTTCATCTATCTTGATATTACTTATTTTTTCTTCCGAAAATTCGTCTATTAAAGACTCGATTCTTTTGACAAATTTAATCGGGTCTTTATTTTCAACATAAGAACCTTGACCGGGATGTCTCGAATATAAAGACAAGGGTTCTTTAGTTAGAATAACTTGCTTAGAAAAATTGTTTTCGGCTTTTAAAAAATATCTATAAAGCATTCCTATTTCATCAACTCCGTTTTGTTCAGGTTTAAAATATTCAGCTTCTTCAATAACTTTTCTTCTAACAATTAAATTAACCGGACCACCGTGTTCATAATTAACTATTTTTTTAGTATCTTCATCAAAAGTCCAAGCCATCGTAAATAAAATGTCTATTTCAGGATGTTCGTCTAAATATCTTACCCTCTTTTCTAAATTTTCTGGATAAAAAATATCATCCTGATCTAAAAAAGCTATGTATTCTCCTTTAGCTTCCTTGCAAGCTATTGTTCTTGGAATTGCTGGCCCTCCTGTATTTTCTTTTCGTTCAATAAGTTTTATTCTTGGATCTTTTTCAACATATTTTTTTACTATTTCTACAGTTTTATCTTTTGAGCCATCATCAACAATAATCATTTCCCAATCTTGAAATGTCTGCCATAATACACTTTTAATAGCTCTTTCAATAAATTTTTCTACATTATAAGTTGGGGTAATAATAGAAACTTTAGGCATAATTACTTAAATCTTAAAAGAGCATTTAATTCGGCTAAAACTTGCCAAACCCTTAAATAAATCACTTTCCAAAATAAAAATCTAATGAATAAATTTAATTTCATTAGAGAATAGCTTAAATTTGAATAATCATAAAATTTTTCGTTTTTGAGTTCTAAAATTTTTTTAACCATAAAATCTGCTCTCTGTTGATAAGTATGTAAAGATAAAGCTAAATTCCTTCCATTTTCAGCCATTTTTTCTCTTTCTTCTTCATTTTCTAAATAATATTTAATTTTTTCTTTTAAATCTCTATAAGTCCCATTATAAACCACTAAATGTTTTCTATCTTCAAATAATTCATTAAAACCATTATCTTTTATTTTATTTGTTAAAAGTAAATTTCCAGAACACAAAGCCTCAAAAACCCGCATATTAATATCATTATTAACATTATAATTAACAACTATTTTAGCTTGAGAATAGATTTTGCCAATATCTTTACAGTCAGCTGAAGAAATAAAAGAGTTAGGGAAATCTTTTTTTAAATTTATTAATAATTTCCTCCGCCAGCCTCTTCCCATTTGTCCAATAAAAGCAACATCATAAATTTTTTCTAAATTCTGTTTACTATGCCAATCTGGATCACAAGCTAAAGAAAGCCAATAAACATGTTGATTATATTTTTTAAATTTCTCAACGTATTCTTTCTGAGCCACAAAAACAATATCAAAACTCTTAACCATCACTTTATCACAGATAAAAGAAGTATGTGAATCAATAATCCATATTACCTTAGGATGATAATTAACATCTAGAATATAATGACTACTATCATCGATTACTAAAATAAAATCTGGTTGGATTTCGTGAATTTTTTGAAAATTATCTTTTGGTGATAAAACAAAAACTTCATTTTCTTTTTCTAAAATCTTCAAAATATATTGCCCTGTTGTACAAGGAAACGATTTGTTAAAAATTAAAACTATTTTCATTGTGTCATTACTGAATTTATAATTTCTTTATATTTTTCTAAAGCATAATTAGAAGAAAAGTAAGGTAAAATCGAAAACGAATTTTCTACAAATTTTCTTATTAACTCCTTGTGTTTGATTAATTCAATTATTTTTTTTGCCATAGTTTCATAATCGCCGACCTTAACTAAAAATCCATTATGTCCATCTTTAATTATTTCTCTTGGTCCAAAATCACAATCAGTAGCAACAACCGGTAGATTGCAAACCATAGCTTCAATTAAAACAATAGGCATTCCCTCATGGAAACTACTTAAAACAAAAACATCTGAATTTTTCATATATTTATAGGGATTATTTTTATGACCTAACAAAAAAACTTTCGACTCTAAATTTAATTCTTTAATTTTGTTCTCTACTTTGACTCTATCAGGTCCTTCACCTATGATTACTAAATACGCATCTACATTTTGAGCAACAACAGAAAAGGCGTTTAATAAAGTTAAAATATCTTTTTGATATAAATCTAACCTATTAACTGCTAATATTATTGGTTTGAATTTATCTGCAAAAATTTTTTCTTCAATTGCTTCCAAGCTTAAATTTTTAATTTTTTCAAAATCAACAAAATTATAAACAAAAGTTACTTGATTGTTTCTTAAATTAAATAAATTTTTTACATCCTCAGCTACTCCCTCGCCTGCCGTAATTATTTTATCTACACTTTTAAATGCTATTTTAGTTAAAAGTTTCACTATCAGATTTTGTTTATTGAATAAATGCCTTGTATTTCCTTGTTCAATAAAAATTATTTTACTTTTTGGTGCAAAGATTTTACTTATATAGAAAAAATTCGCATTAGAATGAGGTCCCCCGCCAAAAGAAATTATAAGGTTGGGTCTTATCTTTAAAATTTTTATTCCGAAGAGGATTAAAAGTTTGAAATAAAAAAATACATTCCTTGGAAAAAAATAAGGATAAATGTTGATGTCTTCTTCTAAATCTTTTTTAAAATCTTTAATTGATTCCTTTTTAATTTTAGTATCTATGGTGAGTAAATAAATATTATAGTCATTGATTAAAAAATTCATTAAAGCCAAAACTATTTTCTTTCTCCCACCTAAATCTCCAAACCAATTATCTCCAATAAAGAGAATTTTTTTCATTTAAGAAAAATTAAATTATCAAAAACAATTCCTTGATTTATTTTTTTATATCTTTCTTCAAGTTTTTTAAAATATTCAAAAATATTGTCATAATTTACTTCTTCTAAATCACCGTTTTCAGTTATGGCGAACATTTTAAATTCATTATTCTTTAAAATATTAACAGCATTAAGATAATTTTCGGGAGGTGTGGGTCGAAACCAAATTTCAAGAGCAATAATTGGTGATTTATTTTTTAATAACTTAGTTGATCCCCTTAAAACATCTTCTTCAGCTCCTTCAACATCAATTTTGATAAAATCAGGAATTATTTTATTTTCTTCACAAAAACTATCTAAGGTAATAACTTCAACTTCGTATTCATTCGGCTTTTGTTGAGTAAGGGGAATTTTTTTTAAGTTTTCTATATTTAAAGTTGAGACTCCTGAACTTAATAAGTCAAAAGAATAAAATTTTGTTTTGCCATTAAAAGAACCAACTGCCTTAGGAATTATTTCGATATTTTCTCTTTTATTTTTTTTCAAAATTTCTAAAACACCTCTATCTGGTTCAAAAGCAAACACTTTGCTTTGAGGATATAGTTTGCTCATTAAAACTGAATAGTATCCATAATGAGCTCCGAGATCAAAAAATATTAAATTATCTTTAAAGTTATGTTTTATTATAAACCTGGTCAATCTGTATTCAGGATTACAATAAACATAAGCTCCATAAAAATAAACATCTGTTGATTCGGGGAAAATGCAATAAAAATCTTCTTCAAAAAAGGTTTTTGCTTTTACTAAAAAATAAATTTTTTGTCTTAAAACTTTGTTAAACAAAATAGTTATAAAAGCATCTCTTAAGGTAATAAAAGGAAATTTTAAAAACCTTGTCTTTAAAGGAAACAAATATTTTCGTGCTGAATAATCTAATTTTTCTATTAATTGTTGCTTATTCATTAGTTATAAACTAATTATAAAAATAAAACACCAATCCCTGCCCAACCTGAAATATGGCCTTTAATCATTTCTTTATGGACAAAGCGATTTTTTATCTCATTCCAAAATTTATTAACGCCTATTTCTGGTGCATTTAAATGAATATTAATATCATGAAATGCAATTATCCCACCTTTTCTAACTAAAGGGGAATACATTTCAAAATCCTTTTTAACTCCTTCATAACTGTGATCACCATCAATGAAAAGAAAATCTAATTGATTGCCATTAAGAACTTCTTTTACTTTATTTAAGGTTTCTTCTTTATGGGAATCTTCTCTTATGAGATATAATTTTTGATTTTCTTTAGCAAAAGCTTGATAAATTGGAATTCTCCATTTGGGATAACCTCCGCCAAATGGTCCTTCTGGAAGATCAATAGATATTATCGTAGCATCATCTTTAGCTAATTTACAAAAACAAAATAGAGTTCCGCCATTAGCTGTTCCGATTTCCATAATATATTGGGGGTTTAGCTGTTGAAAGATTTTTAAAAGTTCAAGGAATTCTTCTTTAATTTGCATTGGTCTAATTAAACCAAAATAGAATTTCCAAGCAAAATTAAAAACTTCTTCAGGATTATTAGAATTGAATTGTTTTAATTTGTAAATAACTCTTTGGGAATTTTTATAAGCTCTTTTTTCTCCTAACTTTTGTCTTAAAAGATTTATCCTATTGAGAGGAAATTTTAAAGCTTTAATTAAAAAAACCTTTAAACCATAATTTCTTAAAACAAAAATTGATTTTTTAATTAATCTTTTTATCATTGAATTCATTTTATCATAATTTGAAAGCGATATTTAGATAAATTCAACTAAGGGGATATATAAACAAGCTAAATATCTTTGGTAAAAAGATTATTATTCCGACAATTAAGCTGTAAATAACCGCAATTAAAACAGCTCTTGCTGATAAATCTTTAATGAATTTTACTTTTTGATGATATTCTTGATAGACAAAATTCAAAGTTTCTTTAATTAAATTATTAAAAATTTCAGAAATCAAAACTAAAACTATGGCAAAAAGAATTGAAAGAAATTCGAGGGTATTAAGATCAAAAATAAAACTTAAGATAATTACTAAAATGACAACGAAAAGTTCTATTTTAAAATGACGATGGTGTTTAAAAGCATAATTTAAACCTTTAATTGCATATTTCAAACTTTGAATAAAATTTTTTTATTTATTTTTCATCAATAATTCTCAGTTAGTTTTTTAAATTCGATCATTAAAATTTTTGTTATTTCGCCAACTTTACCTTTGCCTATTTTTATTTTATCAATTTTTACAATCGGCAGGATTTCTTTATTGGTTGCTGTTATAAAAGCTTCATCGAAATTTTTAATTTCTTTAAAATTAATATTTCTTTCAATTACAGGAATTTTTAATTTTTTAGCTAATTGAATAACAACTTTGCGAGTTATGCCAGCTAAAATTTGCTCTGTCGGTGGTGTGATTAATTTTTTATTTATAACGGCAAAAAAGTTTGAAGTTGTGCATTCCAAAATTTTACCGTCTTTGCTGATTAACAAAACTTCAATTGCATTTTTTCTTTTTGCTTCTTGTAAAAATTTTATTCCTTCAGTATAAACAATTGTTTTCGCTTGAGGAAGAATCCTTTCGGAAATTTTAGTAATTAATTTGCCGCCCTTAATATATAGATAATCAGGGGGTTTTTTAATCGGAGTAATAATAATAATTAATTGTGGTTTTGATGGCAAAATAAAATCTTTTGAATAACCACCAGTTAAATAAATTCTTATACTTGCTTCTTTAAGATTATTTTTCTTTAAAGTTTTTAAAACAATTTTTATCAATAAATTTAAACTATAATTATGCTTTAAACCAATTAATTTCGCTGAGTTTAAAAGTCTTTGTAAATGTTCTTTTAAATAAAATGGCTCTCCTTGATAAGTTCTTAGAAAATCAAAAACAGCATATCCTCGCAAAAATCCTAAATCATAAATCGAAATTTTAGCTTGTTTTTCTGGAATAAATTTTCCGTTAATGTAAAAAATATTCATCTCAGATTAAATTAAAAAATTAAATTGAAGAATAAATTAATTTTAAAGTTTTTAAGCCTTTCCAAAACATTTCTTCATCGAAATTTTCATTAGGGGCATGAATATTACAATCTGGCAACATAAAACCTGTTAAAATTATTGTTTTTTTGAAAACTCTTTGTAAAATTTCTGCAGCTGGAATAGAACCCCCAACTCTATCAAAAATAACTTTATTCTTAAAGATAGTTTCTAAAATCGCCTTTGTTTTCATGGTATATTCATTATTTATTGGAGTATAAAAGGGACTAGAAGCACCTAAAATTTTTAATTCATATTTCATTCCTTGAGGTATGTTTTTTTTAATAAAATTTTGAACTAATTTTATAATTTTTTCTGGTTTTTGATATTCAATTAATCGAAAAGAAAATTTTACAATTGCTTCTTTAGGAATAATTGTCTTCGCCCCTTCGCCAACATAACCACTGCTAATTCCATTGACATCCAAGGAAGGATAAATTTTAGTCGAAAATGATGGATTTTTCTTATCCACAGAACAAAGAAAATAAAGTTTTGACTCTTTTAAAATGTCCTTTACTTTTTGACTAGCTAATTTCAATAATCGTTTTTCTTTATTGTCAATTTTTCTTACATCATCATAAAATCCAGAAATTAAAATTTTTCCTGTTTTTAAATCCTTCATTTTTGAAAACAGATCTCCTAAAAATTGAGCAGGATTTAAAGCTAAATTACCATAACTACCTGAATGAAGATCGTATTCACCGATTTTTATTTTCAATTCAAAATAAACAATTCCTCGCAGAGCATAATAAATTGTTGGCATATTCTTTTTTCGCATACCTACATCAGTTAAATAAAAAACATCGATTTTGGATAAAATATCTTTAGCTTTTAAAACATATTTTTCAAAATTAGAACTAGCTGATTCTTCTTCACCTTCAATTACAAAAACAATATTATTTTTTAGCTTATTTTCTTTAATTAATTCTTCAAGAGCAAAAATATTTTGCACAATATGACCTTTATTATCAGCACTGCCGCGACCATAAAATTTTCCATTTTTCAAAATTAATTTAAACGGTTCGGTTTTCCATTCTTTAAGCGGATCTTCAGGCTGAACATCGTAATGACCGTAAATTCCAATTGTCTTTTGATTACCGATAAATTTAAAAGCTAAAATTAAAGGCGGACAATTTTTATCTTGAATTAATTTAACTTTAAATCCTAAAGACAAAAATTTGTCTTTCAAAAAATGAGCAGCTTTTAAAATATCGTTAAACCTATCTTTTTGCGTTGAAACCGATGGAATGGAAATAAACTGAGAAAAAAATTTTATAACTTCATTTTTCATCTTCTAAAATAAAATTTAACAAAGCACCTGACGACCAAGCTTGAGGATAATCAGGAGTTTTTTCCAAATTTTCTAATTTGATTTCGTTGTTAATTACTCCGTAATACTCAGGCAAATAACCAATTGTTTTAAATGCATTTAAAAGAGCAGATTTAATTCTGTTGTATTCTTCTAAATAATTTAATTTTTTTAAACCTTGAGCAATAATCCAATTATCATGGGGCCAGATAGAACCTAAATGATAAGACAAAGGATTGAAATTTTCTTCATAAATTGAATGGGTTCTTATACCATATTCAGTCCATAATTCTTCCGAAAATAACTTTTTAACAATATAATCAATCTTATCATTATCAACAATTTCTGTAAAAAGTAAATGCCCGGGATTTGAAGTTATATATTTTATTTGTTTTTTATCACCATCTAAACCTAAAGCAAAATATTTTTTATCATCCATCCAAAAATTTTGATTAAATTTTTCTTGAAGTTTATCTGCGCGTTCTTTTAATACATCTAAAAATTCTTTATTAATATTAAGAACTTTAATCAATTCGCTGATCTTAACTAAAGCAAAATATTCATAACCCTGAACTTCAACAATAGCAATTGGCAGTTTTGATTTTATAAAATTTGAATCTTTCCAACCTTGGTTATAAAGCCCATTAGGGTTTTTATTCTTATATTCAATAAATAAATCGTTATCCCTATCGCCGTAATTAAGAATCCAATCAACCGCTTTTTCAATGTTTGCCCAAAATTGTTTAATAAAATCAGCATCTTTGGTTTTATTAAAATAAAAATAAAATAAAATTAGATAAAGCAATGTTGAATCAATTGAACCATAATAAGGAAAGGGCCAGTTTCCTTTAGAATGTTTATCAAAACCTATTATATGCTCGTGCAATATTTTCCCCGGTTCTTCTTCAGACATCTCGCTAACTGCCACTCCTTGAAATTTAGATAAAATCTCTAAAGTATTTTTGACAATCTCAACATCATAATTTAAAAGCTGCCAAGAAACAATTAAAGAGTCTCTACCAAAAAGCTTGTTAAAATGAGGAAAACCAGCCAAAAGAAAACCTTGAGGAGTTTTTAATTGATTTAATTCTTTAATTAATTGATCTTTAACTTGTTTAATATTTAAATTCATTACAACCTTGATTCAAACATTAATTTTCTACGAAAATGCATAACTAAACCTATAAAATCACTATCAATAGTTTGCAAATTAAACGGCAAAGAGATTCCTCCAAACATCATTGTTGTGTTTTCGTCTTGATTACCAACTAACTGTTTATCATTTAAATGCTCAAAAAAATTTTCTAAACGTTTTATTTTTCTCCCAGTAGCTAAAAATTTATTTAATAGTTCTCCGCCTTCTTTAGAAACTAATCGCTGAATATCAGTTTTAAAATAAGCGTTAAAAATCTCATTTTCTAAAATGATACTCATTAAAAGAGGTAAATTAATAGAGTAATCTTTAATGCCTGATTCATTTAAAAATTTATTAAATTGTTCTATGCTAAAAAATAAGTCATATTCTAAATTATTATCTGTCAAATAATTTTTTTCAAACTCTTCAATTTTATTCTTTAACATTTCCTTAATGCCACCTTTAAAAACAGTCTCATAATATTTTTTAATAATATCAATCAACATTTTATTGCTAAATTTAATATCTCCATTTTTTATTTCTTGTAAAAATAATTTATAAGTACTAACAAAATCAATAATACGTATAATATCTCGATGCTCTTTAGCAAGAGGCGAAAAAGTGCCAGTAAAAGGACCCTGAAAAGATGCTAGATAAGTAATTGATGGCATCGCCTCAGAAAAAAGCAAACGCAAGGTTAACGAATCTACAAGCTTAAAATTAGCTTCTGAAGACAAAGATGATTCAGAAAATAGCAAAAATCTTTCTGCAAACGTATTTGGCGGCACTTCGGTAATTAAATTTAATCCTAATGATTTTCTTATTAAATTATATTTGCCTAATTTATCTTTTTCGGGCCATTCAGCGCCTATATGATCAAAACCTCCTAAAATAACTATAAGAAAAATTATTTTCCCATAATCGTTAAAAGCTAAAAAATCATCAATATTAACATTTAATGATAAACCCAAAGCATTAAAAATTGGACGTAAATCTTCTTGAGAAAAAAGATATTTAACTGTTTTTAAAAACTTCTCTCGCTTTTCGTTAATCTTAATATCATTTTCAAAAAAAACTAAAAAGTCAACTATTAAATATATAATCTCTTTAACAATATCTTCGTATAACTTGTCTATAGCATTATCTCTGATTCGTAATTCTTGTTTATTTAATCTCAGTAAATTCTTTGATTTTAAGTGATTGCAAATAGGTTTAATTTTTGAATTAATAAATTGTTGATTTGCAAATAATCCGTCAACTATCTCTTTTAAATTAGAAAAATCAACTTCTTCTAAATCTAAAAATTTCTTAAATTCTTCTTTTAACAATAAATAAAATTCATATGAAGTTTTAGGAACTTTTTTAACATTAAAAATCAATTCTAAGTAATTAAAAGAACGATCGCCAATTGTAAGCTGATGAGGTTTTTCATCTTTGGACTGCATATAACCAATAGGAATATCAAAAATATGAGTAGGTTTATAATCTAATAAATTTATTCTTTTTTTAGCCAAAAGATAATATTCCAACTCCCAAGGCAAAAGATGAAATGTTGTTGTAATAGCAGCATAATCTTTATCCTCTGTACTTAATAACTGCTTTCTAATATCAGTGCGTATTTGTTGTAATTTTTCTAAGGGAATATTAAAATTTTGCGCCAAATTTTCTAAATCTGCCTTTGACTGTTCTCTTCTTTCTTTTAAAAACTCTAAATAATTTTTATAACGCAAATTATCTTTTAAATAGTTAGCACGCAAAGAATCAAAATTTTCTATTGCCATATCTTAATTTTATTATAAAAGTAGTTAAAAGTATTAAAAAATATTTTTGCTTTACTTATTTTAAATTTCATTAAACTATTATTAAATTCAATATAATTCTTTGCTCCTAAAGCTGTATCTTTAAAAGCAAAACCGAAATAGTCAGTACCAATAGCTAAAAATTGAGGATTAATTTTTTTTAGTTCCTTATAATGCTGAAACCAATGTTTAAAAGTAGGTTGTTGACCAGAAGTAGTCAAGGATGAAGGAAGAAAAGTTAAACCTATCAATGTCTCTTTTGTTTTTATTTTAGATAGTATTTCTGAGCTTAGGTTTTGCTTAAAAGCGACAACGCTATTTAGATTATTATGAGAGAAAATAAAATTAGAAGGCGCTAAATCAATTACCTCCAAAGCAGAAATATGATTTAAATGAGCACAATCGATGATGCACCCCCTAGCGACTAAAAGTTCAACAACTTTTTTGCCAAATTTTGTTAATGGCTTATGACTATTGAGACCACCGGCAATTTTATTGTCAAAATTCCATGTTAAACCAAAGACTCTAAAGCCTAAGTCAATCAATAATTCTACTTCGTCAATTTTATTTATAAAATTCAAACCCTCAACGCCTAAAAATACCCCTATTTGATCTTCAGACAAAGAATTGAAATCAGTTAAACTTTTTATAATTTTAAGCTGGGGATATTTTTTAATTTGTTTCAAAAAATTTTCATAATTTGCAATAAATTCATCAAAATCATTAAGAGAAAAAATTATTTTTTCTTTAGAATTGTATTTTACTGCTTGAACTTGGGTTACAAAATATTTTAAGCCAACTTTTCTCGCTTGAACTAAATCAAAATGCCGTTCGACATAAAGTCGATCTAATTTGTAAAAATTCATTCCTAAAATTTTTCTTAAATTTTTATTCAAATAAACTTCTAAATCTAGATGAAGATCGAATAAAAAAGTTTTTGTTGTCTGCTTTTTGATTGGCATAATTTGCCTAATTTAACCTTGAATATTTTAAATTAATGTTTTTTATAATATAACTACCCTTTTTTGCTTTTGCAAGTAAATATTGAAAAGCATATTGTGATTTTGGTTTAACAAAAAAATTCTTAATATTTACAATGATTCCATTTTTTTTAAGAAACTCTAATTTTGTAAGATTATTAGAAAAAAGATTAACTTTTGTTAGATTAAAATATCGTAAAATTTCAATTACTGGACTATAATCTCTCATATCGTGTGGTAAGCCAAGATATTCATTCGCTTGATAAGTATCTAAATTAAATTTTCGCTGCGCTTCATAGGCTCTCAATTTATTAAACAAACCTATGCCCCTACCTTCATGATTTAAGAAATAAATTAATAAATAGTCATCGCGTCTATTCTTGTTCATTAAAATCATAAATTCTTTTAATTGGTCAGCGCAATCGCATTTTAAGGAACCGAAAATTTCACTTGTAAAACAACTTGAATGCAACCTTATATTAGCCCCATTTTTAGGATTCTTTTTGGTGGCAATTACTAAAACCTCTTGATTGTCAATTTTAAAACCAAAAAACCAAAAATTACCGTAATCAGTTGGTATTTTTGTAATTACTGGCTTCAAGGTCATTTTTTGAAATATTTATTAAAAGTAAATCAAAACAAAAAAAGCCGGGTTGCCCCGGCTGAAGTGATATATACTTTCTGTAAATCAAATCACCTCAGCCGGAAAACCTCGGCGCAAAATAATTGACAAACCTAAACTGTAATTATGTTTCGCAAGTAATGTCATCTTTAATTAATATTATATCACAAAAAAAATAAAATTTATTTAATACACATAATCATTAAGTGGATAAAAGAGATAATTAACTTTTAATAATCATTCATTTTGCAATACAAAATTTTCACAACTCTTCAACAATTCTCCAAATCTCATTATTCTTTAAAACAAAGTAAATTAAGTTTTTATTATTTTCAAGAAAATTAAACTGATATATTTTATCATATCTTTCACTTTCTTTGTCATCTAACACCACGAAGTATTTTAAGCATATATCATATTTGCAATTTTCTCCAACTACATAAGCAAAATGTTGACTGTTAGGAGAAAAAGTTAGATTATAAACACGCTCATACTTCTTTCCTTCTTTTCCGTCTAAAACTACTAAATATTTTGAGCATATTTTATCTTTACAATCTCCTCCGGCTACATAAGCGAGATGTTGACTGTCGGGAGAGAAAATGAGATTATTTTTATCAATATAATCATACCTCTCCCTTTCTTTTCCATCTAAAACCACGAAATATTTTAAACACCTATTTTTTTCATATTTTTTACAATCTTCTCCAACGATATAAGCAAAATGTCGACTATCGGGAGAGAAAGAAAAGCCGTATCTTTCAATATAATCATATTTCTTCCCCCTTTTTCCATCTAAGACAACTGTATATTTATCTTCTTCTCTAGTAGTTAGATAAGCAAAATGTTGACCATCAGGAGAGAGAGTGAAATCAAAAGGGTCAACGTCATCATACTTCTTCCCTTCTTTTCCATCTATAACTACGAAATATTTTGAGCAGGTAATAATTTCACAATCTTCTCCAGCTACATAAACAAAATGTTTACTATCAGGAGAAAAAGAGAAATCAGAAACATAACCATGTCTTTTTTCTTCTTTTCCATCTATAACAACTGTATATTGTCTTTTTCCTTTTTCGTTAGCTACATAAGCGAAACGCTTGCTATCAGAAGAGAAAGTTAGAGTATAAATATTATCATACCATTTTCCTTCTTTTCCATCTAAAACAACTGTATATTTATCTTCTTCCGTAGCTACATAAGCAAAACGTTGACCTTTAGGAGAAAAGGTAAGACTATCAATATACTCATACTTCTTCCCTTCTTTTCCATCTAATACTACGAAATGTTTTGAGCATATTTTATTATCTTTACAATCTTCCCCAGCTACATAAGCGAGATGTTGACTGTCGGGAGAGAAAGTGAGATTTTCAATACGATCATACTTCTTCCCTTCTTTTCCATCTAAAACAACTGTATATTTTCCTTCTGGAGTTTTTAGTAAAATTGCATATCGGGTTGAATCTTTTGAAAATACTGTTCCTGCAATTTCATATCCTTGAGGTATGGTATAAATTTTTTCTGATTGTAATCTTGTTGTTGAAATTGTTTTCTTAGTGGTTAATAATTTTATAGAAGGTAAATATACTTTTAATGATGTTTTTTTCTTAGCTGAAGTCCATTTAGTTAGTTTTATTGTTTTTGATTTCTTAAAATATGTTCCACTAAAAACTCCAGTTTTAACATTATTTTCATCGTATTCATCTATAGACACAGAATTATTTTTTAAGTCAATCTTTCCTTTTAAGATTAACCACACATCTTTATTCTGATACCTGTATCTTCCTTCTATTGTTTGATTATCATCTAAAAGATTAAAAGCTTCAATAACAATAGGATAAGAACCTATTTTACCTTGATGTTGCAATGATTGAGAATAAAGAAATGAAGGTAACATAAAAAGCAAAGCAATTAGCAAAACAATAAAAAAATTAAAAGATGCAAAATCTTTTAAAACCATTATTTCTAATGTCTAATCAAAATTTATTATAACAAATTTAGATATCAAATTTAAATAAAAATGTGGATATTTTAAAATGATAATACCAGTTGAATTGTAAAAATTATATAAAAAAGTACTTATGTAATTTAATACATTTTGTTTTTTCTTAAATTCATTTTTACAAAAGATTAAATTACCTAAAAAGATGAAGTTGTATAGGTAGATGTAATTTTTAATAACTCTGTATCTGAGGCTGATGAAGTTGGTTGCTGTGTTTTTAATAAAGTATCTGACGATGGCGTTGAGGTTACTGTCGTTGTTGTCGGTATTGTTATTAATTCTTCTTCATTGATTAAAACTGGTAACTGTGGTGTTAAGAATGATTTTCTCTGCAAAATAACAAAATAGTAAATAAATAATATAAAAATTATTACTAGAATAATAGTCACGATAAAATTTTTATACATCGATTATATAAATTTTAATTAATTATCATTCTCAATCTTTTAAATATATTATAATTATCTTAACAATTGCGTTAAATTATCAACATAGTTAAATCACAATATAAATAGCTAAAAGATTATATCAGCATCTTCAAATTCTAAAAATAATTATAATTTTTTATAAACTTTACAGAAATATATTTTTTGTTATTCAGTAGGCACAACATTTGGCGAGGCACCTCCTTGAGTTTGCGTATTTTGCTGATTTGCAGGAACGTTCGGGTTAGTATTGGTATTATTTGGATTTTGATTAACGGATTGAGTATTTAGCGGCGTTGTTTGTTGAGTTGTCGGAGTATTTGCTGGCGTACCTTCAATAACCTGAATCAATGGTGAATTTTCTTTTAAAGGCATAATAAAAGCCACAGCGCTTCTATCAAAATAAATATCGCCAACAGGTGCCCATTGTATATCTGATAGTTTATTTGCATACAATCCGCCATTATTTCCTTGAGTAAGAAAAATTGCGTTTTTTAATTTTAATTGAGGAAATACAGATAATTTACCGAAATAAACATTGCCGTTATTAAAAAAAACGCCGACATACTTACCAGCGGTAAAATTTGACAAATAACGACCACTAACAAAAATAAATATTCCTATAACAATACCTAAAACAACAGAACCAATAATATATTTAGATTCTTTGTGATGATTCATAGTTAAAAATTACAACTAACCTAATAACGACCAAATTAATTAATAATACGTATTTTTAATTCAGCTAATTGTTCCTTCGAAATTTCGCTTGGCGCATCCATCATATAATCTCGACCTTCGCCTGTTTTAGGAAAAGCTATCACTTCTCGAATGCTTTTTTCATTCTCTAAAATCATTAAAATTCTATCAATGCCAGGGGCAATGCCACCATGAGGCGGAACACCAAAGGAAAAAGCTTCTAATAAATGTTTAAATTTATCAGCAATATCATCTTTATTATAACCTAAAACTTCAAAAACTTTTAATAATATATCTTTATCAGTTGTTCGGATGCTTCCTCCGCCTATCTCAAAACCATTTAAAACCAAATCATACTGCTCGCTAAATAATAATTCGGGATTCTTATCTAATAACTTAAGGATTTCTTCTTTGTTATATTCGCCATTGGGTAATATTGGCTGGGTAAAAGGATGATGCATAGCATCCCATTTATTATTTTTTTGATCCCATTCAAACATTGGAAAATCTACAATAAAAACAAAAGCTAATTCATCATTATCGTTATTATTAATTCTTAAGTCAGGCTTGTCGGAACCATAAATCTCGATTGCTTCTTTGTAAGTCAAACGCGGGAAAGGAATTTTAGTAATTTTTTTATGGGGATATAAATTAGTAATAGCTTCAACAAACATTTTTTCAATAAATGATAAAATATCCTCTTTAGTCACATAACTCATCTCAATGTCTAATTGCGTAAATTCTGGTTGTCTATCCATACGAGGGTCTTCATCTCTAAAACATCGAGCTATCTGAAAATATCTTTCTATGCCGCTAACCATTAATAATTGTTTATATTGCTGTGGTGATTGCGGTAAAGCATAAAAATTACCTGGGTATAAACGACTAGGCACAACATAATCACGTGCGCCTTCAGGAGTTGATTTAGTTAAAATAGGAGTTTCAATTTCTATAAAACCATAAGCATCTAAAAAATTTCTCAAAAATAACAAAAATTCATGGCGACGTCTTAAATTTTTTTGCAAACGATCTCTTCTTAAATCAAGATAACGAAATTTCAATCTTAAAGCTTCGTCTAAATCATAACCATCGCCATCTAAATCAAAAGGCAATGTCTCTGACAAAGAAAGAATATCAAAATTATCTATGGCTAATTCAATTTTACCTGTTTCTAAGTGAGGATTAGCTAAATGCGCCGGTCTATCTTTAATTAAGCCAGAAACTTTTATAACTGAAAAAGGTTTGAGAAGTTTAAATTGCGAAAATTTATTATTATTTTGATCAATAACACACTGAATAATTCCACTTCTATCTTTTAAATCAATAAAAATAATTTTTCCATGATCTCTTATATTAGTAACAAATCCAAATAAATTCACATACTTGTTAACTAAATTTTTTGTCTCTTTAATCCAAATTTTTTGCATAATGATAAAATTAATTTAAATTATATTATTTTATAAATAACCTATTTCTTTTAAATAATCTCTATATTCCCATTCCCATAAACCTTTACAATGTAAAAAACCTTTAAAATCTTCTTCATGACCATTAAATTCTTTTAATTCCCATTCGCCTATTAATTCTCCAAATTTATGCTCGCAATTATTATTACCTTCTATTTTATCGCCTATCTTGCGAACTTTCATCGTCACTCCACATTTCTCGCAAATTCTTTTTTGATTAATTCTTAAAATATATCTTTTTTCGATTTCGCGAGGTAAAACAATTTTACGCCCATTATCAGTCAAAAGCCAAGGCTCTTCTCTTAAAGCCCAAAAATAAGCAGAAGTTTGCAAACGATAATCATCGTAAACAGCTGAAGAGGTTTTAATATCAATTAAAGCAAAATAACCATCTAATTCACCGATAATATCAAAAGTGCCAGCATAGCGATAACCATCATGCTTAATTCGTTTTTCAAGCCATTCCATTTTAGAAAAAAACGAGTGATTACGCAAAAAATCAGTAAAAGCTTTATGAATACCCTGGTATTCTTCAGGCACAATAACAGAACGATGGCTAATAAAACTTTCTATCAACTCATGAACAATTTTACCTTCGTCAGCTGCTTTTTGTTTTTGCAAATTAGCATGTTGAAAGCTTAAAGCTTGCCCATAGAAATAATACAACCCCGGTTTATTTTTAACATCGCATATCTTAGTTACTCGAGGATACCAAACATTATCAATATAATAACCCTGCTCTTTTTTAAAATCTTCTAAATTTTGGTATTTCATTTATAATATAAATTATAGCATAAATATAAAAATTAAATTAACGATGCCTGAAACCAAATTAATTACTTATCCTCACCAAATTTTAAAAAAGACAACTAAAGAGGTTGCAGAAATAAACGATGCCATCAAAAAAATTATTGAGACAATGAAAAAAATGATGAAACAACACAAAGGCGTTGGTTTAGCTGCTAATCAAATAGGTGAAAATTTATCAATATTTATAGCAATTGATGAACAAAAAGGAAAAATTGAAACTTTTATAAATCCAAAAATTATAAAATATATCGGTAAAGAAGAATTAAAAGAAGAAGGTTGCTTAAGCGTACCTAATGTTTGGGGTTATGTTAAGCGTTATCCGCAAGTCATAATAGAATATACTAATTTATGGAATAAAAAACGCAAAATCAGAGCCAAAGGATTGTTAGCTCATATCATTCAACATGAGATTGATCACCTTCAAGGAATATTATTCATTGATAAAGCTCAAGAAGTGTTTACCTTAAAAGAATAATGAAAAATTTACCTGTATTTTTCTTTGGTTCAAGTCGTTTTTCTGTTTATGTTTTAAAAGAATTTATTAAAAAATACAAACCTCTTTTAATTATCACTAATCAAGCTAAACCTGCTGGTAGGGGGTTAAAAATAAAATTAAATGAAGTTTATAGTTTTTGCCTTCAACATAAATTAGAAGTTATTGAATTACCAAATACCAGCCAAAACCATCAAAATCAACAACAAAACAAACAAACAACTTTTAATAACAAAAATAATCATCACAATGCCAACACCGAGCAATGGCAAAATATTAAGTTAATTATTAATCAAATACAACCTCTTGCTGGTATTGTAGCCGCTTTTTCAAAAATAATTCCTAAAAATATCATTGATCTTTTTCCTAAAGGAATAATTAATGTTCATCCTTCGTTATTACCTAAATACCGTGGTCCTAATCCTTTAAGAGAAACAATTTTACAAGGCGATAATGAATCAGGGATAACTATCTTCAAAATTGACGAACTTATAGATCACGGACCAATAATCGTACAAGAAAAATATAAACTTAAAGCAAATATCACCTATGAAGAATTAGAGTTAGAACTTGGAATTTTGGGAGGTAAAACTTTAACTGAAATTATAGAAAATTATCTCTACAAAGATATCGAACTTAAAAAACAAAATGATGATTTAGCAACTTATACAAAAAAACTTAAAAAAGACGATGGGTTTTTAAATTTAACTGACGACTTTGAAATTTGGAACAAAAAAATACGCGCTTATAACCCTTGGCCCGGAACTTTTATAAAAATTAATGATAAAATCTTAAAAATATTTAGCATTGAAAAATTACCTGACAACTTCTTAAAAAAAGATATTAAAGATAAAACCCAAACTGGACAATTTTTCACTTTCAAAAACAATCTCTGCTTAAAACTAAAAGATGCTTATATTATTCTTCAAAAAGTTCAATTAGAAAATCGAAAAATTATGAGTGGTAAAGAATTTCTAAACGGTTTTCGTAAACTAATTTTTAATAGTTCTGATAAAAATTAGTTCCTGTCGCAGTTGGTAAGATGCCTTTTTTACCTGAACCTTCTTCGTATAATAAAGGATTATCTCCGCCGTCAGTAGTATGAGCGTCAACATTAGATTCCATACGAGCATCAATTTCAAAAAAACCTTTCTGGGCATCACAAGCATAAGTATAATAATAGGCAGGTGTAGTTGTTCTATTGACAGGATCAATTGGATAAGAAGATAAATTAGCTATAGCAACATTAGTTAGATTAACAGGGATCCATCCAGTGCCATCAATAGCTTGTGAAGGACTCCCGGTTACCGCTGTAAAAGTAGCAAAACTGCTGGTTCCTGATATATATTGTGAAGAAAATATTGTTGGCTGACTCCCTCCTATGCATTCAGTATTGCCATTACGACCTAAGCCTAAATTGGGTTTATCGGTTAAAGCAGCCTGAATAGCTTGAGCTACATTTTTCAAATCGCCAACTCTTTTAGCATCGCGACTCTTTTTAAAAATTTCCGTCGGATTGATAACCACAATTAAAATAGCGGCTAAAATAGAAATAAGAGCAAGAACTATTAATAATTCAATTAAAGTAAATCCCCTGTTGGTTGATATTTCTTTTTTCATTTAAATAAATTGAAACTTAATTTTAGTTAAATTAATTTTAACATATAAAATATTATTACGTCAAATTAAAAATGTGGATAATAAAAAATGGTCAATAAGTCCCCAAACAATCAATTAAAAAAAATAATCTTTATTACTGGACCAACAGCTATAGGCAAATCAGAAAATGCCATCTATTTAGCGCAAAAAATAAATGGTGAAATCATTAATGCTGACTCAAGGCAAGTTTATAAATATCTTAATATAGGTAGCGGTAAATTATCAAAACAAGAATTAAAAATTGTACCCCATCATCTTATTGACGTCGCTTCACCACGTAAAAATTATTCTCTTGGACAATGGCTCAAAGCAGCGGAAGCAGCTGTAAAAAAAATAATGCAAAAAAATAAAATACCTATTTTCTGTGGTGGAACAATATTGTATTTAAAAGCTCTAAAAGAAGGTTGGCTTTTGCCGGCTGTTAAGCCAAATTACAACCTCAGAAAAAAATTATCTCAACTATCATCTGAAGATTTATATAAAAAGCTACAACAATTAGATAAACTGCGAGCTAAAACTATAGATCGTCATAACAAAAAAAGATTAATTCGAGCTTTAGAAATAATCTATGTTTTAGGCAAAGTGCCACCTTTAATTAAAAAACCTAAATACCAAATCTTAATTCTTTGTCCGCAAATAGATAAAAAAAATTTATTTCATAAAATAGAAATTAGACTAAAACAAAGACTCCCATTTATCATCAAAGAAGTAAAAAAATTAAAAACTTTAGGATTATCTTTTAAACGAATTATCAATTTTGGCTTGGAATATCGGTGGTTCGGGTTATATGTTTCTAATCAAAACAAAAATAATATCTATGCTGATACAAATTTTATCTACAATCGTTGTCTCCAGGATATAAAAAATTTTGCCAAAAGGCAAATAAAAGAATTAAACAAAATACCGGAAGTGTATTATTTTAAAAATAAACGTGATTTATATGTGATAAGCAAAAAATTTATAGAAAATTTGTAGTAAAATGTAATTATAATGAAAGTTCTAATGATTGGCTGGGAATTACCGCCTTTTAATAGCGGTGGTTTAGGCGTTGCCTGCTTTTATTTAGCAAAAGAACTAAGCCAATTAGTTGAAGATTTAACTTTCACTTTACCAATTAAATTAAATATTACCTCTCCTCCTTTTAAAGTCTTATTTGCTATTCCTAGTAATAATAATCAATCAAAACCTAAAAGATTAGAAAGTTATTTTCATAAAAATTTTTATTTTAATAGTCAAATACTTGATTTAATTTTTGGTTACCATAAAAGAATCCTTTTAAATTATAAGACAAAACCAACTATTGTCCATGGGCACGATTGGTTTACAGCACCGGCTGTTTATTCATTAAGCAAACATTATCGCACACCTTCTTTGGTTCATGTTCATTCCACAGAAATAGAAAGAACCAATGAAAATCCTAATCAATTTATCTTTGATATAGAAAAAAAATATTTTCAAAAAGTTGATTACTTATTGCCTGTTAGCGATTTAACTAAAAATGTTTTAATCGATGACTACAAAATAAAACCGGAAAAAATATTTGTTGTTCCCAATGGATTTTTTTGGTCAGAGAATAAAGGCGAAATGCCCAACTACTTAGCGGAACTAAAAAAAGATGGATGGAAAATAGTTCTTTTCGTTGGTAGGCTAACTATTCAAAAAGGACCTGATTATCTTATTCGTGCCATACCAATGATAATCAACAAACAACCTAAAACAAAATTTGTTTTTGTTGGTTCAGGCGATATGTTTCCTCAATTAGTTAAATTAGCTTATGAGTTAAAAGTTGAAAAATATATCTCCTTTGCTAACTTTCTACGAGAAGAAAAATTATGGGGAGTTTATCAAAATGCCGATGTTTTGGTTATGCCTTCAGTTAATGATCCTTTTGGTTTAGTTCCTTTAGAAGCTTTAAATAATAATTTAGCTCCTGTTATTTCAAAAACAACCGGAATGGGCTATTATTTAAATAATATTCTTCGCTTTGATTTTTGGGATATTAAAGAAATGGCTAATAAAATATTAGGCATTTTAAATTACGAAACATTAAAAAAAACTTATTTAAATAATTGCAAAGCAGAAGCTCAAAAAAAATTTTGTTGGCAGAAAACTGCTAATCAAATAAATAATATTTATTATAAAATTATTAAATAATGCCTTCAGTTGTTTTTTATTTTAAAACACACCAACCAGATCGCCTTAAACATTATACCTTTTTTGATATTGCTCAAGATAAAAATTATTTTGATGATAAAATGAATAAATTTTATCTTGATAGAATTGTTCATAAATGTTATAAACCAGCTTTAGAACTTTTAATAAAATTAATTATTAAGGATAAACTGCCTTTCAAAGTTAGTTTTGGCTTAACTGGAAATCTCATTGAGCAACTCCTAAAATGGCATCCGGAAATAATAAAAATGTTTCAAGAATTAAGTAAGAGTAAAAATGTTGAATTCGTCGGCGAAACATATTATCATTCACTATCAAGTCTGTTTTCTCTTAAAGAGTTTAAAGAACAAGTAATATTGCATAAAAAAATTATCAAGCAATTATTTAATCAAGAAAGTTCTGTTTTTGCTAACACTGAATTAATATATTTTGATGACTTAACCAAAATCGTTAAAGACTTAGGCTTTGAAGGTATGATCACCGAAGGTGTGCCTTGGATTCTCGAATGGCGCTCGCCAAATTTCGTCTACAATGATCCGTCTAACAATTTAAAAATCCTCTTAAGAAATTATCAACTATCTGATGACATAAGTTTTCGCTTTTCAGCGCAATGGTGGGAAGAATGGCCCCTCACTGCTGACAAATTTGCTCAATGGCTAGAAAATTATAATGGCAACGGCGAAGTTATTAATTTATTTATGGATTTTGAAACTTTTGGCGAACATCAATGGCAAGAAACTGGAATTTTTGATTTTCTCGCTGAATTACCGCGAGCAATTTTAAGAAAAAAACATCTTAATTTTCTTTTGCCTTCAGAAGCTATTAAAACATATTCAAGTAAAGGAATTTTTTCTAGTGAAAAACCAATTACCTGGGCAGATACTGAAAGAGATCTTACTGCGTGGCTTGGTAATGAAATGCAAAAAGAATGCGCCCAACTTTTATTTTCTCTAGAAAAAGAAGTCCCTTTTTATCTTAAAAATGTTTGGCGAAAATTACAAATAGCTGATCATTTTTATTATATGTGTACAAAATGGTTTGCCGATGGTGATGTGCATAAATACTTTAATCCTTATGAAACTCCTTATGATGCTTATTTAAATTTTAGAAATATTATTGAAGATTTTAAATTAAGAATTAAACCAAATGTCAAAGTATATTTTCGAAATTAGCTGGGAGATAGCTAATAAAGTTGGCGGCATTCATACAGTTCTTAAAAGTAAAGCTAAGTATTTAAAAAATCATTATCAGGATAATTATTTAGTTATTGGTCCTTATATTGCCAACAAAAGTGAAGTAGAATTTAAAATCTCTAATCCTCCTAGTCAATTTGCGTTAATCATCGACAATTTAAAACAAAAAGGCATTAATGTTTATTATGGCGAATGGATAATTGAAGGGCAGATCAACGGTTTTCTAATAGATTTTAGTAGATATTTAGAAAATGTTAATGTCTTAAAACACATACTGTGGGAAAAATTTCAAATTGACAGTTTAAGAACTGGCAAAGATTACGACGAACCTATAGCTTGGTCTAAAGCTGTTAGTGATTTTATAAAAGAATTAGCCGCTAATCGTTTTAATGATTCTATTTTTCATTTTCATGAATGGTTAAGCGGAGGTGCTATTTTATTTTTAAAAGCTGAAGGTTATCATTTAAAAACAATTTTTACAACTCATGCTACTATTTTAGGCAGAACTTTAATGGCTAATAATATTAATTTTTGGGACATAGATATTAACCCTCAACAAAGCGCTTATGATTTTTTTATAGAAGCAAAGTATGGCGTTGAAAAAAATGCCGCTCAACAAGCAACCTTGCTAACTACCATTAGTAATATTACCGCCAAAGAAGTAGCAAAATTATTAAACCGAGAAGTCGATGCGATTTTACCTAACGGCATTGATATTAATCGCTTCCCTACTTTTGAAGAAATAGCTTTTCTTCATCGTCGCAATAAATATCAACTTTTAGAGTTTATTTTATATTACTTTACGCCTTATTTTACAAAAAGTTGTCCTATTAAAAATTCTCTTATATTCTTTACCAGCGGAAGAAAGGAAATAACTAACAAAGGATTTGATATCACTATTGAAGCTTTAGGTAAATTAAACAATGAAATGAAAGCAAAAGATATAGATAAAAATGTTTATATGATTCTAATGATTCCTGATGAATTCAATAGCATTAATCCACAAATAATGCAACATATTTTAAGTTATCGAAGTTTAGAAGAATACATAGATAATTTAACTGAAGAAATAAAATCACGTATTTTGCATTCATTGATTCATCAACAACAACCTGAATTCATTTTCAGTCAAGAAGAAATGATAGATATTTATCAAATATTAAATATTATCAAAAAACCATTGCCAATGTCTGCGCCTTTATCAACACATATCTTTAACAATGATAATGAAATAATTAAATTATGCCAAGCAGCAAATTTATTAAATCGTCAAGAAGATAAAGTAAAAATTATTTTTTATCCTATCTATGCTCACGCCGCTGATAGCTTAATTAATTTAGATTATTATAATGTTATCAATGGTTGTCATTTAGGAATCTTCCCTTCATTATACGAACCATGGGGTTATACTCCTTTAGAAACTTTAGCCGCCGGAACAATTGCTATTACCACTGATCTTACCGGTTTTGCTAGTTACCTGCAAGAACATAAGCATATTGATATGAATAATCAAAAAGGCTTATACATCCTACAACGTTATAGCAAACAACGTGAAGATATTGTTAATGATCTTTACAATTTATTATTAAAAATTGTCAATATGTCGCGCATTGAAAGAATCCACAATAAATACGAAGCAAAAAAATTAGCTAATATTTGTGACTGGAGTAAACTAATCAATCATTATATAGCTCTTTATTACAAACTACTATAAAAATTTTTTAGATATAAATTCATTATAATGAAAGTCAAATACTTAGAGTTAAATATAGAAAAAGAAACTGAGAGTGATATTTTATTTTTAAAGAACAATGATGTCTGGTTAATCCTCTCGCAGGAAAAAAGAAGTAGATATTTTGGTGGTTTTATTTTAAAAGACGGACAAGCTTTTAGATTTTTAGATAATATTGAATTCGGCGAAAAAATAAAAAATATAATTATTTTGAACCCTAATGAAATTATCATTGAATTCTGGCATAATCATTGTTATCTAAAATTAGAAGAAAAAAGTATTCACTTAATTTTCTCATATTGGACTAATGTTAAACTTAATTTGGACAGTAAATATATATTTAACAATAATGCCTTTGCCCGCAATATCATTGTTGAAACACCAAAAGTAAATCATATTTTTGTTAAACAATATTTTAATGATCAATTAATCAATCAACTTTTAATAGAAACAGATTCTAATGTTCAAATAAAAAAACAGTGGGTTAAGCAAGATATGAATTTTGATAAAAAACGTAATTCTTATCCTTACGAATGGTGGACATATGAATGTTTTGAAGGAAAAATTCGCGAATTAAAAATAAATCTTCTCCCTAACGACAGTCAAGATTTTAATCCTAATGAAAAAACTGATCACCAAAATTCTATATTTATACTTAATCACAATCCTAGTCATCAAAATCAATCACCTTTAAATAATTTTTTAGTAAAAAGAATAATGCTTTTTGAAACAAATCAATATTTTGCTGCTGGCTTTCCTTGGTTTTATGAACACTGGTATCGAGATGAACTACTAAGTTTGTATCTTTTAAAAGAAAATATAGATAAAAATATTTATAAACAAAAATTAAATTTTTATCTTAATAATTTAGAAACCATTTGGGATAAAAACAAACCTGTCAATAGTCAATATCAACAATGGCAATGGGATGGAGCGGATACTTTATTACTCTTTATAGCCACAGCTGAACAAAAGTTATTAGAAAACAATGCAGAAAGAATAATTGCTTGCTTTAAACTATGGCAAAAGAAATTTATGAAAAATAATGTTATTCATTTACCATCTTATAGCACCTGGATGGATACTTTAAACCGTCAAGAAGCTATTGAAATTGAATCTTTATATGTCAATGCTTTAAATAAATTAATATCTTTAAAAAATATAGATGAATTAGTAAAAATTAGATTAAAAGCCGAGCTAGAGGTTAGAGAAAATGAATTAAAGAAAAAAATTATAAACCGCGATAATGATCCAAATATTATCTTCGCTTTTTTATTTACAAAATACATTCTTCCCCAAGAAACCTGGACCCAAGTATTTGATAAATTACTTAAAAATAATTATTTATTATGGGGAGGGTTGGCCACTTTAAATACTGACAATCCTCATTTCCAAAACGAAGACGATGGAGAAAAAAATAGCGCTTATCATAGAGGTAATTCCTGGTATTTTCTTAATAACCTTTTAGCTATTTCTTTATGTGAAATTAATATAATCAAATATAAAGAGATTATAGAAAAAATTTACTTAAGTAGTTTAGATGATTTATTAAAAGACGGTGCTTTAGGTTTTAGTAGCGAAATTAGCAGCGCCAAAGAGCGAAGAAGCGAAGGTACTATAGCTCAATTATGGTCAATGGCGAGTTTTAATTCTTTTTCTCTAAAATTTGAATATCCTTTTCAAAACGAGAAGCAATAGCCATTACATCATCGCCATAAAAACTTAAAGAAGGTTTGTTCCAATTAGAACCAGCAAAATACATCATTGCCGCTTTCCATTCAGCCTCATAAGTGCGCGCATCAGCGCCGTTATTAGTCAAAAGTAAAGCGGCAGCAATAAAAGCATCTAAATTATTCCAAGGAGAAGGAGGTTTATTGCCAGTAATAGCAGCAACTTTATCTTTGTATGCCATCCATGTTGACGGTATAAATTGTGCCGGACCCATTGCTCCGCCCCAACCATACCACGGCTTACAAGAAACAACCATTTTATTAGGATCTAATCCTAATTCTTTTACAATTTTCTCAAATATTGGCTGTTCACTTGGTTTCATAGCATCTTTATAATTACAATTACCAACATTTTGACCTATTTTAGATTCATAGTGCAAAATAGCTAACAAAAACGCTGGTCTAATGCCTGTGTGCTTTTCGGCTATTTTAGCAAGATCATAAGCTTGGCCAAAAGTAATTGGCCCAACACCACCAGCTAAACGATAAATCTGTTCTCTAATTTCAGCTGCTGTCTTTTCGGCTTGTCTTAATAAAGCATTATATTGGGTTTCTTTTTTGCTTGCTTGAGCTAATAAAGCTTGTTTTTTATTTTTCAAATCCTGAAGTTCACTATATTTGATTTTTGATAAAGATAATAAACCATTTTGTTCTCCAAATTGTTCTTCAAGGCTTTCTTTTTGATTACTCAATTTAATATTTAAATCTTTTAAGCTACGCAATTCATCATTAATTTGTTCTTGTAATTTTTGTAAATAAAAGAAATTATTAAAATAATCAGATACTTGAATTTCAGCTAAAAATACTTCAACAATATTTCTCTGTCTTAATTTATAATAAGATCTTAAAGACGAAGCTAAAATTTCTTGCGAACGACTAATTTTATTTTCAGTTAAAGCTATTGATTTCTGAGTATCGTTAATTTTTGTTTTTAATTTTTGAAGACTTAAATTAATCGCTTTTATTTCCAAAGAAATTTTTTGAATATTTGCTTCAGTTAAATTAATATCACGTTTAATAGAATTTTTTTCTCTAACAATGCCTGAAATAGTTTTTTTGTAATTATCAATTTGTTTTAAAACTTTTTGTAACTCGTTTTCTAATTCTTCTTTAGCTTTTTGCTTTTCGGGATCTAAATAAACTAATGGCTGTGTTGAAGTATTTTTAGGATTCTGCAATGGCGCCGCAACAACATTAAAAAAAACTGCTAAAAAAATCATTATCGAAATAACTGGTGCTTTAGCAAAAGCAACAATTGACGATAATGGTGATTTTAGAAAAAATTTTTGCGGTGGCGTATGTTTCGTGAAAAATTGTTTGTAATCTTTTTCGTATATATCTTTAATTAAATCCATTGGCAAATTTTTTTAATAAATATTGATTAATTAAGAAGTAGTCGTTGGGGTTTCTTCGCTTTGTGATGATGCTTCAACTACTTCTTCACGCACAATGGAAACAACCGGTGTCGTTAACTCTAGTAAAACTTCAACGCCTTTAGGTAAAGACAAGTCTTTAACATAGATACTTTGATCCAAATCAGTTAAAACACTCAAATCGACAAATATTTTTTCCGGTATATTCATTGGCAACGATTTAACTTCTAACTCATGCAAACCAATATTTAACATCCCTCCTTTTTTAACTGCTGGTGCTTCATTAATAAACTCCAAAGGCACTTTTGCTGTAATCACTCTCTCTAACGATGGCACATAAAGATCAAAATGAATAATTTTTTCTGTTAAAGGATGAATCTGAATATCGCGTAAAATACACTGAATTTCTTTGAAATTTTGTTTATTTTCGTCATCAAATAGTTTAATTTTAATTAAACCACCCTCATGTTCTTTAACTAATCTTGCTAAATCTTTTTCATTAACATAAACAGGCAATGAATTAACATTAAAACCATAGATTACTCCCGGCACTTTACCATTACGTCGATAAGAATCTGGGGCGGTTTTAATATCTCTAATAAAAATTTCCATGATAGTAAAAATAATTTAGAAATTTAATGACCATTAAATATCATAAGTGCCCCCAGGAGGACTCGAACCTCCAACCACCGGCTTAAAAGGCCGTTGCTCTACCGATTGAGCTATGAGGGCGGAATTTGTCATCAACATTAAAAACCCTTAATAAATTATAACATAAAACTACAATAGTTTTAATTTATAAGCATATAATTTTATCTCCTTTGCTAATAGTAGTATTAGTATCTATTATTAAACCGCATAATTCTTCTGCTTTTACTTCATTTACAGGTACTTTATTTTTTTCTAAACTAATAATCTTGCCATAACCTAATTCTTCGCCATTAACACTTTGAATCATAACTCGACTGTTTAATTTAATCACACCTTCAATTACTTTTCCACCTATGGTTTTTTTATTTTTAGCTACACCAAAGGTTGCTAACACTTCTAAAACCCCTTTATTTTTTTGCAAATTATTGTCTAAATTAAGAATATAATTAAGAAATTTTTCTTCTAAATCATAAATAATATTACTTTCAAAAAAAACTATATTATAGTTTTTTATGATTTCTAAAATATGTTTAGAAGTTTTCAGGTTAAAACTTAAGATAATTCCCTGAAAATTTTTAGCTAAATTAATATCATCAATAGTAACTGCGCCAACGTCACTTTTAATAATTTTACAATCAATATTCTTAGTCTCAATAATATTTAAAAGGATTTTTTCTAACGCTTCTAAACTTCCTAAATTGTCAGCCTTAACAATAAGTAGAAATTGTTTTCCGTTAGTTTTATTATCAATATTTTCGGTTGGCAAAGAAATAATAACTTGTTGTCTAAAATTAGTTTCTTGCTTAGCTAGCTGATCCTGAAAATCCTTTAAAGCATCGGGAGTTCCAATCATAAAGGCTTCCCCGGCAAAAACTAAATTATTAAAATTACCAACTAAAAACGGCTTGGAAGGTAAAGCGGAATCAATTTTTCTGCCAAGATCATCCTCTAAAAATTTTATCTTACAAAAAGAACTTTTAGTAATCAATAAATCGCCTAACTTTAAAGAGCCTTCAGTAATAATGCCGGAAGCACAAAATCCTCTCTTTTCATCTTTAAAAGATTCAAGAATAAATCCTTTGCCAGCGACATCGGTGTCAACTTTCCAATCGTTAATATCACGAAGCAAAATAATAATTTCTAATAAATCATTCAATCCTTCGTTAGTTACCGCCGAAACTTCGACAATGGGAATATCGCCTCCAAACTTTTCAGGTATAATGCCAATATTTACTAACTGCGAAGTTACTCTCTGAACATCAGCGTCTTTCTTATCTATTTTTGTTAAAGCAACAATATAAGGCATTTTAGATACTTTTAAATATTCAAAGCTTTCTAAAGTTTGTGGCTTTAAACCTTCATCAGCAGCAACAACAACGATAGCTATATCGGCAACCTTGACACCACGTTCACGCAATTTATTAAAAGCTTGATGTCCTGGAGTATCAATAAAAGTTATTTTCTCATCTTTGTAAACTATTTCATAAGCGCCGATTTTTTGAGTAATACCACCTATTTCCTTAGCAGCAAGATTTGTTTTTCGTAAAGCATCTAATAAAGTAGTTTTACCATGGTCAATATGCCCTAAAATAACAACTATTGGTGGTTTTTTAATAAGCATTTTTTAAAAAAATAAAAAATTAAAAATTAAACAGAAAATAATTAAAAGGTAATAAAAATTTATTTTATTAAAACTTTAGGTACTTTTAGATAACGATTATCTTTATCAGGAAAATTATTAATAATTCTTTCAACTTCATCTTGATAATCATCATTGCTAATATTCGCCAAATCTTTATCTTCACGCAATTCTAATCTTTCTATAATATTTGTCAAAGTATCTAAACTATCTAGTTTTAATTCATTAATTTTTTCAACATACTTTAAAATTTTATCTAAATCATTTTTCAATTCTAACGCCTCATCATCGCTAATATCCAAACGTGCTAATTTTGCTAAATATTTAACATTTTCAATGTTTAACATTATAAAAAAATTATAACATAAACACTCTTTTTAAAAAAGTCTAAAAAATGATAATGCTCTCTTAAAACTACAAAGATAGATGTAAAGTATTCAAATAGAATTGAGATAAATATTTACCAAAAAATATAATTAAAATTATACCTAAAAAGAAAAAAGGCACAAAAGGTATTGGTTGCTTAAAATTTTTATATTTTATAATAATCCCTAATCCATATAAAAAACCTAAAAAAGAACTAACAATCAACATCAGCAAAATATCTCCTAATCTTAAAAATAAACCGATAACAAAAATAATCTTAACATCACCAAAGCCTAGACCTTGTCCTTTACTTAATAAATAAATCAGCAAAAACAAAAAAAACATCAATAAAGGCGATATTAAAAAATCAAAAATACTATTAGAAAAAAATAAAGAATAAAAATAATTATTTAACAAATATAAATCCGTAAAATCTCTATAAGGAATATTAAAAAATTTATGCCAAATATTAAATATTAAACCCACAATACCGCCAACAATCACAAAACGATCATCAACAAGAAAGGTTCGCCAATCGTATAAACCCAAAACAAAAATAATACTTAAAAATAAAAAATAAAAAATAAACTCTACAAGAAAAAAATAATTTAAACTATAGCCAAGAATATTTTTAGTTAACAGCATAACCCATAAACCTGTAAGAATTTCAATCAAAGGATAACGCCAAGAAATCTTTTTAGAACAATGCCGACATTTACCTTTTTGAATAATAAAACTTAAAATAGGAATTAATTCATACCAGCGTAAATTCTTTTGACAAGCAGGACATTTAGAGCGAGAATATAAAAAATCTTCACCACTTTCCAAACGTAAAGCTACATTATTCAAAAAAGATCCCCAAAAAAGCCCAAAAACAAAGAAAAAAACATCATTAAAAAGTTTGAACATATTTTGTCAATTCCAAAAGAGGAATTAATAAGGAAGCTTCAAGAATACCTAAACCCGCACCTAAAAAGATAATTAAAATTGGTTGTAAGCTTTCTGCTAAACCAGCTACTTGAGCTTCAATAGCCTCGTTATAAAAACCGTATATTGTAAGAGTCACTTCAGCTAACTGTCCTGTTTTCTCTGAAGTTCTCATACCTTCAATAACTAAATTAGGAAATAGATCAGGAAAATTGCTTAAACTCTGACTTAATGGCATTCCCTTTTTTACATCTTCGATAATAACTTCTAAAACATCTTCGTATAAAGGATGGTTAATGCTTGTTTTAATAATTTGCAAAGACTCAACAATAGGCACGCCACCTTTTAAAAGATAAAAAAGAGATTCTAAAAATTGAGCTGTATACAAATTTTTAATTAAACTACCAAAAATCGGCAAACCGTTGCTAATTCTAAACAATGCTGCTCTACCTTCTCTTGTTTGCACATACTGAACAAAATAATAAATCATAAAACCAAAAATAATCAACAAAAACAATCCGAAGTTTATTATAAAATCAGAAATTGATTGAAACAATTTAGTAACCCCAGGCAAAGGAATGCCATTGTCAGTAAATAATTTAGTTATCTGCGGAATAACAAAATAAAATAAAGCAATCATTACGCCAATAAACAAAGAAACAACTACGATTGGATAAATAGCTGCTTGCAATAACCTACTTTTAAATCTTCTTTGAGCATTTAAGTGATTAGCTAAATAATCTAAAATTTCATCTAAAGTACCAACTGATTCGCCAACAATAACCATACCAACATAATAAGAATTAAAAATTTCAGGAAATCTTGATAACGATTGAGAAAAAGTTACGCCCGCAACTAGATCATTATAAATCTCTATTAAGATAGATTTAAAAATAGGATTAGCATTAGACTGCGATAATGTTTTAATAGCCTCATCTAAAGGAGTACGAGCTTTTAAAAGATAAGATAACTGTTTTGTAAAAAGATACAAATCGTTTAAGCCAGGCTTTCTAAATAAAAACAGCAAAGAAATTTTTTTCTCTTGTAAATATGTTACCAACAAACCTTGATCTTGCAATAATTTAATGGCAGCATCTTTATCGTTGGCAGTAATAATACCCTCTTTTAATTTACCATCTTGAGTAAAAGCTTTGAATTCAAATTTCATCTATTGTTAAGTAGATAATTTAATAATTTATTACAAAATATCATTCTTCTAATAAATACTTCAACTTGCTTGGCTTGAGACTATATTCAATCGCTTTTTCTAAAGTAATCTCATCCATTTGAATTAAATTAACTAAAGAACGCTCTAAAGAAAACATTCCTTCGCTTAAACTTGTATCGATAACACTATCTATTTGGTATATTTTATTTTCACGAATCAAGTTTCTGACTGCATTATTAGCTATTAGCACTTCACAAGCAGGAATACGACCTCCTTTAATACGAGGTACTAATCTCTGAGAGACAATACCTATTAAAGTCGAAGCTAGCTGTAACCTTCCTTGGTTTTTTTGATTTTCTGGCAAAACATCAACTATACGATCAACTGTTTGTGCTGCGGAGTTAGTATGCATTGTTGCTAAAACTAAGTGTCCTGTTTCCGCTGCGGTTAAAGCAATAGAAATAGACTCGGCATCTCTCAATTCACCAATCATCAATACATCGGGATCTTGACGCAAAGCTCCTTTCAAAGCTCTATGCCAATCAGGTGCATGAGTAGGAATTTCTCTTTGAGAAATAACAGCTTTATCAGAAACAAATAAATACTCAATTGGCTCTTCAATGGTAATAATGTGGTCTTGTCTTTGGTGATTAATAGTATCTATCAATGAAGCTAAAGTAGTTGATTTACCAGTACCCGCGGGTCCGGTTAACAAAATAAATCCTTGTCTTCTTTCAATAAATTCATTTAAAATAACAGGCAAATTCAATTCTTCAATACTCTTCATTTCATTGGGTATAAATCTAAAAGCACCGGCATAACCATTGGCTTGCAAATAAATGTTTACTCGAAATCGTACTTTTTCGTCAAGAGAAAAAGAAAAATCAACATCTTTAAAAGTTTTTAATTTTTCTTCAGTGTCATTGTTAAGCAAAGAAAATAACATTTTTTTACTTTCTTCGCCGCTAATAATATCAAATTGCGTCATCGGAAAAAGATCCCCGTCTTTTCTCATTACCGGAAAACTTCCCGGCAAGATATGCAAGTCAGAACCTCCTTGTTGAGCTACAAAAAGTAAATAATCTTTTAATCTTTGATCCATAAATTTTAAATTAAGTAACTTTAAATACTTCTTCTAAAGAAACCAATCCTTTACTCGCTTTAATTATACCATCAGCTCGTAAAGAAATAAAATTTTGCTTTTTTAAAATCTCTAAAATCTCACCCTCTCCTTTATGTTCTAATATTATATCAGAAAGCTCTTTCGTCATTTCAAACATTTCAAAAATACCTATTCTACCTATATAACCACGATTGTGACATTTATCGCAACCTTTAGCGTCAAAACATTTAATTTCAAAATTACGCAAATTATCAGGTAAATCTTGTAAGGCTTTTTCAGCTTCGCTAATAATTTCTTTAGGACAGGATTTTTCAACTAAACAATTTTGACATAAATCTCTAACTAATCGTTGAGCAATAACTAAATTTAAAGTTGATGGCAAAAAATAATTCTTGACCCCCATATCTATCAAACGAGGTATCGCTCCTGGGGCAGTATTAGTATGCAAAGTTGAAAAAACTATATGTCCTGTTAAAGCAGCATGAGTAGCTAATTCAGCTGTTTCTTCATCGCGAATCTCACCAACCAAAATAGCATCAGGATCCTGTCTTAAAATTTCCCGTAAACCTTTAGCAAAAGAATAACCAATTTCAGGTCTAATTTGTGATTGGTTAATGCCAAAAACTTTATATTCAACAGGGTCTTCCAAACTAATAATATTAATTTTATCGTTATTAATTTCTTGAATTAAAGCGTATAAAGTTGTTGTTTTTCCTGAACCAGTTGGACCGGTAACTAGAATCATTCCAAATGTTTTAGAAATATTTCTTAACATCATATCTATATGATAATCAGCTAACCCTAAATCTTTAATCTTTTTAAGACCAACCAAGGGGTCTAAAATTCTTATGGCAACTTTTTCTCCGTTAATAGTTGGCAAAATACCAACACGAAAATCAATTTCTCTTCCATGAACAACCGCTCGAAAACGTCCATCTTGCGTAACTCTTGTTTCGTCTAATCTTAAATTGGTTAAAATTTTAACTCTGTTAACTAAAGGATTATGAACATCTTTAGGAAAATAAGCTATAGTTTTTAAATCACCAAACAAACGAAAACGAATACGCGCTTTATCCGGTAAAGGTTCTAAATGTATATCTGAAGCTCGAATAGCAACAGCTTTTCTAACTAACAACTCAAACAATCTAATAATAGGACCTTCTTCGCTACTAATAACTTCCTGTTGAAAAGCTAAAGGTTTATCGGTGTCAAGCTTACGTCCACTACTACTTCGAAAATCTAAAACATATTTTTTCATTTCATTTTCAAAATCAGAATAATCTTCTAAATGTAAATAGAAGTCTTTAACGGAAATTAATACTAATTGAGGTTCTAATTTTAAATTATTTTTTAATGGTTCTAAAACTTTATTATGCAAATCAGGCACTTCTGGATCAACAACACCAATGTACAAAACATTATTTCTTAATTCCAAAGCTAAAATTTTATAGTTACGAGCTACTGCTTCGGGTATCTTATTTAAAATATCTTTAGGGATTGTTTCGTCAACTTGAAAAACCTTGATAGGTAAATTGTAAATTGACGCTTTAAAATTTAAAAATTCTTCAATTGGAATAAGGCTTTTATTAAAAATATAATCTTCAAAAGAAATGTTATTAATTTTTGCATCAATAAGCCAATTATTAATTTCTGGGTATTTGCTTGAAAAAAAATTTATTATTTGTTCGTCTTTCATTTTAAAAATTTTAATAATTTGCTATTCACTAACGCTCTTATTTATTTTATAAGAATAAATAATGATTAATCAATGTTAATTTTATCATTTGAATTAATCTTATCTTTTCGGAGCATTACTTTTAGAAGATGTGCTAACCTTTGTTGTTGTAGGAAAATTAGTTGAAGTCGCTGTCGATGTTGTAGTCGTTGAAGTTGGTGTTGAAGTTGCCGTCGAAGTCGTTGATGGTGTTGGCTGGTTGTCTGACTGAGGTGGTAATGAAGTTGTTAATGTTGGAGGCGGTAATTGAATATTTTTAGTAAATAAAGATGTCCTAGTTAATTCATTAGAACTAATAGCGAAAAAATTTTTATTATCTAAATCAGCAAGTAATTTAAAAGAAATACCAAGTGATTTTTGTAATGTCTCTATTGTATTCGTCCAATCATTAGATTTTGTGTATTCTTGAAAAAAAGTAGCTTTTCTATTAACAAAAGATAATTCAGGAGGCACTTCCATATCAGGAATACTTTTTACAAATCTAACAAAAAGAAAGTAAAAAACACCTATCAGCAACATTACTAAAAATAGAGAATTAATTATGATGGTTAAAAAACTTTTATTCATTCGCTTTTAATATGCCAAAGGCATAAAATAAGCTTCGACGTTAAAACTTGCATTGCCATTACGATCAACATTAAAATTTTTTATTGATAAAATACGCACATTTTCTTCCAAAGTAGAAATAAATTTAACGATCTTGTCCAAATCATCTTTCAAAGATAAAGAAAAAGTTAATGTTTTCACTGGTAAAATTTGATCATTTAATGATTTTTCACCTCCTTTGCCAATGCTCAAACCTGAAAATTTATAACCAAAATCCTTGTGATAAACATATAATTGATAAATTAATTCTTCTTCCAAAGGATCAGCGGGTAAAAATTTTAATAAACTTTTCTGAAATTCCTGGATGTTAGTACTTTGAATAGGAATTTTTGCTGACAAAGAATTAACAAATTCTTCAGCTACTTTCAAACTCTTTTTTTCAGCTTCTAATTTTTTAAGTTCGTTGGCTAAATTAATTGTCGTTTTAAAAGTAGGAATAAGATTATACATTAAAACATATAAAACAGCTACGATAAGCAAAATTGGCAAAAGTTTAAATATAAGTCCCATTATTACTTTTCAAAAAAATTACTGTTTAAAATAATCGCAATTGAAAAATTTATTTTTCCTGTGGCTTCATCGCCTGTTGGCAATGAAAATGATTCAACTCGAATTTTATTTTGACTATATAAATATTTATAAAGCCTAACATAATCTCTCCAATTAGATACCGATGCTTGAAAGGTTATCTGTTGCTTTTCAGCATCGTAATTAAAATTGCTTATATCAACAAAAGTAGGCATTATTCTATTAAAAGAATCAATAACATCTTTAATTCTTTTTCTTTCTTTAATCAAGGTAGCGACATTAACGAACCGCGAGAAGAAATTAAATTCAGGTCTTTTATTTATTTCATCGCCGGATTTATTCTTAATATCTTTAATTTCGTTAATTAAGCTATTTTTAGTATTCTCTAACTTACTATTGTAAGACTGTAAACCCATATCAATACCGAATTCTATGATTAAAATCAACAAAAAAGGAAATACTAAACCCACAGGAATAATATTTTTTATATTAGTGCTAATGTCTGGCATATAAATTAAAGATCAATAACGAAAAATTTAATATAAATCATAAACTCTAAACTTATAATTATATTTTAACCGATTATTTTTTTCAAAAGAAGTCCTGTAACTTGAGTAAAAAGTGTTGATTTTTCTTTCAGCATTTTAAATTTATCACCATAAACAAAATTAGCAGGCGTTAAAATTTCTTGTTGATAACGCAATAATCTTTTCAACATTTCATCGAAAAAATTATCTAAAATAACCGCTCCCCCTGTCCAATAAATTTTATCCACCCTTGCTAAAAAGCTTGTTTCTAGTCTTGTAATTTCTGATTGAACAGTCGAAGCTACAGAATCTAAAAAAACATTTGCTAAATTTTTTAAATCTTTTTCTTCTGGATTAAAAGCAAAACCTTTTTTAGCAACAAAATCTAAAACCTGAGATTCGGGATATTGAGTAGCATTCATTATGGAATTAAGATAATCATAAGCACGAATTTTTAATTTGTTAGCATAATTAATTTTGCCATTCTTAATCAAACATATATTGCCATAAGCATGTCCAATATCAATAACCACAAAATTACCAGGCTTATCTTTAAAAAATGATTCCACATTAAAATATTCAGCGCCATAGCCAGCAAATTTTAGTTGTGTGAAATTACAAATATTCTCTAACTTCTTAATATAACTTTTTGGTGTCGCAACTAAAAAGATCAACCATTGATTAGCTTGATCTTCTCCTTGACTTAAAAAATATCGATATTCTATCTCAATATCGCTAACCGATAGAGGCAACTGTTTTTGTGATTCAAAAGTAATAACTTGCGGTAAATTTCTTTCAGGAATATTAGGAACAATAAAATTAGTTGAGAATATATAAGGAGATGGCACGCTAAAATAAACTTGCTTTGTTTTAATATTAGTTTCTTGCAAAAAATTTTTTAAAATTAAAGCAATGTTCTCTTCTAAAATATACGAAGACGATATAACTTCTTTAAAATTAATAATCGGCACAATGCCAAAATTAGTTACTTCAATTGTTGATCCTTTTTTTATCGCTTCTATAACCTTGATATTAACCGAACCAAAATCAATAACTAAAAACTTATTTTCTAAAAATGAAAAAATCATTAGTTAAATTATATCATTTAATTCAAAAAATTCTATCACCTAAATACTGTTTAAGCTGCCTCGAAAATAAAAATCAATATTTATGCGAGATCTGCCTTCAAAAAATAAATTTCCGATTATATATTAACTGTTTTCAATGTGGCAAACGTCTTAACGAACAATGTGATATTACTAACCATCGCAATCCTATAAAATTACATCTCCATTTTGGTAATTACGAAGACGAAATTTTAAAAAAAATAATTTTATATGGCAAAAACAACGCCTCACAGATAATTTTTGATTTAGGTTGTCTAATTGGTAAATTACTATTGCAAACACAAAATCTTAATTTTGATAATTATTATCTAACTCCAGTTCCCATTACTCAAAAAAAATTACTACATCGAGGCTTTAATCAAACCAATATTTTAGCTCAAGCCATAAATCAAACTGCGGCTATACCTATAGCTGATATTTTAATAAAAATAAAAGATACACCAGATCAAGTTGGCTTAAATCTTAAAGAACGTTTAGAAAATTTAAAAAATAGTTTTAATCTTAAATCTCTTCCGCCTAAAAATATTATTCTTGTTGACGATATAAAAACAACTGGCGCTACTTTAAAAGAATGCGCTGAAACTTTAAAAAAAGCTGGCGCAAAAAATATTATCGCTTTAACTATTGCTTAAAATTTGATTCCGTAATCCACACTGTAAACTAAAAATAAATTTAAATATAATTTATAATTAAATTGTTAATAAAAACCCCATAAATAAAATGGACATAGGAGTGATTATTATAATAATAATTATTATTATTTTTGCTTATATTTTCTTTCAAGAAATAAACACACTAAAATATCGACTGAACAAACTTGAAAAGAATCTTCAAGAATTAACTCTTAATCTTAAAACTAAAGAAATAACTGAAAAACCAACTCCTGAACAAACGCCGACTTCAACTATTCCAACATTAATATCATCGCCACCGCCACCACCACCGCCACCACCAATAATACCTGCTCCCGAAGAATTTCCAGAATATCGCCACATAGGATCATTTATTGATTGGCTTAAAGAAAATTGGATAATGAAAGCCGGAGCTTTTTTATTAATTTTAGCCTTTTTATGGTTTATAACCTATGCTTTCAAAAACAATCTTATTGGTCCTCAAGGAAGAATTGCTATTGGTTTTATTTCCGGTTTACTCTTTTTGTTTATAGGCTCTAAAGTAATCAAAAAATATTCAATGCAAGGAACTGTTCTGACGATTTTAGGTTTAGCTATCATTATTATCACAAGTTACGCTGGGCAAATATTATATGAATTTTTTAATTCTATCGCTTCATTATCGTTTATATTCTTAACTTCAGTATATGTTACTGCAACAAGTTATATATACAATAGTCCTTTTCTCGCTGCTTTAAGTTTAATTATTAGTTCAATAGCGCCTTTAATTTTAAATTATTCAACTTATAATATTTATTTCATTTTTAGTTATTTAACGATAATAACCATTGGCTATCTCTGGTTATCGGTAACAACGCAAAATAAATTTCTCGGTATTATTAATATCCTGATTATTTTCTTATATAGTTTTATAAATATTGATGGAATGTTCTCTTCTTACTTACCAGCAATTCAACTACAAGGAATCTTAAAATTTGCCTATTTATTAGTTTTTATATTCTTTATTGCTAATACAATAGAAATTATTAGAGCCAGCATTAAAGATTATTCCAATAATGAATTAAGGAATATATTTATTTCAGCAATTCTCAATTCCCTACTTCTTATTTATTGGATAAACAAAGTAACTGCTGAGCAATGGCAAGTTTTTGTTTTAGTCATATGGTCTATCTTGTTTATAATAGCAGCCTATTATCTTTTCCAAGCAACAAAACAAAAATTAGGTGTTTATATTTATAGCCTAATGAGCCTTATAACTATAAATAATGCCTTCTATATTCTTTTAACTGATGTTTCTTTGCTTATAACCTTGGTGATTGAAGTAGTGGGTTTATGCTTTGCCAGCTACGCAGCTTTAAAAAATACGAAACTGACAACATTTCTAAGTTATATGCTGTTTATTCTTTTAATGTTTTCTCTGCCTTATTTTATAACTGGTCGATGGTATAAAGTTTATACTTACGCTTATCACGATATCTATGATCTACCAAAACGGCAATTTACCTCATGGGATGAAAGAATATTCCACGATAGCTTTTTTTTAATAACGGTTCTTATGTTAGGCTTTACTCTTGTTGCTTTATTCTTTAAAAAAATCAATATCGGTCAAAAAATATCTACCATACATTCTCTTGTAGCTTTGGTTATATTTTTGTATTTAATATGGTCAATTTCTCACGCTTTATTAATAACAACTAATTTAGAAAGCGTACGAAACACCTATGATATAAACAATTATCCTGGTTATTTCTTAGGCACAGTTGTTAGTTTGACTATTTATGTATTAATTGGTTTAGGATTGTATATTTACGGCTTAAGGTTTGATCATTCTATAATTAAAAAGACAGGAGCGGCTTTAATTTTATTAGTCATTGCAAGAATACTAATTGTTGAAACCTGGGCATTAGAAATAGAACGCAGAATTATTATTTTCTTCATCGTCGGTTTAATTTTATTATTAAGCGCTATTTTTGAAATTAAAAAACATCGCTATGAATCTTCTTCAAAACAATCATAGATTAATTCTAATTTTATTATTAATATTTTTCTCAACAGTCTACGGTCAAAATTACGATAATCTTATATCAAAATTTAGACATTATCTTGATATTAAGAATATTCCTCTGTCGCAACCAAAAGTTGTTGAATTAAAATTTAATGAATTAAAGAATGTTATTAATGTTATTTTGCTTATTGATGAAACTGAAAAAAAATTAGAACCTTACTATCTTAACCAAGTTTCTACTGTTCAAGAAATACCTCTTACTGTCGAAGAATACAATAATCAAACACCTAAAGAAGAATTACAAAAAGCTTTTGATAAAAATTACGAAACTTTTGTTGAATTTCCTGTAAGTAAAGTTAATAATAGCGTAACTTTAAAAATATCAGCAGCTCAACCTTTGGAATCATCAGGCATAAGTTTTTATTTAGATAGGTTTACAAAAATGCCTGAATTTATAGAAATTAAAGTCATAGAAGGTCAACAAGAAAAAATAGTTTTAGCCAAAGAAGCTATTAATGATAATACTATAAATTTCCCCCTAACAAAAAGTAATCAATGGCTTATAACTTTCTTTTTTAGCCAGCCTTTAAGAATTACGGAATTAATTTTGCAACAAAATAATGTTCTTCAAACAACAGATTATTTTATAAGATTTTTAGCAAAACCTGGGCATAATTATAAATTGTACTATAACCCTGAAATTTATATAGGTAATACTGGGTATATTAATGCAAATTTAATCAACGAAAAGAATGTTTACTCTCTCAACATTACTCCAGAAAATATTCATTCTAATTCTCAATTTAAACCAAATGATGACGACAAAGATGGCATACCTGATATTAAAGATAACTGTGTCAATATTTATAATCCCGATCAAAAAGATTTAAATAATAATGGGCGTGGTGATGCTTGTGACGACGATGATTATGACAATGTTATTAATGCTTTTGATAATTGTCCTTTAAATTATAATCCTGATCAAACAGATGACGATGAAGATAAGTTAGGCAATGCTTGCGACAATGAAGAAAGTCGCTTTACAGAAAAATATAAATCTCTACCATGGATTATGATTACAATTGCTTTTATAGTTATTATCTTTTTAAGTTATAAATTAATCACCGCTCGTTCACCAGCAACTAAAAACAACAACGATCAAGAAAATTAAAAAATAAATATTTCACTGTTTTAAAGATAATAAAAAGTCTTTTAATTTTAAAGTATTTAAAATATCAGCCGCTGAAGCCCAACCTCTTCTTGCCTGGGCAATGCCAAATTTCAAAAAAGAAAAATGCGAAGTTGAATGAGCATCGCTGTCAATCAACATCTTAACTCCTTTATCAACGCATAAACGAATATACTCATCATTTAAATCAAGTCTATCAGGATAAGCGTTAATTTCGAGTAAAGTATTAGTTTTTTTTGCATAATCAATTAAATCAACAATATCAACTTCATAAGGAGGTCTTTTATTGATTAATCTGCCCGTAGGATGAAAAATGCAATCAATATTTTTGTTAGCCATTGCCTTTTTAATTCTTTCTGTTTGTGTTTTTTTATCTAAATTAAAATAACTATGCACGGAAGCGCCGACAAAATCTAATTTAGACAAAACATCATCAGTAATATCAACAGAACCGTTTTTAAGGATATTAAGCTCAACGCCTTTTAAAATCACAATTTTACCGCGATATTTTTTATTTATTCTATCAATTTCAGCCATTTGTTTTAAAATTCTTTCCTCATCTAAGCCATTAGCAACCTTTAATGATTTAGTATGATCAGTAATGCAAACATATTCTAAACCAAATTTTATAGCCGCCTTTGCGATTGTTTCAATTGAATCTTGGCCATCACTCCAATCACTTTGAACCTGCAAATCACCTTTTAAATCATCATAATCTACTAAATGAGGTAATTTATTTTCTAAGGCTAGCTCTATTTCTCCTTTATTCTCTCTTAATTCCGGTGGTATAAATTGTAAGCCAAGTTTAGCATAAATTTCTTCTTCGGTTGCGCCAGCAATTTTACGATTATTTCTATCAAACAAACCATATTCATTTAATTTCCAACCTTTTTTAAGAGCCAACTTGCGCAAAGCAATATTATGATCTTTGGAACCAGTAAAATAACACAATGCTGCTCCAAAACTTTCTTTATCAAAAACACGAATATCAACATCAACATTATTTTCTAATCTAACCATTATTTTTTTATCTCCTTTAGCATAAACATCCTGAATATCCTTATAATTAAGAAAATAATCTGTAAATTGTTTTATATTTTTAGTAACAACTAAAATATCAATATCGCCTATTGTTTCTTTAAAACGCCGATAAGAACCAGCAACAACGATTTTTTCTGCTAAATTACTTTTTTGTAAATAATCAGTTAGATCCTTAACCAAAAAATAAGCTTCGCTAATAATTAAACGATTACCGGTTTTATCTAAAAAAGCTAAACTCTTTAAAATTTTTTCTTCCTTTTTAGCTCCAAAACCATAAATATTTCTAAGACGATGCTTTTGGCAAGCTTTTTTTAAATCATCGATATTTTTGATATTCAATTCTTTATATAAACGATAAATCATCTTTGGACCAATACCTTCTACTCTTAACAAAGATTCGATATCAACAGGTAATTCTTTTTTTAAATTCTCTAATTCTTGAATTTTACCGGATTGCAAATATTCAATAATTTTTTCAGCAATAGATTTGCCTACACCCGGTAGCTGTTCTAAAAAATACTTACCTTGTTTATTTATTAATTCACCAATATCCTCCTCTAAGGATTCAATTACATAAGCCGCCTTTTCATAAGCCTGAGGTTTAAAAGGAATATTTTTTAAAGCCAAATAATAAGCTATCAATCTTAAGGCCTTTGCCAATTCTTTATTGACTGCCATAGATATAATAATATAAGTAATATATAGGATTGTCAAAAATTTCTGTCTCTGTCAAAAGATTGCTACCGCTATGTCCACCTATAACAAAAATTTTATTCCTGTATACATGAGAAATGTGGCTATGTCTTGCTAAATTCAAAACTGAAGGCAAATATATAGTTTTTACGCTACTAGCAGTATTGCTAGAAGTGACATTTCGCCAATCGAATTTTTCAATACTATCAAAAGTACCCCGATTACGTCCACCTATGATTATTATTTCATTATTAAGAAGATTAGCTCTTGCATCCATGCGCTGATAGTACATATTCAATGCTCCTTTGCAATCAACAGAAGGATCAAGTGTATCGATATTTTTTATAGTACACCTAACTATTTCATCTCGCTTATTAGTATAATCTTTATAAACGGAATTAATATCATCAGTAACGCCACCAATAATATAAAAACCGTCACCATTATTATCATCATTATGAAATGGCGCGATAGCAAATCTCGCACGTGGATTAGGCAATTTGCCAACATACTTCCATTTATTTCCTCCAATAAGACTACTTGTTGGATTCAGCATTATAATAGAAGTAGTAACCTCATAGCCAGTACCACGAGGCGTAAAACCACCAACAACAAATATTTTATTTTTAACTACTATGGCTCCATGATGAGTTCTTTCTTCAGGTAATTGAAAAGCGGTGGCGACTTCTCTCCATGGCGTGTTTGTGTTTGACTTAAATTGTTCTAAGTCAAGTATTTCTACACTTTTTAAACTATTATTAACATTAGCAGCATTGCCGGTGTGACCACCTATTAAATAAATATATTTAGTAGTATTATTACCAAGACCATAACCCTGAGCAACTACTGCCTGCGCATAAGTTCTCTCTTTATTAATAGGTTGACTATTAACCCATTTTAGAGAAGTAGTATTTAAATATAAAATAGCCACTTTATTGAATGAGTTTGACAACCTATTGCCACCTATGTAAAAAATTTTATCATCAACAATCACTGAAGCTGCTCCTTGTGATCTATTATCATAAAGTAAATCGTAATCGCTATTCAAAATAAAAGCCGGATAAGAAGGATCGTATATTTGAATAGAACTTGTAATTCCTCCAGGAGCGATGCCACCGATTGCAAAAATATAGGGTTTATCTTGAAAAAGACTTATACTAACATGCTTTGAAACATTATATTTTAAACGAGCGGGAAGTAAGGACCACGATGAGATTGATTCTGTATAATAAGCGCGATCAGATCTAAAATTAGCATTATAGCAACCAATCTGACTATTGACTGAACCACCTATCAAAAAAATTCTTTTTTGAAAAATCTCCAAGGAATGATCTCTTACATAATAAATAAAATCATTTAGGCGTTCTACTGAACTAATAGGATTTGTTCCTGTAGATAAAGTAATTTTTTCTATGTCTTTGTAACATTTATTGTTTTCATCATTGCCGCCAATAACATAAACAACATCCTTTCCGGTGCTAGGATCTTGCCATAAAACTATATCAAAATTTATTCGTGGTACAGTTAAAGTTGCAGACGCAATTTTCCATATTCGCTGGCTTGAAGCAGACGTTAAATCTAAATATTCAATAGTATTTAAAATTTTATTATTTGCATCAGGTTCGTTTGCAAGCCTACCCTTCCCTCCAATAACTATTATTTTATTATTATATAAAATAGCCTTATGAGATCTACGGCGATAATTCATAGGCTTTATAATATTCGTATCTTCACCGCATGTTAATTGTTGATTCTGCGAGTTTAACTTACATATAACAACAGAATTTGAAATATGCTGATCTGAGTCAAGACTATCATGATCGCGACCACCAATAATATAAACATCTCCATTGTTTGAATTAAAAACAGCGCTTGAATCAGTTATTTTCCGCGGCAAAACAGTAGTACTGCTAATAAATTGATATGTACTAGAATTTAAATCTAAATATTCAATAGTATTTAAAGCATTATTACCACTTGACACACCACCATTACCTCCAAATATATATATCCTTTTTATGTTTATGTTATTTATTGCATAATCATATAGAACTCCGGTTGCATTGCTTCTTTTTTGACTTAAACGAATAGGATCAATGTTGTCATATATATCATCTGGTTCTTTAAAATTTTGAGAACTTGGTATAAGCCATGCACCTTTAGACTTTAACAAAATATAAGCATTAGCATATTTCCAATTATTAGGATATTTTTTATCTAAATCAGGATATAAACTTAAAATAAATGTATTTCGAGGAATTGGGCTAAATGAAGACCAGTAAGCTTTGCCGCTACTGTCTGAAGTTAAAACAAAGCCCCTTTGAGTTGTTGTTGGCAAAATAAAACAAGTAGTTGTCGGAGAAAAAAGACATCTTAATTTTAAAGACCCAGCAACATTTACATCGCTAATTAATGATGTTGTGTTGATGCCTATTTTATTGTTATTTTCATAAACAATTGACTTACTAATGGTATCAAGGTTAATCCATTTAGCTATATAATTAATAGTCCCACTGCCACGAACAAAATTTTGCAATAACCAGGGCCAGAAAGATTTGCAATCAGTGCCTATGCAAAAAGCTCTATTAGAAGTAATTGTTGCTTTAGCTAAAATAGTATTAGTTACATATAAATTATTGCCGATACTCAAATTTCGCGGAAAAGTAAAAAAATTATTTAAAAATGAACCGCTTTTTACATAGTCAGCTTTTAAAGTTCCTTTAAGCTGAGTAGAAGTAACAAGATTAGATATTATCAAATTTCTTGTTGAAGTTTGCCAAATAAAATTAAAATCACCTCGAATTTCATCATTAGCAACCCAAAAAGCAACTGAACCTGTAACTCCCTCGCCAATTAAACCACGAACTTCGTTTAAACCAGAACGACACACACCATTAAGACATAGATTACCTGTTAAAGCTAAAGTGCCAATGATATCTAAATTTTTATTAGCTAAAGATATGCTTTTATTAATTGCCACTTGATTATTATTTGCTTGAAAAAATATTAACTTTGATAAATATTTATCATTATTAGTAGTTATAACTATATTATTCGAACCCCATTCTCCAACAAATTTTAATCTCTTGGCATCGTAAGGACAGCTTAATTGAGCTGGAACTTTTTCTAATGGAGTAATGGTATAAAAAACTAAAAAAAACAGAAACAGAAAAATTAAATAAAGAGTAAAAATATAGATAAATTTTATTTTAACACTCATTTTTTAAATTATTGAGTTTTGCAAAAAATATAATAATATGTACCCGTAGCAGTGTTTTGCTGAATAACTTCAACGCTGGCATCAATATAAAAACCAGAATTTGGAGGTATAGCATCAGTAGAACTAGCTAAAACGCAAGCACCCACAGGTAAAGATGCTTTTGGTTGCCACGTTCCCCTACCAGAATCATCAGAAGTTAAAACATAATCATCTTGCGCGCCTGGAGGCATAATAAATGATAACACTTGCAAAGAACCGTTTATGTCTAATGTCGCTTCAGGATTAATATAGTTAATACCTATTTTGTTGTCTTTTTCATAGATAATTGAATTGCCTACTGTTGAAGTATTAATCCATTTAACTAAACGATCCGTTGTTCCTGTACCTCTAACATAGTCTGTTTCGGGCCAAGCGTTTATGCAACTATTATTTATGCAAAAAGCTTTATTAGTCGTAATAGTTGCCATTGCTAAAATAGTATTAGTTACATATAAATTATTATTAATAGTTAAATTAGATGGAAAGGTATAATCGCCAATCCCAACTTTACTACCAAAAACACCTGCTTGCACATAACCAACATCTAAAGCACCAATTAAATTTGTTGAACTTACTGTACCATTAACAACTAAAGTATGAGAAGAAGTATTCCAAATAAAATTAGAATCTCCGCTTATTCTTTTTGTGTCAACCCAAAAAGCAACTTGCGACACTGCGCCTGAGCCACTAACACTATCGGTCGCAACGGGCCATTCATTACGACAATCACCGGCAATGCAAACTGTATCAGCGGCAACACTACCTATAACATGTAAAGTGTACTGAGGCGTGGTTGTGCCAATACCTATATTATTATTAAAAACAAACATTGGCGAAGGGGCTAAAATATTTTGAGTGCTAGAAGTCATAGGTATATTGTTAGCAAGCCAATCTCCTTCCCAAATTAAATATTGATCAGTTGGCAAACAAATTTGTTGAGCTAAAACTTGATTATTTTGAGAAGAAATAAAAAATAAACTAAAACTTAAAACAATTGTTATTATTAATAAAGAGAAATTAAATCTATCTTTAAAAATTCCATAAATCATCTTCTTTTAATTATTTTAGCATATTATTTTATTGTTTTAAAAAACTAATTACAATTACCCCTGCCAACGGTTAGCCAGGTGAAAGTTGAATAAAATCCAAAATTATTTATAATTTGAAATTGTTGCTTATCTATTTGAAATACGCCTGGATCAGATGAACGATTAGTTCCTACGTTTGATTTAAAGGAAACTTGAACATTATAAGAATTATCTATGTATGCCTTAGGTAAGTTAATATTAGCAACCTTACGGGTGGCTGGTATCTCAACCTCCCCCCATTGAATAATAAAATCTTGAATGCAATAATAATAGCCAGAAGATGTAGAGCCATATTTAAAAAGAGCAGGAATAGTCATTGTTCCCGTTACTTCTAATTCTGAAAATTTTCCCTTACCAGCAACATCTAATAATGCTGAAGGATTAGGATTGTTAATTCCAATATTGCCATTTTGTTTAATAATCATTCTTTGTTGAGTACTGGAAGTAAAAAAAATTATGTCATTAGAGGCATTAATATTTAGATTTCCTGAATTTTTAATAATTGATTGAGCAACAGAATTATTCATAATTAAATCACCCTTGTTCATTATCAAATTGCCGGCTCCTAATTTTAAATCTAATTGTGGGCTAATAGCAATGCTTTCAGAAGTTGTTAAGTTAGACAAAGTAGCGATTTTTAATTCATAATTTGTTGGGCTATTATAAACAACACCTAAATGAAATAATTCTTGCAAAGGATTGCCGGAACGAAAAACAATTTTAGGATATAAAGAATTAGAAGAAGAATTAACTGATAATGCTAAAACGCTGCTAGTATTATTTCTAAAAATTTCTAAAGGATAATTAGAAGTCGAAGTACCGACAACAAGAGTGTTATTAGCAATAATTAAAACTGGGTTTAAATTATTTTCAAAGGTAATTTTATTAGCATTTAATTTTAAATCTTTAAAAGAACTAAAACCCGCATCACGATCAACCGCAGTGATAATACCGGCAGAACTCGCAACATCATAACCTAATTCTAACCCCACGCCTGAAGTAGGAGATGCATTGCCCAAAACTTGAATACGGCTATAGAATTTACTCGTACCACTAACATTTAGCAAAGAACCGCTGGCTATATTCAAATCATTTCCTGAACGCACCATAATCGGTTTAGTAATTAATAATTGATTAGATTGAGTTTGCAAATAACCACCGCCGAACGGTGGAGGTGAAGGTGGATTTTCAAAAGCTAAAGATATATACCCATATTGTAAAAGAAATAAAAGCGCAAAGAAAGACAATAAAATGCTAACAAATAAAAAATTTTTTTTAGAACTAAACATTAAATTACCTTTATTGAACAGTAACTTTAATATTACTAATAATATTATATCCTAATTTAATAGGAATATTATAATTACCTTTGCGCATAATTCTACCATTTAAACTTATTTGTGATTTGGAAATATCAAAACCTAATTCTTTTAACTTTTTAGCTATTTTTTCTTTGGTAATAGGATTAAAAACTTGATTTTTTTCGCCGATATTAAGATTAAAACTTAATTTCACATCTTTTAGTTTTTCAGCAATGTCTTCTTTTTTTTGTTTGCGTTCTTCAACTTTATGTTCTAAAAGCAAATGTTTCACTGATTTTAATTGTTCTTTGGTTGCTAATAAAGCTTTTTTATGGCTGGTAAGATATTTATAAAAACCAGGTTTTACTAAAACAATAGAACCTTTTTGACCTAAATTAGCAATATCTTCTAATAACACCACTGGTAATTTTTTTTCTTTTCTTTTTTTCTTAGCTGTTTTTTTAGCCATTATCAGTAATAAAAATTACATTTTTTTAATAAAAGCGACGGCGTAATTTAAAACTTTATCTTCTTGCTCTGCTTTATTTTTATCGACAGCATCAGCTAATTCTTTTTTCTCTTCTTTTAATTCAATATCGGGCTTAAGTCCTTCACCTTCAATCTTAAAACCTTTAGGCGTATACCAATGGGCTATAGTTATTTTCAAAAGATTTTTATCAACATTAAAAGTTTGCTGAACACTTCCTTTGCCAAAACTCTTTTCGCCAATAAGTTTTATGTTTAAATTATCTCTTAAAGCGCCAGCAAAAATTTCTGAAGCTGAAGCTGAACCGCTATTAATAAGAATTACCAACTTTTCTTTGCGAAAAGAACCAGGTCCCTTTGAAAAATGTACTGTTTGTGTGTTGTTCTTGTCTTTTTGAATTACAACAACTTCTGAAGGATTTAAAAACAGACTGCTCACTTTAATAGCTTCCTCTAAAAAACCACCCGGATTATTGCGTAAATCAATAATAAAACGATCAGCTCCTTTACGTTTTAAATCAAGCAAAGCATATTTAACTTTTTCGTCAACAGCATTAGCAAAACTATTAATTTTAAGATAACCAACATTTTGCTCAATGATTTTTGACTTAACCAAAGGTATATTAATTATTTCGCGAGTAATAATAAAATCTTTAGGTTCTACCCAATCGCTTCTATAGATTGTTAATGTGACTGTTGTCCCTGGCATACCTCTAATAAGACTAACAGCCATATCTAAAGACATATCTTCAGTGCTGGTACCATTAATTTTTAAAATTTTATCACCTGGTTTCAAACCAACTTTTTCTGCGGGCGTACCCTCTAAAGGAGCAATAACCGTCAAAATCTCCTTTCTAATACCTATCTCAAAACCAACGCCACCAAATGAACCTTGCAAATCTTCTTCAAAAATTTTCTTTTGCTGTTCTGAAAATAAATCAGCGTAAGGATCACCTATGGATTTCACAACACCTCGAGACGCTTCAAAGACAGCTTTGTTAGCGTTTAATTTTTGTGGTTCAACATAATTTTTAGAGATAATATTCCAAATTTTAATTATATTCATCAATTTTTGAACAGTTAATTTATCTACACCACTTTCTTTAGCAAGAACTGTAATGCCTGATTCATAACCAATTTTATAAGCATAAAAAACAATCACAAAAAAGATTATAATAATAAAGACAAATGATAACTTTTTACTTTTCATAATAAATTAAATTATTAATAAAAAAATTATACTCAATGTTTTTTATAAAATTTAATGGTTTAATTCTTGATAAAAGAAAAATTAAAGAAAGCGACGCTTTAATATATATTTTAACAGAAAAATACGGAATACAAAAATGTTTTTTAAAAAGCGCTTTTAAACATACAAGTAAAAATTTAGGTTTATCAGAAATAGGCAATATTAATAAATTCTATGTTCTAGTCAAAAATCAATTCCTGCGAATTATTTCGATGATTAATATTAAAATTCCTAATCAATATTATGCCGCTTATTCTTATGAATATCTCTGGGCTTTAAAATTAATAAAAAAAATCAATTTACTTGAAACACCAACAAATCTTTGGTTTATTTTAATTAATTTAGAAAATTATATTTATCAATCACCAAAAACATTTAAATATTGGTTTATTTTTCATCTAATGAAAGAAATTGGTTATGAAATAGAATTACGAAAATGTTATCAATGCAATCGTAAATTAACTAAATTTGCCTTCTTTGATAATAAACAAAGTATTTTTTGCGGTTTTTGCGCAAAAAATAACTATCAAAAGATATCTAATAATATTCTTAATTCCGCTTTCGCCATCAATAATATAAAAACATCTCAAATAAAAACAATACCTGATTTTTTAAAAAAAATGATAAAAAACAGATTTAAAGAAATCAATAAAGATATTTTCTAAACTTATGTTAAAATAACATAAAAATAGACAGCAAGAATGTCAAACTTATTTAAAGCATTAAATAAAATTAGCAATTATCTTTTAATTTTTAGTATTTTAATATTTATTATCATTGGCGGTGTTTTTATTTTTATGCTCTTTAAAAATAATAACATTAATATCGCCGGCTTATCTCTAACAATTACCGGACCAACTATTGTCAATTCTTTTGAAATAAGTGATTATATTATCCAAATAGACAATCAATCAAACCAAAGATTAGAAGACGTTAGTCTAAAAGTTTTTTTAAGTGAAGGCGCTTTTTTTTATGATCAAAAATCTATAAAAGAAAGAGTTATACCAATAGGCATTGTTGAAGCTAAAAATATTAAAAAACAATCTCTTGGTTTGTTTTTTGTCAATGCTGGTGAAATGAACGAAAAAATTAAAGTAGTTTTAAACTATAAAATTAGTGGCAAAGAATACAGTTTTGAAAAAGGTGGCGATTTAAATGTCAAAGTTAATAAAGCCCCAATTCAAGCTAATATTTTTCTGCCAAATAAAATATACATAAACCAACCTTTTCAATTATCAATTAATCTTTTTAATTTAACTAAAGAAAAATTTAATAATATTAAAGTGAATATTGAGCCAGCTTTTGGTTTTCAACTAATTGATGCTTTTCCTAAAAGTAATATTTTTTATTGGGAATTCCCTGTTTTAGACCAAAATGACACTAAGCAAATAACTATTAATGGTTATATTAATGATATAAGATCTGATGGGATTTTCAAGGTTAAAATATACTTTGATTTTGAAAATCAAAGCTTTGCTTTAGATAGTCAAATAGCAAAAACAACAGTTGTCAATAATCCGATAGTTTTTACGATTAGAAGCACTCCTAATGATAATGTTGTTGATAGTGGCGCTAATATCTCCTATGAAGTAACTATTGAAAATAAAAGTGAAACAATTATGTCTAACAATGAAGTAAAAGTAACTTTTAGCGGATTATTTGATTTTGACTCAATTAATTCTAGTGGTTATCTTTCTCGAGCAGAAAGAGCTATCATTTGGAATGGACGTAATAAACCAGAATTACTTAATTTAAAACCTAATGACAAAGTAGTTATTAATTTCTCTGCTTCTATTCTTAAAACTTTGCCTATTTTTAATCCCAATAACGATAAAAATTTTACTGCAAAAGTTAGAGTTGACTTTAGAAGTCCAACCATTCCTATAGAAGTCGAAAAAGTTGAAAAAGAATATGCTATCTTTCAAGAAGATGTCAAAAAAATTAAAGGTAGTGCCGAGCTTACTCACTCTTTAACTTATAATGAAGGTTTATTCCCTACAATAGGTAGTTTCCCGCCTATTCACGAAGCTATCACTAATTTTGCCTGGCATGTAAAAATTAAAACTAAAGCTGAAGATTTCAGCGAATTAAATCTTAATGCTAAATTTCCTCCAGGTGTTAATTTAACCAATAAAGTAAGCGGTGATGCTACTATTGAAAACTTAAAATTTGATCCCCAAACAGGAATTTTTAATTACACTCTTAATAAAATAGCCGCTAATGCTGGCTATCGTCAAGATCCTAATGATCAATTTGCTAATAAAGAGATAGATCTTGTTTTTGAAGTAATCGTTGACATCCCTGCTAATGCTGATCCTCAAAATTTTGTGGTTATTCCTGAAGTTAATTTTTCACTTAAAGGTGATTTCTCGCAAAGAACAATTAGCGGCTCTCTTCAACCATTAACAACTGCTAATGTTACAAATATAACAATACCTACGCCTTAAAATTAATCTCACTCAATAAAACTTGTAACTGAAAATATAATGAATAAATTGGATAAAATAATTCAAATTAGCAAAAATAGAGGATTTGTTTTCCCTGCCGCAGAAATATACGGTGGCTTAAAAGGTTTTTATGACTTTGGTCATTTAGGTGTTTTGCTAAAAAATAAAATAAAAAAATTATGGCTGCAAAGCGTTGTATTTAAAAGAGATGATATTTTTCTGATTGAAAGTTCTCTTATTGGACCTAAGAAAATATACGAAGCTTCAGGTCATCTAAATAATTTTCAAGATCCTCTGGTTGAATGCAAGCAATGCCATCAACGTTTCCGCAATGACCACTTGTTAAAAGGTGAGTATGGAAAAATTGAAATCAAAAATAATAAGCCTTTGTGTCCTTTATGTAAAGGACAATTAACTGAAGAAAAACAATTTAATCTTATGTTTAAAACTTTTGCCGGACCAGTTGAAAATTCAGCTGCGGAAGTTTATTTAAGGCCTGAAACAGCTCAGGGTATTTTTTATAATTTTAAACATTATTTAAACTTTACAAGAACAAAACTACCTTTTGGCATTGCTCAAATTGGCAAATCCTTTCGCAATGAAATAACTCCTAAAAATTTCATTTTTAGAGTGCGCGAATTTGAACAAATGGAATTAGAATTTTTTACCAAACCTAAAGAATCTAAACAATGGTTCAACTTCTGGGTCGCTGAAAGATATAAATGGTTCTTAAAATTAGGCTTTAACCAAAAAAATATTAGACAAAGAAAATATAATAAAAAAGAACTAGCGCATTATTCAACAGCGACCATAGATATTGAATATAAATTTCCCTGGGGTTGGGATGAAGTCGAAGGCATTGCTAATAGAACTGACTATGACCTAAAAAATCATTCTCAATATTCTCAAGAAGATTTAAGTTACTTTGATCAAACAACTAAAAAGAAAATAATCCCTTATGTCATTGAACCATCTTTAGGTGTTGAAAGGCTAATGCTTGCCATTCTTTTAGAATTCTACAACGAAGATACAGTTAAAGAAGAAACGCGTAATATATTTAAATTCCCTCCCTTTTTAGCGCCAATAGAAGTTGCGGTTTTGCCTTTGTTAAGCAATAAACAGAATTTAATTAAAAAATCTCAATCTATCTATTACGATATCAAACAAAATTTTCAAGCTGTTTATGACGAAAATGGATCAATTGGCAAACGATATCGCCGTCAAGATGAAATTGGCACGCCTTTTTGTTTAACAATTGATTTTCAAACTCTTAAAGATGATACTATAACTGTTCGCGATAGAGATACTACTTATCAAGAAAGAATAAAAATAAACGAAATAAAAGATTATTTAAAACAAAAAATAGAAATTAACATATAAATTTTATAACTTAAAAAATTTTAGTTATGTTATAATTTAAATATTATTGTAAATATTAGCATCATAAAAGATCCAAACAAAGTAATGAAATTGTTTAGCTACCTGTTTTATTTTAATTAGGAAAATAGTTCGTAAGGCAAAAATTGTTTTACAGCCTCCATTATTATTTTATTTGGGCGGGTAGCTCAGTTGGCAGAGCGTCTCGTTGACGTCGAGAAGGTCAGAGGTTCGAGTCCTCTCCCGCCCACCAAAAATCAAAACATAAAACTAATTGTTATTGATGTACTATAAAATCAATTAAAAATTGCCTAAATAACCATCCATTGTTTGTTTAAAAGTTTAAAGAAGTTCTCGAAAAGTTTAGCAACTAAAATCGGTCCAGTGCCTCCCGGTGTTGGAGTAATAAAACTCGCCTTATTTTTTAATCGTTCAAAATAAAAATCACCACTAATTTTACCGTCAACAATTGCATAACCAAAATCAACTAAAATTGCACCTTTTTTGCATTGATTAATTATTTTTGGCTGGCCTGCTCCGGAAATAATAAAATCTGCAGAAATTAAAAATTTATCTAAATTAGTCTGAGAATTAGCAATAATAACTGTTGCTTTTTCTTTGGCAAGATAGTGGGTTAATGGTTTACCGATTAAATTCCCGTAACCAACAACAAGTACTTCTTTGCCGTTAAAATCCCAATTATATTTATTTTTCAAAAAATCAACAACTTCAACTACCGGAGGACGAATAATATAAATATCTGTATAAAACCTACCCAATAATTTAGACGAAAGACAATCAATATCTTTTTTAGGTGGAATAGAATTTAAAATATACTGTGCTGGCAAAGTATTAGCTAAAGGCAATTGAATTATGCCAGCGTTAATTGTTTTGTGTCTTATAATTTGACTTATATATTTTCTAATCTTCTTTCTTTTCCAAGAAGCATCGATTTCATAAATTTTAAAATCTATATTTAAAGACTCAGCGAATTTCTGTTTAATTTTCAAAAAACTTAATTTTTCCGATTCTTTGCCTATCAAAAAAGCAGCTATTTTTAATTGCTTAAACTGAGACCTTTGTAAACGTAAATTATCAAGAATCTCTAAAGATAACTTTTTACCATCTAATATCATAATTTTTATTATACAATAAATATAATAATGACTATCGAAGAAATTAATCAAATCGCCCAACAACCAGTTGAAGATTTTTTAAAAAATCTTAATACTCATAAAAACGGACTGTATGAAAAAACAGCTCAAGAACTGTTAAAAATTTATGGCTTAAATAGAGTGCATTATTTAAAAATTGATATTTTAAGTATCATTAAAAAAAATTTTTATAATTTTTTCAATATTCTTTTATTATTAGCTACCATAGCCTCGCTAATCATTAATGGCGTCGAAGCAGAAGCTGTTTTAATTTTTACTTTTTTTAGCATTTCTTTAACCATCTCTGTTTATCAAGATTATAAGGTTAACAAATTAACTCAGAAATTATTAAGATATCTAAAAACCTTTGCTCTGGTTAAAAGAAATAATGAATGGAAAAAGATTGATTCTTTTTATTTAGTTCCTGGGGATTATATTAAAGTCGTTAATGGCGATGTATTGCCGGCAGATATTCGTATTTTGAAAAGCGAAAATGCTTTAATTGATGAATCAATTATTACCGGAGAAAGTGATTTTATTTTTAAAACGCCTGAAAACCAAATTAACGATTCTTTAAATAAAAGCACTCTCCCTTCTAATATAGCTCTTATGGGCACATCTTTAGTAAAAGGCTCTATTGAAGGAATTGTTTTTGCTACGGGGAAAAAAACTTATTTCGGCTCATTAATTAAAAAAACAGTTGACATAGAAAAAACTACCGCCTTTGAAAAAACAATGTCTGATTTAGGTAAAAAAATAACTTATGGCGCTTTTATTGCTATCGCTACTTTATTTATTGCTAATATTTTAGGCATTAATCAATTAAATTTTAACGAATTATTAATCTTCTCAATCGCTCTTTTAATAGCTGCTTTGCCAGAGTTATTACCCTCAATGACGGTTTTATCTTTAACTATTGCTAGTATCATTTTAAGCAAAAAAGGATTAATTGTTAAACGTTTATCAGCTATAGAAGATCTAGGCAGAATTGAAATATTGTGCACTGATAAAACAGGCACGGTAACTACTAATGCCCTAAAATTTGTAAATTTAATAACCACTAACCGCAAAAAATTTCTTAAATTTTTTCTAATAGATATTTATTTTAACGACGAGATTGAACCCTATCAAAAAGCAATTCTCGACGCTTTAAATATTGGATTAATTAACGAAGTTGCTAATTACCATTCTTATAAATTAATACAAGATATTGCTTTTGATCCTTTAAAAAGAATAAAAATTATAAAAGTAAAATACAAAAATCAAATACTAGAAATCATAAAAGGCGCGCCAGAAGAAATTATAAAAATTTGTTTTAGTAAATATAACCAACAAACAACAATTAAGCATAAAGCAAAATGGGAAAAAATTTTCTATCAAGAAGATGCTAAAGGATTAAGAACTTTAGCTCTTGCTGTCAATAAACAGCTAATAGGTATTGCCAGTTTTGAAGATCCTCTTAAAAAAAGCGCTTTGCGAGCAATAGCTATGGCGAAAAAATTTAATGTTGATATAAAAATAATAACCGGAGATTCGCCTCAAGTTGCTAAAAAAACAGCTTTAGAGTTAGGCATTATTAATGACAAAGATAAAGTAATTATTGAAGAAGATATAAATAATCTTGATGACGAAACTTTTGAAAATATTGTTTTTCATCATAAAGTCTTTGCGCGAATTAAACCAGAAAGTAAATTCAGAATTATTCAAACTCTTCAAAAGAAAAAATTTGTTGGTTTTCTAGGCGAAGGTATTAATGATATTATGGCTCTTAAAATAGCCAATGTATCGTTAGTAGTAGAAAATGCCAGTGATATAGCTAAACAAGAAGCCGATATTATTTTAAAAGATAAAGATTTAACATCTATTGTCAAAGGCATATACTACGGTAGAAAAAGCATTCAAAACATTGCTAAATATATAAAGCATACTTTAGTAGGCAATCTTGGAAATGTGTTTGCTTTATCAATTTTAAGTAATTTCATTAATTTTACTCCTTTAACGCCTGTGCAAATTTTATTAACCAATGCTATAACTGATATACCGATTATATCTTTTGCAAATGATAAAGTTAAAACAACAGAAATTAAAAAAAGCATTAGCAATTATAAAATTGGCTTTTTTATATTTATTATTATTCTTTCTTTTATAACTATGTTAGCTAATATCACGGCGTATTTAATTGTAAAAGATCAAGATATTGCTGTAATTAGAACATTTATTTTTATGACTACGACTATTTTAGGAATAATTTTATGTTTTACGGTACGCACCAAAGACTGGTTTATTAAAGACAAACCGTCAAGATTATTTGTGATTACTATTCTTGCCTCCATTATACTGACTTTCGTTATTGTTTATTTATCTCCCTTTCGTGATATATTTCAATTCACTCCTTTAGGCAAAGACTTAATAAAAAAAATGTTTATTATTGTTTTAGTATGTTTAGGCTTAATGGAAATTACCAAACAAATATTTTATAGAAAATTCCCTCGCAACGCTTAACCTTTAATAACTCCAAGTGGCAATAATTGTGCTAATTTTTTCGCAATGCCAATATTACATACAACTTCAACTACTTGCATAACATCTTTATACGCTGCCGGCGCTTCTTCGGCTAAACCAAGCATACTTCCAGCAGCAACGGAAATTCCTCTTTCTATCAATTCTTTTTTAAGTTCACTGCCTTTAATTTTCTTTTTTGCCTCTGTCCTCGACATCATTCTGCCAGCGCCATGAGGAGAAGAACCAAAAGAAATATCCATAGCTAAAGGTTGCCCAATTAAAATATAGCTTGATGTTCCCATTGAACCAGGAATTAAAGTTGGTTGGCCAAATTCTTGATATTTTTGAGGAAGTTCGGGATTATCTTTTGGAAATGCTCTCGTAGCACCTTTGCGATGAACTAACAATCTTTTACCATCATAAGTTTCTTCTTTAATAATATTATGAGCAACATCATAAACTTGCTTTAAGTCAACATCTTTGCTAAAAACTTTTTTAAATGCTTTTCTAATTTCATAAACAATAAGCTGGCGATTAGCAAAAGCAAAATTGGCTGCTGCTTTCATTGCTGAAAAATAATCCTGCCCTTTTTCAGTTTCATAAGGAAAATAAGCTAATTCACGATCAACAAGGTCAATATTTCTCCTATATAAATATGTTAAAGCTTCTCTTATATAATCAGTCGCAACCTGATGACCAAGTCCGCGACTACCACAGTGTATCATAATTGTTATCTTATTTTTCTCCAAGCCTAATTTTTTCGCGATCTTTTCATCAAAAATTTCAGCAACTTTTTGAATTTCAACAAAATGATTACCAGCACCAATTGTCCCTAATTGATCTCTGCCTCTATCTTTAGCTGTTTTCGAAACCTTATTAGGATCAGCGTTTTCAAATTTTCCATAACTTTCAGTTGCTTCTAAATCGTCTTTTTCAGCATAACCAATTTCATAAAGCCATTTAGATCCTTCAGATAAAACTTTATTCATTTCGTCATTATTTAATCTCCAAAAGCCGCCTTCGCCAACCCCCGAAGGTACTTCTTTGTAAATTTGTTCAGTCAATTTTGGAATTTTTTCTTTAATTTCTTCATAATAAAAAGGAGAAACCAAAAGACGAACGCCGCAGTTCACATCATAGCCACAAATTCCCGGCGAAACAATTCCCTCTTCTTTTAAAAAAGCAACAACGCCGCCAACAGGCGAACCGTAACCAGAATGAATATCCGGCATTGCTAAAGAATACTTATAAACACCCGGTAAAGTTGTTAAATTAACAAGCTGCCAAATACTTGTACTCTCTTCATCAAGTAGTTCTGCCAACATTTTTTTAGAAGCAAAAATTCTCGCTGGAACTTTCATATCTTTACGAAAACTTTTTGGAATTTCCCAAATATAATCTGAAATTTTTACTAAATCTTTTTGCTTGATAAATGTCATTATAATAACTTAAAATACGTGATATAATTTTTATATGCAGAATTTAATTTTTAAATTAGCACTGTTTTTTTATATTATTATACCCATAGTAATTACCACTGCCCATGTAAAATATGTTGTTGACCAAGAAAATTTTAGCAAACACAGCGGCTATGATATAAATTTTTTCTTGCCAGCTCTTAATTTTTACAATATCCTTATTGCAATATCAGTAATTATTATTATAGCAATAATATACATAGGATTTAAACGAACAACTTTTGTTAAAAATATTTATAATAATATCCTTAACAAACAAAAAGAATATAGCAATTTATTCCCTTGGATGTTAAGGTTAAGCATTGGCATTAGTCTCATTGGTTCAGGCATAAATAATGTCTTACTAAGTCCTGCTTTACCGATGGAAAATAGTTTTTCATTTGTTCAAATTCTTTTAGGTTTTGCTTTATTAATTGGTTTTCCTATTTTCATAGCGACTGCTATGTCTATCGTGCTTTATTTTATTGCTCTAAGCAAAAATTTTTATACTCTTGGCAATTTGGAAATTTTGGGAATGTTAATTGTCTTATTATTATCAAAAAACTCAACTCCCGGCTTAGAAGATTTGCTGAACATAAAAATATGGCCTTTAAAAATAAACATAGAAAAATTTTTACCTTTGATTTTAAGAATATCTTTAGGCGGTGCTTTAATCTTTTTAGGTTTATATGAAAAAATACTTAATCCTTATGTTGCTAGTTTAGTTGTTGAAAAATACAATTTGACAGCTTTGATACCTGTAAACAAAGAAACATGGGTCCTGGTTGCTGGTTTAATTGAATTGATTGCTGGTTTATTAATTATTCTAGGATTGCATACAAGAGTTATCGTAACTGTAACTTTTGTAATCTTAACACTTTCTTTCTTTTATTTTCAAGAAGAAGTTTATTCTCACATAACCTTATTTTGCGCTTTATCAATTCTCTTTGTAACTGGCGGAGGATATTTAAGTTTAGATAGTTATTTAACAAAAAATAAAAACCAAAATGGATAAACAACTTTGGCGAATTATTTTAAAAGAATTACAAAGGCAACAAAATTCTATTAATTTAATACCTTCTGAAAATTATGCTGATTTAGAAACTCTATTTATTGTTGGTTCGCCATTGATGAATAAATATTCCGAAGGCTATCCTCAAAAAAGATACTATCCGGGTACTGCTTTGATGGATAAAATAGAAATGCTTAGCATAAAAAGAGCTCTGCGAGCTTTTAAACTTGATTCACGCCAATGGTCAGTAAATGTCCAACCATATTCAGGATCGCCTGCTAATTTAGCTGCTTATTTAGGGTTGCTTAACGTAGGAGATAAAATAATGGGATTAAACTTATTCCACGGTGGTCACTTAACTCACGGACATCAAGCCAATCACAGCGGCAAATTGTTTACAACAAAACAATATTGTCTTAACCTGCAAACAGAAAAGATAGATTATAACGAAATAGCAAAATTAGCTTATGAATTTAAACCACGACTGATTATTTCCGGCACAACTGCCTATCCTCGCATTATTGATTTTTCGCAAATATCTAAAATTGCTAAAAAAATCAAAGCTTATCATCTAGCTGATATTTCTCATATTGCCGGCTTAATCATTGCTAACCTTCATCCTTCACCATTCCACTATGCTGATATTGTTACTACCACTACTCATAAAACTCTTCAAGGCCCACGCGGTGCAGTAATATTTATGAAAAAAGATTTAGAAAAACAAATTAATCGTTCTGTATTCCCTGGCTTACAAGGCGGTCCGCATATGCAAACAATTGCCGCTATAGCTTATACTTTTAAAAAAGCGACAACAAAACAATTTCTTAACTATCAAAAACAAATAATTAAAAATGCTAAACAATTGTCTTTATCGTTAATCAATAGAGGATTCAGATTATATAGCGGAGGTACCGAGAATCATTTAATGATTATTGATCTCAAGCCATTAAAAATTGATGGTAAAAAAGCAGAAAAAATTTTAGAATTAAGCGGCATCATAGCTAATAGAAATGCTTTGCCTAATGATATTTCGCCTTTTAATCCTTCAGGCATAAGATTAGGAACGCCAGCGGTTACTGCTAGAGGTATGGAAGAAAAAGAAATGGAAATAATTGCTGAATTAATTTATAAACTTCTTATTAAAAAAATAAATCCAAAAATAATCAAAAAAACAACACAACAATTATGCTCAAAATTTCCCTTGCCGTATCATAAATGGTATAATACTATCATAAGGGGCCTATAGCTTAATGGCAAAGCATCGCTATCGCAAAGCGAAGATGCCGGTTCGATTCCGGCTAGGTCCACTAGCTATATTTTAATTGTTTTCAATAACATCAACTCGCTTTTTCCATATTTTCCTACCGGAAAAAGTTTTTTTTCTCAAAGTCTTAAAACGAACAATCCCATCTTTCAAAGCATATAAAGTATCATCACTTCCCTTTTTAACATTAAGACCCGGTAAAAATTTTGTGCCTCTTTGTCTAACAATAATATTACCAGCATAAACTTTTTGTCCTCCAAAAATTTTTACTCCTAATCTTTTGCTGATAGAATCCCTTCCTGACTTAACTGTACCTGATCCTTTTTTTTGAGCCATTTTCTAAATTCATTACCTATTGTTGGTTTACGACCAATAATAAAATTTTCCTTAACACCTCGTAAAGTATCTTCGCGACATTCTAAAGCTGCTCTTACTAAAGCGCGAGAAGTTTCTTGAAAAGAAGCAGCTGATAGAAAACTATAGATGCTGGAAGCTATATTCTTAATACCCATTAACATTAAAATTCCTTTTGCTGGTTTTTTACCCATTCGTTTTAACTTTAAATTCTCTTCCCAAAACATATCTTTTTCTACAACTTCGTTAATAATAAATTCGCTATCTCCTGGATCAGTTATCCTTACCCGAGAAAACATCTTTTTAATAACAATCTCAAGATATTTGTTATGAATTGAAGCTCCTTGTTCATTATAAATACGCTTAACTTCACTTAACATATATTGAAAAGCAGCCATTTTACCTCTTGTCCTGTAAATTTTTTTAGGATCTTCAATACCTTCATTTAAAACTTGTCCTTTAACAACTGCATCTCCTTTTTTAACTAATAGTTTAAACTTTTTAGAAATTTTCAAATTTATAATTTTATTATTTTTTGTTTTAATAGAAACAACAAAAAACTTAGCTGCTTCTTCTATGGCTTTTACCTTACCCTTGACCGGACTTAAAATGGCTTCACTTTTAGGCGTTCTAACTTCTAAAACTTCTTCTACTCTTAAAAGACCGGTGGTAATGTCCATAGCGCCAACAACACCGCCGTAGTGAAAAGTTCGCATCGTTAATTGAGTGCCAGGCTCACCTATTGATTGAGCAGCGACAATACCAACTGCCTCGCCAAGTTTAATTAATTTATCATTCGATAAATCTAAACCAAAACACTTTTGGCAAAGTCCGTATAAAGCTTTACAACTAAAAGGTGATCTTACTTTAATCCTTGTTACGCCAGCTTTATCTATTTTTGCTGCTATCTCTTTAGTAATAATATCTCCTTCGTTAACTAAAATATTGCCATTTTGATCTTTAACAGTTTCTAGAGAAATACGTGAATAAATTTGATCCTTGAATTCATCGCCAGCGTTTTTCAATTCTTCTTTATCAATAATCAATCCATCATTATCACCACAATCATTAATACGAATAATCACATCATGAAGAGCGTCTACTAAACGTCTTGTTAAGTATCCAGATTTAGGTGTTTTCAAAGCCTTATCAGCAACACCCTTGCGAGCGCCATGGGTACTAATAAAATATTCAGCTGGCGTTAAACCTTTTTTGAAAGAAGACAAAATTGGTAAATCAATAATTTCACCTTTAGGATTAGAAACCAAACCTTTAATCGCAACCATTTGTGATAATTGACCAATAGAGCCTCTACCGCCGGAATCAATCATTAACCTTGTATTATCTGTTGGCTTGGTTAATAATTGAACATTTTTATCTAATTCGTGTCGGGCTAAATTCCAAATTTCAGCTAATTGATTTTTCTTCTCAAGCTCGCTAATCCATCCATTGTCATAAGCTTCTTCTAAAACTTTTTGCTTTTGTAAATTTTCCTTAATCACCTCTTGAAGATTGCTTGGCTCAACTAAATCGTCAATACCTAAAGTTAATCCAGATAAAGTAACATATTTAAATCCTAATTCTTTTAATGAATCTAAAACAATTGCCGTTTTATCAAGATCATAACGAGCTAAAATATCAGAAACAATTTTTCCGATAGCTTTTTTGTTAATTACTTGATTAACAAAAGGAAAATCGTAAGGCAAAACATTATTAAAGATAATACGACCAACCGAAGTCTCAACATCTTTTTCGCCTTTCAAATGTTTAACAAAAATTTTGGCATGTAAATCAAGGTAACCCTGAGAATATAAATATAAAGCTTCTTCAGCGTCATATACTTTTTTATTCTCGCCTTTACTGCCTTCTATGATTAAAGTCAAATAATAAAGGCCTATTATAATATCACGTTGAGGTTTTGCTACTGGTTCGCCAGTGCCCGGTCTTAATAAATTTTTTCCGGCGTCAAGAATTTCGCGAGCTTCTTCTTGTGCTTCTTCTGACAATAACAAAAAGACACCCATTTGATCACCATCAAAATCAGCGTTATACCCTTCACAAACTAATGGTGGAATGCGAATCGCCAAACCTTCAATTAAAATAGGTTTGAATGATAAAATACCTAATTTATGCAAAGTAGGCGCTCTGTTTAAAAGAACATATTTATTTTGGACAGCCTTCTCAAGAGCGGCAACAGCTTCAGGATCTTGGATTTCAATCAAATGTTTGGCGTGTTTAGTTGTTTGAGCTTTCTCCGCTTTCAAAAGTTCGTGAATAACAAAAGGTTTAAACAATTCAAAAGCTATTTTTTTAGGCAAACCACATTCATTAATACGCAATTCTGGTCCTATAACTATAACCGATCTACCTGAATAGTCAACTCTTTTTCCTAATAAATTTTGCCTAAATCTACCTTCTTTACCTTTTAAAATATCAGCTAAAGATTTAATCACTTTTCTACCAATGGTAATTTTATCTTTTTTCATATTCAAATCAATCAAAGAATCAACAGCGTCTTGCAACATTCTTTTTTCATTTCTAAAAATAATTTCCGGCGTTTTTAAATCTAATAATTTGCGCAAGCGGTTATTACGATTGATAATACGACGATACAAATCATTCAAATCAGAAGATGTATACTGACCTCCAGCTAATTGAACAATAGGTCTTAAATCTGGAGGAATAACCGGTAAAACAGTCAAAATCATCCATTCCGGTCTACGGTTATGTTTTATAAAAGCGTTAATAAATTTTAATTTCAGGAATAAATATTGTTTTTCTTTCGAAGATGCTTTAGAAATCTTTTTTAAAGTATCGGCTTTCAATTGTTCTAAATCAATTTCTTCTAAAAATCTTCTAATCGGTTCAGCGCCAATACCAACCTCAAAAGTATTAGGATATTTACGAGATAAATAATAATACTCAGCGTCGGAGAGAACTTTTTTAACTTGAATAGAATTCAATTCTTCTTTGATTTGAGAAAAAATAGCGCTTTTTTGTTTTTTTTCTTCTTTAGAGGTTGATTGACTAATCATTTCTTTATATTCTTTTTCTATTTCTTGCAATAGCTTTTTCTTCTCGTTTTCATCAACGCGAGTAATTATATAAGCTGAATAATAAATTACTTTTTCTAATTGATGCAAAGGAATATCTAAAAATATTTTTAAAGGATAGGGATAAACTTTTAAAAACCAAATATGGGCTACCGGTGAAATTAAAGTTATATGTCCCATCCGTTCTCGGCGCGCTGAAGAATGAATAATTTCCACCCCACATCTTTCGCAAGTTATACCCTTAATTTGAGGTTTTTTATACTTACCACAAGCGCATTCAAAATCTTTCATTGGACCAAAAATAACTTCTGAAAAAAGACCGGCTCTTTCAGGTTTACCGGTACGATAATTAATAGTTTCCGGTCTCAAAACTTCGCCTTTGCTCCAACTTAAAATTTCTTCTGGTGAAGCAATCTTTAATATTAATTTTTCTATTTCCGATGTCGGAATTTTTCTATTCATTATGTTGTTCTTGGGGTATTTCAGTTGTTTGACCTAATTCACCCAAAGGTAAGGTTGGTTTATCTTTATCTTTAGGATAATATTGAATTTCTACATTAAAACCTAAAGCTTTCAATTCGTTCAATAATACTTCAAAAATAGTAGAATAATAAGTTATTTCAACTTTTTCTCCTTTAATAATTTGCTCATAAGCTAAATTACGACCAACAATATCGTCAGATTTGATAGTAAGCATTTCTTGTAAAATTTCTGTAGCGCCATGAGCTGCTAAAGCCCACATTTCCATTTCTCCTAATCTTTGCCCACCAAATTGCGCTCTACCACCAAGAGGTTGTTGAGTAATTAAAGAATAAGGACCAATAGAACGCGCATGAATTTTATCTTCAACCATATGTACTAATTTCATAATAGTCATATAACCTACAGTAACTCTTTGATTAAAAGGTTCACCAGTTAAACCATCGTATAAAATTGTTTTACCATCTTCGGGTAAGTTTGCTTTCCTTAATTCTGCTTTTACCTCATCAGCCGTAAAACCAGAGAAAGGAGGAACAATAGCTCTATATTGTAACTTATGGGCAGCTAAACCTAAATGCGCTTCTAAAATCTGTCCTATATTCATTCTTGAAATAATACCTGTAGTATTAAGAACTATATCTAAACGTCGACCATCAGGCAAAAATGGCATATCTTCCTCTTTCAAAATCACCGAAATAACACCCTTATTACCATGTCGATTAGCTAATTTATCGCCGATTTGAATTTTGCGCAATTTAGCTATTTCAACAAAAACTCTTTTCAAAACTCCTGGCTCAGTAATTTCGCCCTTACTACGATTCAAAACCTTAACCTTAATCACTCTTCCTTCTTTGCCAGGTTCTAAATATAAAGACGAATCTTTTTTCTCTTCCGCTTTTTCTCCAAAAATAGCTTTTAATAATTTTTCTTCAGGAGTGATTTCTACTTCTCTTTTTGGCGTTATTTTACCAACAAGAATATCGCCCGGTTTAACATAAGTACCAACTTGAATATAACCATCAATATCTAAATTTCTTAATTTATTTTCAGGCACTTCAGGAATATCATAAGTTGTAATTTCTGGTCCTAATCTTGTGTCTAAAACATCAACCGAAAACTCTTCTAAATAAATAGAAGAAAAAAGATCGTCTTTTAACAATCTTTCCGAAACAATAATAGCATCTTCATAATTATAACCATGCCACGGTAAAAATGCCATCAACACATTTTGTCCTAATGCTAAAGTGCCGTTTTTAATTGCAGGACCATCGGTTAAAACATCTCCTTTCTTCACTTTTTGACCTAAGCGAACAATTGGTTTTTGATTATAGCAAGTAAAAGCTGAAGTTCTTTGAAACTTGCGTAAATTATAAACAACCTTTTCATAACCTTTGCTAGTTTTGCATTTTAAAATAATGCAATCAGCATCAACATAAACTACTTCCCCGTCGTGTTCAGCAATGATAACTAATCCAGATTCTCTTGCTGTTTTTTCTTCTAAACCTGTAGATACTAAAGGAATATCAGGCTTAACCAAAGTAACTGCTTGATTTTGCATTTTAGAACCCATCTGGGCTCTGTTAGCATCATCATGTTCAACAAAAGGAATTAAAGAAGTTGCTAATGAAAAGATTTGAAAAGGAGAAACATCTATTAAGGTAACTTCATCTTTAGAAACAAGTCTTGGCTCTCCGTATACTCTTGCCTCAACTTCTTCGTCTAAAATATTTCCTTTGTTGTCTATATTAACAAATCGTGAGGCAATAATTTCTTTAGCTTCTTGATCAGCTGTAAGCCAAACAATTTCATTGCTAATTTTGCCATTAACAACTTTATAATAAGGAGTTTCCAAAAAACCGTACTCGTTTCTTCTTGCATATAAAGCACGACTTAAACTAATACCAACGCTTTGTCCTTCAGCAGGAGTTTGAATTGGACATATTCTACCATAATGAGAAGGATGAACATCTCTTGCTTCTAAAGTAGCTCTTTCTTTGGTTAATCCGCCAGGACCACCACCGGTTAATTTTCTTTTATGTTCTATGCTTGACAAAGGATTAACTTGATCTAAAATCTGTGACAATGGCGAGATATTAAAAAATTCAATTATAGAATTAATAAATTTTCTTGGATAAACAACCTGTGAAGGCAATAAAGCTTGAGATTTATCAACAGCACTCATTCTGTCTTGAATATCTTTTTTTAATCTTAATAAACCAATTCGCGTTTGATTTTCTAACAATTCAGCAACATCACGCACTCTTCGATTATACAAAGCATCAATATCATCTCTTTCAGCATTTTGATCATTGTTTAAACGAATAATTTCTTTAATAATTAACTCAATATCGCGACGTTCTAAACAAGGAGACTGCGAATCATTGTTCAAACGTCTATTAACATGATATCTCCCTATAGGAGAAAGATTATAACGAGCTGGATTTAAAAATGTATTTTCAAAATAAAAAAGAGCGTTGTCGTAGGTATTAGGTTCAAAAGGTTTTAATTTACGATGAATTTCTAATAAAGCTTCTTCTCTATTTAAAGTATTATCTTTTTTCAAAGTATTAACGATAAAATTATCATTACCAAAAAAATTTAAAATCTCGTCATTGCTTTCAAAGCCAAAAGCTTTTAATAAAATAGTCACCGGAACTTTTTTATGACGATCAATTCTTACTTGAATAATATCGGTTGCTTCAGTTTGAAATTCAAGCCACGCTCCTTGATGAGGCATAACTTTAGCACCAAATTTTTTAGCATCACCATACATAAGATAAGAGAAATAAATGCCCGGAGATCTTAATAATTGATTAACGATAATTCTTTCAATGCCATTAATAATAAAAGTACCGCTTTTAGTCATTGCAGGAATGTCGCCAAAAAATATCTTTTGCTCTTTAGCATCGCCAGTAACAAGATTATGCAAAACAAAATTAAAACGTAAAGGGATATCAAAATTTATGCCATAGTATTTAGCTTCATCTTCAGTTATTTTTGGTGAACCTAACTCCAAACCTTTAAAATCTAATCTCAATTCCTTTTCAGAATAATCATAAATAGGAAAATATTCTTTAATAATATTTTCAAATTTTAAAAACAGAAAATTATTAAAAGATTCCTTAATATCTTTTAACAAATCATTAATTTCTAAATACTTAAATTTGGAAAAGTTTTTTGACGCAAACATTAAATAAAAGCCGAAAAGGGCTTTCTTTATAAAAAAAGAAAAAAGGGCTAAATTAACATTTAAATATAATAAAAGTATAACAAATAATTATTTTTTTGTCAAGTCTTTATCGTATAATAAGTATACAAAATACATAATCTTAATATAAAACTATATGAAAAATATAGTTATAAAAAAACATCCTATTGTAATTATCAAAAACCTAATTATTATTCAATTTTTAGGCAGTTTTTTATATTTTATAGCTGCAATTTTAGCAAATTATGGAGAAATATATAAAGCTCTTAATTTAACTCAAATAATCTCATACGAATTAGCTAAATTATTATTTATAGTCTTAGCGGAAATAATCTTAATCGTCGCTGCTTTTATAAAATGGCATTTGGAAACTATAACTATTTATCCCGATGTTATTATTTATGAAAAAAATTTTATTGCCAAAAAAAGACAAATAATATATCTTAATGAAAAAATAGAAGTCAAATTATCTCATACTCCCCTTGACAAATTTTTTAATGTTGGCAATATTATTATTTACAATTCCCAAGATAATCAAACTTTAATCTTAGACAATATTTATAATCCAAAACAAATAAAAAAAATAATTATTAACAACATTAAAAGAAAATACATCAATGAACTTTACCAAGGCGAAAGTTTAGCAAGCATTTTACAACGCAAAGAAAGTGAAAATATTGAATTTAAACAATCTATGCGATGGGATTTTAAAGAAGGCAAGGTAAATAAAAATTTAGAAAAAGCAATTATCAAAACTATCGCTGGTTTTTTAAATAGCCAAGGAGGATTTTTAATTATTGGCGTTGACGATGAACAAAGAGTAACTGGTCTAGATGCCGACTATCAAACATTACCTAAAAAAAACAGCGACAGTTTTCAAAATCATTTTCTCAACATCTTTAAACATTATATCGGCATTCAATATCATAAATATGTCAAAATTTTTTTTCAAAAAATTGAAGATAAGGAAATAGCTATTATTAAAGTTTTTCCAAGTGATAAACCGGTATATGTAAAATTTGATAACGAAGAATTATTTTTTGTTAGAATCAATAATACAACTGTACCCTTAAAAGTTAGCGAAATTACATCGTATATCAAATCACATTGGAGCTAATGATATTAAAATATTAACCAAAATTCAAAAACCCAAATTTACAAAATAAGAATAAAAGGTTAAATTTTCTTTTTAATCTTAACCAACAAACAACTAATTCTTTATCTAAGGAGCAATATAAATTCAAAAAATAAAATAAAGTTTTGAATATAAAAAAACAATTCTTAAGTTTTCTAATAAAAATTTAAGAATTATTTAACCCTATTTAACTTATAAATACATTTCTATCCCTGAATTCTCTTTCTATACTCTTCTAGTTTCTTTATGTTAATTTTTGTTCTTTCCCAATCAGTAGGTATAATTTTTCTAATTTTTTTATTTTCAAAATCAATATCAAAAATCATATCTTTTAATTTCCAACCACGAATAATTCCAGCTTCTTCAAATCTTTGTTGTAATTCAACCATCATTATTTCCGCCTGCCTTTTAAGATTTTCGATATCTTCATCGCTGAAACCTTTTTCTTTTAGTTCAAGTTCGTTGTTTTCGTGCCAATTAATCCCAGGCACTTTCTCCATTACAATCAAATATACTCCCTGCTGTTCAACTTTCGCAACAGGACGCGGAGCAGGCAAGCTAATGCTTCTTACAATTTTCATAATTTCATATTCATAAAATGGATTACCAGATTCTCCAATTTTCCCTTTTTTTATATTTACTCTCTTAGCAATTGTTTGTAATTCGTCTCCTTTTGCATCTCGCCAAACTGGAAATTCTTTAACAGCAGTTGGATCTTCGCGTATTCTACCAAATTTATCTCGTTTAATTTCTCCTGATTTTATATTCCGTCCCATCTTTTCAAAATATTCTATAGGATTTTGCATAAACTCGTCTGGAACAAAACCATTAAAATCTGGATCAATTTCAATTCTTATTTTCGAGAACACTTCCTTAGATTTAATCGGATTTTCAGAGCTCATATGTTTTATAATAATTTTTTGTTTAATATACTCATTATTATACTCATTATTATATAATTATGATCAAATAACATAATTTTTCCAAGTTGTTTTAACTCAAACACGCTTTAAAACTTATCAAACAACGAATTTACTCTAATATCGTAATCAACTCGCAAGCAAACAATTGGTAAATTTTTCCCTACTCGCCATACCCGCTTCACGAATGAGCCGTTTTTAAAATTATTTTAATGCCTTTTTTAATTCTTCTCGAATCGCCTTTAGTAATTCTTCTGATGTTACGAAACTATTACCTTTTTTATGATTATGTCCATAGAGTTTATCTTCAAATACAATATTAATAAATGTTTTTAGTTTTACGTAGCGAGTAACAAAATGACAGCGCAAACGTCTCTTGTTTCATTTATCAAAAACTAATAATTAAGCCAATCTTGTTAAAAAGCTTTTTTTATTGCCTCTTTCAAATATCACAAAACAAAAAGTAGCCCTATTTATTCCTCCGGCGTTGTATTTATCAAATCAAAAGCATCTTCGCGTTTGCACCGCATAACGCAACCTCCAAGATAACCATGATTGGGATAAACATAAATAGTCAAGTGTTTATATTCTTTGATTAAATTTTTCAAAAAATCTTCAGTCATAATTATCTATTCAAGTCAAATTGAATAATTTAACAATAATATTGATTAAATTAAAAATTTAACTTTTGGTTTTAAGATTTTTATTTATTCTAATTCAATCTTGATAATCGCGTCATAAGTAATGTCAGTTAATTTTGAAAGCTTGTTTTGAGAAACTCCTAACTTTTAACCGATATTTCTTTATATTTTCAACAATTGTTAATTTATTACTTGATTTCATTATAATTTATTACTTTTACCAAGACACCTAAATCATTAACAACCAACAAAAACAACAAAACAAAAAATATTCAAAAACGCTGAAATTGTAAACTGGCGGAGGGGGTGGGATTCGAACCCACAAGGCTGTAAAAGCCAGCGGTTTTCAAGACCGCCCGATTAGCCGTTCTCGCACCCCTCCATAAATATTATATCAAGCAAAATAAAAATTAATAAAAAATTAAATATGCAAACAATTTGTTAAAGCGCGTAAAATTCGTTTATGTACTTGCAAAATTGAACCTTTACCATTAATTGATAAAAGCACCTTATGTTTAGCTAAAAATTTAATAGCTGGCAAAGTATTTCTTTTGTAAAAGTTAATTCTTTTTAAAACAATTGCTTTCTTATCGTCAATTCGAGCTCTTTTTAAAGCACGTTTTATTATTTCTTTCTCGTCAATATCTAAAAAAATAGTCAGGAAATTAATATTATGAGTATTAAAAAATGTAAGCTCTTGTTTTGCTTCTTTTAAAGTACGTGGCGAACCAGCAAATAATAATAAATTATATTTTTTAGTTAAGTTTAGAATGCTATTCAACAAAACATAAAGTACTAAATTAGAATTAACTAACTTACCGTTAAGCATCTTTCGTTCCTCCCGGCGAAGGTCAATTTTTTTATTGTTAAAATAAAGAAATTTTTTCTTATTCTGAGAAAAAAAATCTCTTAATAGAGAACTTGTTGTTAGCAATTTGCCGTTAAGTTCTTTGGCTAAAATTTCTGCTTGAGTATCTTTGCCTGAAGCTGGTGGTCCTATAAAAAAAACTATATTTTTAAAAAAATGTTTATGTTTCATAACGCCGTAAGCTAATTTCCGATCTTATTTGTTTAACCGTTTCGATAGCAACAGAAACAATAATTAAAATAGAAGTTCCACCAATAGATAAATATTGAACACCGGTAATATATTGAAAAATATAAGGCAAAACAGCAATAAAACCTAAAAACAAACCGCCAAAAAATGTTAAACGAAAAACAGTATCTTTAAAGTATTTTTGAGTTTCTTTGCCAGGACGTACGCCGGGTATAAAAGCACCGTTATTTTGCAAATTCTTAGCAATTTCATCAGGATTAAAAGCTACTGAGGTATAAAAATAAGTAAAAACAAAAACTAAAATAAAATAAAGAAAACCAAAAAATAATTGATTACTCAAAAAACTATTAATGCTGCTTAAAATAGCGCTAACAAATCCCCAATTGCTTTTAGCTAATAACTGAAATATAGTCTGAGGAAATAATAAAACAGCGATAGCAAAAATAATTGGAATAACACCAGCTTGCGACAAACGTATAGGCAAATAAGTGTTAGCACCGCCATAAATGCGATTACCTCTAACTCTTTTAGCAAAAGTGAGCGGCACTCTTCTTTCAGCTTCATTAATAAAAATAATACCTACGATTACTAACAAAGCTAATGCTAAAAATAATAAATAACTTTGAATAATAACTACATTAAAGTTAGATATATCTAAATACGCTTTATAAATAACTTGCGGCATATGTGAAACAATACCTGAAAAAATAATCAACGAAATGCCATTGCCCAATTTTTGTTCAGTAATCAATTCACCTATCCACATTAAAATCATTGTTCCCACGGTAACTAATAAAGCATCTTTAACCAAATTGATATAACCATTAAAAGGCACAATATTGTTAGCAATCAAAAAATTTATCCATCCCAGAGCTTGTAAAAAGGCTAAAGGAATAGTTATAATCCTTGCATATTGCATAAATTTAGCCCTACCAATTTCACCTTCTTCATAATACATTTCTTTTAATCTTGGATAAACAAATGTCAAAATCTGTAAAATAATCGTTGCTGTAATATAAGGACCTAAACCAAGCATTACTAAAGAAAAATTTGACAATGCACCACCAGCGAATAAATCAAAAAGTCCTAAAAAACTTTTACCTGTAAAAAAATTACTTATAGACTGACGGTCGATATCCGGTAACGGTATATTTGCTAATAATCTAAAAAATAACAATAAAAGCAAAACAATAACAACTCGACGTCGTAAATCATGATAAAACAATAATTGTTTTAAAAGATTGACAATGTTCATTCGATTTTGCTGCCCGAATCTTCAATTTTATTAAGAGCTCGGTCAGAAAAAATAAATTCCGGTTTAAATAATAATGATTTTGTTAAATTGCCTCTGCCTAAAATTTTAACCTTAAAACTTTTTACGCTTTTAGGTATTGTAAGTAATTTTTTCGCAACTAATGTTTTAAGGCTAACAATCTCGTTGGCATTAAATTTTTTATCAATATTGTCTAAATTAATAACAAAAATTTTTCTTTTAATTTTAATATTTTTAAAACCTTTACGTTTGGGTAATTTTAAAATAATATCTCTAACCGCTGGACGAATACGTCGACCAGCTCTTGACTTTTGTCCCTTCAAACCTCTACCAGAATAATTACCTTTTTTACCGCCTCGTCCTACTCTTTTTCTTTTTCTTAAACTAAATTTTATTTGATGAAGCTGCATTGTTCGAAATTGAATAAAAATTACTTATCAACGGATTCACTTTGACTTACTAATTTTTTACCTTTTAATAATTCCTTAATATATTTTTTCTTGTCATAATCTTGATATTGACTTAAGGCTTTTAAAGTAACAAAAGTATTTAATAAAACATTTTTAGTAACACCTAAAATTTTAGCGCTAACATCTTTATAGCCTGCCAAAGCTAAAACATTTCTTGCAGCGCTACCAGCAACTAATCCTTTACCACTTTTGGCTGGTTTAATCAATATCTCGGCTGCGCCTATTTTAGCTTTTACAGAATAAGGGACTGTTCCATTAATGATTGGCACAGAAATCATATTTTTTTCAGCAGCTTTTTTAGCCTTACTAACTGCATCGCTAAAATCGTCACCCTTGGCAATGCCAATTCCCACTCGTCCTTGATGATTGCCAACAACCACTACAGCTCTAATTTTTAAACGCTTGCCACCTTCAGTAACCTTTGCTACTCTTCTTATTTCTACTACTTTATAATCAATTTTTTGTTCGCTATCAGTTTTAGTCATATCTAAAATATTAATCCTTGTTTTCTTAAAAGTTCAGCTAATAATTTAATACGACCGGAATAAGCAAAGCCATTTCTATCAAAAACAACTGTCTTTATACCTTTACTTAAAATCTTTTTAGCAAACTCTTCAGCAACTTTCTCCACTTTTTGTTTATTGGTTAATTTTTCTTTAAAAGTTAAACTATTAACAGCAGCCAAGGTAATGCCTTTATCATCATCAATTGCTTGCACATAAATATTTCTATTAGAACGAAAAACGCTCAAACGTGGTCTTTCTGCTGTACCTTTAATCTTTTGTCTTATTCTTCTTTTTCTTTGTAATCTTTTAGCTTTATCCATTTTTTATAATAATTTTATTTTGTTGCTTTTTTAACAGGCTTTAATTTAATGATCTCATCAATATACCTAAAACCTTTTTGATGATAACGATCAGCTTTCTTCAATGATTTAATCTTTGCCGCAAAAGAACCAACTCGTTCTTTGTCAATGCCACGAACATAAATCAAACTTTTACCCTTTTCTGGCTTAATAGATACTTCAACATCCGAAGGAATGTCAATGCTTACAGGATGAGAATAACCTATTTTAAAGACTAATTTATTATCTCTTATTTCGCCTCCATATCCTAATCCCTCTAATATTAAAACTTTTTCAAATCCTTGACTAACACCGATAATTTTATTATTTAGAAGCGATCGCAGCGTTCCCCATAAAGCTTTTGTTTTGCGATCTAACTGATCTTTGTTGTCAATATTAAGATGAGGGACAATTTTAATTTGTTTATCCTCAAAAACAAAAGTAAAATTAGACGGTAAAGAAAAATTTACCTCTCCTTTAGGTCCTTTAATTTTAATTTCTTGATCATTCACTTTATCAATCGTCACGCCTTCTAAAATAATAATTGGTTTTTCGCCTATTTTAGACATTAATATTAATTGATTAATAATAAACTTCGCAAATTATTTCCCCGCCTAATTTTCTTCTCTTCGCTTCACTATCAATCATTACTCCTCTATTTGTTGAGACAATCCGGAAAGCAAAACCACTTCTTAGGGGTTTTAAATCTTTATAGCCAGCATAGACTCTTCTTCCTGGCTTAGATATTCTCTTTAAATCTTCAATAAATGGCTTGCCGTCGTCGCTGTATTTTAAAAATATAACCATTTTCGGCGGTTTTGTTTGATTAATTTTAAAATCATTGATTAAGCTATTATCTTTTAAAATCTTTGCAATAGCTATCGCCATCTTTGAAACATTCACTTCAATCATCGTTTTATTCACTCGTAAGGCGTTTCTAATTCTTGTAAGTAAATCAGCTATGGGATCTGTCATTGTTTTACCAACTTGCTTTTTTTAATCCGGGAATTTCGCCTTTATGAGCCATTTCTCTTAAACAAATACGACATAAAGAGAAGTCTCGAAAAAAAGCGCGTGTTCGACCACAACGAAAACAAACATTTCTTTTTCTTGTTTTATACTTTGGTGTTTTTTTCCAACGTTCTATTTGTGCTTTGCTAACCATTGTTTAATAATTAAACTTTTTATTTTTTAGATACTGGAAAACCTAATTCTTGCCACATTTTAATATTATCTTCTTTAGTTTTACCAGAACCAACTAAATTAATATGCGCTCCAAAACTATATTTAATTTTATCAGAAACTATTTCCGGAAAAACATTTAAATCTTTTAAGCCTAAATTAATATTTCCCTTATTGTCAAAATTATTTTTATTTAATCCATAAAAATCTTTAGTACGCGGTAAAGCATATATTATCAATCGCTTAATAAAATCTAATAATCTTTTTTTACGTAAAGTAACTAAAACAGCGACCGGCATTCCTTGTCTTAACTTAAAACCAGAAATAGATTTCTTTGCTTTAACAATTTTTGGTTTTTGTCCGGTAACCATTGACAGAACATAAGTAGCATCTTCAATGATTTTCTTTTCACTATCGGAATGCTGAGTTATCAATTTACCAATACCAATCTGAATTATACCTCTAACCGGGTGTGTTTTCTTTAAATCTAATCTATAATCTTTTTGCATTTTTTACAAAAACGTTTTTTCTTATTATCGACAATATTGTAGCCAACCTTAGTGGCATCACCACATTTCGGACAAATAAGCTTAACATTGCTCACATAAATCGGTCTTGGCACTTCGACAATTTTTCCTTTCTCTCCTTGACGACGAGGGCGTATATGTTTTTTTACCAAATTTAAACCTTCAATGACAACTTTATTTTCTTTTGGTAAAGCTTTTATAACTTTGCCCGTTCTTTTTCTATCTTTACCTTTAATAACTAAAACTAAATCGTTTTTTTTGATTTTCATTATTTTATTTAAACTAATTCAACTGCTAAATTAGCTATTTTCGTATAACCTAATTCTTTTATTTCACGAGGGATTGGACCAAAAATACGGTTACCAACAATTTCTTTTGTTTTTAAATTCTTTATTAAAACACATGCATTTTCTTCAAACCTTATATAAGTGCCATCTTTGCGATGATAATTATTTTTCTGACGAACAACAACTGCTTTAACAACATCTCCTTTCTTAACCTCGCTTCGAGGTTCAGCAACTTTTACTGAACAAGTTATCAAATCACCTATCTCCGCATAACGAGCATTTCCTTTTTTAATAATACCAATGCACTGTAATTTTATTGCTCCTGAGTTGTCAGCGCTATTTAAAATAGTTCTACGTTGAATCATTGTTGTTCTTCGTTTTTCTTTAAAATTTTAACTAAACGCCACCTTTTTAATTTTGATAAAGGTCTTGTCTCCTCAATTAAAACCTCATCGCCGACTCTTGAAAGATTTTTCTCATCATGAACATAATACTTCGTAATATGCTGATAATATTTTTTATACAAAGGATATTGCCTTAATGTTTTACCTATAACAACACGACTTTTATTCATTTTATCTGAAATAACTACGCCTTTAACTTTTTTTCTCATTGTAAAAATATTATACTTTTATTTTGACTTTTCTTTTAAAACAGTTAAAACTCTGGCTAAATCCTTTTTATGCAATTTAATTAAATTAGTATTTTTTAAACGATTAAAAGATTTTTCAGTGATTAACTGATTAATTTTAGCTCTTAAATCTCTAGCTAATTTTTGCAACTCTGGTATTGTTTTATTTCTTAATTCAGCTGTTTTCATAGCAATAAAAAAATTATAACATAGTCTTTAACTAAATGATCTTAACAAAATCAACGACTGACAATTTTTGTTTTAAGCGGTAATTTATAGCTTGTTAGCTTCAAAGCATTCTTTAAAGATGCATCATCTAAGCCATCAACTTCAAATAAAATATTACCTGCTTTAACAAATGTTACATACTTCTCAATATCGCCCTTACCACCTCCCATTCTTGTTTCTGGAGGTTTCTTTGTTTTAGGTATATGCGGAAAAATACGCAACCAAAACCTTCCCTTTTTGCCTAATCTTCTCTTCAACTCATTTACGCAAGCATTAAGATGTTTATCATTAATCATTTTTCCTTCGCATGCTTTTAAACCCATCTTACCATAAACCAAAGAATAACCTTTAGTAGCTAAACTGTTGCTTAAAATTCTTTCTGATTGAAATTTACGAAATTTTAACTTTTTAGGCTGAAACATTGTCTAAATCAAGATAATTATCTTTATCGCCTTTGTAAAGCCATATTTTTAAACCAACAATACCTGATTTTGTAAATACCTGTCTTTCGCAATAATCAATATCAGCAATTAATTTTGACAACGACATTCTTCCCGAAATAATTGTTTCTCTTCGCTTAATTGTTGCTCCTTCTAATCTTCCGCTAGCTTTAACTTTAATACCGATAATTTCTTTGCTTTGCTTAGCTTTTTCTATAATTTTTTTCAAAACTTTTCTTGTGTTCATACCTTTTTCTATATCAATTGCTGCTAATTCAGCTAAATAAGCAGCTGATAAAAATGGTTTTTTAACCTCAACAATATCAACATCTAGTCTTGGCATAGATAAGTTATTCTGCTTAAACAAAGCTTCTGTGTTTTTTTCTATTTTTTTAATTAAATTTTTTAAAACTTGTCCTTCTTTACCGATTAAAAAAGCTGGTTTGGCGGTTTTAATAATCAATTTACATATATCCAAACTTTTTCTTTCAATAATAATTTCTACAATTGAAGCCTTGGGAAAATTTTCTTTTATAGTTTTACGAATAATATAATCAGCTTCTAAAAAAACTTTATAATTTCTCAAAGTTAGCCATCTTGATTTCCAATAATTATTAATGCCCAATCTTAATCCTGTTGGCGATACTTTATGACCCATTTGCTTATGAAGTCTGTGTTATTAATTTTTGACTATCTTGTTTATTTTTTTGTTCTTTTTTGCGCAAAGGCATATTTTCAATTTTACCAAGGCAAATTTCTATATGCGACATTCTTTTTAAAATTCTACCAACTCTTCCTCTTGCTTTAGGATAAAATCTTTTTAATAAATGTGGTCCTTCATTAACAACTATTTTTTCAACATATAAATCTTTACTATCATAACCTTTATTTTTTGCATTGGCTATTGCTGATTTTAAAAGCTTTAACAATGCTTTAGCAGCTTTTTTATTATAAAACATCAATTGTCTTTCGGCATAATTAACCGGTAAACCTTTGATTATCTTTGCCACCATACGTACTTTGCGAGGTGACATTCTAAAATAATTTAATTTAGCAATAGCTTCTGGCATTTTTAAAAAAATTATTTAGTCGCCTGTCCTTGCTTTTTTGCCATTAATTCAGCCGCCCTACCACCATGTTTAATAAATTTACGCGTTGGCGCAAACTCGCCTAATTTATGACCAACCATATCTTCAACTACTTTAACTTTAATAAAATTCTTACCATTGTGAACTTCAAAAACTAAACCAATCATTTCGGGCGTAATTGTTGAATCGCGAGACCAAGTCCTAATAACATTTTTAGGTCTATCTTCCAAAGGCAATTCCCTAACCTTCATAACTTTCTTCATTAATTTTTCGTTAACATAAAAACCTTTTTTAATACTCCTACTCATTATTCAATTATATTAAAATTACTTTCTACGTTTAATTATAAGCTTTGAATAAGGTTTTTTAACGTTTCTTGTTTTTCTACCGCCAGTAATATTACCCCATTTATCTTTAGGTTTGCGCGTACCACGAGTTGCCTTACCTTCACCACCGCCATAAGGATGATCCCTCGGATTCATTGCTGAACCTCTTACCTTAGGTCTTCTACCCTGCCAACGACTACGACCTGCTTTACCCCATTGCTCTAAACGATGACCTGAATTAGACACGCGTCCTAAAGTTGCATAACATTCTTTGTGAATCTTACGAATTTCACCTGATGGCATTTTAATTAAAGCATAATTTTTTTCAATTCCCATCATCACCCCAAAAGAACCCGCTGATCTAATCAACTTACCACCTGAACCCGGAACTAACTCTAATTCAAAAATCTCTGTTCCTGAATTAATATTTTTTAAAGCCATTCGATTGCCAATCTGCAAAGAAGTATTCTCGTCGCAAACAATTTTATCTCCTACTTTGATGTTTTCTGGCGCTAAATGATATCTTTTATCACCATCCAAGTAACTTACTAACATAATAAAAGCGCTTCGATTAGGATCATATTCAATAGTTTCTACCGTGCCTACAATACCTTTTTTATCTAAACGGGAAAAATCTATAATACGATATAAACGTCTATGATAAGGATTACTTCTAAAACGAACAGTAATTCTTCCCTGAGAATTGCGAGCAGTTCGTTTTTTTAAAGCAACAGTTAAAGGCTTGTACGGTTTTTGCGCCGTTATTATCGCTGACTTATCAACCAAAACTCTTATAATCTTTCCTGAACTACGAGATTTTATTGTTTTTATTGACATAATAAAAATCTAAAAATTTTTGCAAAAAAATAAATCAACCCCTTGTATAATTATTTATTATTATACCATATACTTCAAACAAAACAAATCATTGCTGTCTAATCATTCCTGTCTCATTAATCCAGAAATTACACAAAGACCTATAGATACTGCTTGAAATTTTCTCAGGTTGATTCCTTAAATAACATGAATCGCCACCTACGCGCAATCCATATATATTTAAAGATGACGTAGCCACCACATTTCTTGACCTAAATTCTTCTAATGAAACAGTATTAAGACCTGCGAATTCGCTCATTATTCCATCAGCGCTAATATCAGTTATGCTTATATATTTTAATTCATTGCTTTGACTAAATCTCGTCTCATCTAATAATGAACCCTCCTTTCCAGATGTGTTATTTTTAATTTTAATAGTATAAGTAGTAGAAGTATTAACATTTTCAACATCTATAAATAATTTAAACGAAGAACTTTTATCATTTATAACAATATAAGGACATTGAGTTCTGTTTGCATCTCTACTACTCAAAAACGCATTATATTCAGTTATAAGTGAGGTCGTGTTGAAAGCTGATAAATATTCTCCGCCTTGAGGGTCACTCCTAGCTGCATATCTACTTAAATGAGATGTAGTTGCTATCTCGCCATTACATGCAGGAGTAACAATTTTTAAAGTAGTACTACCTGTTGTAGGTGGAGATGGAGGTGAAGATGTGTTGTAATTAGCACTGACAGTAGTTATTGCACCTGGAGCAACGGTTACATTACAAGTTTCACCATTAGAACCACTTACAGAATCGCAGTCAACCCACTTAACAAAATCATAATTAGTTCCACTTATGACCGATAGTGGTGCTGTTAAAGTAGCAGTAATAGTTGCTGTTGATGTTACGGTATGAGGAGTAGTAAAGTTTGCGCTAGATCCGTTTATTAAAGCATCATTAATAGAAACGCTAATAGGCGAGCTAATAATATTTAATGTAGCTACACCACGCGCCCTATAATTAGCTGTAATACTTATAGTCTCTCCTGGATTTACGCTTACATTACAAGTTTCACCATTAGAACCACTTACAGAATTGCAGTTAACCCACTCAACAAAATCATAATTAGTTCCATTTTTGTTAACCGATGATGACGCTATTAAAGTAGCAGTAATAGTTGCTGTTGAGGTTACGGTACGAGGAGTAGTGAAACTACCAAAGGAACTATTAAAGGAAACACCAGAAGGATAGCTATTAATATTTAAAGTCGCAATTGGAGCATCAGTAACAACTAAAGTCGTACCACTAGTAGCAAAAAATGTAATTCCAGCGCAAGTTGCTGTTGCTGCGATGTAATAAGCATAATTACCAGTTGCTGTTGGCACATAGTTACAAGAAGATGTAGTAATACTTAAACCACAAGGCACGCCTGACCAAAATTCAGTAATATTACAATTTACAGTTCCTGAAGTGCTGTAACTAAAAGTAGTTGTTTGACCAACAGTCACTGGATTAGGATTAGGAGTTAAAGTAAGCGCTAAATTTCTTGAAATTGTTGAACTACTTAAAGAAACCTTATAAGGAATAGTTGATCTAGTATCTTCGCTATTAAACGACAACCAACCAATTTTATCATCACTCCATGCCCAACCGTGAAAATCACCATTTTTATCAATGTATACACCATAATCAACAGTGCCGGTGAATTTATTAAAGCTAATCCAACCATCCCATCCTCCTGAGTTAGGATGAGGATCATAAAATCTGCCCTCTCTATCCTGAAAAATAGCAGGCGCAACAGCTCTTGCCCAACCTAATATTTTTGTGGTAGTAACAAAAAGCGTGCTTGTTGATTCTAAAACAGCTAAAGAATTGGGACAAGTGCTGCTTGCTGGATTGTAACCATTGGGGAATCTTGAAATCCCATTTATAAAAGTAGAAGAATTTTTGTTAAAACTAATCCAACCAATATTAGAGCTCCAAGCATCACCAGTTATACATCCAGTTGAAGTATTAATATCAACTCCAAAACGAGAAACTCTGCAAGCATCTTGACAAAAGCCATTATTAATGCTACCATCATAATTTCTACAATCAACTCGTGGGATTCCGGTAGCTACGCCAATGTTGCATATCTTACCTTTATCAAGACCGTCGCTACAGATTTTAATTGGTTCTTCTGTGTCGTTATTCTTTTTAATCTTTGTATTACAACTAAAAACCACCCAACCAATAGTTGGATCATGATCATAAATAGGAGATGAACCTGAAGCCATATTAGTCCACGCCCAACCAGAAACATTAAAAGATGGAGATCCTGATGATTCTTGAGCTTTAACAAAATAATTAAACAAAAATATTAAAAAAACTAAAATCGCTAGCACCAAACCCGCTTTAACTAAATATAATTTATTTTGTAAGTTCATTTTAAAAAATTTATAATATACTAAATTTAACTGAATTTCACTGAATAATCTTATAATATCCTATTATTGAAGTTTTAAGCATCTAACTCTTAAATTCGTAGCATTCACCTCCGGATAAAATTTAACTCCTTCTTGCAAATCATTTATTACTATCTCCCATCCAAAATTATCATTTCCTCCATAGCCAGCCATAAAAGCAGATATAACTTTATCATTAGGACGACAGTATAAAACCGTACCACTACCACCTGATCCACTAACATCATATATACCTCTTATAGCAGTTGATTGTCGAAAGGAAGTACATGAAGAATTTAAACAAAATTTTTGTTTTATCATATCAGCTTCAACATAACCAGAAACGCTAACATTGCCAATAAACTTAGCATCACCGCTAACCTCTAACTTTACTAATGGATTTGTTGTTCCAATGCCGACGTTACTATTAGTAAATACAACCTTACCTCCACCTCCGTCAACATGCAATTTTGCTAATGGATTTGTTGTTCCAATGCCGATATTAGAAGATTGTTCATAAATCACAGAATTTGTAATCGAGTTTGTATCATTGAATTTAGCAATATAACCACTGTTTCCACTCCCGCTAATATTACCTACACTACCACTTGGCCAAGTAGTTCGACAAGTTCCAGCTAAGCATATTTTTGACGATGATACTACTGCTGCTGTTATTGTTGCACTAGATTTTATGTCTCCCAAAACATCTAATGCTACCCCGGGAATAATTGTCCCTATGCCTACATTACCAAGGTAGTTGATAAAAAATTTACCACCGCCAATATTTATGTCACCTCGATAATTAATAGTCAAAACTTGATCTGAATTAGAAGCATAAACACTAAATAAATTATTCGTTGATGTACCTCTAATAGTTAACATTGCATTAGGAGAAGTTGTGCTGATGCCTATTCTATGACTAAATACAGCATCACCTCCTACGACATGCAGTTTTGCTGATGGACTTGTTGTTCCAATGCCGACGTTACTATTATTGTTTATAAACAAAGCAGGAATAGTGCTTGTAACAGAATAAACTCTGAGTAAATGAGAAGACGAGGTATTGCCTCGGATAGTTAACATCGCATCAGGCGAAGTTGTTCCAATGCCAACTTTATAACTAGTGGCGATAGGATAAATATAATCCGGATCATTCCTTCCGTTCCAATAAGATGCTGACCCACCACTAGGCCAATCACTTAGACAATTTCCCAAACCGAAACAAAGTTTTTTTGCTACTACATAACCATTAAGAGCAAATATACTTTTACGCGCAATTAAAGTATCTGCTTCAAACGATCTAGTTGAGGAACCACGATAATAAAGTGAATGAATGCTATCGGTATAAATTTTATCACCTAAACTAACCGAACCATTATTAAATATATATAATAAATTATTATTTGAAGACGAAGCATAAGAAATAACTAAACTATCTTTGTTAACAGAAAATTGATATCTAGAATTAGGATCGTTAACTAGCCTACAAGTGACAGTACTTTTTAAATATTCTTCAGTAGTAGCCCCACTTTCATCTATATTTACAAACTTAGCTACATCAACACAACTATTAATAACTTGTGAACATTCTTTAAAAATATTCTCTCTATCATTCCCGCTGCAAGTATCTGGGTCACTGCTATTTGCATTTGTCCACATTCCTGAACGAGTTAATAAATAAAAACTAGTAGAAGTATTTTGTAAGATTAAACCATTGCTAGAAGTATTGGTAATAAAAATTGTTGCTTTATTGCTAATAACGACACTAGCATCATCGCCATTAAATATAGATGGCAATATCTTAAAAAATGATTTACCACTACTATCAACAAACAAAGCTGGGTTAGAAGAAGAGGTATAAATACTGAATAAATTATTCGTTGATGTACCCCTAATAGTTAACATTGAAGTAGGAGAAGTTGTGCCGATGCCAACTTTATTTGTCTCGACAAACAAAGTGTTTCGTCTTATATATATTGGCTGATTATTGTGCCAATTAATAAAAATTCCAGCATTCTCACTTTCAATATATGGCCAATCGCCTCCTAATAAAAGATGTCTATTGGTAGATGTATGTCTTAATCTTAAACTGCCTACGGAATTCAATCCAATAATATCAACAACATAATTAGGAGTAGTTGTCCCTATGCCAATTTTACCACTACTATCAACAAACAAAGCTGGGTTAGAAGAAGAGGTATAAATACTGAATAAATTATTCGTTGATGTACCTTTAATACTTAACATTGCATTAGGAGAGGTTGTGCCGATGCCAACTTTATAATTGATGTCAGTAGGATATAAATTAGTGCCATTAAGATGCCAATACGATGGACCGCCACCACCAGTAATATCTTTCAAACACCTATTTCCATCACAAACATCGCCAGTTGCTTTAATATTGCCAACAACATATAAAGCAGCAGTAGTAGGTATGCTAATAGTATTTATGCCAACATTTTTATTTTCTGCATCTATACTTAAAATAGTAGATGTTCCACCTTGAATTCTAAAAATACCCCCTATGTTAAATAATGAAAATGAAGATAATGATTTTCGCCAATCAATAAAATTAATACTTGGTAAACCTTCGTACTGCCAAACTACAGGACCGGAAGGAACCTGAGTGGTTATAACTTTAAATTCGTTAAAACCATAAAGAGTAGCTCCAGATACTTGTTCAGTAAACAAATCATAACATACAGAACCAACGCTATAATTAGGATCGGCATCTCTGCCATTATAATAGTTTTTCTGATCTATGTTAATATCATCATTGCTATCGCATCTAAAACCTACTCCCGTACGATTCTTTATATTATTGTACTGAGATACATCTGAAAAATAATCTCTTGTCGCATGAGCAAAAACGTTTTTTGAAATTACTCCGACACCGCCGGAAGGATATTTATAGTTAGATAAAATAATATTATCGCCGATAACATTCAAGCCAGATGACAGAGGAATATAATTTATGTATTTAGTATTACCAATAGTCATAACTCCATCACCGTTTCTGTTTTCAACAAACACAAACGGATAAGAAGGAGTAGCGAATATGCTTAAAAGATTATTTCTATCATTACCCCAGATAGTTAACATAGACTTATCTGTCGTTGTGTTGATGCTTAGAGTTCCATCTTGAGAGAAGAAAACCGATGGTGTTGTTGTGTTATTATTTGTGAAAAAACCTAAACCTTCTTTTATTAGCGATATAAAATATCCTAAAGATCGATTGGATTCTCCTGGTGTATTTTGAAAAGTTTTTATAAATTCTATACCAGGAACATGGGAAGAAGGATTTTTAGAAGACCCTATTAGCACTTTATTGTACACTTGAAGAGCGCCTCCTAATAATCCCTTATTAGCAGAACGATCGTATTTAAATCTTCCATATTGTATGACAGAAGCTCCTCCTGATATCGTTGTCGTTTTATAATAATCAAAACATATATCGCCTAAATTTGCTGGTGAATAAAAAACAGAATCTGGACAATCTGCAACAGTTGTACTAATATCGCAACTACATTGAGAATCTATTTGCATCGAACCGGTTTGCAAATGCACAAAATTCTTATCACGATTATACTCATAACCACTCCCAACCGTATTACCTGTAATAGAAACGTTAGGAGCTGTAGTGGTGTCACTTCCAGTTGTTATTCCAAAATAAGCATCGTTATAAGCATTAAACACACCGCCAATACCTAACGCACCTGCTTTATATTGAGTGCTTGTGCCGGTATTTACCGGAGCATCGACGTTACCACCAGGAGGAGACACTGTAGGATTTTGCCACGCGTAACTAATACCGATTATAGAAAAAACAAAAATAGAGAGTAAAGCTGCCGACCTCAAAAGTGCTAACTTTTTTTCAAAGAAACTTCTCATTTATGAAACCATATATAAAATTTAATTATGATGACCTAAAAAATCATTGACCAAGTAAATTTCGTAAATTTTGTAATTCATTATATTGTCGTTGTTTTTCTTGAAATGATTCTTGAGCAATTTGTTTAGTTGTTTTACCTTTATTACGCGCAGCTTCTTTCTTAAGAAATTCTTCTCTCTTTTTTTGTAAAGCGTTATGTTGCTCTTGCTTTTCTTGAATTTCAACTTTTGCTCGTTGCTGCGGCGTTAAACCTTTCAGTGTTTCTTCTTTTTGCTTTAAATGTTCTTCTCTTAAAGATTGAAGCGTCTCTATTTGCTCAGTCTTTAACTTATATTGTTCTATAGTTGTTGTCGGCACAGAAATTGTTGGCGATGTCGTTGTGGGCATTGGCGGAGCTTCTCTTGCTTTTTTTCGTTCTAATTCTAAAAAATAAAACACTCCGCCAACAACAACAATCATTGCTAAAACTATAAAAACATACAATAAATGCCTTTTTCCAAGCATATTTAAATTATAATCTACAAAATAACAAAAGTCAATGAAATGATTTGTGGAAAAATAAGAGAATATTAATTAGTTGTAAAGTTTATTCAAAAAGAGGTATCTTTTGACCGGGTTTAAGAGTGGCAATAACTTTTTTAAAACTTTTCCTCCGACTTTTTATTCTTGTTGCCCCACGAATTCTTTCTTTATAATTAACAATGCTTACCTTAGTAACTTGAACTTTAAAAATTTTTTCTATTGCTTTTTTAGCTTCTTGTCTATTGACATTGGTATCGACAATAAAAGTATATTGATTATAACGAGCTGCTAAATTAGATGTTTTTTCGGTAATTAAAGGAATTATTTTTAAATCGCCAGCATTATATTCTAATAATGGCTCTTTAGCTTCCGCAGTAATTTCCGTAGCGGAGCTTTTAGATTCTTGAGCGACATCTTTGGTTGTTGCCTGCTTTTCCTGATCTTTATCTTTCTTACCCCAAATTTTTTTAAAAAAATTAAATTTCATTTTAAATTTTAAATATTAAAAATTTAATTAAGATTGAGCAAGAGCATAAATATTTTCTTCTTCTGCCTGCTGTTTGTTATTTTGTTTTAATAAACGTTCTTGCAAAACATTCAAAGAATCTTTTGTTAAAAATAAATATTTATGATTCAATAAAGACAAAACATTTAAATTTCTTGCTTCAATAACATCAGCATAAGGAAGATTACGAACACAGCGAAAAATTTGTTGATGATTGCCGTCGACAACAAGTAAAGCTGTTTCTCTCTTTTTTACAGTTTTGCGTGGTTGTAAAAATTTTGAAAAGAATTTATCAAAATTTTTTGTTTTGAAATCTTCTATCGAAATCTTATCAATAATTTTTAAAAAATTATCTTTAAACTTTTGAGTTAAAACCATTGCTAACGCCTTGTTTTTAATTTTCTTATTAATTTTTATTTGCTTAATCGTATCCTTGCGAGGTCCAAAAGCAACTCCTCCGCCAACCCAAATAGGCGAACGAATAGAACCATGTCTTGCTCTACCAGTGCCTTTTTGACGCCAAGGTTTACGTCCGCCGCCTCTAACCTCAGAACGATCTTTAGTGTGAGCGTAAGGATAATAAGTATTCAAACTTTGCCAACGCGCAACTTGATGGACAACAACATCGTTAACTTTTACACCAAAAATTTCTGACGGCAAGTCAATTTCTCCTATCTTTTTGCCTTCAAAATTAAATAAATCAGTGGTTAGTTTCATAATTAGTAATTAATTGTTTATTTTTGATCGATAGCTTTGATTTCAATAATTGATTTATTGGGACCAGGAACGCTACCTTTTAAAATAAGCAATTGATCTTCGGGTTCAATGCCAACAATCTCTAAATTTTTAATTGTTACATTAAGAGGCGCAATTCTTCCAGCCATCTTAAGTCCTTTTCTTACTCGTTGGGGCCAGCGTTGTCCGATTGAGCCGGGAGCTCTTTCTTTGTTTTCTTGACCATGAGTGCGAGGACCACCACGAAAATGATGTCTTTTAACAACGCCACTAAAACCTTTGGCTTTTCTCTTGCCTCTTACTTGAACAATATCGCCTTGAGAAAAATTAGTTACTTTAATTTCTTCGCCAATATTAACTTCTTGAGGGTCGTTGATTAAACGAAATTCTTTTATTTTTTTAAACTTATTATTTTTTTTCTCATCTTTTAGTCCTATTTGAACAGCTGAATAACCATCTCGATCTTTAAATCTTAAATTAGTAATAAAACAAGGTCCAGCCTTAATTATTGTTACTGGCACGACTTTATTGTCAACAAAAATCTGCGTCATTCCTATTTTTTCGCCTAATAAAAATTTAAAGGACGCCATTTTATATAATTAAAATGTAAAATTAGAAACCTAACTTAAAAATTAAACTAATTTTATTTCTACTTCTACTCCTGCTGGTAAATCAATGGAATTAAATAAATCAATAATTCTTTGACTAGGATTTAAAATATCAAGAATTCTTTTATGCACTCGCAACTCAAACTGTTCCATACTTTTTTTGTAGATAAACGGTGAACGATTGACCGTGTATCTTTTTATTTCTGTTGGCAAAGGCACAGGACCCCGTAAAACAATATCTTCCTTGCTTAACAAATCAACAATCTGTCGCAATGATTTATCAAGCAAACGATGATCATAAGATTTCAATCTTAAGCGAACAATTTGTTCATTTTTTGTTTTTTCGTTCATTTGCTAAAAAGATAAAATAGTAAATTTGCTTTTTAATCAATCTCTACTTAATAATTTTAGTCACAACACCAGCGCCAACGGTTCTACCTCCTTCTCTGATTGCAAAACGTAAACCTTCTTCCATAGCAATAGGATAAATTAATTTAACATTCATTTTAGCATTATCACCTGGCATTACTGCTTCAATACCTTCAGCTAAAGTAATTTCTCCAGTTACGTCGGTAGTTCGAAAATAAAATTGAGGTTTGTAACCTGTATGAAATGGAGTGTGTCTTCCACCTTCTTCAGCTCGCAAAACATAAACTTCAGCTTCAAATTCTGTATGAGGAGTAATTGAACCTGGTTTAGCTAAAACCATTCCCCTTTCTATTTCTTCTTTTTTAATACCTCTTAAAAGAATACCAACATTATCGCCAGGAATAGCGTCATCCATATCTTTATGGAACATTTGAATGCCAGTAACAACAGTTTTTCGTGTTTCGTGTGATAAACCAATAATCTCTACTTCGTCATTAACTTTAATCTGACCTCGCTCAACCCTACCGGTAGCAACCGTTCCTCGACCTTCAATAGAAAAAACATCTTCAATAGGCATTAAAAATGGCTTATCAACTTCTCTTACTGGTTCAGGTATGTAGTTATCTAAAGCATCTAAAAGTTGCATAATGCTTTTTGCCCATTCGTCATCTAAAGACTTAGCTTCTGTAGCTTTTAAAGCTGAACCGCGGATAACCGGCACTTCATCCCCGGGATAACCATGTTTCTTTAATTCAGCTCTAACATCTTCTTCAACTAAATCAATTAATTCTTTGTCAGGCACCATATCAACTTTGTTAATAAAAACTATAATTGCCGGCACGTTAACTTGTTTAGCTAACAGAATATGTTCTCTTGTTTGAGCCATTACGCCGTCATTAGCAGCAACAACTAAAATAGCGCCATCCATTTGCGCTGCCCCTATAATCATATTTTTAATATAGTCAACATGGCCCGGAGCATCAATGTGAGCATAGTGCCTTTTCTCTGTTTCGTACTCACAGTGATGAATATTAATAGTAATACCTCGAGCTTTTTCTTCAGGAGCTTTATCTATTTCTTCATAGCTCAAGGCTTTTTCGACTAAACCTTTTAACTTTAAAACATGTTGAATAGCTGCTGTTAAGGTTGTTTTACCATGATCAATGTGACCAATAGTACCTACGTTAATATGCGGTTTTTTTCTTTCGTATTTTTCTGCCATTTTAAAAGTTTTTAGTAAAAAATAAAACGACCCTCAAATTAAAATTAAATTTTAACATAATTTTTTAAAAAGTCAATATAGTATTATTTAAAAAATAAAATTTTGCAAGGTCTTAATGATGACAATAATATCTAAAAAAAGGTTATTATTTTTTAAATAATATAAATCGTTTTCTAGCTTTATTTTTGTTTCTTCAACATTTTCAGGATATTTATAATTAACTTGAGCCCAACCAGTTAAACCAGGCATAGTTAAATGTCTTAAATCATAAAAAGGTATGAGTTTAATCATATCAGCAACTATCTGTGGTTGCTCTGGCCTAGGACCAACAAAAGAAATATCACCTTTTAGAATATTTATTAATTGTGGCAATTCGTCTAAATGAGTTTTACGCAAAATTTTACCAACAAAAAAAATCCTTTTTTCTTCTTTCCCTACCGCCCAACTTTCCTGACGCTGCACGCCTGTCATTGTTCTAAATTTTATAAGATTGAAAACTTTACCCCGATAACCAACGCGACTGTTAATAAAAAAAATAGGACCCGGAGAATTAATATAAATAGCGATAGCTATAAAAGGCAATAAAGGCAAAAAAATAAACACTAAACAAAAAATAGCTAAAACGATATCGAAAATTCTTTTAAGATAAAAATATGCCTTATTTTCACCGGCAAAAATCTCTTTAACAATCCAGTCAACATTAATAGCTTCTAACGGAATTCTTTCAAAAAATTTTTCATAAAAATCAATGTAGTCAAAAACGCTTAAATTTTTAGATAGTATTTTTTGCAATAAAATATCATCATTAACACGATAATTAGAATCAATAACCAAAATACTCCCTGGAGGAATTTTTTCTATATCCTGCAAATCTTTAAACTCAAAAAAATGATTATCTTTTAAATCATTTTTTAATTTGTTTCTTAATGTTTCTGAGCCTAAAAAATATAAAGGCAATTTGCCACGATAAGAAAATTTAATAACTAAAAAACGACTAAAAAATAATAACCAAAAAAATACTATTGCGAAAAGAATTAAATTAGTTCTTGGCGATATGCCAAAAAATAACTGAGTGAAATAAAAATACAATGACGAGGCAAGCAAGCCAACCAATAAAACATAGGCAGTTCTAATAAAAATTTTTTTGATATTTAAAAGATAAAAATTATACAAGCTAAAAGCAAAAATCAGTATTAAATAAATAGGTAATAAAAATAAAAAAGCTATAAAATGTTCGTTAATACTAATTATTAAACGATCAATGGATTTAACACGAAAAAATAAAACTATAAATAGTGAAAAGAAAAATAACAAAGAATCTAAAACAATCAAAAAAAACTTAAAGAGGGATAACGCCTTTTTCATTGAAGAGCGTTAAAAGAAAATTAATATCCTTTTCGCCATAATTGCCTTCTTTTCTAAAGCGCAAAGAAACAGAATTATTTTTCGCTTCTTTCTCTCCTATTATCACCATTACCGGAATTTTCTCGTCTTCAGCTTTTAAAATGCGTTTATTTAATGTATCTTCATTCCAAAGAACGCCTCTAAATTTTTCTCTTAAAAGATTAAAAACTTTTAAACTATAATCAATACTTTTATCGCTAACAGGTAAAACAACGAACTGAATAGGCGCTAGCCACAGAGGCAAATCGCCTCGAGTTGCTTCAAGTAAAAAGCCAATAAATCTTTCGTAAGATCCTAAAATAGCTCGATGGATAATAATAGGACTTTTTTCTTTGCCGTTCTTATCAATATAAGTAAGTCCCATTCTTTTGGGAACTAAAATATCAACCTGGATTGTTGCTAAAGTTTCTTCTTTGCCATAAATATTATTAATTTGAATATCAAATTTCGGACCATAAAAGGCTGCTTCACCCAAACCTTCGACTAAATTAATTTTTCTTTTTTTACAAACATCGAGAATTTTTTTACTCGCCCATCGCCAAAGTTTTAAATCGCCACCGTATTTTCCCTTATTCTTGCCGGAAAAATCAGGCAAAGAAAGACGAAACCAATAATTTGTTATCGCGCCGATATCTTTATAAACTTCTAAAAATAAATCAATAATTTTTAAAAATTCATTTTCGAAATCTTCTTCGTTAGTATAAATATGAGCGTCGTTTTGCGTAATTGGACCACGAACTCGCATCAAACCATAAACTTCGCCTGATTTTTCATAACGATAAACAGACCCTGCCTCGGCGAGTCTTAAAGGTAAATCACGGTAACTTTTAACCAATTCTTGATAAATCATATGATGATGAGGACAATTCATAGGCTTTAAATAAAATTCTTCTTTTTCCGGATCTAAAACTTTAAACATATCGTTCTGATAATATTTGAGATGTCCACTTTTTTCGTAAAGTTTATAAGAAGCAATGTGCGGAGTATCAACATAAACATATCCATACTTTTCTTCTTTTATTCTCATATAATTTATTAAAATATTTTTAATCGTTTCTCCTTTAGGTAAAAGCAAGGGCAAACCTTTACCGATATTTTCATTAATCATAAAAATTTTTAATTTTTCTCCCAAAACACGATGATTATATTTTTCAACTTCTTCTAATTTTTGCAGATAATCATTTAATTCTTTTTCCGTCGTAAAAGCAACTCCATAAATTCGCAGAAGCATTGGTTTTTTTTCGTCGCCACGCCAATAAGCACCAGCAATTTTTATAAGTTTAAAAGCATTAGGATTTATTTCTTTAGTATTTTTTAGATGACCACCGCGGCAAAGATCAATAAAATCTCCGGTTCGATAAATTGTAACCTTATTTATCTTTTTAGCTTTTTTCTTTTTTGCTTTAATAAGTTGGATTTCTTTATATTCAGTAGTTCCGTATTTTTTTAAATCACTTAAAAGTTCTAATTTAAATTTCTGCTCTTTAAAAATTTGCTTTGCTTTTTCAAAACTCACTTTATTTTGAATAAAATCTAAATTATGAGCAATAATATCTTTCATTATCTTCTCAATCTCTTCTAAAGATTCTTCGCTAATTTTTTTACTTAAAAGAAAATCATAATAAAACCCATCTTTAGTTGTTGGACCAATGCCAAGTTTCGCTTGAGGATCTATCTTTAAAACGGCTGCTGCCAAAATATGCGCCAGAGAATGTCGTAAATTATCTAAGTCGGACATAACTGCTTAACAATAAAACTAAAATCAAGAAAATATCAGAAATTATTGAAAAAAATATTAACTTATCATCAATGCGACCAGTAAATTGTGGCTTAAAATATAAAATCAACGATAACAGTAAATCTGAAAAGAAAAAACCTAATAAAAAATTCCTCATAAATTAACTATTCTAAATTATTTTACAATAATTTTCAAAAAATAGAAAACACTAAAAAATTGCGTAAAGATCTTAAAAACTGATAAAAAAATTAACCGGACCTAAATTTAAAGCTTGAATTTTCAATTGACTGCCAAAATCAATTTTAGAAATAGGCAAATTATGTTGTTCTACAAGTGAAATTAAATTATCGAAAATATCTTGCGCTAGTTTTTTATCTAAAGATTGATTAAAATTAATACGCAAGTTTTTAAAAGCAGCTATTAAGGTTATGTTAGAAATAAAAATTAAATGCGGACGTATATCTTTAATTGATTTTTTAAATTTATTATTCTCATCAATTAATTGTAAGTTTAATAAATTGTCAACAATCAAAGTTAAATCTTTTGTTTCATCGCCTTTTTCTATACCTACATAAATTAAAAAACATAAACCTGCAGGGATGTCAATCAACGCTTCATCATTTTTATAAATTTTAATTGCACTTGCTTTTTGAAGTAAAAATTTCATTTTATCTTATTTTTAAGATTTTCAATAAAACATCATTAGGAATTTTAACCGTACCTTTAAAAATTTTTTCTAATTTCTTTTTGCCAGCTTTTTGTTTTTGCCAAAGCTTCATTTTTCTTGTTCGATCACCGCCGTAAAGCCAACCAGCGATATCTTTGTAAATAGCGGGCACTGTCTCTCTAGCAATAACTCTTTTGTTAATAGCTGCTTGTAATTTAATTGGGAATTCTTGGCGAGGTAACAATTCTTTTAACTTTAATAAAATTTTTCTACCTATTTTTTCAGCTTGAGAACGATGAACAATACGAGATAAAGAAGGCTCTTTTTCTTCAGCAATTAAAATATCTAATTTAACTAAATCTTCTTTTTTGTAACCAGCTAATTGCCAACGCAAGGAAGCATAACCGGCTGATACTGATTTTAATTCATCATAAAAACCTCCAATAACTTCATCTAAAGGCAAAAAACTGATTATTTTTACAATAGTTTTTTCATAAATAATTTCTTTAATTTCGCCACGGCTATCTTTAATCAATCTAGCTATTTTTTCTAAATAATAAGGTGAGCTAAAAATATCAACAGCCGCTATTGGCTCTTCGATAGACTCAATTTTTGTTAAAGGCGGCAATTCACTTGCATTTTGAATAAAAATTTTGCTTTTATCGGTTAAATTTACTAAATACTTTACTGATGGTAAAGTCATAATAATATCTGTTTCAAACTCTCGTCGAAGTCTTTCTTGAAAAATTTCTAAATGCAAAAGACCCAGACAACCAACATTAAAACCTCTACCTAAAAAGCTATTGGTGATCGGTTCAATAAAAATTGCCGGATCATTAAGTCGTAATTTATTTAAACTTTCAACAAAACGATAATAATTCATATCTTGGTTAGGAAATATCGAAGCAAAAATAGTTGGTAAAGGATCTTGATAGCCAGGCAAAGGTTTAGTGTCTAAATCTAAAGTAATACTATCGCCTATTTTAAGAATACCGGGGTCTTTAATACCGGTAGCTATATAGCCGATCATCCCCTCGTCTAAAAATTTCTGTCCAACCATTTCGGGTTTAAAAATTCCTAATTCAACAATTTTAAATTTATAGCGCGCTCTGTTTAAATATACTTCATCGCCAACACTCAATCTACCACGGAATAATCTAAAATGAGCAATAATACCTTTATAAGGATCAAAATGAGAATCAAAAATCAACGCTTTAGTTTTATTATCGTCATTAGCTTGAAAGTAAGAAGATGGCGGAGGTATTTTATCAATAACAGCTTGCAATAGTTCTTGAACGCCAGAACCTGTTTTTCCTGAAATTAAAAAAACATTTTGTTCACCTGTCAAATTATAAATATCTAAAATTAAATCATCGATATCTGACTTAATCAAATCAATCTTGTTAATCGCAGGAATAATTTTTAAATTTTGTTCTTTAGCCAATTCTAAATTAGCAATGGTTTGAGCTTGAATGCCTTGAGTGCCATCGATCAATAAAATAACTCCTTCAACCGCAGCTAAAGCGCGAGAAACTTCGTAATGAAAATCAACATGACCGGGGGTATCGATTAAATTTAAAATATAGCCATTATAATTCATCGTTACTGGTTGCATTTTAATAGTTATACCCCTTTCACGCTCTAAAGATAATTGATCTAAATATTGCGGCTGTAATTTATCAATACTCACTGTCTTAGTAATCTCTAAAAATCTATCAGCCAAAGTTGATTTGCCATGATCAATATGAGCGATAATCGCAAAGTTTCTAATTTTTTCAATCATTTGTTAAAGAACTAATTAGGTCTAAATTGATAAATTAAATTAATTTCTTGTTCATTTAAGGGACGGTTATAAATATAAACCTCGTCAATCATTCCTTGAAAAGAAAAATTATCAGAACCTACGGCATCTGCAGGCGTGCCAATATAAATATTAGAATTAATAGCATTAATCAAATTAGAACGAGAAGATGCTTCCTTCTCTTTACCGTTAACAAATATTTTTAAAGATTGTCCATCGTAAACACAACCAATTAAATACCAATTATTAGGCTGTACATAAGATTCGTTTGACAAAAAATAACCAGAAGAACCATTAAAATCACATCTAATTTTACCTGTATTAGTGACCTGCATACCATAACCAGACCCATTACTCCAATTATAACGACTAATAATAAAATGTTCGCTGGAAGCATTTAAATTTTCAATCTTAATCCAAGCTAAAAGTGTAAAGCCTTTATTGCTAAAATTAAACACTGAAGAATTAGAAATTAAAGCATAGTCATCAACACCATCGAAGCGTAAACAATAACCAATTTTACATGTTGAAGTCGTATGCAAATCAAAATTAACACTTCCGCTTTTACTAAAACCACTATTATTATATAAAGAAGAATCTAAAAGAGTAGATGTGCTTTGTTCGTCAAAATGCCAAGCACCAACTAAACCGTCGTGAACTGACGCAAAATTAAGACCACTACCAACTTCATATAAAGTTAAATTACTGCCACCATCATAAACCATCTCGGCTCCCTTAGAACTTGATTCTAATCTTGCTGATAATTTATATTTTTTATCTTTAACCTGAAAAGCATAAAAGTATTGTTCATTATTCAAAGGATCAAGAGGCAAAGAATTTATGCCAACAATAGATTGCGACTGCATATTAATTGGCAACCATCCTGAAGAATCCGTATTCCTTAAATTAGCAGCCGGCTGACATTTATAGGCAAAAGGCGAATAAATAGTGTTTAAATTATAATTCGCGCAAGAAGAAGTTGTGTCCGGTAAAGATAAATAAATATTATTTTCTAAATCATCGAGAGCATCTAAGTTTAGATTGTCAATAACAAACCTTAAAACTGACAAATCGTTTAAACGCTGAACATCTCTATTAATGCGATTAATTTCAGAATAATTAAAGAAGAAAAAAAATATACCTGATAAAACGGAAATTATAATAATAACAAGTAAAATTTCTATTAAAGAAAATCCTTGTTGATGATAATCACTCATAATTATATTAATTAATCAAGATGGAATACAAAGAATAACATATGCCTGATAGAAAAATTGTCATTAAAAGAAAAATAATTATTTTAGAAAGATTAAAATAAAGTTTTTGTTTAAGCTTTAGATATATTAAACAAATAATAAAAAAGTTAAAACCAACAAACAAAGAACTAACAACATTCGCTAAAAAAACAATTTGACTAGAATCAATAAAAATAAGACTTAAAATGCATAAACTTAAAAAAATATTGGCTTTAGTCGGCGAAAGAGAATAATCATATATTAAGCCTCTTTTTAAATAAAAAGCCATATCAACAAAAGTAATATTCAAAGTAACCAACAAAACAGCCAAAACAAAAAAAACATCTCCTAAGTAGTCACGTAAACTGTTTAAAGATTCTTCGCTAACATTAATACCCAAAAAACCAACGACCGCAATAGTATAAAGTAAATACAAAAAAGCAACGACTAATAAAGCTATAAGATTAACATAAAAAAATTTCTTTTTATCTTTGCCAACTAAATCATAAACTAAAGGCAAAGCTGAATTGCCACTAAAAGCAAAAATCATAATTCCGTAAGGCAACCAAAAATTTTGAATATTAAAAAAAGAATAATACAAATTATTGAAATTAAAATGGTTAAACATCACTGCGGCTAAAATAATAAAGAGGGCAATAATTAATAAAGATAGCACTGATTCAAAACGAGAAAAAATTAAAAAATTTTTCACTAAAAAAATAATATTAAGCAACACAAAGACTAATTTTATATATATAGCATCAACCGGCAGAATACTACTCCACAATTTACCTAAAACTATTAAATAAATAAAAAAGATGCCCAACATACCTAAATAATCATTAAACCAGACTATGTTTTTAAGCTTCGGTGATAAATAAATAGCTGCTAACGACGGTAAATTATGTTTTGCTGAAGTTTGCAAAAGAATTTCGCCAATCATAAGATGAATAAGAAACATTACAATAACAATTAAAAACATCCAAATAAAAAAAACATAACCGCTGTTAACAAAAACATATGGCAACATAAAGACTCCTAAACCAATTATCGTGCTAATTAAAACAAAAAAAGCTTTTAAAGAGTTAATCATTCTTAGATCTTATAAAATGTTCAATATAAACTAAAGCCCAAAGCACAACAATAACTACTAGAGAGGTAAAAAACGATAAAAAATAATAACCCGTGCCTATTAAAGCTCCGACAGCCGTTGTTACCCATAAAGCTGCCGCTGTGGTTAAACCTATAATTTTTTCTTGATGAAGAAATATTATCCCTGCCCCAATAAAACCTATGCCTACAACTAAATTTGCTAAAACACGCGAAGGCGCTCCTGGGTCAAGCATAACTCCTAAATAAGAAAAAATCGCTGCGCCTAAAGAAACTAAAGCAAATGTTCTTAAGCCAGCTTGTTTGTGAGCTAAACTTCTTTCAGCACCTATTAAAGCTCCAATAACAGCTGCTAAAAAAAATCTAAAAATTATTTCAATAACCTGATCATTCATTCTTCCATTTCTTTATTAATTAAGGCGATTAATTGATCTATTAAGTTTTGATAATTTTCTTCCCAAACAATTTTACCCGAACCACGATGAGCATCGCGGACGATATCTTGAAAATAAGGCTCAGTGCCACCTGAATTTAATAAAACACCCATAGGCTTATCTTCTTCAAAAGCATTTGTAAATTCATTTAATGTGCCTATTCTCCCACACAAAAATAAAGCTCCGTCGCCCATTTTAATTAACAACAGATTTCTTCCGCTATAACCCTCACCACTGTATAAAATAGTATGATGAAAATCTATAGGAAGTTTATAAACCTTAACATGTTCTAAATAACTACGCGCCGGAGAAATACCAATAACAATACCACCATTTTCATAAGCTCCTTTAGCCGCCCACAAAGGAACACCGGTGGTGGCGCCAGTCAATAATAAAACATTTCTTTTTGCCAATTCTTTACCTATTTCATAAGCAATCTCATGCATATCTTCACGACAAGGAGTTGTTACCGCAGCGCCAGAAATAACTATTTTTAATTGTGGTAACCTATCCATTGATTATAATTTATAGTCTAATAAAAAATCAACGCTCTGTTTAAGTCTTTTTTTGCGATGTGTTTGTTTAGATGATTTTTTGGCTAAAAAATGACTAATTCCAGCGCTTCTTCTTAAAATCTTTCCTTTTTTAGTAATTTTAAAACGCTTTGTGAAGGCTTTACGCATAATAAAAAACATTAAATTTATGCTTTACTTAAAACGACATAATAAAAATTACCAACCTTTTTTGGTGATTGAACAATTTTATAATTCGTAAATTCTTTAATTAAGCTTAAAAAATCATTTAATTTTGCTTCTGCCATATCTAAAAATAAATTTTCTCTACCTTTTAACATAAGCTTTACTTGAATTTGATGCCCTTCCTCTAAAAAAGATTTAATCAGCTGGGCTTTGCGCTGCATATCAAATTTTGCTTCTTGAAAACTAATTCTTATTTCTTTAGTTTCTTTTCTTTTCTTGGTAGCTTGTCGTTGTTTCTTTTCCTGTTGATATTTAAAATAAGAATAATTACCTAAACGAACAACTACTGGATCTTGATGAGCATTTAATAAAATCAAATCTAAATTTTTATCGGCAGCAATCTGACAAGCTTGTTCAAAATCAAAAACACCTGCTTGCTTACCATCGTTATCAATGAGTCTTATCTTATCTGGTTTTAATTTAATAAGTCTTGGATCTATCAATTTTGTGTTAAAATTATAACACAAAAAATTAATTTTCACAAAAATAAATGTATATCTTAGGAATTGAAACAACTTGCGATGAAAGCGGCATTGCTCTAATTGAAGCTAAAGATAATAAAATTAAAATTATTAATAATGAATTAGCTTTGCAATATTCTGTCCATCAAAAATACGGAGGCGTTGTTCCTATCTTAGCGGCAAGAGAGCATCATAAAAATTTACCTTTACTTTTAAAAAACATTGAAAAAAAATTTGATCTTAAGAAGATAGATTATTTAGCATTTTCTGCTGGTCCAGGACTACTACCAGCTTTAGTTTCTGGTAAAGAATTTGTAATTGGTTTAGCAAAAAAACTAAACAAAAAAATCATCAAAGTTAATCATTTAGAAGCGCACACTTATGCTTGTCTAATTAATAACAAAATCGGGGTTTGGCAAGAAATTAAAACAGTTGTCTTTCCAGCTATTGTTTTAGTGGTTTCTGGAGGCCATACTAATTTATATCTTTTTAAAAGTTGGGCGGAAAAAAGACTTTTAGGAGCAACTGTTGATGATGCTGCTGGTGAAATTATTGATAAATGCGCTCGAGCTTTAGGATTAGGTTATCCCGGCGGTCCAATAATTGAGAAAAAAGCTAGGCAAGCAAAAAATTTCTTTGCCTTACCTAAACCAATGATACAAAAAAGTTATACTTTTAGTTTCTCGGGCTTAAAAACAGCTTTTATTGATCTTGTTGCTGATATAAAAAAATTAAAAAAACTTGACGAACAAACAATATGTGATTTAAGTGCTTCTTTACAAAAAACAGTTTCTGAAATTTTAATCTTTAAAATAAAAAAAGCGGCTGAAACTTATAATTGTAAGTCTATCTTAATCGGCGGTGGCGTTTCAGCTAATGGCAACTTAAGAAAACAGGTTAAAAAATTTTTCAAACAATATAAGATTTTATTTCCACCAAAAGAACTATCAACAGACAACGGGTTAAATATAGCTATAGCTGGTTATTTAACCTTATTAAACAATAGCCATCCTTCGCTTGTTGATTGGAATAATTTAGAAGTTTTTAGCCGCGAGAACATTTACGACAAACATTAACAGCATAATCTATATTCAAACGTGACGCTTCTATATCCAAATGACAATTATCGCATTTACCGTAAGTGCCTTCCTCAATTTTTTTTAAAGCTCTGCTTATCTGCTTTAATCTGTTAGAAAGTATTTTTTTCTGTAAGGAAGTTTCTGATTTTACCTCATATTGATCAGCTAATTCATCAGTAGCGCCAGTTCTTTCGCTAACAACTTCCTCAAATTCAAGTTGAATTTCTTCAAGAGTTTCTTTTATTTCCTGTTGCTCTTTATTAAGTTTTAACTTAATTTCTTCTAAATTAAACATTAATAATTACTTAAAATTGATAATAAATAGTCAATTTTTTTATCAGTAGCTGCGATAACTAAATATTGCTTAACTACTGACCATGATAAAACAAAATTCTTTTCAAAATTCTGGGTTTTATATTCAATATTTTGATAAAATTTCTTTGTAAAATCTTTGGTTAACGGTGTTAATTTAGCATTAACAAGAAAAATCGTCTGCAAATCATTGCTCATTCCCTTCTTTTCCCATAATTCCATAAAAGATTTTGCCATGGCGCTATCTTTTACTTCTAAAACTAAAATCGGATAAACTCGGGTATAGCTATAATAAAATAATAAAGCAAAATTACCCGAAAGATTATTTTTAAATTTCCCAAATAAAGATATTATAGCTTTGTTTGGTTGAAAAAAATAATCAAGCACCGGTTTGATTGATATTTGACCATCGTTAATCGAAAAATCTAAGTAATAAATCGAACCAACTGTCTTTAATTTAGCTGATTCAGCTTTTAAAGCTTTAGCAAACGCATCTAAAGAATTATTGTCTAAATTAACTGGGAGAGCTTTGAAATTATCTGTAAAATCTAATTTTTGCGCTGCTGGCAAAGAATCAATGTCAGTAGCTTTATCTGCTGGTTTAGTTTCGTTTTTAATTTCTGTTACTTCTTTTGGCGCTGATGATGTTGGTTGATTATTATTAGTAGTTGCCACTATGGTAGTAGTAGTAGTTACTGGCAATTGTTCCGAAGAAGTATTAGGAGTTGTTGGAGTTGTTAAAGGCATAGTTGATGTTTCGGTTGTTATTGGTGATGTAGTTAAATTTTGAATATTGTTCGTTGATACTTGTTCGGAAGAGGTAAAAGTAACAAGGGTAAACAATTTATTAGAAGCGAGACCGTTGTCTTGCTCATTTGCAGTTGTTGTAATTGTAGTTGTAGTTTCTGTTGTTTTTGCTGAAGGATCAAAGTAAGAAAATTTAAGAGTCGGAAATATAGGTTGACTATTATCGCCTTTCCATAGCTTACTTACAAATGGATTATCTTTTAAAAAGTAAAAACTAACACTGCTTAAAGCAAGAATAATTATAAAAAACATCAAAACTCTATAACCTAAACTTTGTTTAACAGCCGGCTCTTCTGAAGAAGCGGTAATTTCTCTTATTTTCTCAGACTTAGCTGAAGCGGCTGTTTTTAAAATTTCTTTTACTGTTGGCTGATAAAACAAAGAACTATCTTTTTTATCTATGTCTACTTCTTGTTTTTTGGTTAACTCTTGATCATAAACAATGTTTATTGGTTGATCAATTTCTTGTTTTTTTTCGGTTCGGCTAGAACTCAAAAGAGAAGAAAATTTACTTAAGAAAGAAACGTTGGAGGGCTGCTGCTCTGAAGAAGATAATGGCGATGGCGGTGAAACATTGGCAGTATTATTGTTAAGAGAATTAATATTTGTCACTTCGGGCTTATTTTCAATAATCAAATTATCCCTTTTATCAATGTTAACTTTTTTAATAGCTGCTTCCTTATCGCTAAGAAGATTGTCGGCAGTTAAAATCTTAAAATCAATTTTCTTTTGTGGCTCTTCGGACATTTTTTAAAGAAACATATATTTTGCCATCATCATTCACTTCTTTAATGGTAACTTTTATATTATCTCCTAACTTTACCTTATCTTCAACTTTGTCAATTCTTTTATCAGAGATTTCCGAAATATGCAAAAGAGCTGTTTTTTGAGGAGCTAATTCTAAGACGGCACCAAAGGGTAAAATTTTTACAACCTTGCCGGTAACAACTTCGCCATTAATTAATGAATTTGAAATAATTTTAATCCAATTTTTCGCTAATTCAATGTCTTCTAACTTCTCTCCGGTAATATAAATAGTTCCCGTAGGATAGATATCTATTTTAGTGTTTGTCGAAGTAATAATTTCATTAATTGTTTTACCGCCACTACCTATTACTAAACCAATTTTTGAAGGATCAATTTTTAATGATTCTATTTTAGGTGCGAAAGGACTCAAAGATCGTCGATAACGAGGAATACCCTTAGTCATTAATGATAAAATATTTTTCCTTGCCTTCTCAGCAGCAAGCAATGATTCTTTTATTTGCGATAAATTTAATCCTTCTATCTTAACATCTAATTGAATAGCTGTTATACCCTTATCTGTACCTGCAACCTTAAAATCCATACCACCAAAGAAATCCTCCGGTCCTTGAATGTCTGTCAACAAAGCATAATTGTTATCGTTTTCATAGGCAATACCGATGCTAATACCAGCAATATGTTTTAACAAAGGCACGCCGGCATCGAATAAAGCTAATGAGGAAGCACAAACTGATCCCATAGAAGTTGAACCATTTGACGATAAAACTTCTGAAACTACTCTAATAGTATAAGGAAAATCTTCTTGACTGGGTATTAGTCTTTTTATCGCTTTTTCAGCTAACTCTCCATGCCCTATCTCGCGACGTGAAGGACTACGACTCATATTACTACCTAACTCACCAGTAGAATAAGGTGGAAAATTATAATGATGCATAAAATGTTTAGCTCCTTCGTATTCTAATTCTTTTAATACTAATTCCTCCCCCGGGGAACCTAAAGTAACAGTCGAAAGAATATGAGTTAAACCTCTTTGAAATAAAGCTGAACCATGAACTCGTGGCAAAATTCCTAATTTTAAATCTATTTTTCTAATTTCATCTAACTTTCTTCCATCGGGACGTATTTTAGAAACTAAAACCCCTTTTTGAAAAATTTCTTTCAATTTTTTTTGTAATATTTGAAAAACATACCCTTTCATTGATGCTTCAATTTCTTCATTTTCTAAATGAACAAAAATTTCATCTAAACTTTTATCGCCTTCAATATTAGAAAAAAGACTTTTTTGTAAATCAATATTATACTTTGCGCAAAATTCATCAAATAAAGATTCGGCTAATTTTAATTTTTCATTACTACCAATATTTTCAAGAGAACTTGACGGGAAAATACTTTCTATAAAATTTATGATTTTTTTTATTTCCTTAAAGGCTAAATCACAACCTTGAATAACCTCATCGTTAGATAATTCCAAGCCTTCAAATTCAATCATATTTATCTTATTTTTAGTTCCAGAAACAAATAACTCACTAACTAAATTATTATTCAAACTTGAATTAGGATTAACCAATGACCATTGATTATTGTAAAAATATAATTTCCAACCAGCGATAATATTAAAAGGTAAATTTAAAGAAGCTAAACCAAAAGAAGTTCCCAGCAAAGCTAATAAATCAGGTTCAGATTGAGGATCGTAAGAAAGCAAAGTGTTAGTTATATGTATTTTTGTTTTAAATATTTGCGGAAAAGCCGGTCTAATACTTCTATCAATCAAACGAGCGTTTAAAATGGAATTAATACTTGGCTTACCTTCCCTTCTTAAAAAACGACTACCGAATATTTTGCCTCCAGCATAAAATTTTTCTTCATAATCAACGGTCAATGGTAAAAAATCAGATTCCGGCAATTGTTCGCCTAAATTAATGACAGTTAAAATAACAGTATCTTTACTTTTGGTTAATAATGAAACCATTGATCGTGACGCCCAATCATTTAACTGAAAACATATTTCTAAGTCATAATCCTTACTATGGTAAATATATTCTTTTGTCTTATTCATAGCAAAAAATTAAATTAAAATCATTTTTTTAAACTCGCCTAAATCATAATAAAAATCAGCGGCTTCTTTTAGTTTAATCGATGTTGTTGCCGCAAAACCAGCAATCTCAACTTGTTTACCTTTATTTTGCAAATACTCTACTAACGGCAAAAAATCACCATCACCCGTAACCAAAACAACAACATCAACCAATTCGCTAAATTTTACAACATCAACGGCAATGCCTACATCCCAATCAGCTTTTTTAGTGCCATCAGGATAAACTAATAATTCTTTAGCGCGCAATCTTATACCATTTTTAATCAAAGCTTCAAAAAAATCCAATTCTCGTTGTGTTAATTCTGATTGCACAACATAAGCAAAAGCATTAATTAAATTCCTGCCACTGGTTAAAAGATTAACTAACTTACCAAAATCAACTTTTGCATCATAAAGATTTCTCGCTGAATGATAAACGTTCTGAGTGTCAATGAAGATATTAAGCCTTTGCCACGATTTAATAAAAGGATTCATAAGCGTAATTCTTTAACAACCTTGCGGTAACGAGAATAAGATGTAACTTTTAAATATCTTAAAAGCTTTTTACGGCGAGCTATTTTTAAAATCAATCCTCTTTTAGAATTTTTATCTCCTTTATTGCTTTGCAAATGTTTATTTAAATTTAAAATTTCTTCTGTCAACAAAGCAATTTGAACTTCAGGACTGCCGGTATCATTGTTATCTTTACCAAACTTAGTAATAATATTTTGAATTTTATCTTTAAAAATCCTTGCCATTACTTTATTTTACCACAAAAAAGATAAAATTTCAAATTAACAAAACCGAAGATTATAATAATATTAATAATCGTATAATAATTAATAATATGAATCTTGAAAAATATTTAGAAAAATATGAAAATTATTTAACCATCGAAAAAGGACGAGCTAAGGGGACGATTATTGAATACTTAAGAAAATTAAAATTTTTCTTGAATTGGCTTAAAGATAATGGCAGTAAAATTAATGATGAAACCATTTATAATTTTAGATATTTTCTTAATAAAAAAAATCTCAGCCTCAAAACTCAATCTTATTATTTAATAGCTATTAGAAACTTTTTAAAATATTTACGCAAAAAAAATATTAACATTTACGATCCAGCAAAAATTGAACTACCAAAATTACCAGAAAGAGAAATTGGGATTTTAAATGACAAAGAACTAGAAACTCTATTAAATGCTGCCAGTGGCAATAGTATAAAATCTTTACGCGATAGAGCTATTATGGAAACTTTATTTAGCACTGGACTTAGAGTCAGCGAGCTGTGTTCTTTAAATAAAGACATAAATATTGACAAAGGAGAAATAACTGTCAGAGGTAAAGGAAATAAATTACGAATTGCTTTTCTTTCGCCAATAGCCATTTATTATATTAAACAATATTTAAGCAAACGTAATGATGATGAACCAGCTTTATTTATCAGTCTGGCTAAAAATTCAAAAGGGCAAAGATTAAAACCACGAAGTATTGAGAAAATAATTAAATATTATGCTAAAAAAAGCGGCTTATATAAAAAAATAACTCCTCATACCTTAAGACATCAATTTGCAACCGATCTTTTAACTGCTGGCGCTGATTTAAGGGCAATTCAAATGCTTTTAGGTCATAAAAACATACAAACAACACAAATTTACACTCATATTACTAATAAAGAACTAAAAAATATTCATCAAGCTTTTCATGGTAGACGAAGGATAAAAAAATAAATTTAGTAAATTGAATATTTATCTACTAATAAATTATTGCTATCATAAAGTAAAATTGCTTCGTAACGATCCTGAAATAATCTTTTAAGCGGTTTCCTTGCAGAAATTTCTTGAGACGAACGCGGATCAATAAACATATGCCAATCTTTTAAATAAAAATCTGTCTTATCTTGATTGCGAGCATAACAAGAACGGTAATTATACCAATCAAAAACTAATGTTTTACAATAATAATCATTAATTTCTAAAACTTTTTTAATAGTTTCTCTACCACGACAATCAGGATTTTCTAAAATTAATGCGCACTGACGGCTTATTCTACCTGTTTGCACTAAAGTCAATAATTCATCTTTAGTAGCGGTAAATTTATCGCAATATAAATTAGCATAATCGGGATGTAAATAACCCAAACATTTATTAACTAAAAAATTAAAATTTAAAGGAGCTAATTTAATATCATTTTGATTTATATTTAAAGGTAAAGAAGCAGCATTATTATAAACAGCCTTGATGATTAATTTTCCGCCTGGCTCTAAAACAACATCCTCTGGGGTAATATTATAATAGTCAGGAAGTAAATTTTTAACCATTTTAGGAATGTAAAGATTAATATTAGAGCTAACCAGATGCCAACCCGTAATATTAATACTACTAGTACTTTTATTTTCTAAAACAAGACTAAAACCATCATTAGAAATATTAATCCTAATATCTTTATAAAAATTAGAAATATAATTTGTAAATACAAAAAAAGCCGGCGTTGGATCATATCTATTTTTATCGTTAATAGCTCTAACTTTAAAGATATAAGTTGCTAAACCTTTGGGCAAAGAATAAGTTTTTGTACTTAAATCATAATTTTGCCATTTTTTTTCTATCGGCAATAAAACAGTTTGAAAACGAAAAGATTTAGATTTATTAGATTTATCAATCCCTTGAAAAGAAAAAGTGACTGTTTCCGAACTAATTACTGGATCATTTTTGCTGACAATAATAGTATCGATGAATTTATTTTTAATCAATCTTTGAGCAAAAGCATTAAAAAATAATATTGTAAATAAAAAAACTAAACTTAAAATCTTAACTATCCTCATCAATAAAATTTTAACATAAAAAACAGCGGAGTTATTTTGTATTTTAAAACTTTTATCGATATAAAAAAATATTCAAAAAGAAAAAGCCCGGGTAACGCCCGGGCTTTTTCAACCTTTTAGGTTTTTATTTTAGTTGCTCCAATTAGTCTTAAGATCTCTTCCAACCCAAGTCTCAGTTGCTGAGCTTGAGGAACCTGAAGTAATATCACTGTTAGCAGAGTTTCTCCAGGTTATACCATTAACCTTTACCCTAACTCTTGGAGCTCCAGTAAAGATTTGTTGATTCTGGAGAACAAAAGTATAGGTTTGATTAACTGGAATATTGTAATAACCATTAGTATCTTGAGCAACAGTATTACCGCTTTGATCTTTAACTTCAGTTGCGGCAACAGAAGTAGTTACAACTGTTGTAGTATTATTTCTTTCCCAAGCAAGAGTGAAGACTGATGTTGAACTTATTTTAATATTTGAACCTCTGGCTGTAACATTAACATATAAAGTAGCATTTGCGGTTGTGGTTGAATTATTTTGATCTCTAGTAATACTTACATCGAAAGTTGAACCTTTAGCAAAGACTGGAGCTTCGGTGAAGATATGCATTAGATCTCCGCTAACTCCAGAAACTGACTGAGAACCAGTATCACCTAAGCTGTTTTGTCTTTGTAAAGAAGCAACAGAAACTGTTGATGTTACTTCTGATGTAGTTACGCCAGTAAAGTCAGCATAAATTGAAAGTTTTTTAGTTTGATCTCTTTCAACCCAAATATTTTGACCCAAAACATTGGTAAAGGTTGCAGTACCTCCTGATGGCGCTGCTGAATCAATAGTATTACCAGCGTCATCTTTAAGGTATACAACAGAAGCAGTAGCGCTACCAGAAATATTAACTACTAATTGCATTAATCTAACTCTATCATTTCTAGCTAAAAGTTCAACATCTAAAAGTCTTACATTGTTTGCTCTTCCAGTTACATAATCACCAACAACATTGTTTTCTACTGGAGAAGAAACTGATTTAGAAACATCAAATCGTGCCGAAGTAGCAACGGTTGATTGAGGTGTAACAGTTCTGGAAGCTGTTCCTGCTGGGAATCTATCGATTCCAGCATTATCTCTACCTCTTACTTCGCTTACCTGAAGATTAAAGGAAGTTGGTAAGCCACTTGGGAATGTAGAAACAGCATATGCTTTTATGTATAAAGCTTTGTAAGTATTTTTAGGCACAACATAATCTAAACCAGTTACATAATAGTAGCTGTCAAGATTTCCGGATATTTCCTGAGTAAAGTCTGAAGCTGGAATTGTTTTAAGAACATTGCCTTGTTCATCAACGATTTCAAATTTTACAACAACTCTTTGAGGAGCAACATTGTTTGTAGATGGCCAAGTAACTTTAAAGCTTTTAACTCTAATGTCAGAATCTTGAGCTCTAAATCTTACACCTAACCAAGTAAGAGTTTCTCCTTCTCTAAATTGCTGACCAGACGCTGGCGTTGGATTGGTGTCCACTGTTAAAATACCTTCTTCGCCAGTTGTCCCTGTAACACCAGTAGATGTAGGCTGTTGTTGTAATAAGCCTTGAGCTCTTAAAGCAGCAATTACAGCAGCTACAATTTGATCAACTGATGGTTGTTGTTGTTGACTTCCAGTTGATGGAGTTGTTGTAGAAGGCTCTTCACCAGGTTCTTCGCTAGGTTCTTCGCTAACCTGTGATAAAGCGTCCTTTAAAGCAGCAATGCCCTTAGGACCAATTCTATTACCCTTAAGGTTAATACCGTCTTGCATATCATTGTCTTTGTAGAACTCCAAAACTGCACTTACTGTTTGTGGACCGTAGTATCCTGTAGGACCTGCGGGAATGTCATAACCAGCTTCAATTAAGCAAGCTTGCAAATTTTTAACATTAGCACCGCGTTGACCTTTGCTAGCAGGTTTTAAAGCATCAGGGTCGCAAGAAACTGAAGTCTGTGCTTTAACGGCAAATGAAGGAACGACCAAAAATATAAACAAAGATGAAAGTATAATGCCGACAAAAACTTTTTTACCGTATTCCATTTTTTTAATTAATTGCTAGTTGGTCATTAAACCAACTAAAAAATTTTTAATTAACGCTATTTACAATATTAATTAAGACCTTTAAAAATATTAATTTTCATACATAAATTATACACATTTTTTTATATAAATGTCAAGTTTATTTTGTGGATAAAAAGTGTATTAGTAAATATTAATTTTAAAGCCATATCTAATATTATATAGTAATATAACTAATTAAAATTATAAATAAAAATTATATTAGGTTAAATAAAAAGCGATTTAAAAATCAAGCTTTTAAAAAATCCAAATAAGATGATGCCTTTTTTAATAAATAAGCAAAATTTTTATTAGCTTGATGATTAAAAATATAACGAGCAACAATTTTAGCTTTTTTAAGCAAATTAATATCGGCAAGAGCGCGCATTGCAAGATCAGATAAACCTGACTGTTTAATACCTAAAAGTTCTCCCGGACCCCTTAAACGTAAATCATATTCAGCAAGTTTTAAAGCTGAATCAGATCGCAAAAATAATTGCAATCGTTTTTTCGATTTATCAGATAAATTACTAACAGCTAAAAAACAATAACCTTGATGAATGCTTCTGCCAACACGACCTCTTAATTGATACAGTTGCGCTAAACCAAATCTCTCTGGCGAAAGAATAACAATAACTGTTACCAAAGGCAAATCAATACCAACCTCTATAACCGACGAACTTACTAAAATATTAATCTTGTTAGCTTGCATTAATTTCAAAATTTTTTCTTTTTCTTCGGGTTTCATCTTACCGTGCAAAAAAGCTACATTGGCTTTAGGAAAAAGATTTCTTATATTTTCATATTCTTTTTTTACCGAAGCAATTTCATCTTCTTTATCTTCAACGCGAGGACAAACTATAAATATCTGATGATTTTCGTTTAATTCTTTGTTAATAAAATTCCACATAATATTTTTTTTATTCGGATAAACAATGTAAGTTTTGATTTGTTTAAATCCCGGCGGTTTCTCTTTAAGATAAGACAAATCCAAATCGCTGTATAAAGCTAAAGCCAAAGTGCGCGGAATTGGAGTTGCTGTCATTGATAAAAAATGAGGCACAAAATTTTGTTTGCTTTTGCTTAAAAGTTCCTGACGTTGTTCAACGCCAAAACGCTGTTGTTCATCGATTATTATTAAACCTATGTTATTAAAAGATAAATTATTTTTAATCAAAGAATGTGTGCCAACCAAAATTTTAATATCACCGAGACTTAAATAACGATTAATATCTAACATTTTCTTCTTTGCCTTAAAGCCTTTAACAGCATAAAAAATCTGCCCTGAAGTAATCAAACCTAAACCAAAATTAAAATTTTTAAAATCGTTTTTAAGTCTTTCAAAATGTTGCTGTGCTAAAATTTCCGTTGGCGCCATTAAAATTACTTGATAACCGTAAGTAACTATATTTAAACTAACAATTTCCGCAATTAAAGTTTTACCTGAACCAGTTTCTCCTTGTAGCAAGCGATTCATTGGCTTTCCTTTTTGTAAATCTTGAAAAATATCATCGAGAACCTTTTTTTGCCCTTGAGTTAACGATAAATTTAATGACTGCAAAAAAGATTGAATTAATTGTTCATCTTTGTTAATAAGAGGAGCTTTATTTTTGCTCAGCGTTGATTTATTTAATAAAGACGCTAATTCTAAATACAAAATCTCTTCAAAAGAAATACGCTGTTGCGCTTGATGTATATTTTTTAAAGTTTTTGGTTTATGCAAGGTTAATAAAGCTTCACCTAAAGTTGGATAAGCAAGTTTTTTTAAAATTAGCGGCGGCAAGGTTTCATCAATTTTATCAATAGCAAATTGTTGAAAAATTTTATCAATAATATTAGCAATAGTGCGACTCTTTACGCCTTTAAACTCTGAATAGATAGGAATAATATTTAGTCTAAAAAATTTTTCTTTGCCTAATATCTTTACTTTAGGAGACTGCATAATTAACATATTTTTAGAAAAACTTAACTTACCGTAAACCAATACATAAGGTTGATTTTTAAAATGTTTTAGAAGAAATGGCTGATTATACCACATTACTTTAATTGCTCCAGTCGCATCGGATAAGGTTGCTGAAATAATAAACAATTTTCTATAACGCGCTGAAAAAGCTTTTATATTGCTAAGCTTGCCAACCAAAGTTATTTTTTCATCGCTAATTGTTAAATCTTTGATTTTTTTTATCTTCGTTAAGTCTAAATATTTATAAGGAAAATAATATAAAATATCTTTAATTGTAGTAATTTTCTTTAGCTTTAATTTATCTAGCAAATCTTTTTTAAGATGTAATTCTTCTAAAGGTTTGTTAAGATCATCTAAGGTCATTATAATATTATAATTTAATTAATATATTGTGTTTTTAAAATAAAAATCGCAATTAATCATTTAATTTAAAATTATGCCAAAAGAAAATTTAGTCATCATCCATGGCTGGCGAGATAGTAGCAATTCTTATCAATCAGTTATTGAGCTAATTAATCAAGACTTTAATGTTATCAGAGCTTTAGATTTACCTGGATTTAAAACACCATTACCTCGCCCTTATACCTTTGAAGATTTTATTCAATTTATAGAAGAAAACACTAAACAGCTTGACAATTTTTATCTTTTAGGACATTCCTTTGGTGGAGCTTTGGCTATGCTTTTTGCTATTAAACACCCACAAAAAGTAAAAAAATTAATTCTCTACAATCCAGCAATTGTTAGATCAACTTCAAAAAAAATTAAAGTAAAAATTTTAAGAACATTGGCTCGCATTGTTAAAAAAGTTGAAAAAATTTTTCCTCAAAAAATAGCTTTATTTATAAAAAAAATTATCTATCGTTTTATTGTCAGAAGTTATGATTATTTTAATGTTGATGATAATTTGAAAAAAACTATGAAAAATATATATCAAGATTTAAGCGAAAAAGCTAAAGAAGTTAGCGTACCAACAATAATGCTTTGGGGCGTCTATGACAAAATAACTCCTTTAAAAGAAGGCAAATTGTTACAACAATTAATTAAAAATTCTCAGCTAATCGTTTTTGAAGGAGGTCATAGTTACCACAAAAAAGATCCTGAAAAATTCGCTAAAATATTAAAAGAAGCTTTAAATATCTGATTCCGATAAAATTTTTTTTAAAGTTTGTTCGCGAAAATAGGTAATTACCTCTTCAATGTAAAAATTTTTGCTTATCTTGTTTGTTTTTAAAGTAAAAATATTTTTGCTTCGCAGAGTATTAAAGTCTTTTCTAAACGATGATATAATTACTATGTCATTTATTGCGATTTTATTGTCATAAAATTCTATCTTTGTTAAGTTTTTACAAAAGTAATGATTAGTTTTTTTCTTTCTCTTATTATATTTTTAATTAATGGCACGGCGGTTTTAAGATTTTATCAAATCAAAAATTATCTTTTCAAAAGAGCCGTAGCTCATTTTTATCTTCCAAGCTCACGGAAACTCATTTTTAATAAAAAAGAATATTTGCTATATCTTTTAGTAGTTGGATCAATATGGTTTGATTTTTTTTCTTTGCAAAAAATAAATTTCTTATCTCAATTCTTAAATTTTATCGCTCTCCTCTTAATTATTTTCATATTTATTTTGAGACGCTCTTTAATAAAAAAAATTTTTTTTACGCCTAAAGTAATCATTATCACTATTTTTAGCTTTATTATCAATACCTTTCTCTTATATATAGTTAATAATAATAAAATAATAACAACTTTATTATCTTTGTGGGTAAGTCAATTTATAGTTTTTACAATCGCTATTAGTATATTTGATTTACTTGTTAAGCCATATTTAAATTATTTAGGCAAAAAAGTTAAGCAAAAATTAACAAAAAACAAGAATTTAAAAATTATCGGAATTGTTGGTAGTTATGGCAAATCATCAACTAAAGAATTTTTAGAACAACTATTACAGGAAAAATACAAAGTCATCTCGACGCCTCCAAGAATTAATCACGAATATGCGCTTTTAAAATTTGTCTTAAAAACTGATTTAGAAAATTATGATTATTTAATAATTGAATTTGGTTCTTATTATTTAGGTAATGTTAAATGGATAACTCAATACATCACTCCTCATATTGCTTTTATCACCGGTATTACCAAGCAACATTTATTTCTGTTCGGAAGCATAGAAAACATTATTCAAGGCGAAGGCGTTGAAATTTTAACCTGGATGAAGGAAGGAATTTTAATCGTTAATCAAAATCATGAATATTTTGAAAAACTAAAAAACGCTATTGAAAAAGTAAAAGCACCGCAAATTAAATTATATCTTTACGAACCTTATACAATTTTGGAACAAAACTTAGAAAAAACAGTTTTTAAATTTAAAGATGAAATTTTTACCACAAAAATTATTTTCCCTATGCAAATTGAAAATCTTTGCGGAATTTTAACTTATCTATCTTTAATTGATAATTTAAAAGAATATTATGAAAAAATTAAAACTTTAGAACTACCTGAAGGATTCTTAAAACTAAAGATTAAAGAAAACATAAATATTTTTGACGATTCTTACAATGCCAATCCTAAAGGAGTTTTTGATAGTATTAAATTTTTTAAAAATTTAGAGTTTGATTATAAAATAATTGTTTTTAATGGTCTTTTTGAACTAGGCGCAGAAGCAGAAATAATTTATAAAGAATTAGCATTACAATTTTTAAGTTTTGATAAAATCATTTTAACTTCTAATGATTATATTGAAATTTTTAAAGAAATTTTAAAAGAAAAAGTATGGCTAATTAAAAACGCAGAAGAATTAGAATTGTTCTTACAAAGTTTAAAAAATAAAAAAATCGGGATTTGGATTTTTAATAGATTTCCGGAAAAAATAAAATTTATTATGAATTAATATGAACTATAGTAAAAAAATACCGGCATATAATACTTCACGATTAATAAGAAAGTTCATAAAAGCTCCCGAAATAGTTGGCGACAGTTTGCGTATAGTCTGCAAAGGTTTAAATGATTAAACAAATGAAAAAACCAATTAACATTGATTTAGTTCCAAATTTTGAATATGATGATTTTGAAATTATAGATAAATTATTAAAAAATTATTCTTTTGATTTTGAAAACTTAGAAGAAAAAGCAAAAAAATTTTTATTTACTTATTTTCCTAATACAGAAATTTATTTTTTTAATTCAGCTAGAAGTGCTTTAAGTTTTTTATTGGAAAATATAGATACGCGAATAAACACGAACGTTTTAAAAACGCAAATAAACGCAAGTAATATTCGCCGCGATCCGCATATATTAACCCAAGCTTTTTCCTGTTTAGTTGTCCCTAATGCTATAAAATTTGCTGGTTTCCAGCCTCTTTATATTGACATTGATGAAAGTTTTAATTTAAATATCGATGATTTAAAAAACAAAATTAATGAAACAACAAAAGCGATAATTATTCAAAATACTTTCGGTATCCCAGCTAAAATTGAAGAAATTCTAAATATTGCTAAAAAAAACAATCTTTTAATCATTGAAAATTTAACTCATTCTTTAGGTGCAAAATATAAAGGCGTCTATTTAGGAAATTTTGGCGATTTTGTACTATTAAGCTTTAACCGCAATAAAGTTATCTCTGCTATCACTGGTGGTGCTTTAATTGTTAGAAATAAAAACTTCAATGAAAAAATTCGACAAAAATACCAAGAACTGCCGGATTTAGATTCTAAAGAAATTAAAAAAACTTTATTCACCGGCAAAATACTTTATAAAGCAAAAGAAAATTACAACTTCCTAATGAAAATCTACTTAAAATTTTTAAGAACTAAAAATTTTACTTTAGAAATGGTTTCCTCTCTTGAAAAACAAGGCAAACAACCAAAGAACTATCTTGCTAAATTCCCTAAAATTCTATTTCCTTTATTAGTAAACCAATTAAACAAATTAGAAAGATTTAATGAGCAACGAAAAAAAATTGCTCAAATTTATATAGCCGCAGGTTTAAAAAATTTTACTATCAATAATGATTCCGAACCTATTTTCTTAAGATTTCCTATTTTCTCTCAAAATCCTGATAAAGTTTTAGAAAAATTTAAAAAACAAAATATCTATCTTGGCGATTGGTATAGATGCGTTTTAGCGCCTTGTTCTAATATAGAAAATTTTGCTTATAAATTAGGAACTTGTCCAAAGGCTGAAAATGTTAGCCGCAAACTTCTTAATTTACCAACACATCCAAATATTAACGAACAACAAGCCCAAACAATAATAAACTTATTACAAAAATATAACTATATCTAATATAAATATCTAGCAAAAATTAACTAAAGTATATTTATTTTTATCCAGAGATTATAAATAAACGTAAATAAAAAATGGGGGATCTTGTAGAAAAACAAGATCCCCCGCGGTGCGGTGCGGATGGGGGTGGACGGGAGGGTGCCATTATAAATATAGCATAAAAATTATAATTTGTCAAGAGGATCAATTAAAATAATGCAACTAATTATAATTACAATTATAATTACAAAACTTATTGCATTCAATTTAAATAAAAAATGAAAGGAGTTTTTTAATCATTTAATTTTTTAGGATTCAAAATTTTTAAATGATATAATAATTTCTATAAAAATTCAGCCGAAAAGTTTGCGGTTAATTATTTTTGCTTCAATAATAAGCAAAAAGTTAATCATAAACCTTGACAAAATCATTTTTACTTTTATTTAGGCAAAAGTAATTCAAAATAATAAAAAATAACCTCAAATCCTATGGAAATAAAAATTTTAGAAAATCAAAATCAATGGAATAAATTTTTAGATGATAATAATTATTTAAGTTTTTTGCAAGATTTTGAGTATGGCGAAGTTGAAAAAAATTTAGGGAGAGAAATTTTAAGATTGGGAATTTTTGAAAATGATTTAATTGGCGTTTGTCAATTAATTGGTTATCAAGGAAAAAGAGGCAAAGGTTTGGTTTGTCATCATGGACCAGTAATTAAAAAAGAGCATTTCGAAAACGGATTAAGTAAAATTTTAGAATTTTTAAAAGAAAATAATTATTTTAAAAAATATGACTTTTTAAGAATCAATCTCGCGGAACCTGAAAATTTAAAAATTGATTTTAAAAAAATTGGTTTTATTTTAGCGCCAACCTATGCTGTCTCCGAAAATTTCTGGATAAAAGAAATTAAAAATGACGAAGAAATGCTTAAAGAAATGAATGATCGCCATCGAAAAGCAGTTTTAGATTCCTTAAAAAAACCTTTTTTAGAAATTGAAAAAACCGATAATTTAGAAAAATTTGAAACTTTTTGGTCAATTTATGAAGACTTAGCTAAACGCAAAAACTTTGTTCCCTATCAAAAAGAATTTATTAAAAAAGAATTTGAAATTTTTGCCAAAGAAAACAAAGCTCTGTTTTTTTTAGGTAAAGTTGAAAATAAATATTATTCTGTAGCTTTAATTATTTTTTCGCATAAGCTTGCTTTTTATCATCATTCAGCATCTTATCCAATTAAAGAACCACTAAATTATAAACTTCAATGGGAAATTATTCAAGAGGCAAAAAAACGGGGTTGTAAATTTTACAATTTTTGGGGAATAGCTCGAAAAGAAACTTCTCGTCATCCTTGGTATGGTTTAACTCAATTTAAAAAGGGGTTTGGCGGTGAATTAATTAAACTTTTTCCAACAATTGATTACAGATTTTCTGGAAGGTATTGGTTGATATATTTTTGGGAGAAATTAAAAAGAAAAAAGTTGTAATCCGTGTTTTATTTTAAAGGAGATATCTTGTTTATACAATCAATTACTAAAATTTGTTAGATTTTTATTTTACTATTCGAGAATAAAAAAGTTGTCCGTCGCTTTTTCGTAAACGATACTCATATTCAACTTTTAATTTACGGGTTTCAAATGGCGGAACATCGTTAGCGGTCCAGTATATTCCTTGGTCTATCCTTACAATTTCTTTATCGTTTTCAAAAATATCACTTTTATAAATATCAACACCCTGGTTAGATCCTTCTAATTCAACAACTCCTATTCTTATTAAAAACCATATTAAATAATTTAAAGATTCTTTTGACGGTTTGCCTTTAAAAATACCGAGTTTAGCCAACTGAACATCTTGATAAGGGGAAAAAGACGCTTGATCAATAAAATAATCACAACGTAAAATATTCCATTGTTGATGATCGCGAATTTTTTTAGCAAAATGAACAGCGATATATTCCGGATAAACTTCAAGGTTAACAATATCGTTTTCATTTACTGAGGTATAAAAATAATCTTTGATTATTTCTTTAGCGTGTTCTTTTGAGTTTGCGCAAAGATAAACTATTGATTGTTGCTGACTGTCAGATTCAGTTAAAAAACTACCGCCTAAAGGTTTTATAGGATTATCAATGGGTTTCTGAGAATATATATCAAGAGATTTAGTTGTTAATTGCAAATTATCTGCGTTCTGGCTCGGCGCCGTAGAAATTTTTAATAAGCCGGCATTGATTCCTAAAATTACCAAAGCGCCTGCTATAAAAAATAATAAAAGAGTTAGACTGTTAATAGATGATTTTTGCTGATTTTTTGTTTGATGGTTAATAGGCATTATTTTCTAGTCTGTTTAGCTCTTAGCACCCCTGGAGGGAGTCGAACCCCCAACCTCGTGGTCCGAAGCCACGCGCTCTTCCTATTGAGCTACAGGGGCAGTTGATTAAACATAAATTATAATTAAATTATAATTTAAATTAAATTTAATCATTAATTTGCTTAAAAGTATTAATTTATGCCAATCATTAACCTACCACAACCATCAGAATTATTATTAACTCAATGCTCAGATATTGCTACCTGTTTTCAAGCTATCTATAATTTGTTAGTTGCAATTTTAATAGCTTTATCTTTTTTGTTTTTTGTTTTCGGCGCTTTTCAATATATTCTTTCTGCAGCAAATATTTACAATGCCCAAGAAGGTAAAGATAAAATGAAAAAATCCCTTATTGCTTTAATTATTGCTCTTATTATGCCCGCTATTATGTATTTTGTCAACGCTGATATTTTCACAAATGTAAAATTATTCATTCCTAAAGTTACAGTAGACTTACCTCCGTTTGATCCCAATGTTCCCGGAACATTTCCAGGAGCTGGCGGCGGCGACGAGGGTGTAGAAATACCTGAAGATATAATTAATAAATATTCGTTTAACCCTTATAATACAAGATATAAATGCGACATACCTATTGGTTCTTCTGCCTGCGATTCGGATAAAATCGGAATTAAAATTAAAGAAGCAATAGGCAACTATAATTTTAAGGTAGCTGATGGATTAGCTCTTATTTGTCTTTATGAAAGCGGCGGTGAAAGCAATATGGAATCTAAAGTAGATAAATGCAAAGATGGTAATTCTTTTTCTATTGGTCTTTTTCAAGTCAATATGGCAGTACATAGTTTTAGAACCAAGGATAATACCCTATGTAATCCTGGTGATATTTTTGAACGCGATGATCCCCGTAATGTCTATACCTGTCGAGTCAAAAATCAAGAACTATACTCTAAATGCGCAGCAGCTTTAAAAGACCCCGAAATTAATATGAATATAGCTATTGAATTAGCAAAATCACGTATTGGTTTAAATCATTGGTCTGTATGGAAAATGGGTGTTAAAAAGTGCTTTATAGATCCTGAAAATTTTCGTTTATTATCATATTTTTTAAAAAAATTTTAAAGCAAAAATAAACTTAAAATTGCTAAGAAAATATAATAATTATTATTCGTGAAATTATATTTTTAATTTTTACTTAATCTCAACTTTAGCGCCAGCAGCTTCAAATTTTTTCTTAAATTCCTCAGCTTTAGCGCGCTCTAATTTTTCAGCAACTTTTTGCGGAGGATTATCAGCTATATCTTTAGCATCCTTTAAAGAAATATTAGGATTTAATTCTTTAATAACCTTAATAACATTGATTTTATTAGCGCCGGCATCGACCAATAATAAATCAACAACCGAAGAAGCAGCCTCGGGAGCAGCCGATGGCGCTGCAGCCACATTAACTGCCGCTGCTGGCATAGCACTAATACCAAATTTATCTTCTAAACTTTTTATTAAAGAATTCAATTCAACGACTGTTAAATTAGAAATTTCATCTATAATTTTTTGTATTTTCTCTGACATAATAATAAATTAAGTTTTTTTATTATTAATAAACGACAACGTTAAAAGTAATTTTTGCATTGGAAAAGTTAAAGCATAATGTAAATAATATAAATTTTTAGCTAAAACTGACAACAAATCGCGCAATAACTCATCTTTGCTAGGCAAGTTTACGATCACGGCTAAATCTTCCTTGCTAAAGATTCTATCCCATAAATAACCTTTCTCCAGGTCTATATTAATATTTTCATTTTTTAATGATTTAATCACCTGCAAGCATTTTAAGTTTTCATCAAAATCATAAATAAAAGCAAAAGGAAATTTTAGTTCATTGTCCTTGATAGCAAAATCAGGGAAAGCTTTATAAATCAAACTTTTTTTCACAACTTTAAAAAGAGCGTTGTTATCTTTTAAGGCTTCCTTGAGTTTTGTTTGTTGTTCAGAATTTAAATTTAAAATATTAACAATCAAATATCCTTTACTTCTTTGAAACAAATCTGATAATTCGCTTATAGCTTGTTGTTTTTGTTGTCGCGTTTTCATAACCTCCGGAGGTCTTATGTTAATGCCTCGCTTCTTCGGTCTTTAATAAAGACAATGTATATTATAAACTATATACATATCTATTGTCAAGATATAGCTATATTTTTTCTATTAATAATCATTTAAAATTGTTAATGTCACAAATTTCATCGTAAGCCAACTATTTTTAAAATTGTCTTTAAATTTTTCTCGGCAATTCTGTTAGCTTGCCTAGCTCCTTCTTTTAAAATTTTGTTAACCATACCTTTGCTAATTTTTCGTTTTTTTTCTCGCGCCTTTTTAAAATAATCAAAAAAGGCTTCAATAATTTTCTCTTTAAAGTCAGCATAACCTAAACCAAAAAATTCCTGCTCAATTTCAGGCAAAACTTTACCTGTTAAACATTTGTAAATAATCATCAAATTAGAAATACCTGGTTTTGTTTCGGGATCAAATTTAATCTCGTTGCTAGAATCAGTAACAGCTCTTTTAATTTTTTCTTTAATCTCTTTTTCCGAGGCAAAAATTTCTAAACAACCTTCTGGCGAAGATTTAGACATTTTCTTATAAGGATTATCTAAACTCATTATCTTAGCCGTTTCTTCTCTTAAATAAATTTCAGGAATTTTAAAAACTTGTCCAAATCTTTTATTAAATCTACGAGCTAACTGACGAGCTAATTCAAGATGTTGAACTTGATCTTTGCCAACAGGCACTAAATCGGCATTATAAAGCAAAACATCGGCAGCTTGCAAAACTGGATACATCAATATCCCTACGCCAACGCCCTGCTTTTTATACCTTTCAGCTTGTTCTTTAAATTCGTGCATCAATTGCAATTCGCCAAAATAACTTAAACAACCTAAAATCCAATATAAATATAAATGAGAAGCTATGTCTGACTGTTTAAAAATAACAGTTTTTTGAGGATCAATTCCTAAAGCAAGGAGCGAAGATGCTAATTCGTAAGTTAGAAATTGTAATTCTGCTGGTTTATAAGGAACAGTTTGAGCATGCAAATCAGCAATCATCAAAAAAACTTTATATTTATCCTGCATAGCAATAATTTCTTTTATCATACCAAAATAATTACCTAATTGAATTCTACCTGTTGGCTTAATACCAGAAACAACTAATTTCATTTGTTAATAAAAAGAATAATTATTTTAAAATGATTTTTTTTGAACTATAACATCAACTAATTCTATTTTTTGATTTGTTTCAATCTGAGGAAAAGGTAAAGAAATGTTTTTAGATTCCTCAGCCTTAAAAGACACCAAAGCCTTAGAAGCAGCAAGTAACCGTTGATTTAAATCAAAACCAAAAACTATAATTTCTACATCATCGATTCTACTGAAAGCTTTATTAAAAAAAGAAGCGGAAAACTGCCAATTATTATTATCAAAAACAACTTTTTGGTTTTGATAAACTATTGGCAAAGAAGTGGGACTATCTTTAAACCAATCAAGATCTTGAGGAGGTTCAACATACAGTTTAACTTTACCAATATCAAAATTAATGCCACTTAAATTAATTTCACTTAACCATTTAACTTCCAAAGGCGACAAAGATGTTGTCTTCATATTAGTTTTCAAACGTAAATTATTATTTTGATCAAAAATTAAAAATTGATATTTTAATGTCCGTAAACCTAAGTTTTCATTCAAGTTCTGAACAACCGCAAATAAATCAACTGTTTTATCTGGGTAAACTATAACGCGCACTTCCCGAAAAACAGATAAAGGTTTCAAGTTTTTAATTTCACAAACAACACAAGGTCCACCACAATCAATACCTTCTTCATTATCATCTTTTACACCATTAGCGCATTGGGCAACAATTTTTTCTAAAGATAACAAATAAGCAACAAAAATAAAAATAACAATTGAAGCGAAGATACTTATATATATTAATCTTCTACGTTGTCGCCAAGTCATTATAAATTAATTATAAACAAATAAATATGTATATAGATTAAAATAATTAAAATTTAAAAATCCTCCTCGCAGTACCTACTTTTGCCTAACGGCTATCATCGGCGCTTTGCTGTTTCACCTGACTGTTCGGAATGGAAAGGGGTGGTTCCAGCAAAGCCATACGACCACGAGGAGGATTTTTAATTTGCGTCAATTATTTTTAAACAACAAAAGATTCACTGTTGAGGAACATTTGCGGTAATATGCATTTCATAATTCGGCCATTAGTACTCCAAACCTTAACCTATTACTAGGCTTACAGTCGGAGCCTATCAAACGGATCGTCTATCCGTGGCCTAATAAGGAAGCCTAATCTTGGGTTAAGCTTCGCGCTTAGATGCTTTCAGCGCTTATCTTTAGGCAGCATAGCTACGGAGCGCTGCTTTTGGAAAAACAACTCCTACACCAGAGGCTGCCCCAGTCCGGTCCTCTCGTACTAGGACCAGCTCCCCTCAGGCTTCCAAACGCTGACAGCAGATATAAACCGACCTGTCTCACGACGGTCTGAACCCAGCTCACGTACCCTTTTAACGGGCGAACAGCCCGACGCTTGGGACCTTGTCCAGCCCCGCGCTAGGGTGAGCCGACATCGAGGTGCCGAGCTGAGCCGTCGATGTGGACTCTCGGGCTCAACCAGCCTGTTATCCCTAGGGTAACTTTTATCCGTTGTCTCCGGCCTTTCTACAAAGAACCGTCGGGTCACTAAGTCCGGCTTTCGCCTCTGCGCGAGATGTCTCTCTTGCAGTTAAGCTGGCTTATGCCTTTGCACTTTCGTCTTGGTTTCCATCCAAGATAAGCCAACCTTTGAACGCCTCCGTTACTCTTTAGGAGGCTGCTGCCCCAGCAAAACTGGCCCTCACTCACTGTCTTCTAAGTTCTTCTTAGAATTAGATTTTACCCTATAGATGGCGGGTGTTCCATTGACGGCTCCACTTCGACCGAAATCGAAGTTTCATAGCCACTTACCTTTTTATAAATAAAAAGGTAAGCCCTATACAGGTCCCCGCTACGCTCTGCACCCATAGAATAAAACCAATGAGTAAGCCCAGTAAAGCTCCTAGGGTCTTTTCGTCCCGCTGCCAGTACCTCGCATCTTCACGAGGCTTGCATTTTCACCGAGCATCTCCTCGAGACAGTTCTCCAGTCGTTACGCCTTTCATGCGCTCCGGAACTTACCCGGAAAGGAATTGCGCTACCTTTGGACGGTCAGGGTTACCGCCGACATTGACCGGGGCTTAAACTTATAAGCTAATATTTCTTTAAAAGAAATATTAACCTTAAGTTTTTAACCTTCCGGCATTGGTCAGGCGTCGCCCCCTATACTTCCTTTTACAAGTTAAGCAGGGAGCTGTGTTTTTGATAAACAGTCGCCAGAGAAACTTTCGCTGCGCCCCATATCTTTAAGGATACGGGGAGGGCTTATCCCGAAGTTACGCCCGCTTTTTTGCCGAGTTCCTTGAGGAGACCTCACTCGTTCGCCTTAGGCTACTCGCCTCAGACACCTGCGTCGGTTTTACGGTACAGGTACTTTAAGTTTATGCTTAGAGGTTTTTCCTGGAAGGCTCTTCGAAAAAGTTGCTTGCAAAAGCAAGCTCCTGCTTTTATACGACTGTTGCCATTAAAGGCAGAGAAAGGGATTTTCCTCTTTCTCCAGTCTAAATAAAAGCAAAGGATAACCATTTCTCCTCTTTTTCTTATTTCCTTCGTCACCCCATCGCAACTTAAAGTAGGGCTGGAATATTAACCAGCTGTCCATCGGTTTCGCCTTTCGGCTACACCTTAGGTCCTGCCTAACCCTTGGCTGATTTCCATTGCCAAGGAAACCTTGTCTTTACGGCGATCAGCCATTTCAGCTGATTTGCGGTTACTCATGCCGGCATTCTCTCTTCCGTACGCTCCAATTGCTCTCGCGAGTCAATCTTCATCGCATACGGAATGCTTCCCTACCTTCTATGCCAAAAAAATGGCATAGAACCATGACTTCGGTATTTAGCTTAGCCCCGTTTATTTTTCGGCGCGGTTTTCCTCAACTAGTGAGCTGTTACGCATTCTTTAAAGGATGGCTGCTTCTAAGCCAACCTCCTAGCTGTCTCAGAAAAACCACTGCCTTCTCCACTAAGCTAAAATTTAGGGACCTTAGTCGATGGTCTGGGTTGTTTCCCTTTTGTCTATGGAGCTTATCCCCCACAGACTGACTATGGCTATTTTGCATCGGCATTCGGAGTTTGACAAACTAGCTGACCTTTCGGCCCTTACCAGTTTATCAGTGGCTCTACCTCCGATGCAATAAATACCACGCTAGCCCTAAAGCTATTTCGGGAAGAACCAGCTATTTCCAGACGCGACAAGCTTTTCACTCCTTACCACAGCTCATCCCATGGTTTTGCGAGACCAACGGGTTCGGACCTCCCCCTGCCTTTCGACAGGGTTCATCCTGGCCATGGTAAGATCGTCTGGTTTCGGGTCTCACAATGCTACTTAAAAGTTTGGGGTATTAACCCTCGCTTTCACTAAGCCTTCGCGCTTGACTGCGCTTAAGCAAAGTAGCACTGTGAAGTCGCCGGCTCATTCTTCAATAGGCAGCCCACAATCCTGAACGGACCGTGAGTCTTTTGTCGGCTAAAGGTTTCAGGTTCTATTTCACCGACCTTACCGGTCTGCTTTTCACCTTTCCCTTGCGGTACTTGTTCACTATCGGTGAGGTAAAGTATTTAGCCTTAGCGAGTAGTTTCGCTTGCTTCCCTCAAGATTTTCTTTTCTCGAGGTACTTAGGAAATAAAGCAGTAAGGCCAAGATATTTTCGCTTACAGGGCTTTCACCTTCTCTGGCCGTCCATTCCAGGATCGTTCAGCTAATATCTTGGTTTGTAACCTTACCTCTCTTTTAAAAAGCTCCATGCACCAGAGCTTTTACTAAAAAGAGAACGCTTTATTCCTGCAACCCCCTCGCTCGCCTAACGGCTTGCTCGGGTTTAGGCTGATCCCTTTTCGCTCGCCGCTACTAAGGGAATACCAATTGGTATCTTTTCCTCCAGGTACTGAGATGTTTCAGTTCCCTGGGTTCGCTTCCGATATTAATAATAATATCGGACACCAGAGGTTTTCTCTGGTAGGTTGCCCCATTCGGAAATCCTGGGATCAAAGACCGCTCGGCGTCTCCCCCAGGCTTATCGCAGCCTAGCCACGTCCTTCATCGCCTTTACCTCCCAAGGCATCCACCTTTAGCCTTAGTTTTATAAAATGCATATTACGCATAATGTTCCTCAACAGTGAATCTTTCTTAATAAAATTTTAGAGAACAAAAAAAACGCCACTGCAACATTTATTTTATCAATGCAAAATAACCTCGTATAAAAATTATACCACAAAAAAATATTCTGTCAAGAAATAAATTATTATCTATTTCTTTATAATGCTTATTTGATGTTTATTCGCGATGATGACTTTTGATTTGATTACGAATATTTTCTAATACCTCTCTAGCAACATCCTGTCCGCCTAAACCAAAAGCCAAACCAACAGCTAAACCAATTGCTAAAACAATTCCCATAAAAACAATCTCTATAATATTAGTGCTAATACCTACATAATTCAAAGCCATCACAACAGAGATGATAACAAAAAACCATTTAATGCTTAAAAGAGCTATACCAGCGCTTTTTTTGTCAAAGCCACGCAAAAATCCGCTGGCAATTTTTTTCATAAGATCGCCAAGAACAAAACCAGCGAAAATCAATAAAGCGCCTACAATAATTACTGGAACAATTGCTAAAAATCTGTTAAGTAAATCAACTACTTGAGTAAAACCTATGGTGCTAAAAGCAGTGCTAAGGAAAACAACAAAAATCATCCAAAAAATAACTTCAGAAATAACATTAATCAAACCTGTTTCCCAATGAAAAGAAGCAAAATATTTATCTAAGCCTGCTTCTTTAATAACATCGCTTAATCGTGATTTAATTAAGATATACTCAACAAATATTTTAATAATCATAGCGATTAACCATCCTATAAAAACAATTAACAAAAACAATATTCCATACATTACACCATTCAATAAAGACTGAATATATTGAGGATAAGCGTTAATAAAATTAATTGGTAAAAATTGCGTTTGTGCGGTTGGCATTATTATTGTTTTTAAATTAATAATTTATCTTTTTATAGCGACCTAATTAATAATTAAATAATTATATTATTATTTTAAACAAAATTTATTTATAATAAAAATAATTAATGTGGATAAAACTCTTGACAAATTTTATTTATTATGTTATGCTTATTATAATAATGGAAATAAATAATCAGTTTCATAATAGCAAAAGATTGAACAAAAATACAATTTTCGCAGTCCCTTATACAAGGGGGGCTTTTTCTTTTTTCATAATCTAATAATAAAAGCTAATTAACAAAAAACAAAAAGCCCCCCTCAACAAACAGGGGGGCTTTTAAGTAATAATAATGAACGTTGACCTTGAAAAAGTAAAAAAAATATTTGAGACTAAAATTAGCAATTACGATCTTAACGATGAAAGTTTTGCTTATATACCTAATGAAGAAATGAAAATTTTTTTACAAACAATAAAGAATATGCCTAAAACAATTTCTAAATTTAATCTCAAAGATTTGCAATTATCACATCAAGAAATAGAAAAATGGGCTCTTATTTATTTAAAAATACATAATATGTTGCACTACGAAAAAATTTCAACAATTAATGATAATATTGAATTGATTGAAACTGAAATTACCGCGACAACCTTTTCAGAAACTTTTCACTTGATACACAATAACGATTTTAAAAAATTAAGCACAGCTTATATCTCACTATCGCTAGAAGCAATTAATAATCACCATCATTCTCCATTTCTTATCAGCGAAAAAATTATTCTCGGAGAATTTGTTTGTAATGGCGGTTTTGAAATTAGCTTATGGGGATTAAAAATTAAAGAGCATATTCTCTCTTCGGTAGCTAAAAACATCCTTGAAAGAATAAACAACAATAATTACCAAAAATTATTACAAAAGTATCAAAATTTCGTCTATACAATTTAAATCATTAAAAATCATAGCTAATTTATCTAAACCTTTTAAAGATATTTAAAGACAATAATTGAAAGAACAATAATTAAAATTATAGCGCTCACAAGAAGGAGAAAATTAAGCGAACTATCAATATTTAAAAGATTTGCTTGCTGAAAACTGGAAGTAAATGAATTTAAATTATTCTTTGTTGGCTTAATTTCATTTTGACTAATATTAGCTTCTACATAGCTATTCTTTAAATTATCATCAACTATAAAACTTTCTTCACGCATTGCTGTAAAAATATTAGGCCTTCCAGGTGTTGGCAAAGTAAATAACCATTGATTATCACCCAACCGACTCAAACTTTTACCTTTTTGAGCTTTACCACTATAACTAATAGAAAAAATTACCTCATTGTTAAAGTAAAGCTTGATAGTTTCACCGTTATTACGAATAGCAAAATTATTTGTTTGATTAGAAATAACAAAATAACTTCGAGGTAAAATTTTACCATTTAAATTAATTTTTTTATTATTAATCACTAAATAAATATTCAACTTATTAAAATCTATTATATTATTACCTTCATTGTATAATTCAATAAATTCTTTACCTTTGTCGTTGCCATCAGGATCAGGTAAAAATTCAGAAATTACCAAGTTAAGATCAGTAAGATAATCATTAGTTACTAATAATTGCTGGTTATCTAAAAGATTATTTTTATTTAAGTTTTTATCCGTATTTAAATTGAAAGTAGAAGTAAGAGAATGCGTATTATTGGCGAGCACAGATGAATAATTATCAGCTATTTTTCTATTATCAACAAATGAGGAATTCTCGGTTTGAAAACTTGTTTGACTTGAAGAACTTTGATTAGAAGTAATATTTGATGAAGAAGTTTTAAGAAAGTTGCTTTGGTTTTGCTTGTTATCTGAATAAGACTCAGAGAAATTAACCGTTAAAGAGCCAGGAGTGCCATTTTTAACTTTGTTTTCAAAACAATTATTATTTTGAATAACAATAGAATAACCATTATTGCTACCACCACACTTATTGTTATATTCTGCTGAAGAAAGTAAATTTTTATTTTCATCAAAAATTTTAATAACCCCCTGATCGTTTTTTAAAGTAAAATTAGCTTCAATAATTTTAGTATTAACACTAGGATAACGTTCTAAAAATTTATTTTTATCTTGGACAATAATAAAAATTTCATTAGGAGTAACAGAAATACTAGGATCATTAAACAAATGGTTAGCTCCATCATTAAAACGCCAACCATTACGCCCTGTTTTAATAGCAAACACTTTATTACTCTGATTAATTACCTCTATCCATTCATAGCCACTATCATTACCTTCAGGATCAAACATAATTTCATTAATTTGCAAATCATAATTTGCTCCTTTAACAAAGTTTAATAACAAAAAAAATATAACTAATAAAAAAAATCTTAAAAATAAGTTCATTTTTTCTAAAAATATTTTACAATATAATCAAAAAGACAACAAAATAGTAATTAAATTTAAGCAAAATGGATGAAGAGAAAATATATTTCTTAGCCTTAAGTTATAACTTTGAATTAGCAAATAATCAAAATATTGGTAAATTGTATAAAAAACTTAAATCGTTTAAAAAAATTTTTTATGCTAATGAGGATAAGCTAAAAGTAAAAAAAGATTGGGAAAAAGAATATGGCAATTTAAAAAAACTTAATGGCGATATTCTTTTGCCAACAGATAATAAATTTCCTAAAATATTAAATAATTTAAAAGAAGTATGCCTTGGTCTTTTTATTTTTAAAAATAATCAAACTGATATTTTAGATAATCTTAACGATGATAGGATTATTAAAATAGCTATAGTTGGCACAAGAAAAAGTTCTTCTCTTGGCAAACAAACAGCCTTTAATTTTAGTAAACAATTAAGCGAACTCGGAGTTATTAATATTAGCGGCTTAGCTTATGGCATTGATGAATATAGTCATAAAGGAGCTTTAAGCATTGGAGCTAAAAATATTGCTGTTATTGGCTGCGGTTTAGATATTATTTTAAAAGATACAAGAAAAACGCTTGTAGAAAAAATTATTAGCAATAACGGGCTGATTATCTCCGAATATCCTTTAAAAGCAAAAGGTTTAAAACACCATTTTCCTCTTAGAAATAGAATCATAGCTGCTTTAAGCAACGGCATTTTAATTATCGAAGCTCCGCTGCAATCCGGTGCTTTAATTACCGCCAGATACGGATTAGAATACGGTAAAGAAATATTTGCTATACCAGATAGTATTTATAATAAAAATTATGAAGGCTGTTTGCGACTAATTCAAAAAGGAGCGAAATTAGTTATCGACATTAATGATATTCTTAAAGAATTTGATTTTATAATGCCATTAAAAATAAAAAATTTAAAACTTAGCGAAAAAGAAAAAATCATTATCGAAGCGATTAAACAAGGTAAAAATACTTTCAACGATTTAAATCAAAATATAAATTTAAGTATTGATGAAATTCTTTCGCTTTTAACTCACTTAGAAATAAAAGGAGTTATCCATAATAGCGGAGGAAGGTTTTATATTCAAGCTGATTATTAATTAAATATTAATCGAATAATAAGAATTTTAACTAATGATTAGACAATATATTTTTCTAATTGTCTTGTTAATTCTTTAAAGGCTTTATTAGTGGCAACGGTCAACGATCTAGACTCAGCTTCGACGGATAATAATTTTTTTCTTTTTAGATCTAAAATTATTTTTACTTTTATCGTACCTTTGTCTGATTTTAATTCTTTGAGCTTAAACAATTCTAATTCTAAAACAGCTTCGTCAAAATGTTTTTCAAGAATTTTTTGCAATTTCGCTATTTTTTCGTTGACAAAATTAATAAACAACGGAGTTGGCTTGATATTTCTTGATAAATAGCTTATTTTAATTTGCATAATAATATTAATTTTTATTGATTGTTAAAACCTTAAATTAAAACGACCATCAAAAAAATAACTTTGACGAATCAGTTAAAAAACAAAAAGTTATCTCGCTAAATAAAATGAATAAAGCAATACCTGTGGACCTGAGGGGATTTGAACCCCTGACCCCTGCCATGCCATAGCAGTGCTCTACCACTGAGCTACAGGCCCATAAAAATTAAACAAAGTACGTTTTCTTTTTTTATTTACTTTTAAAGATAATGCATGCAAGATAATCGGCAAAGCAATGGTAACATCACAATAACATTGAACAAAATTTCCTCTACTATCAATTTTACCCCAACTTATCGCTTCTTCAAAAGTACAACCAGACAGGCCTCCCCACTGAGGCGCGTCAGTTGTAATTTGAATAGCGTATTTATGAGGGTAATAACTTTCTTTAATCTCTTTGTCAATTATTCTTTTAATTTTCACTTTTTTATTAGGAACTTCTCTGTTGTCATAAAGTAAATTAGCGGTGACAGCTAAAAGTTGAATAAAATCTTTAGGTACGCCGCCGCCTAAATAGATAACTCCTGTTTCTTTTATCTCCTTGGCTAAACTCATAAATTCAATATAATCTTTCATAGAATCAATAATCAAATTAAAACCTTTGCTTTTAGCAATTAAGCCAGCGTCGCCATAAGGACTATCGATTATTGCCGGACAAAAAAAAGGATGATTATTTTCCAAAGTCAGAATAAAATCAGCAATTAATTCTGTCATCTGCATATAATCTTTTTCTTTACCGTAAATATCGTAATACCTATTGCAGTTATTTTTTAGCAACCATTCATCATCAAAATTGCCATTAATTTGATAGTAACTCTTACCCATAGCTTCAACGATATCTTCAGACAGATTAGCGCCAGTAGCAACGATAACATCAACAAATCCATTTTCAATCAACCAACATATACCACGCCATTGCCCAGCTGTGCTTAAAGAACCAGCGTAGCCTAAAAAAATAGTCACCTTTTTATCAGACACCATCTTTGACCAAACATCAACAACTTGAGCTAATCTTCTTCCTTGAAAAGCTGTTTGTTTCATCGCTTCAATGATTTGCAAAACATTTCTCTTTCTTTGGACATTAAAAGCTTTCACTTTCTGAGGAAAAAAATTTTTTCTTGTCATTTTAAATATTTTACAAAAAATTTTTTATAATTTCTATATGAATAACCAAAAATCTGTGCAAATTAATAACAACATTTTTCGCCGTTATGATATTAGAGGAGTGTATGGTAAAGACTTTAACGAAGATACTTTTTTTCAACTTGGCTACGCTATTGCTAAACAAAATGAAAGAATAACGGTTGGCAGCGATAATCGCCGTCACAGTCGCCAGTTAGCTAAATATTTAATAAAAGGTTTGAGCGCTAAAAAAGCAAAAGTTTTTTATACAGACATCAGCTCTATTGGCTTATGTGTTTTTACGGGTTGGCAATTAAAAAGCAATAAAATTATTTTTATTACCGCTTCTCACTTAGAACCTCATTGGAATGGATTAAAAATACATTATGGCGATGGCGAACCTTTTAAGTCAAAAGACATTAAAAACATTAAACAAGCCATTAAAAAATTAAAGAATAAACAATTAATAGCGCCTAAACAAAAACAAAGTATTGTTAAAGTTAACTTCAGTCAAAAATATATAAATTTCTTTAAAAAACATTTTCCTTTGTTAAAAAATAATAACCTAAAGATAGTTGTTGATTGCGCTGACGGAGCTACTTCAATTATAGCCCCTTTAGTTTTTAAAAAATTGGGCTTCTGGGTTAAAAAAATTCATTGTAATTATAAAATTTTTGGCAAACGAAGAGCTAGCGAGCCAACCTTGGAAGCAACAACAAAATTAAAAAAAATAGTACAACAAACAAAAGCGCATTTTGGCGTTGCTTTTGACGGTGATGGCGATAGAGCTATTATTATCGATGACCAAGGTAGATATTTAAATGGCAATGAAATAGGCAGTCTATTAGCTAAATTTTTAATAAACGAACATCAACAAACACAACAAAAATTAATTATTGTTAAAACGGTTGCTGTTTCAATGGCTTTAGAGAATAATTTAAAAATTCAAAAAAATATTAATATTAAAGAAGTTCCTGTTGGGCATAATTCTGTTATTCCCGCATGCAAAAAATACAAAGCTATTTTAGGAGTTGAACAATCAAGTCATATTGTTATGCCTCAATACTTTATCTTTGACGACGCTTTGTTAGTGCCTTTAAAAATTGGCGAAATACTTATTAAAGAAAAAAAACCTTTGTCTATGCTCATCAATGACTTAAAAACATATCCCTACAAAGAAATAACCTGGTATTACGATGACAATAAAAAAAATCAATTCGTTAAAACTATAACTTCTTTTGCTAAAAAATTATTTAAAAAATTTAAAATAATCGATGGAATCAAAATTTACTTCCCTTATGGTTGGTTTTTAATACGCCAATCAAACACTTCTCCTAATATCAAAGCATATTTAGAAGCTATTAATAAATCCAAGTTAAAACTAATTGAAAAAAAGATGATGGCTCTAATTAAAAAAGTGCGCGGGAGAGGACTCGAACCTCCACGAGAATAATCTCGCAGCCACCTCAAGGCTGTGCGTCTACCAATTCCGCCACCCGCGCTTTTAAATTTTTAATATTATTATAATCTATTTATCCCACTAACAACAAATATACTGCTTGGATTAAAATTCGCGATAAAAAAACAATAAGAATACCTATAGCTAAATAGCCCAACCAACTATGAGTTTTTTTAATGCCTTCTTCTTTGTTAGTAATATATAAAATACCTAGATAAATTAAAACAATAATAGCTATATACACAGTAAACTGAAAGAACCAATTAATGGTATTTGATAACGCTAAAGTTAAAGTAGGATGAATTATGTTATCAATTGGGCCAGGAGGCATCTTATTAGAAAATAATCTTTAGAATAAATCTACAAACAACATTGATATTAAATTAATAATCATAATAGCTGATAATGAGACAATCAAACCTATAAAAGCATATTTTAAGCGACTATGCGTTTTTTGAGCTTCTGATGGTTGAATAATATACAAAATGCCAAACCAACTTATAAAAATTACTGATAAAACCAAAGCCAACCAAGATAATAAATATATAAGCATATAAACAAAAGAAAAAGCGCATTCTGTCCAAGTATCAGGAGGAACTATAGAACCCGGAGACAAAACATTTGGCAAATCAGGACAAAAACTCAAACGAAGATTATGAAGCTCGCCTATCCAGTCAGGCAACCCTAATAATTCAGGTAAACTTGTTAATGCTAACAATGACACTAACATAGGCAAACCTAAACCCGAGATTAATTTTTCTCCTAAATAACCAAAGGATAAATTATTATTTTGAACTACACCACTTTCAACATAAGCTTGTGCAATATTTATAAATTGAAACTTATTAATAAACCAATAAAAAGATAAATTAGCTATATTGTCTAAATTAGGATTAAAGGAAAAAAAGCTCCAACGAATTAACTGTACTAAAGTAAATGCTGATAAAGAAACAATTAAGCCCCAAACAGCCCAAGTAATGTTTTTAGTAGTATTAGAAGAAGTGCTCGGTTTAACAATATACAAAATACCATAATAAGTTATAGCTAAAACCGAAAAAACAATGGCTATCCAAGCCAAAGAAGATAAAACTTGAGTTGCAATAAAAAGAAAACAAACCATAAACTGACCGCTATTCGATATATTAATTTCTCTACCTCCAAATCTATTCTCTCCAAAAATATTAACCCACATTGAGTCTGTAAGATAAGCAGGACAATTTAAAAGAGGCGGCGTAGGCAATACTTGAATAACGTCTGGCAATGATCCACCAACTCCTACACCACCGCTACCACTGCTTCCATGACTAGTTGCCCTAGATATATTAATCAAACCTGCAAAAGAAAAAACATTAAACAAATCAACAAATAAGACCATAAATATTAAAACGCTGGTGAGTAAAATTTTATGGAATTTTTTTTTATTAAGAAAATTCATAAACTAACGTATTTATATAACTTTAACCTTAAATAACTAAAAATTCACCATAATTTCTTCAGATCAAGGTATAAATTTTTAATTTTAAATAACTTATATACTCTAAATCTTTTATGAATAATTATGGATTTTATGAAGTAAGAGTATTGACTATCATTCTAACGGCCACAAAAGCTATAAAAGCAATAACTAATCCAACAATAGCGTATATAATTCTATTTTTAGCATTTTTAGCTCCGTCTCCACCACCAAATAGTATATATTCTACGCCAGCATAAGCAATCATTATTACAGAAAAAGCTACGGCAATGAAAATTAAATATCTTAAAATAGTTGTTGCCCATTTACCACCGCATACTAAAAGATTGTCCCTCTCGCCACATATAGTGGTAGGCACACCGGACGGCACTATATCAAAAGGACCAGTAGCCGTACCCCCTGTGCCACCAGTACCACCAGTCTGAGCATAAACAAATTTGAAAGTCGCTAAAGATAATAATCCTAAGAAAAATAACACGAAAATAATTTTTTTTGCTTTATTTTGACGACTAAGATAAGTCATTTTTAAAAGAGAAGTTTTTAAAAATTAATTATTTAATAACGACCAGTGTTATTTGCTTTATACTTCCATTTTAATTATAACACATTTTATAAAAAAATTTTTATGGCGATGGTGTAAAAGTGGTTTGAATAAATACTAAGATTGAAAAAATCAAAAGTAAAATAACATAGCCATAAATTCCCCATTGAATATACTTATGCCCTAATTCAAGAAAAGATGGTTGAAATACCATTAAAATATATAAAAATCCGCCTATTATAATTAAAATAACTAAAGTTAAAGGAGCTAACTCAGAAATAATAAAATTAGAAGTAGTAGCAATAATATCAACAATTGAAGGAAAAGTGCAAGAAGCTCGCGAACTAGGTATACCCAAAATAGAAGGCGGACAAACAGCAGCTGTGTAAGTAACAAAACTAATTTCTACTTTTGCAGTTTCATCGCTTCCTGAAAGTACATAAAAATTATATATTGGAATAATAAGTATAAATATTAGATAAATAAATAAAAATTTTTTACGAACTAACATTTTTTATCTTAAAAGAAGGTCTAACTGTCCAACAATAATATCAGCGGTTAAAATAATAATAAAGCCAATAATTGACCAAGTTAAAATTTTATAAGCCAAAGCTATATTTTTAAGACCAAACAATGGCGTTGTTAATAAGTAAATACCTGATCCAATAATTGCTAAAGCTAAAAACAGCAAGGATATACCTCTTAAAGACGACACAGCATCAAGTAAACATTGTTTTAACTGCGTCCAAGCTGATGTTGGCGTCGGAACTTGTCCGCATCTTAAAGAACCTAAAATAGCTGATTTTAAAGAATTATAATAGATCACCGGCGAATAAGAAGCAGCACTTTGAGCTTGAATCATAAATGAATTAGGCGTAAAATTAAAAACAAATAGCATACTTATTAATAAAAAATAAAAATATTTCATAATTAATTAAAATAATTATTAAGACTTAAAATTTTTGTTATCTCTATAATTTTAAAAAAATATTGACTAACAAATTGAGGTTGTAAAATGCCTAATATAGTATCAAAAATCAATGCTGAAAATAATAAAATAATATAGCCAGTAATCGAAATTTGAATAAAACTTTTACCTTTCTGATAAAAATCAGGCCTTGGTCCGTGAAACATAATCATAAAAGAACCAATAACGCTAAATAAAACAGTTAAATAAAAAGATATTTCGACAATTGCTTTTATAACATTTTGCAAAGTAGCTATAAAATCTCCCCAAGTACAAGGGGTTGCTGAACAAACAACAATGCTTGCTAAATCAACTCTTGCTGCTTTAATAAATATAGGCGAAAATATAATTAAAATCATTATTATAAATAAAAATTGTTGTAAATAATTTTGCTGCATAAATATTTAAAATCTAATTGAATTAACAAAATTTAATATTTTATTTGCTTCAACAGGATTATCGATATTATTTAAATAATCACTAATATATCTTAATATCGATAATTTAGTTTTATAATCAATGTTTGTGCCATAATTTTTAAAAGATTCCAAAACTATTTGTTTATCTTGAGATGGTTGGCGTTCCCATTCCGACACCAAATCATATTTTTTGATAAAAGAATCTAACGAATCAGGATTTTTTTTTATAAAGAAATTAAGAACATCTTTAGAAAGATTGATGTTATCTCTTTTAACAATAGCCCAATAATATCTTTTAGAAGATAAAATTATTTTAGGCGGTAAAACATTTGGGAAATAATATATTTCATAATTAAGCCGGGGATTAAATTTATTAATCTCATTTTTATCTTGATAAAAACCGAAATAAACTACTAATTTTTCAGCAGCAAAATTTTGAATATCGCTACCACTATCTAAAGGATAACTGAAATTTGGCGATGTTGGATCAGAAAAAGAGGTATAAAAATCCATTGTTTTTTTAAAGGTTTCCTGCGGTTTAAAGTTATTAGATATTCGCATATAACCACTAAAAATAGAAAAAATTATTTCTTTATAATTGCGAATTTCTACGCTACCTAAGCCAACAGGATAAACATCTTTTTTTAACGATGCTTTTGCTTGGGAAACAAAAGTCGGAATGTCATCAATAGTTTTTAGTTTTGGCAAACCTAAAAAATTTAGATAATCTTTATTGTAATAAGAAATTAAAGTATCTACATTAAAAAGAATTGGTTCAGATACTAAATGTTCTTGATATTTATTTAATAAATTATCATCCAAGTAAACAATATGAGGATATTTATTATTCAATAAACTATCAATAAAATCCATATCTATATCGTCTAAAGTTTTATTTTCAAAAACAAACGATATGCAATATGAGTGTAATGGATTTAAAACTGCCAGCAAATCATTATTATTAAAAGGACTCCAAATACGAATTGTAGCTCGAAAACAAGGTAAATTGCTTTTCTGTTGACCAAAAAAAACATTTTTAATAACAAAAAAACCTATAAGCGCTAAAACAATCAAGAAAAAGAGAATTTTTAACTTAGTGATGCTATCCCAATCTCTAATTTTATCAGCTAAAGAATTGAGATTCATTTTTGGCTAACTGATAAAAAATAACCGCTAAACTTTTTCATTAATATTATTTTAAATCCATTTTCATTAAGATAAGATTCGATATTATTTTCAGATAAAACTTTATATTCTCGAAATAAATAATTATCTCTTAAAGGCTCAACAATAATTAGATAACCATTTTTTTTCAAAACTCTTTTTGCTTCAAAAAAAATTCTCTCAACATTTTCAACTTGAAATAATAATTGCGAAATAAAAACAAAATCTAAAGTTTCCGACTCTAACTGAGAATTTTCTTCAAGATCAGCTAAAATAAAACGAACATTATTAATATTTAAATTCTTAAGAAATTCTTGCGCTTCCTTAAGAACATCTTCTTGAATATCAATGGCATAAATTAAACCGTTTTGTCCAACTTCATTAGCTAATAAAGCTGTAAAATAACCAGAACCACAACCAAAATCAGCTCCTTTCATTGAAGGCGTGATAATTTTATTATTTCTTAACTCGTTTAAAATATTTTGAGGTTTTAAAAACATTGATATAGTCAAATAAAAAATTCTTATTCTCTATAAAAGCAAGCAAGAATTAATCAATTCAATCTTATCAAGCTGTTTAGGTGAACTAATGCGCTTGCTAAGACTTAAACTATTAAGAGAAATTCTCTTTAGTTGATCGCCAAAAATAATAATTTCCTTATTATCACTTAATGTCTGCGCTAACAATAATCTGCCATATTTATTATCAAATAACTTAACACCTTTAGTGCCTCGATTTTGAATCTTAATTTCCTTTAAGTTTATCTTTTTATAGAAGCCTTTTTCAAATATTAATAATAAGATATCGCTTTGATAAAGAAAAACTTTTTCTATACCGCCATCACGCATCATTTTTAATCCCTTAGCGCTTTTACCTTGAACCGGTAAGGTACATTTTAGCAATAAAATATTGCCTTTGTTATTAATCAAACCAACAATATTTGAATCTTGAACAAAAACACCATCAACCAAAAAATCATTTTTCATCTTAATGGCTTGTACGCCGTTACGTCTATTACTAAGAATATCCTTTAAAGCAACCTTTTTACCAAAACCATTATGGGTAATCAATAATAAATATTTAGCCTGATCAGGATTTGGCAAAACAGAAACAATAGCATCGTCTTTGTCTAAATTAATTTGTGATTCAAGATATTTGCCGCTAAAATAGAAATTGCTAAGATTAAGAGTATATACTCTGCCTTTCTTGCTAATGGCTAATAGCTTATCAGTTGTATTAACAATTGACAAGAACTTAATTGGTTCTTTTTTAAATAATTTATCAATGCTTAATTTATCAATTGGCGCTAAAGAAACAAAATGTTTATTATCAATGATTAACCATACTTTTTCTAAGGGTATTTTTTGCTCTTTGCTAATTTCAAGATCTTGGGAATGAACAATCTTGGTTAAGCGTGGCGAAGGATATTTTTTTATAATCTCATCGGCTTCTTTAATAATTAATTCATCGATTTTTTTAGGGTTTTTTAAAATAGTTTCCAGTTCTTTTATAAGCGAAAGACGTTCTTTTAATTCTTGTAAAATTTTATGCCTCTCAAGCTGAGTTAAAGTACGTAAAGGCATTTCTAAAATAGCATCGGCTTGCTTATCGCTTAAAGAAAATTTCTTCTTCAAATTAATAAGAGCGTCGTTTTTATCTTTAGATTTTTTAATAATATTAATCACTTTATCTAAATCTTCTAAAGCTTTATCAAAGCCTTCAAGCAAATGAACGCGCTCTTTATTTTTGTCTAAGTCAAACTTTGTGCGTCGACGAATGACATCCTGACGATGATAAATCCACGCCAACAACAATTCTTTTAAATTAAAAATTTTTGGTTGCAAGCCTTGATCAAGAGCAATTAAATTTAAATAAAAAGTTTTTTGCAAAGAAGTCAAACGATATAAATTAGCTTTAATTTTATCAAGATCGCCATCTTTAATGTCAATAACAATTCTTACGCCATCTTTATTTGATTCGTCACGAACATCTTTTATTTCCGGTATAACTTTCTCTAAAGCTAAATTAGCTATTTCTTTAACAAGTTCGGATTTGTTCACTTGCCATGGCAAAGAGATAATTACTAACCTTGTTTTTTTAGCTTGTTCAGTTATAACCTCGCCTCTTAAAATAATACTACCCTTGCCCTCTAAATAAGAATTCTTTAAACCGCCTACGCCGTAAATTAAACCACCGGTAGGAAAATCTGGTCCTTGAATAATTGTTAAAAGTTCGTCAATGTCTGCTTTAAGATTGTTTTGCAATAAAAATTTTACCGCCTTCATTACTTCTGTTAAATTATGAGGCGGAATGCTTGTTGCCATACCAACGGCTATGCCTAAAGAACCATTAACAATTAAATTAGGAAATCGTGATGGCAGTACTACAGGTTCCTCTTTAGTATTGTCATAATTAGGTCGAAAGTCAACTGTTTCTTTATCAATGTCAGACAACATTTCTACAGAAAAAGACGACAATTTAGCTTCAGTATAACGATAAGCAGCTGGCGGATCGCCATCAATCGAACCAAAATTTCCCTGACCAATAATTAAAGGATAGCGCAAAGAGAAACCTTGAGCCATCCTTACTAAAGCATCGTAAACAGCCTGATCGCCATGAGGGTGATAACGAGCTATGGTATTACCAACGATATTAGCACATTTGGTAAATTTATCATTGGGCCAAAGACTTAATTCTTTCATTGTATACAAAATACGCCGTTGCACAGGCTTTAAACCATCACGAGCATCAGGCAAAGCTCGAGAAACAATCACGCTCATCGCATAATCTAAATAAGCTTGCCTTAATTCTTCGGTAAGATCTTGAGAGAAAATTTTTTCTTTCATTAAGATAATAAATTATTTATTAATTACTTTATAAAAAGATTCGAAGACAGTAATCGCGCCTAATTTAAGATTATTAGCAATAAAAGCTGTGCCTACTGTTAATGGCGAAGGACGTTGAACAACTCCTAAAAAATTACCACCACTTAACCACCATAATAAATATAATCCTACGACAACCATAAGGGCTAAAAAATGAGGATTAAGTTTTTTCATGATGAAAAAATATATAAAACATTTTCGACCTTTTTAAAATTTAATTTAACTTTAGATATTTTTTCTTTTGTAAATTTATTAACCTCAATATTCCTAAAAGAAAAAATAATTTTCGGCTTTAAGGCAGCAATAATCTCCTTATCAGTATTGTCTTTGCCTAAAAGTAAAACATCTATATTCTTATAAAACGCCTTAATATGCTTAATTGTTTCTTGCGCAACGCCGCCATTGCAATAAAAAAGAAAATTTTTTTTATATTCTAATAAATAAGCAATATTTTTTTTATTATTAAAGCCCCAAAAATACACATCATCAACATTATATTCGCCAGCCGCATTAAAGATGCGGTTATAATTTAAATCTAAAGACGGATTTGACAATAAAATCACATTTTTATTATCAACTTCGGCCAAAAAATCATCCGAAGGATCACAAAAAAAACTAATGGCTCCAACATTAATTTCCGCGAAGTTTTTATGACTTTTAATTTCCATAGTTGAACTTTAAAAATATTTAATTAAAATATAATTATAAAGCTTTTTTATAATATTTTATTATAATATATATCAATTGAAAATTAATATCAAGTTTTTAGAGAATAAAACTTGAAATTAATTATAATTTAAATTTGTTGTTTAAATTTTATGATATAATAATAAAATCGTTATTTATTATTCAATTTAAATTTGAATTAAATTATTAAAACAAAACAATGACTGAAGTTAAACAAGCTAATAACAATATTAAATTAAAGCTAGCGAAGCCTTTAGAAATTGATTCTATTCTTCAAGGAACAGTGATGAGTAAAAAACGTAATGAGATAATAATTGATTTAAGTCCTTATGGCACAGGACGCTTATACGGTATATATTATTTGCAATGCAAAAATTTAGCTCAACAATTGAAAGTTGGTGATAAAGTCGGGGTAAAAATCATAGGTTTAAGCGATGATTACGGAAATTACGAGGTTATCCTCCAGGAAATTTCTAACATTGACAAATGGCAAAAAATTTTAACTCACTACCAAAAAAACGATTTATTGGAGATTGAAATTAAAGATGCAAATCGAGGAGGATGGTTAGGTGAAGTTGAAGGTATGCCATGCTTTATTCCCTTATCGCAAATGTCACCTGAATACTATCCACGTATTAATGAAAAAAATGATAAAAATGCTATTCTTGAACATTTAAAAAAATTCATAGGCCAAAAAATAAAATGTCGCATTGTTTCTGCAGAGTTAAAACAAAACAAGTTAATCTTGTCAGAAAAAGCAGCTAAAGAAGAACTTTATCAAGAAGTTTTCAAAAAAATGATTATTGGCGACATTATGAAAGTTAGAATTGTTAGTATTAGCAACTTTGGACTTTTCGTAAGATTTAACGATAATCCGGCAATGGACGGATTAATTCATGCTTCAGAAATTCCTGAAGAACAATTGGCAAACCTTGAAAAAAATTTTAAAATAGGTATGGAAATAGAAGCGAAGCTTATTCAAATAAAAAATAATAGAGCAAATTTTAGCTTAAAAAACTTAACTATTGATCCTTGGGTGCAAATTCTTAAAAAATATAAAGAAGGCGATAAAGTGAGCGGCGTTGTTAAATCTAAAAATGATATTTTCGGCGTTGTTGAAGTCAACGGCGCTAAAGGTTTGATTTTCGAAAATCTAAATAAATTAGAAGTAGATAAAACTTACGACTTTATTATTGAAAAATTAAAAAACGAAGACAAAAGCTTAATTCTTAAACTGGCTAATGAACTATAAAAATATATACATAGTTATTTCTTTGTTATTGCTCTTTCTGTTAATTTTTATAGGAGCTAACGAAACATATAAAAATCAAAAAATATCTTTAGTTGAATTTATTAAAAAAGTACAAAATAACGAAATCACTAGAATAATTCTTAGAGACGAATCGCAAATTATTGGCGAAAGCAAAGATCAAATATATATTACCAACAAAGATCCGAAGGAAAGTGTTTACCAAATCTTTAAAGACTATGGACTTAATACCACCACTATCTTTGCTTTAGACATTGAACAAAAAACAACTAATTTTAAAGAAATTATTTTTGCTGTTTTGTTTAATATTGTTCCTTTGTTAATCATTGCCTGGATATTTTGGCAAATATTTAAACAAGCTCAAAGAGGAACAAGCCAAATATTTACTTTTAGTAAATCAGGTATTAAGGTTTATAATCCTAACTCTCCTGATAAAGTAACTTTTAAAGATGTAGCTGGCTTAGAAGAAGCTAAAGAAGAATTAATGGAAATTGTTGAATTTTTAAAAAATCCACAAAAATTTTTTCGTATCGGCGCTAAAATTCCTAAAGGAGTTTTGCTTGTTGGACCTCCAGGTAGCGGTAAAACACTCTTAGCTCGAGCTGTAAGTTCAGAAGCTAATGTACCATTTTTTTATATATCAGGTTCAGAATTTGTTGAAATGTTTGTAGGCGTTGGCGCAGGTAGAGTCCGTGATGCTTTTTCCATAGCTAAAAAAAATCAACCCTGCATTCTTTTTATAGACGAATTAGATGCCATAGGCAAAGTAAGGAGCGTTGGCATTACCGGCGGACATGAAGAACGTGAGCAAACTTTAAATCAAATTTTAGTTGAAATGGATGGCTTTGAAAAAGGCACAAAAATTGTAATTTTAGGCGCAACAAATAGACCTGATGTTTTAGACCCCGCTTTATTGCGACCAGGCAGGTTTGACCGAAAAATTGTTTTAGATTTACCCGATGTTAAAGCTCGAGAAGAAATTTTAAAAATACACCTTAGAGACAAAAAAATCGGTAAAACAAATATTAAAGAAGTAGCCGAACGTACTCCTGGTTTTTCCGGAGCTGATTTAGCTAACCTATGCAACGAAGCGGCAATTTTAGCTGCGAGACGCAATAAAGACAGCATTAGTCAAAAAGAATTATTAGATTCTATTGAAAAAGTTTTATTAGGACCCGAAAGAAAAACAAAAGTTTATTCTAAAAAAGAAAAAGAAATAGCTGCTTATCATGAAAGTGGCCATGCGATTGTAGCCCATTACTTACCTCATAGCCACCCTGTCCAAAAAATATCTATCGTTTCCAGAGGTAAGGCTGGTGGTTATACTCTTAAACTACCTGTAGAAGAAAAAAGTTTTTATTCAAAGAAAGAATTTCTAGACGAACTGGCTTCAATTTTAGGTGGTTATGCTGCTGAAAAATTAGTTTTTAATGATATCACCACTGGCGCAAGCAATGACCTAGAGGTAGCCACAGAAATGGCTAAACAAATGGTTGTTCGCTTTGGTATGTCAGAAAATATTGGACCTATATCGCTAGCATCTTCAACTCAAAGTTTTATAGGCAAAAGCTTTTACGAAAAAGAATATTCTGAAAAAATGGCTGAATTAATAGATAATGAAACTAAAAATATTTTAAACAATGCCCTTGAAAGAGCCATAAAAATTTTAGAAATTAAAAAAGATAAACTTGAAAAATTAGCTAAAGTTTTAATTAAGAAGGAAGTAATAGAAAAAAAACAGTTTCAAAAACTAATCAATGAACCAAAAGGATCTTTGTTAAATGTTTAAGATCTAAATACCGAAAAATCGAAATACAAAACTGCTTATTATATTTACAAACACTGGTAACCAGCTAGAAAAAACTAAAAATATCAATAAAACAAAGCCTAATAATTCTAATTGATGGTAATCTTCAAAAGATAATTTCGTTAAAAGCAACTTTGAGCCATCTAAAGGTGGAATTGGTAAAAAATTAAATACTGCTAAAGCTATGTTTAGTTTTATAGTTTCTTTTAATAAATTTAAAAAATCAAAACCAGCAAAAGAATCAAAATTGAACACTGCGAGGATTTTATACATAAAAACACATAATAAAGCAATAATTAAATTAGTTAAAGGTCCAACTAAAGCAATAGCAACAGAATCACGACGAGGATTGTTTAAATTATAAGGATTATAAGGAACAGGCTTTGCCCAGCCAAATATAACTCCTCCAAACATATAACCTAAAATAGGCAGTAAAATAGTGCCAAAAATATCTATATGAACCAAAGGATTAAGGCTTAATCTACCTTCGTATTTTGCAGTCATATCTCCCAAACGATAAGCAGCATAACCGTGGGCAATTTCATGTAAAATAATTGAATAAACAATGATAAAAATGATTAAAAATAATTCCATAATGTTTGATTATAACATAAAAGCTAAAAAATACCTAAAAAACCTATATAAAAAGCCTTTTTTTGCAAGGTATTTAAGACTTTAATTATCCACAACCAAAATTGCTTTAATAAATTTTTTATCTTATAATATATATTATAATAACCCCCTTATTGGGGGTTTTTAAAATAGATTAATTAATCATTAATAATTTATAAGCATTACCTTACGATGAAAAACATATTCATCAAAATATCATTGCCACTTTTATCCTTGGCTTTATTTACCAATGCCTTTTCGCCATCAGTAGCGAGTATTAACCCTTTAGTTGAACAAGGGGCTTTTTTAAATATAGATGAAATCAAAACAAATCATAACCAAAATGAGCCGAAAATTAAAAAAATAATGTTCTTAAATATAACTGGCTATTCTTCAAGTTTTGATGAAACCGACGATACGCCTTGGATAACAGCTTATAATACGCCTGTTAGAGATGGCATAGCAGCTTCAAATATCCTTCCTTTTGGAACAAAAATAAGAATTCCCAGAGTTTTTGGTAATAAAATATTTATCATTGAAGATAAAATGAACCAAAGATTCAATGAACATATTGATATCTGGTTTCCTAGCAAAGAAGAGGCTTTAAATTTTGGTATTTATTACGATGTTTTAGTAGAAATTTTAGAGTAAGCTTTGGACTTGGTTTTGCTTTTAATTGCCTCAAGAACAACCTCTTTTTCATTCCAGGGTATCTCTTGATCATTAAAAGTTATCGAAGGCTCAGCCCCTTTGCCTATAGTCACTATAACATCACCCTTAGTTGCTGTTTGAACTAATTTATAGATCGCCTCTTTGCGATCAGGGATAATTTCTATAGGTTTTTCTACTCCAAATTCAGCTAAATATCTTTTTGCTCCTAATTCAATAGCCTCCATAATGGTCAAAGGATCTTCATCGCAAGGATCTTCGTTGGATATAACTATATAATGGCAATAACGAGCAGCAATTTCACCAATAACCGGCCTTTTCCACTTATCCCTTAAACCACCGGCTGAACCAATTAAACAAAGAAGTCTTTTTGGTTTAAATAATTTTAAAATAGTAGAATAAAGTTCTTCTATAGAATGAGGCGTATGAGCGTAATCAATAATAACTTTAAATGACTTGCTTTGAATAATATCAAAACGACCAGGGATATTGTGAAAATCTTTTAGATAACCATCTAAACCAGCTAAAGGTAAATCTAAAGCTTTTAAGACTGAAAACGAAGCTAAAACATTGTATATGCTACTTTTGCCAAATAAATGACTTGCCACAAATTTTTTGTCTTCTAAAATAAACTCTATGCCTTTTTGGTTAATTTTATATTTTGTCGGCATTAGATGAAATTTTGAAAAACTTTGCTGAGTTTCCAAACTAAAAGTAATTTTTTGTTCTGCTTTAAAACTTAAAAAGTAATCAGCTTCAAAATCATCTAAATTAACAATAATTGTTTTTTTAACATCTATGCCTTTTAATTTTTTACGTCTTTTACTGTCACGACGTAATTTTCTAAAACTTTTTTCCAAAGCATAAAATAGCTTACCCTTTGCATTACGATAAGCTTCGTAAGAACCATGCTGTTCAATATGTTCAGGGTGTAAACCTAAAAAAACAGCAATATCGAAATCAATAAAAGCATGCCTATGTTGAATTAATCCTTCAGAAGTAACTTCAATAATAGCAATATCGCAATTATTGTCAACAGCTTTTTTTAAAAACCAGTGCAAAAAACCTCTTCCCGGCATTGTTAAACGATTATTTTTTTCTAACAGTTCTTCGCCAATATATAAAAAATCTGAAGATGATAAAGCAACCTTAAAATTTAATTTAGTTAATAAATAATAGATTAAATAAGACACCGATGTTTTACCTTTAGTACCGGTAATGCCAATAGTAACAATTTTTCGCGAAGGAAAATTATATCTTGCCGCAAAGAAAAAAGCAAGACAATAATGATATAAATTAAGCAAAGGTTTGGGGATAATTTTTATTATGGCTTTTTTGTTAAGCATAAAAATAAATATTTTACTTCATCTGCGACTGAATATAAGCTTTAACATAAAGATAATGATCAACGCCACCAAGAGGATAAATGCCATAAACATTAGCAAAATTTTTAATTGTAAAATAGCCTGATCTTAAAACTCCTGATTTTAAATCAACAATTATTGGCTTAAAAGTAATATCCCGCATATCATTGCGAAATTCATTAAATAGCACTAAAAGATCTTCTTTGCGCATATTCGTTTCCCAGTCGTATTTATTGTTAAAAACAAAAGCGACTAATTGCAATTGAGAGGCAAAACTCAAAGATAAAATTTTCTGTTGTAAGGCTTGAAGAACTTTTATTTGATTTTTAATGCGGAAAAAATCACCTTCAGAATTAAAACGCGAACGTAAAACTAACTCTGTTAGCTCACCGTCAAGTTTTACCTTTCCTTTAGGCAAATAATAAAAAGAAGCAGCATCGACAACAGGCGCGTCTAAAACTATCTCAATACCACCCAAGAAATCAACGATTTTTTTTATCAATCTTATGTCAACAACTAAAAAATTATTAATATCTAAACCAGTAAAAAGAGAAGCTTTGTTAAGCAATAACTTAATATTTTTTTCACCGTAGAGAGCATTAATTTTCTCTAAATCGCCGTTTTCGTTTTCAACGATTAAATCTCGTGGAATAGGAATCAAAAAAACTTTTTTTTGATCTTTAACAAAATGAGCTACAAGAATAGAATCGGTATTTTCAGAACCAATATAGCCGGGACCGGGCTTGCCTAAAATTAAAACATTAAAATCTCTTTGATTGTTCGCTTTAACTGTATGCTTAAAACTTACTAATAAAGTATTATAAAAAAACTTAGAAATAATCAAAGAAACAATCAATAAAAAAAATATAATTACAAAAAACAATTTTTTCATCGTCAAAATTATTTAACCAAGAAAAGAAATTTCTGATCAAAATCAATAAAAATTTTTTGACCTCGTTTAACTTGTTCTGTTAATAATAAATTGGCTATCTCTACGGTTAACAAATCATTCATTTTTCTTTGTAAAGGTCTAGCTCCATAAATAGGATCAATGCCCAAGCGAACAATTTCTTTCAAAGCACGTTCGGAAATGTCTAATTCTATATTATGCTTTAAAATAACTGAATTACGAAAATCATCAAATAAAATTTTAGCGATTTCGATAAGCTCTTTTTCTTGTAAAGGCTTAAAAGCAACAATCTTGTCAAACCTATTTAAAAGTTCAACAGAAAAAATTTCAGCTAATTTACTCTTTAAAGCATCTATTATTTTATCAAAATCTAAATTATTTTCAAGGCTTTCTTTAATATAATCAGAATAAGCGTTGGAAGTGCAAATTATTAAAGTATTCTTAAAAGATACATCCCTGCCAAGAGCATCCTTAATAACTCCTTCATCAAAAATAGGTAAAAATAGTTTTAAAATAGATGGGTGAGTTTTTTCGAATTCATCTAAAAGAATTAAACTATAAGGATTTTGCCTTACTGGTTCAGTTAGCATACCTAAAATTTTACCATCGGGACTGCCTATTAATTTATCTAAATCTTCAACTTGCTGAAATTCAACCATATCAAGTCTAATCATTGCTTTGTCAGATTTATAATAAACTTTTGCTAATGTTTTTGCTGTTTCTGTCTTACCAACACCAGTCGGACCAACAAACAAAAAATTACCAATAGTGCCTTTGCTTTTTGATAAACCAGTTCGATAGATTTTTAAATATTGAACAATTGCTTTAATTGCATCGCGTTGATTAACAATGCGTTTATGCAAGATATTTTCTAAATTAAGCAAAATTTCTTTTTCGTCTTTGTCTAATTCCTGAACAGGTATTTTGGTTTTTTCAAAAACAATTTCTTGAACTATTTCTTTGGTTACATATTGAGAGTTATTTTTTTTCGCTAAAGCAATGCCTTCTAAAATTAATGTCTCAGCTGTTTTTTCCAAAACTTTATCAGCTAAAAATTTTTTTGCCAAAGTAATAGCTGTGCTAATAGCTTGAGGCATAATGGTAATTTTTTGTTCGCGTTCCCAAAGAGCGCTTTTTAAAATTAAAAAATTTCTTGCCTCTTCATCGTTTAATTCACTAACCACAACCTTTTCAAAATATTCATCTAAAGCTACTCGAGCTGCCACGGTTGCATAACCTTTAAAACTCATTGTTACGATTATTGGCACAGATTTAGATCTAAGCACAGGGCTTAAAATTTGCAACATATTAATATCTTCATCTAATAAAATGTCTTCTAAATATGGCAAATAAAGAATAATATAACCAGAATCAATCACTTCGTTAAAAATTTGCGTCGCTAATTCAGCAAAAATATTTTTTTGCGCTAACAAAAGCGATAAATTTACTTTAACCACGCGAAAATCTAATAATTCTTGCGGCGCTAATTCATTGTAAATCAGCCAAGCTAAGCGTTGAATAACTGCTTCTTTGCCGCTACCTTCATCGCCAACAAATAAAACATTGCCCCCACTTACCAAAATATTGGTAATCTTTTCTAAATCATCATTATGACCTATTAACAAAGAGCCTGAACCATAAAAAGCGGCATAAGTTAAATCAACACCATAACGATCTAACAATGAGGTTATTTTACTTGTCATAGCTCTATTAAGAATCATTCGTCTGCGAATAATTTTTCTTCTAAAAAAAATATCGCTATATTTGCGCAAATTGAACACATTTCTTTTTCGCATCATTTCTAAAAAGACTGCTGAAAAAAAATATTCTTGTTGAATGTCCAAAGAGGCAAAAATTTTTTTTATTTCTTCGTTTTGATAAAGCTCAGATATAAAAGATATAAACAAACTAAATAAAGAAATATTATCAGTATTTAATTTTTTGCTAACATTAAAAGAATTGACAAGAATCGGCATTAATTTATCTTTATAACTCAAACTTAATTCTTTGGATAATGTTTGACGAGTTTGATAATTATTGTCTTGAAAAAGCGTAACTAATTTAACATAATCAATGTTTAATCTCGCAAAAATATCTTTTATTTTATTTTTTTTATAAAATTCATTTAACAAAAAAAGATTAAAATCAACGGGTTTTAGCATTTCCGCTTTCGTCAAAATATCAACAATAAAGCCTCGAGTTTCACCGTCCAAAAAATCGTTGATGTTAATTTTTGCTAAATTATTATGAGCAAAAAATAAAATACTTTCTTTAGATCGTTTATTAATCATAAACAAAACTAAAGAAATAAATAGACACAGTAAGCTTAAAGATTTTAAAATAGGAATATTAATGTTTGCTAATAAAAAAAACAAAGATAAAACATTCACTAAAATAATTAAAGCTTCTCTCAAAATTTTCACTAGATATCGCCAGTAAACAGGCAAATTAAAATAATCGTTATCAAAATAAAAAGCCATAAAGCAAAATTATAAAAGGAAATAAAGACCAAGCTATAAAAAATAAGCCATACAAAATCACGATTAAAATTAAAGCAATTAAACCAAAAAACAATTTAATCAACCTATAAACTAAAGCAATAATATGGCCTAAAATTGTATGATCGCCATACAAAGGAGCAAAAAAATTACGTATATTAGCTCGCAAAGACAATCCTTTATCTAAAGCATAGACAAAATCAAAAAAAGAATAAATGATTGCTTTAGGACCATGAATAAACCAAAAATCCAAAAACTTCTTTAAATCATTTAAAATAAAAATTTTTAAAACAACGAAAAACATTTAAAATAATTGTTTAAAACTTTGATTTAAATTTACTTCCTTGTTTAAATCTAACAAAACTTTGCCATATTCCCCATCATAACCAGCTTCTAAAATAATATCACCACGGTCAATCATTTCTAAAGCTTTAACAAGTTCGGGGTAAGTTTTTAACATTTGATGTTTGTCAAAATTACCCATTAAAATGTCTAATTCTTTACCGAAAGTTTTAATAATTTCTTCATATTGAGTTAATACTTTTTTGCTTGTTGGCGAAGTTTTAAAAATTTGTCCTAGAATATCAGCGATGTTAGACAATCTTTTAAATGTTGGTCTTGCTTCAGCGACAAAATTTTCTTGTCTATCAGCTAAAGACTCAACGCGGGACATTACACCAATAGTTAGTTTTTTATAACAAACAGGGCATAAATAATTATTTTTCTTTGACTCTTTAGGCGAGAAACGAACTTTGCAAAGACGGTGTCCGTCGTAATGATATTTACCTTCTTCAGGGAAAAATTCAATGGTCATAATAATTTTATTATCTACTGTTGGCAACTTCAAAGCTTTGTATAAATTATCGTAATTTAAGTCTACTAATTCAAACAAAGTTGCTTCTCTGCCTAATCTATGGGGATAATAAGAATGAGCATCAGAAAAAGAAACAATTGAAATTTGATCAAGCTCAGACAATCTCCAATTCATTGCTGGATCACTGCTTAAACCAGTTTCTACAGCAGTAACATATTTTGTATAATCTCCAAAAGCGTCATAAATAGAATTAAATCCAGACATTGAACCGTATAAAGAAAACCATGGAGTCCAAATATGAGCAGGAATAAAAATTGTTTTCTCGTAAATATCAAAAACAATTTTCATTACTTCAATAACATCTAAACCAATAATTGGCCTACCGTCAGAAGAAAGATTGGCATACAAAGAAAGCTTTTTATATAGCTTGGTTACCAAATTAAAATCAGGTAAAAAAATCAAATAATGAATACGATAAACCTTATTATTTCTTGAAAAAATTGAACTTAATTCTCCTCCTAAAATAAAATAAGCACTATTTTGAGTGTCTTTTAATTGAAAAATACCTTCGTTAACTGGGATTAATTTTTTATAGATTTCTTTTAACCATAAAGGATGCAAAAAATCTCCTGTTGCTAAAAGCTGCAATCCTTTTAAAAAAGCGTAATAATTAATAGTCTCTAAATTCAAATTCTTAGAACAACCCCTTGAATATTTTGAATGTAAATGTAAATCAGCGAAAACTTTCATTAAATTTATTATAAACAAAAAAGGCGAACATTAGCAAAATTATGCTCGCCTTCTTTTTTAATCTTATTAGTATTTTTTTCTTTGAATAAACAACTTATATTATAATAATAAAAATGCTCCGACTCATATCCCAGTTTGATAATGAAAAAATAAGAGTTAGTTCGTCAACGCCGACTTGTGGTCCTTGTGCCTGTTGCTCATGTTGTTGTTCGTGCTTAATATCTACTCTAGCTGTGTTGCATATTACTGGTAGAAATTTAAGTAATTTAGTTAAGAAACAGCAACTAGAGAAAGCAACGCCATCAATTGAAGTAAAAGAAACTAAAAGCGCTTATCTTTTCGGCTTTTTTATGTTACTTATAGTATCATTGCTTGCTGTAACAACGGGCGCTGTAATAATAATAACTTTATCTGCAATTATAACAATAATTGAAAATGGAAAATATCTTCTTACTCCCGATATCTTTTATGGTACATCATTATATGCAACAGCAATAATTGTTTTATTGCTGCTTATAAAATTTATAAAACTAAGTCTTCATGGTTTCAACGAAAAATATGATTTTTTTAAAACAACAAAGCTTTCTACTTTAATCAAAATCATAATTAACAATATCGGATTATTAGCTCTTGCTGGTACTATAGAATTTTTTGCTACCGGTTTCTTTATTGGACTATTATTATTTAATCTTACTTTGTTAGAGCGTTACATAATAATATCTTTAATATCAATCATCAGTATAGCGATTATTGGATTTATTTATATAACTATAAACTTTATTTTGAAAAATCGACATTTTAAATCTAATGGCAACGATGAAGTTAAAATTTATTAAAATAGTTTTTTATTATTATTAACAAAGAATTATATAAAAATATGCTCCGACTCATATCCCAGTTTGATAATGAAAAAATAAGAGTTAGTTCGTCAACGCCGACTTGTGGTGCTTGTTGCTGTTGTTGTTGTTCGTGTTTAATATCTACTTTAACTATTTCTCACTTATCAGGCAGAAATTTAAGTAATTTAGTTAAAAAACAGCAATTAGAGGAAACAGAATCCTCAAATCAAACAAAAGAAACAAGAACTGCTTATTTATTTGGGTTTTTTATGCCAGTTATATTATCACTGTTTATTATAGGGATATTTTATGTCATATTGATGGTTCAGGCAATGATCGAGAAAGCATTATATTCTAATTCTTATTTTCCTATCCCATTTTTTATATTATTTATCGTAGTAATAGGAGTTGCATTTATATTTATAAAATTTATAAAATTAAGCTTTTATGGTTTCTATAAAAAATATGATTTTTTAAAAAAAATAAAACGTTCCTTTATTATCCGTATAATATTTAGTTTAATATTTTTAATTCTTTCGGTAGTTGTAGAATTTTTTGCTTCTATTGTCGTTGTTCCGAAGATAGTTTATAAATATCTTGATTATTTATTTTACTATGCACTTATCTGGTTAATAGCGACTGGCGGGATAGTAATTGCTGGTTTTATTTATATAATAAAACTTATTTTAAAAACTCGCAAAACAGAATATTAAAGGTAGTTAAAGTTTGGGATATTTTTTACAAAAAATTTAAAAATTGTTTAAAATATATTCAAGACAACTTTTAGACCTGTCGTTTATTTAAGTATTGTTTAAAAAAATAATTTTTAAAAATGTTTATTTATAAAAAAAATCCTCGTTGGACAATGTTTCTTGAAAATAATCAATTATTTGCCACCAAAGGCGCTGACGAAATTTATTTAATAGAAGAATTAACCGCTGATGAGGCAAAAAAATTATATCAAGCTTACAAAAATGATGAAGTCCACATCTTAAAATCTACATCAACCAATGAAAAAATACTAAAAGCAATTCAAAGTTTAGAAAAGGCGGGCATTATCTATATCAAAGATGATGTTTATGATTCGCTAAAAAGCGTATCCTTTGGTATAAGATGGTTTGACAAAATTAACGATAAAATTTTAAATATCTTAAAACAATTTAGCGAGACATCAAGTCAATTAAATTTTGTAACAAAAACAGATTTTAATGATATTGATTTATTAATCATCATACGCACCTCTGGAAATCTAAAAGAAGCAATTAAAGATTATGAAAAGATAGAAATTCCTCATTTATTTGTAGATATAGCCTATGACCATTTTATTTCTTTAGGTCCTTTTGTTTTTCCTCAAAAAACAGCCTGTTTGAGTTGTTTTGTAGGACGAATTATTTACAACTGGGGCGATCCGGAAACACCTTCGTCACCTAATGTTAGCGAAAGTAGTGAATTAATAGCTTCATTAATTTTGGAACAAATACGTGTATTTCAAAAATTTGGATCTTGTCCTGAATTAATTGAAAAAGTATGGTCATTTAATGTTAATGAACTAACAACAAAAATTGATAATGTTTTTCGCTTAACCTGGTGTCCTATTTGTTATCCTCCCAAGCCAAAAAAAGAAGGATTGGGTTCTTTCGAATTGCCCTGGCGATTATAATTAATTTTTATTATTTTTTTCTTGTTTATCTTAATTTATTAATCAATAATAATGCTACGCAATTATAAAAAACAAAAAATTATTGATTAATTTTAAAGAAGCATTATAAGAATAAATATTAATAGCGATGTTTAAAAAAACTTTAAATCAATATGTTTTACAAAAAGCGACAAGTTTTCGTTGCGGGATTGTTCTTCCGCCTCAAAAAGTTGAAAACACTTTTGCAGATATTGAAAATATAGCCAATGTTTCTGTACCTGAAAATTCCATTGAAGCATGGAGATCAGCCAGTGGTGGGATCAACCAAGATGAACAAATAGCAACTATTAGTGCTATTGCTGAAGCTATGGAAAGATATTCGGCATTTTTAATAAATTTTCCAGTTAAAAAATTATCAGAAATAAAAAATGAAAAAATAATTACCCATGATCAATTTTCTCTTTTTTTAGAAAAACAGTATAATAACAAAAATTTTCCTTGGGAAAAATTTGATATTAAAGAAGCATTTTTTGGCGAAGTTTATTCGGTGTATAATAACGAAAAATTTTGGGTCCCGCAAGAATTAATTGGGTTAGGCACAAAATCTAACAAAGCTTTTCTTCCCTCAACGTCAACTGGGTTAGCGGCTCATTTTAATAAGTTCAATGCTTTATTGTTGGGGATTCAAGAAGTCTTAGAAAGAGATGCCTTAACTGTTTATTGGCTTAATTCCTTAGGCGGCAGAGAAATCAAGCTTGATGAAAAATATACAAATCCTGTTTTAAAAAAGGGTGGCGAAATTTTCTGTTTTGATATAACTCAACAATGGAATCCTCATCCTGTTGTTATTGTTTGTGGTCATTTGCCGCTAAGAAATAAAAAACGAATTTCAATGGGCGTTGCTTGTCGACCAACTTATGAAGAAGCCATTGAAAAAGCATATCTTGAATGGATTCAAGGGGTAATTTTTGCTGGATTTTATAGCCTTTATAATAGAGATTTAAAACTTAATAAAATTGAAGATATTGTTGATTTTGACAAACATGCCGTTTACTATACTCTTTATCCACACTTATGGCACAAAACTCCCTTGTTAAAAAAACGATTTTCATATCAAAAACAAGCCCAAGAAAATAAAGCTACTAACACAATTGAAATTTTAACAAATTTAATTAAACAATTAAAAGAACAAAACATCAGACTATTTTATCGTGATATAACCATTGACGAAGTGCGTGAAACTGGTTTAAATGTAATAAGAGTTTTATCTCCAGAGCTATCTTTGCTTCACGGCGATGAACGAGCTCCTTTTCTTGGTGGACGGACAGCAGATGTAAAATGGCGATATCCTGATTTAGTTAATCAAGTCGAATTTCCAAATAAATTGCCTCATCCTTTAGGATAAAACAATGGACGAAAACAAAGCAGATCTTTTTAGGTTGTTCTGGGAAAATTCTAAACTAAACAAGCAAACATCTTTAAAATTAATCAAAAATCTCATAGAAGATGCTCGAACTTTTAAAACCATACCCCAAATTTTTTACCCTAGTGAAGATTTATTTTTAAAAAAGCCTAAAGATCGTCTAGCCTATATAATGTCTCAAAGAAAAAGTACTAGAGAATTTTCTAGCGTGCCTATCTCAGAAAAACAATTAGGGTCATTGTTTTATGCTTTTGCTCAACAAAATTCAACAAAAAGATTATTACCATCAGCTGGCGGCAAATATCCTATTGAAGTTTTTGCTTGTTTATTTAATGTTAAAAGCAAATTAAACAAAAAAATCGTCTACTATAATGCCGACAATCATTCTCTCTCAATAGTAACAAATTGCCCTGAATGGAATGAAATTAAAGAATTCTTTGGCTTAGAATTAGAAGGAGAACCCGCGGTATTTTTTATTTTTGTCGCTATTCCTGAAAGAACTGTTAATAAATACGGTGAACGCGGTGGTAGATTCATCCTTATTGAAACCGGACTTTATGCGCAAAGCCTCGGCTTACGCTTAGCAAACGAAAATATTGGTGGTGTTATCTCCGGAGCTTTGCATGATGATGAAATCAAAAAATTACTAAAATTACAAAATACCGATGCTCTTATCACTTTAGGTTTTGCTTGTGGTAATTTTAAATAAAAAATATCGGGACAGCGGGACTCGAACCCGCAACCTCCAGCACCCCATGCTGGCGCGCTAACCAATTGCGCTATGTCCCGAAAAAAATAAATTACTATTATTTTATCAAAAAATCTTTATGTAAGATCGCCTTAAATTTGCTAAAATAATAATTCGTTTAAATCAAAAAGGAAAATATTTTAAAAAAAGGAATATGAAGTTGGTCATAGCGAACTAAAACCATCAGCAAAGAAAATTCTTCCAATATGAAAAAATATCTTCGCAAACAACTAAAATGTCAAAATATTCTTAAATTAGAAAAAATACTTTTAAAAAGTATTTAAATTAGTTAGCCAAAAAGAACCTAACAAAAAAGCAAAAAGAAATTAATCTTATTCTTCATCCAATAATTCATTAAGTTTAGCTCTTGTCGAAGGACCAACAAACCCAAAAGCAGGATTGTTTTTTGTGGTAATTTTATATTGAAGTTGAAATTCTTGAACTGCTTTTTCTGTCAAAGAACCAAAATAACCTGTAATTGAACCATTGTAAAATCCTTTCTTAGCTAAAATCTCTTGAAGTAACTTAACATCCTCGCCCTTTGAACCACGCCAAAGCGGTCGTTTAAATTTTCCTTTTGGCTTAATTGGCTTTTCTTTAGGAATTTCTATGCCCATCTCTTCTATAATTTTCTCTCTTGTCGTGGTCCCAAAATAACCAGTAGCAGAAAGACCTACACTTTTTTGATAAGCCTTTAAAGCTGATGCCGTTAATGGACCAAAATAACCTTTAGCAATTCCTTTAGGCATCTTCAAAAATCCTTTATTCTCTAAAAATGTTTGCAAATCCTTAACATCATCGCCGGTTGAACCTATGGTCAAATTTCTCTTAAATTTAATAGCTAAAGCTTTAGTTTTTGCTTTTACTTTAGGTTTAACTTTTGGTAAGCCAGTTTGTTTTTTAACTTCAGGTGTTATTGAAATGGTTGTAGTAGTGATTGTAGGAGTAGTTGTTGGAGCTGTGGTAGTAGCAGTTGTCGTGGTTGTTGTTGTTGAAACAGGAATTGTGCTCGTAGTAGATGTCCCGGTTGGAATTGGCGTTGAGCCACCACCGCCTCCACCACTACCGCCACCACTACCGCTAACCGATTGAGAAATTGTTGCCGCATTGGAAGTTGAAGATGGGTCAGATTCATTATTACTTGTATCTATTGCTGTCACTCTATAATAATAAGTAGTCCCCCTTGTTAAACCACTATTAGAATAACTAGTAGTCGTTGAACTAACGCTCGCAATAAAGGAAAATCCACTACTTTGCGAAGTGCTTCTATAAATACGATAACCAGCTAAATCAGTAATAGGCGTACCATCAAAATTTGTTGTTACTGCATTCCAACTAAGATTTACGGTTGTCTCAGAAACAGAAGCAGAAACACCGGTTGGCGCTGAAGGTCTTATTGTATCGCCACTGCCTCCTACGCCACCACCAGAAAAGTGAGTTGTTTCAGCAGTAATTTTAATGAAACTAACATTACTTAAATCAGCAGCCGGAGAAGAAACAAGATTGCCTGAAGCATCAAGGTAATCAACTGTGCTAACTCTAACATCAAATTCATTAGTTGTTTCTGATGGCTGAATAAATTTCAATCCATCTGCTTCAGCTTTAGTGTCAAAACCAGCAGAAGCTAAATCAGCTTTACTTTGAATAATTTCTACAATAACAGGCGAGTTAAAAGTATCAATTGGTATTCCATTTGCATCAACTACTTCTAAATCAAATTCTTTTCCAGCTGGTTTAATGGATTCACTTTCACGAAGAACATTAGTTTCGCTAATGCTTACAATAGCTGGACTGGAATCCGAACCTAAAGCACCAGCCGGAAAAGTTAAGCTTATTTCTTTAATGCCATCGTTATTAGGATCATAAGAGCAGTTGCCTCCTTGAGCTGGTATAATTGAACAAGTCTTGACCGTAGATAAAGTAATAGCTGTTGTTAGATTAATATTTACTCCAGAAATCGAAGCAGTAGTAACTTCGACCGGAGATGAAGCTTCAGCTTCAGCATAACCATGACTAACTGCAAAGACTCGCCAAGTTCCAGCAGAAACTGCTAAAGTGTAATTACCGTCAGAACCGGTCTCTGCGCTACTAAATCCACCTCCCGCTCTTTCTGCCCAAACAAATGCCCTTGGAGCAGGAGTGTTATTAATTGTAACTCTTCCCGAAATTGTAAAATTAGCTCGGGTTACAGTTAAGTTAAGTGTCGTTGTTGAGGTTGTAGCAACGCCTTGAATAACCGGTGTTGAAAAGTAACCTTCCTTAAACGCCGAAACAGTATAAGTAGCAAAAGGTAAAACTATAGAATAAGTACCGCTTGCATTTGCTAATACTCCGGTAAAAATTCCTGTTCCTTGATTACCAAAACTTACCCAAACATCAATTGGATTATTTGCTTCATCTTTAACAGTGCCGGCAATAACTCCCATTACTGGCAAGGTTACTTTAATTATTTCATTGCCATCAACAGTTAATATTCCGGTTGAAGTTGCAAAAACAGTGCCCACAGCATCAGAAGAAATAACTGAATGTCCTAAAAATTGTGCCGGCAAACCAGCTCTAACTTTATAAGAACCATCAGGAAGCTGCAATGTTCCAGAATTAGCATTATTAATCTTTATATGATTAAATACCTTATTTGTAAAATCTTCAAAATCAACAAATAGTTCTTTAACAGTAACAAAATTACCATTACTGTCTTTAACATTAATTGTAATTGTTCGCGGTGTTGGAATCACAAAATCCTGACCAGTCCTATCGGTTGAGGAAGCAATCACACTTAAAGGTCTTATTCGGCCCATAGCTGGGTCCCAAGCTTCAAGAGTGTAAGCAGAAGTTGTTGCTAGTACTCTTAATTGATAAGCACCGTTTATATCGCTAACACTATTATTATGACCAGCAGCACCTTCAGCTCTCACAAATACGCCCGAAACCTTTTCATCTCCAGAACCACAAATAGTAGCACTACCGCTTACATCAGTATCACGACAAATAGTTCCGCTAATATTTAAGAAAGTCACGTTTGTTGGCGGAGAAAAATTAACATTAGTCATATCAGAACTAGAAACTGTAACGCTTTGCAAACCTAATTCGCCAAACCCTGGCAAAAAGGCGCCAACTTTCCAGGTACCATTTTTAACAAAAAGCGAGTAGGAACCGTCTTGACCAGTTGGCGACCAAGAATGATCACCGGGACCTAAACAAGCATTATTGGTAACATTCGGATCGCAATAAGCCCAAACTGATGCATTCTGCGCTGGATTATTATTTTGATCTAAAACTTTACCGCTAATGGTTCTTTCAGGTTTTATAATTTTTATTGTTACCGATGTAGCCGATTGTCCATTAACCAATAAAGTACCATCATTTTTGACTTCAACAGATATTTCTGGTGCTGGCGGCAAGCCAAATTTAAAAGCACCAACTTGATATAAACCAGCCGAAACCTTTAAAGTAAACTTACCTAAACCATCGCTCTGCGTATGAGTATCAAAACCGCCTTGAGGTTGAAAAGCAAAAACATCAGCATTAACCACCGCTCGTCCTTGATGATCAACTACGCTACCGGAAATTGTTTTATCAGCAGCAGATAAAGCAAAAATTACTGTACCATCATTAATTGTGCCTGAATTTTCCTGAATATTCGAAGGTGAAATAATTTTAACTTCAACTGGTGGTTGCGCTATAAAATCTGGCGCCGGCGGTGGACCACTAAAAGGATCATCTGGTATTTGCGGACCAACACCGATCCACCAGGTACCGGTTGCAAGTTTTAAAATTACATTTTGAACCGAGCCGGTTGTTGTCGTTGCTTTCTTGAAAAACTTGCCATCCATACTATGAGCAAAAATATCAATAAATTTACCACTAGGACCGGTTACCTGGACAGTCACAGTGGCAAAACCTGTGGTTGGTTGCAATGTTAAAGAAAAAGTTGTTGTTGCGCCTTGAACCCTAATCGGATTAGGCATAAAAACACCTAAATAATCATTACTCCCCAAGCTTACAACAGGATCAGTGTTAACAAAATAGTCACCTTCTAATAAATTAGTAAAGGTTGCAGTCGCCGAACTACTAGAAAATGTCGTGCTTATAGCATCTCTTGGACCGGTCATTGGCGAAAAAAGCTTGACTTTTGCATTTCCTGATATTGCGCCACTTGCCAAAACATTAACTACTAAAGAACTATTGCCACCAGCAACAATGAAAAATGGTCGCGAAGTCAAAGATTCTAAAACAGTTGTTCCCTCAAAAGTTTTAATATCAAGAGTATAACCACCGCTCGCAGCGTCTTTAGGAATAGAAGAATTAACTATGCCAGAAATATCAAATTGCAAGAAATCATGAGCGTCACCTGAACAAGGCGCATTATTGCCGTTATCACATCTTGTATTTGTGTCTAAAGTTAGAGTAATTGTTCTGGCGCTAGCATCTTTGGTTAAACTTGGCGTTAAAACTCCTGGACCAGGGCCATTAGCATCAGGGGTTATACCGGTAAAAACACGCAAAGAAGCATTGCTAATATCAAAACCGCTAGGAAATGTCAAAACAATTTTGCCACCACCAAAAGAATTTTTAACTTGTCTTGAAATTGGAATACCTATAAAGTAATTGGTTGTCGCTCCTGCCAATGGTGACATTGGAAAAACATCAGGTTGAGGGGCAAGAGCGAAAGTAGTTGTTGAAAAGTTTTGAGGAACATCCCCCGGTGGCGGAGGCGGGGCTGCGCCTGGTCCAACCATACCGCCGGTCATATTAATATCTTCAACAATTCCACTTACAGAATTAGGTGAACCAATCAAATTACCAGAAAGATCGGTTATATTACTAACAGTAATTGTAAAGCTGGCTCTAACTGGTAAATTAAGATTTTCAATCACCACCGTTCTATGGATGTAGTCATAAAAAATCCTTTGTCCAGCTAAGCTTGAAATTACAGAGGTTGCATTGTTAACAACAAGAGTGTAATTATTAAAATCAACGGCTTGTCTTGGATCAATGGGTTCGTTAAAAGTAAGGGAAAGATTTCTCTGGTCGGCATGAGCAAAAAGAATATTCGGTGCTTGCGTATCGGGATCGCCGGTAGTAAAACTAAATTCGTAAAAATTATTGGCTATGCCGTCGTCATCTTGCAAACAAATATCGGATAAATTTTTAATACAAGGCGTAGTGCCTGAAGCGTAAAGTCTAACTGTATAAGTAGTGCTTGCTTGAAAAACATTATTAGTAAAAAACAGAATTTCGCCAGTAAATGGATCAAAGTCAACTCTACCAGGAATCTCATTGCTTCCTTGAAAGACTTTAACTGTAGTTGTTGAAATTGACATTGGATCAATCCTGTCATCAGCCATTATATGAATATCAATTGCGCTTACAGGAACATTGCTAGAAATATTTGGCAATCTTCCAATAACTCGAGGACCGGAAGTATCTGCCGAACCACCGGTTGTAAATCTTCGAGGAAAACTAGTAACGCTTGATAGACCATTTTGACTTGAAACATTCTCAATTACAATTTCATATTCAGTATTAGCTGATAATGTGGCGCCGAGATTAAGAACAACAACATCTGAAGTAAATTGTGGCCCGCTTGATATTGCGGTAATCGAAGATAAAGGAACCTCACTTAAATCAGAAATTTTTCTTACTTTAAAATGTGTGGAACTTAAATTAGCGCTTGAAGTCGCCACATTGTTTGAAAACTTTATAAATACCTTTTTAATATTTGTAGGAATATTAAAAGAACCTTCAAACGGTAAAGTGCCCCAAACCATAATTGGTGGCTCAGTAAAGGTAAATCCACTGCCACCCGATGAAGGTCTAAATTGAACAACATAACTTCCAGTCCCATCTCCTTTGTTAGAGGTTGGCTGATTTAAAGCGTTATTATTAAAATCCCTAACGGCAATACTAGAAGTTGCGTTTGAAGCATCGCCTAAAATTTTAAATGTCCAAGTAGCCGTCGTATCAAGAGGCAAACTTGAAGGGCTAATAAAGCATCGCCCTGGTGATCTTGGATTTATGGGATCAACAAAATTTACATAATCAACTGATTGACAATAATTAGTGCTTGTATCTGATCCTTTAAATAATTTTACTGTTGAAGTGTTAACACTTGCCTCCTGAACTGGTTCGTTAAAACCAAAACCAATCTCGGGAAGATTGTTAGGTACAATTTCACCTAAAGCACCGCTTGGGAAAGAACCCATAACCTGTGGTGGGGTAACATCATTGCTTTGACTACTTTGACCAAACGGAAATTCTCTAGGCGAAAGGGAATTTTGCGGTTGAGGTATGTCTCTTAAAAGAAAATCGAGGCTATTATTATTTGTATCAAAACCATTGCCTTTAAATTCATCACTACCGCCCATTGCCATTGTTGAAGTTGAAGAATTGGGGTGCGCTTTTCTTTCAAATGACTTTCCAGCCATTAATGAAGCAGTGGTTGCGGCTTCAAAAATCTCGGCGCTGCCCATGCCTAATAAATCAATTCTTAACGCTGTCGAAGTGCTTGAAGTTGCAGAAATATAAACAGCTGAGTTTGGAGTAATGTCAATCGCAGAAGAATCATAAGTAGCATCACAAGCAACCGTCCCGCTATAATGTGAAGCCGAGCAAATTAAATAATAACCAAAGCTAGGGATTTGGTTCCTTCTTAAGGTTAAAGTTTTTGCCGTGTCAGTAGCACCATTTCTAATATGCAAGAAAAAAGTATCAGTGGCTATATTGATATTAAGATCGCTAAAATTATAAATTTCTATAAATTCATCCTGATTATTGGTTGTTGATTCTGCCTTCACCTCGCTAATGTTCAATGGTGGCAAAATAGTAATTGTTGAGGTTATCATTGCATTACCAACTAAATCTTGAATGCCACCAACATCAATCGTATTACCGCTGCCCCAGCCCAAAATTGTAGAAGTTGTTACTCTAATTACCGCAAAGGTTCTCTCCATAAAAACCGATCTTTCGGTAATTCCAGGAGTATCGCCGGTAGCTGAAGTTTGCAAATTAGAATAACTAGAAGTAGCTTGCCCGGATGTCTGATCAATTTCTTCGGAAAAACGTACAAAAAGTTCATTTTGATGAGCCAATAAAACATTTAAAACATTAGGTGGGACATTATCTCCCTTTCCATTTAAATCAATAACTGTTGTTGGAACTGGTTCGCCGTTTGAATTAAATATTTGAGACGAGGAAGCAGCAACTGTCCACTGTCCTAATGCTGTAGGATTAACATTACCACTAAGAGATAAAATAGCAATAGTTTTATTAAAAAAGGGCATCGTGATTGTTTCAACAGAGTTTATTGTTACACCGCCGCCAACAGAACCACCTAAAACAAAATCACTTGGAACTAAATAAGAACCGGGAGAACCAGGAGGACTATTTGTTGCCGTAGTAACAGGTTGATCAAAAAATATGACAATTTTATTATTGTCGCCAGCTCCTTTAAATTTAACATCGCTTATTGTTGGAGATACTGCATACACATTTGAAAAAAATAAAAATTCTAAAATAATAATTAAAAACAAATAAAAAAATTTTGTTTTTATTCTATTGAGCATCTTTTATTAAAACTTTAGAGGGTAATTAGTATAATGATCGCTAAAGACTAGGCTTTTAATAAAAAGTTAATTAATTTATCGACCCGTTCAACGTCCTCTGTCAACTATTAACCAATAGAGGAAAGCAAGCTCGAATAGAAATAAGCAAAACCATCCAGAGAGGTTTCGTTGAAATTATTGTACTTCTAATAATATTTTAAGCAAAATTATAAATTTGATAGCCTTATAATTGTGAATAATGTAAAATCAAACCTACGGCCACAACACTTCATTTTTGGTATGTTAATCAATTAAGTAATAGTTAAAAAACTATTAGTTTTTTATTTTATAAAAAATCTGCTAAAATTTTGAAATAAAAATAATCAATAATGACCATACCAAAATATTTCCATCGTGAAAAACAAAAAGACAATAAACCAACAAAAAAATTAGTGAAATTAAACAAACTGCGTGAATTTTTCGAAAAAAAGGGGTATAATCTGCAATTTAATATTTTATTTGAAGAACATTACGACCCAGCTACTTATCGCGCCTTAAAAGAATTACTGCCAGCAGCAGATATTTATATTCCTGAATCAATAAGATGGAGAAAAATAGACTTAATTGTAATGAATGGCATCTCCCGAGGTAAATTTGAAAAAAATGACTTAGAAAAAATTTTAGATTTGTTTAAGAAAGAACCTCTTGCTAAATTATTATCTTCAAACGCTGTTTCCGCTCTTCTAATTAAAGTAAAAGCAACCCCTGAAGATATAATCGATATTCTTATAGAATCCTATTTTCAAGAACCTGAGATCCTAGATGATCTTGTCTTGTCAAAAATTTCTTTTCTTGAACTTTTTGTCAACAAAGTAAAAGGCAAGCAAGTAATTGAATTTTTAAATTTAAAAGAAGAAATAAGTAAAATTTTAAAAATAGGTAAAGAGTTAAACGAAAAAGACATAGAAAATATATCTGAATTTTTTGGTTATTTAGAATATGGGTTGCAAAGTTTTAAAATCATAAAAGGAACAAAAAAACCAATTGTTATAGTAGATCTTCCTCTTGATCATCCTTTGGAAAAAAAGATATCTGAGGTCTTAGAGGCTTCCCCTCTTCATTCTCTTAATCCAGATAATTACCCACCAATGCCTGATGAAAATTTCGATCAATTATTAGAAAATATAATCAATTCTATTGAAAAATATTCTGAGCTTATGCAAGAAAGAGAAAATTATATGCTTGAACAACTTCCAAAAACTATAGATAATTTACTTAACGAACATCCTGAATTACAGCAAAAAGCTCTGAGCAAAGAAGGTATTAAAATCTTGTTAAATTTAGGCGCAGTCCATACAAGAATCTTTCATAAATTAGAAGAAACAGGCATACCGACGAAAAGAAAATTCACAAAAATGCCATTTGTGTATTCTCTGTATCCTGAAATTTTGCGAAAATATGTTTTTGTTTATAGTAAATTAAACGAATCAGAAAAAAGCAAATATCGTGAAAAAATACAAGAACTGGCAGCAAAAAGTTTGGCTGAAGCGTATTTTACGTATGAATTTTATAGACTATCATCTCTTTCTTACATAACAAATCTTTCTTCTTATTTAAGAACCATAATTAGCCAACTCACTTTAAACGATGTTCGCCACATATTTGAAGAATTAAAAAAAATTAGAGAAGGCAAAATAACAGCTTTAGATATTTGGTCAAAATACATAAACATAAATCATCCAATATAAAATATCTTCAATGGAACAACCTTCTTTAAAGAAACAAAAAACAAAAGAAAATTTAAAAAAATCAGAAATAGATGTTTGGCAACAAAAACTTAAAGAAATTGCTGAAGATTTTAAAAATAGAGGTTATAATTTAAATTTTATGTTCTTTTTTGAATCTCATGATTCTCAAATTTCAGAAACAAGAATCACCAAACTTTTAAATAAAGTAGATATTTACCTTCCTGAATTTACTAGCTGGGAAAAAACACATTTGCGTCTTTTAGAAATAAGCTCCCGGGGTTATTTAACTAAAGAAGATTTCCAATTTTTTAAAGATAATAATTTAACAATTGAAGATAACTTTAAACCTAATGAAAAGTTAAACAAAGAATCATTAGAAAAACTTGTAAACAACATAAAACCAGAAATTAACGGCAAATTTTGGTTACTGCAAATCGCCAAAAGATTATTAGGAAAAAATAAAATAATTGGTTTAATTGACGTACCTCGCGATTCAAATTTGTATACCTTAACTGAAAAAGCTATAACGAGTCTTTATAAATTTCGATACTCTTTAATCAAAAAAAACTATTCATTTGAACAAGCTTTAGAAAAATACAACAAAATATTAAAAGATTTTGCAATAACGTGTCTTCAAAAAAGAGACGAATTTATGCTTAAAAATCTTCCTCGAGTAATTAGAGAGTTAATTGAAAATAATCCTTCTCTTCAAATAAAAGCTAAAAACAAAAAACCAATAAATATTTTAATAGTTTTAGGAGCTAGTCATACTTGGATCTGGCATAACTTAAATAAAGCTGGCTTTAAAACTAAAGCTGAGTTTGAAGCGTTTCCTGTAGTTCATGATTTTGAACATGAGATAATAAGAAGATATAGATTTGGCAAAAAAGTAAGTCAGGAATTATTAGCAAAAACCTTGCTAGCAACAATGTTTAAGTTTGAGTTTTTGAAAACAAGAGCTTTTGATACTTTAATGTATAAAACTTATTTCCATATTACTCCCCATATCAGACGAATTATTAATGCTTTAACCATTGATGACTTAAAAAAAATTTATGAAAGACATCGCGCTTTTTATAAAGATCCCCGACAAGCTAAAGAAACACCTTTAGAAATATGGAGCGAATTTATTGCTAAAAATAAAAATTCACCAAAGCAATTTACAGAAAATAACTAATAATACTTTTTAGTATTAAAAAATAAATTATAAAAATGTTATAATAAATTATACAAATGCAAGGAAAATATTCAAAACTTGATTCTAAAAAACGTTATCTTCAAATTGCCTTGAATAGCACTCTTCAAGAAGCCCAAAAAATTATTTTTCAATTACCTCTAAGCGATAGAATTTTAATTGAAGCCGGAACGCCCTTAATTAAACGTTACGGGGTAAAAGGAATAAAACGGATTAAAGAATGGTATCAACAGCATCTCGTCAATCAAACTTTAAAATCAAGTATATTTTCTAAAAAAATTTCTAAAACATTCAATTTATCACTATCATCAATTTTAGAAATTCTTAAACAAAGTGATTTTCAAATAAAAACAATAGAAAAATCATTTTTAAATTTAGAAATAATTCCTTATGTGGTAGCAGATTTAAAAATGATGGACAGAGGTGAAACTGAAGTTGAAATTGCTGCCGAAGCTGGAGCTGATGCAGTGATTGCTCTTGGTTGCGCACCAATTGAATCTCTTAATGCTTTTATTCAGAAATGCGAAGATTTAGGCATAGATTCTATGGTTGATATGATGAATGTTGAGTTTCCTCTTAATGTTTTAAGAAAATTAAAAAAACTCCCTCGCGTTATCATTCTTCATCGCGGTGTTGATGAAGAAAAATTTAATAAAGAAAAGCAAATTCCTTTATATGAAATTAGAAGAATTAAAAGTAACTATGATGTTTTAATTTCTATTGCCGGTGGCGATACTTTAAAGGAAGTTCAAAGAGCAATATTTAATGATGCTGACATTGTTATTGTTTGGAAATATTTCTATCAAAGTAACAACGATATTCCGAAATTAGCAGAAGAATTTCTTAAAGAAGTAACATAATAGCTTAGCGAACTTCGAAAACTACAATTTTATCTTTTGCTAAAATTTCCTCAAAAGCTTGGCGATTAAAATTGTCTGTTTGAATCACAATCGCTGCATCGGTTGTACCATCAGGAATTTCTGGACTGGATTTATCAGGATTTTCTTCGTCTGCGTAAACTTCTTTTATAACATATTCGCCAATACTTGGATTGTACAACTTCATACTAGGACGTATTGAAGACCCAAAAGCTTCTCCTGAAAACTGAATAAAATTATCTTTTAAATAATAAATTCCTTCACATAAAAAAAATACTTTATCTTTATAAAAACTTTTTAGTTCAGCTTTCTTTTTAGCCAGAAGTTTTTTTCTAGTAATATTTAGTATGAATGCAATCGAAAACAATAATATTAAGCCTAAATTTATTAAATAATCTAAAATTTCTTTATTGCCTAATGTTATTAAATAATCTAAAATTCCATCATTCATTCCCTTGTTTATCTTTTAAAAACTGAGCTAGAGATTTAATTCCTTCCATAAACTCAACAGGCAACATAAAAATTACTGTTTTTGAAGGATCGGGATTAATTTTTTCAATCGTTTGTAAAGTTCTCATCGAAATTGCTCCAGGCACAGAACTAAGAACTTGAGCAGCTTCTGCTAATTTTTGAGAAGCAATATATTCTCCTTCGGCTCTAATAATAATTGCTCTTTTTTCTCTCTCAGCTTCAGCCTGTTTAGCCATAACTCTTTTCATATCAGCAGGAAGCTCGATGTCTTGAATCTTGATTATAGAAACATCAACACCCCAAGAAGAAGTTGTTACGTCAACAACTTTCTTTATTTCTTCAGCAATTTTATCTCTTTCAGAAAGCAAGACATCTAATTCAATACCACCAATTACATCTCTTAAGGCTGCCTGAGCGTAAATAGCCACAGCGTGACGATAATTTTCAACATCTAAAACAGCTCTCTCAGGGTTATCAACGCGGAAATAAACCGCTGCATTAATGCCAACCGTAACATTATCTTTAGTGATAACTTCTTGTTGAGGAATATCAACAGTATTGACTCTTAAATCAACCTTAATCATTTGCTGAATCAGAGGAAAAACCCAAGTTAAACCCGGCTGACGAGTGCTAGAATATTTTCCTAAAGTTAAGACTACTCCTCGTTCGTATTGATTAACAATTCTTAAACCTCTAATAATTATAATAAGTACAATAATAGATAAAGCTATTAAAATTTCCATTATTTTTATTATATCATATTTTAAAAAATATTTTTCATATGCTTTATTAATTTATTTTTGATTAAATTTTTAACAAAAATTTAACAAAAACACGATGTGGACGGTGCTGGGATCGAACCAGCGGCCTCTTCGGTGTAAACGAAGTGCTCTACCACTGAGCTAACCGTCCTTAAATAGAAAACAAGAATTTGTCAATCAATAACAACATCAAACTAAACAAAAGCTTTAATGTTTTATTTATATTCTTTGCCAAAAATAGGAATTACTGTGTTGTCTAGTAATTCTTTAGAAACGACAATAACTTTTTCATTAGGCAACTTTTCTCCCATTTTGTCTTTTCTTTCTTTTTCTATATTTAAAGGATGCTTTAAATAATTAACTCTATTCATCAAAGTTAAATTTTCCAATTGAGCGGAAGTTAAGTTTTTTTTAAAATTATTGATTTCTTTATAATACAACATATTTTTACTTCTTTCTAAGTAAATATTATACAATATAACAATAATAAAAATAAATAGAAATAAACTTATTATTTGCCATAATTTTCTTTTTTTTCTGCGCTCAAAAAACATTTATAAAATTAAGCGGGGGTAGTATTTAATTTGAATTTTGTAATTATCAAAATTAATTGCTATTAAAGACAAGAACCAGTGATCAAAATTATAACGATTTGCATAAAACGAAGCTAATTTTGTAAGTTTAAAGATTTTTTTCTTATTAAAATGATACTCAGGCTGAAAATATTTACTCTTCCATAACGCTTTAACCTCGATAAAATTAAGAATACCATTTTTTTCAGCAATAATATCAATCTCGCCAACATTAGGTAAAACCCAATTCCGTTCTCTAATTTTAAAATTTTTACTTTGAATAAATTGTGCGGCTAAATCTTCAGCTATCTTCCCCTTAAGCCGCAAGTTTGTTTTAGCTTTTAGCATCGGCTAAAACAAAATTAATAACTTTACCTTTAACAAAGATAATTTGTTTAATTGTTTTGTTTTCTAAATATTTTTTATACAAAGGCAAAGATTGAACTAATTTTTTTGCTTCATTAACAGATAAATTGTCTGCCTTAACTTCTAAAACACCTCGTTTTTTGCCGTTAACCTGAATAATATAGGTTGTCAACTGGCTACTTAATAATTTAGGATTGAATTGAGGCCATTTCTCTTTATCTAAAAAATTCTTTTTGCCTAATAAATGCCAAATCTCTTGAGAAATAAAAGGCGCAAAAGGAAATAGTAGTTTAATAAAAGTTAAAAATATATCTTTGGCAATATAAACATTATTTTCTAAATTTCTTCTTAATGTTTCTTCGAAAATCATCATTTTTGCTATGGCAATATTAAATCTAAAACTTGTAATTGATTGGGTTACTTCATAAATAAGCTTATGCAAAGCAATCAATAATTCTTGTTCTTTTGCTTTATTTTTAAGCAATTTAGTTCTTTTTGTTTTATAAACTTTGTCTAACCAAAGGGAAAGCTTCCAAACGCGTTGCAAAAATCTTTCAATGCCTTTAATACCTTCAGAAGACCAAGGTTTTTCAACTTCTAACGGTCCTAAAAACATTTCGAACATTCGTAAAGTATCAGCGCCGTAATGCTTTATAATATCATCAGGATTAATAACATTGCCTTTTGATTTAGACATTTTACGCCCATCAGGACCCAAAATTATTCCTTGATTAAACAGTTTTAAAAAAGGTTCTTTACAGGGAACTAAATTTAAGTCATAAAGAAATTTATTCCAAAAACGAGCATATAGTAAATGTAAAACAGCATGCTCGACGCCGCCAACATAAATATCAACCGGCATCCAATATTTAAGTTTTTTTAAATCAAAGCTTATTTTATACTTTTTGGATGATTGTTTTTTCTTTAATATATAAGCTAAAAAATACCAACAAGAACCAGCCCATTGAGGCATTGTTTGAGTTTCGCGTTCAGCTATAGAACGACACGATGGACATTTTACTCTAACCCAATGATGAATATTTTTTAAAGGTGATTCGCCTGTGCCTGTAGGTTGATAACTTTTCACTTTAGGTAAAACAACAGGTAAGTCTTTTTCAGGCACAGGAACAATGCCACATTTATTGCATCTAATAAGAGGAATGGGTTCGCCCCAATATCTTTGTCGCGAAAAAATCCAGTCTCTTAATTTATAATAAATTTTCTTCTCAGCTAAGCCCAAGCTTATAAGATAAGCCCCTATTTGTTCTCGCGCTTCGCTACTAGTTAATCCCGAATATTTATCAGAATTAATTAAAATGCCGTCTTCAGTAAAACACTGAACTGAAGTAAAGTCGGCATTAGTTTCTTCATCAAGAGAATGTTTGATGACTTTTATAATATCTAAATTAAACTTTTTCGCAAAATTCCAATCGCGTTCATCGTGAGCTGGTACGCCCATAATCGCTCCTGTTCCATAACCACTAAGCACATAATTACTTACCCAAATCGGGATTTTAAAACCATTCATAGGATTAATCGCGTAACTACCAGTAAAAATACCGCTAATTTCTTTGTCAATAATGCCTAATTTTTCTTTTTTGAGTTCATTGCGCACATAATCTTCCATAAACATCATATAATCAGGTTTAGTTATTTTAAAAATTAATGGATGAGATACAGATAGCACAATAAAAGTTGCTCCAAAAATTGTATCTAAACGTGTAGTAAAAATTTTCAATGGCTCTGGATAGTCAGTTAAAGCAAATTTTACTTCATAGCCTTCGCTTTTACCAATCCAATTTTTCTGCATTTCCTTTATATGTTCGGGCCAATCAAGTTCTTCTAAATCTTCTAACAAACGTTCAGCATAAGCTGTAATTTTTATATGCCATTGTTTTAAAAATCTTACCTCTATTGGCGTTTCACATCTTTCACATTTGCCTCCAATAGATTCTTCGTCGGCTAAACCTGTTTTACAGTTAGGACAAAAATTAATAGGCGCTTCTTTTTCATAAACCAATCCATGTTTATACATTTGTAAAAACATCCATTGTGTCCACTTGTAATATTCAGGATCGGTGGTGCTTATTTCTCTGTCCCAATCATAACTAAAACCCAAAGATAATAATTGTTTTCGATAACGAGCAATATTTTTAGGCACAAACGAAGAGGGATTTTTTTTCTTTTTTAAGGCATAGTTTTCAGCTGGCAGACCAAAAGCATCAAATCCTATAGGATGCAAAACATTATAACCATTCATCCTGTAAAATCTGGTTAAAATATCTGTAGCCGTATAACCCTCAACATGGCCAACATGCAAACCTTCACCCGAAGGATAGGGAAACATATCTAAAATATACTTTTTCTTTTTATGATGTAAAGAATCCTTAACTTTCCATAAGCGTTTTTTGATCCAAAGAGATAGCCACTTTTTTTCTATTTTCTTAAAATTATACTTTTTCATAGATTTATAATATAATTATATATTATACTATATCAAATCTTTAAAAATAATCGCCAATGAACGAGACAAAAGAATTAAGGTGGCAAACCTTTGATCATATCCATCATCCTTATGGAGATTTAATTTGGCATTTATTATGGGGAGCTATTTTTGGAGCAACTTTAATATTATCTATTATTAATACTGATTTCTGGTTAATGGTTATTTCTTTAATATCCATAATATTCTTCTTCCATCCACATTTCTACGAACCAAAATTAATGGATATTAAGCTTTCTAGGCGTGGCTTACATATTAATGATAAATTTTATGACTGGAATCAATTTTATGCTTTTGAAAAATTCTCGAATGATTATCGAACATTCATTTTCTTGTTCCCTAAAAAATTATCTTTAGGTGTTCACATACCCATTGAACCTTTTTTTATTGGCGAAGATGAAGTTATAGAGTTTCTAAAAGAAATCCTTGAAGAAGAAAAAGATAAAGTACCTTTTATTGATATTATTTATCGTCAATTTTATCTATAATAAGTGCGTCCACCTGGATTTGAACCAGGGACCCCCGACTTATAAGGTCGGTGCTCTAACCGCTGAGCTATGGACGCTATTCAGAAGCTTGAATTTGAATTCTTTTTACTTCGCTATCGCCTTTTTTAGGAATCTTAACCATTAAAATACCATTATGATAATAAGCCTTTATCTGGTTTAAATCTAAATTTTTAGGTAAAGCAATTGTTCTTGAAAATGAACCCCAAAAGCATTCTTTATGTTCATATTGACTTTCATCAATTTGTTCGGGAGGCAGACGCGAACCTTTAATAACTAAAATCTCGCCTTGAACAACTAAATCTATGTTTTCCATAATAGCTCCGGCAATAGGCGCAATAATTACCAACTCGTCGTCTTTAAAATAAACATCGACGCTTAAAGTGCCTTCTTGTTGTTTAATTTGTGGATTGGAGTAATCGTTTGTCATAAAAAAAATCTAAACGTCTAACTTTGCTAATAACGACGAATAAAGGTGCCCATAATAAGGGCAAAGCGAATAAAATATTACCTCCAATAATTATAACAAAATTAAAAATAAAATGCAATAATGAAGCATTAAAAAAAGCTATAAAAAATGGATAAAATCTGCGTGTAATTCTATAAACAGCAAAACCATAACCTATCATTGACGAAGCAATAACGTGCAGCAAATTAGCTCCTAAAAACCTAAGAAAAACAATAAACAAACCTAAAGACCAAATATTAATCAAAGGCGCAGCCACTAACTGAGAAGACGAAAGCGAAGAATCAAAAATTGCTTCTAATAATTTTAAAAAAGTTTCAATTATAGCAAAGCCAAAACCTGAAGCGCTTAAGTAAATCATAGCATCGGCTGGTTCTTCAAAATTTTTATACCTACTAAACAAAAACCAGATCGTAAAAAATTTAAAAAATTCTTCAACAAAAGCCGAGATTAATAAAACAATTATAACTAATTTTAAACTTTGGAAATCATTAAAAAAATTGAAATCGCTAATTGATGATAAGTCCGAAGCACTAATCTGCAAAAAGTTTCCTAAAATAAATTTAAGAACAAATAATGATAGAAAAGCAGCTAAAATTCCTAAAAAAACAGCATATAAAAGCCAATAAATAGGATCAGCATGATGTTTGTCTTCTTCAAAAATTAACCAAAACCATATAGATGATAAAAAAAATGACAAAAAAAACAAAAAGAATAATTCCATAATTTTTAATTATTAATATTTTTCATAAAACAAAGCTTTTTTATCTTTGTAAAATGAATAAAATATAAGTTGCGTTAAATGAGGCACAAAAGGATGAAGAATTTTTAAAGTTTGAAACATAACAAAATTTAATATTCGATCGTCTTTGTTATGTCTTTTTTTCCATTGCTCTAAATAAATATCGCATAATTCATGCCAAAAAAAATCATAAGCTTTTTTCAAGGCAGCATTAACTTCAAAAGTATTAATTTTTTTCTCAATAAAAGCTTTGGTTTTTTCTAATGAACTTAAAATTTTTTTGTCATAAGAGTAGAATTTAATTGTTGACGGCAAAACCTCAACTTTTTCTACCTTCTTAACATTTAAATAATAAAAACGATAGGCGTTCCAAATTTTGTTTAAAAATTTTTTGCCTTGCTCAACATATCTTTCGTCAAAACGCATATCTTGATGACCAGATAATTGCCAAATCAATCCAAAACGTAAAGCATCAGATCCGTAGCGATTAATTAATTCAACTGGATCAATGCCTGTGCCTAAACTTTTTGACATCCTTTTGCCTTCTTTTGTCAAAACTGTAGGGTGAATATAAACTGTTTTAAAGGGAATTTTGCCTTTAAAAAATTTACCTGAAAAAATCATTCGTCCGATCCAAAGATTAATAATATCGCGCGCCGAAGCAACAATATCCGCAGGATAATATTTTTTTTCCTGTTTTGTATATAAAATAGCGAAGGGCCAAAGCGCTGACGAAAACCAAGTATCAAATACTTCTTCGCTTCGCAGCCAGCAATTTTTTTTACATAAAGAACATTTAACTTTAGGTTTGGTTAAGCTAACAATATAATTATCGTTATTACGACTGCAATACCAAACAGGTAATTGTTGCCCCCACCATAATTTTCTTGAAATGCACCAATCTCGTATCTCTTTCAACCAATTAAAATATAATTTTTTAAATCTTTTAGGAGTAATCACAACCTCTTTGCTTTTAACAGCTTTGTAAGCTAAAGTTGCTAAATAATTCATTTTCAAAAACCATTCTTTCGAAGGTAATATTTGCAATTCTGTGCCACAACGATCACAAAAAGGCACATTATGTTTTATTTCTTCTATTTTTTCAAGTAAATTAAGTTGTTCCAATTTATTAACAATTAAATTCCTAGCTGTTAAATAATCTAAACCCTGAAAGTCAAAAGCATTTTCATTCATTTTAGCGTTCATGTCAATAACTGTTAAGATTTTCAAACCATGTTTTAAGCTTATTTCGTAATCTTTTAAATCGTGCGCTGGTGTTACCTTTAAAACACCAGTGCCGAAGCCTGGGTCGACTAACAAATCAGCAATTATAGGAATATCTCTGTTAATTAAAGGAATAATAGCTGTTTTGCCTATAAGATCTAAGTAACGGCTATCTTTAGGATTAATAGCTAAAGCAGTATCGCCAAGCATTGTCTCAGGCCTTGTTGTTGCTACCAAAACATAATTATTACTATTTTTTAAAAAATATTTTACATAATACAACTTACCATTTTGTTCTTTATATTTTGTTTCTAAATCAGACAATGGGGTTTGACAACGAACACAAAAATTAATTGGCCTTAATTCTCTATAAATAAATCCTTTCTTAAAATATTCGAGAAAAGCTTTTTCTACCTGCTCAACATAAGGCTTATCCAAGGTAAATTTTACTTTAGACCAAGTAAGGGTTAGGCCTAATTTTTCAAATTGTTTTAAAATGGTAAAACCGTATTTATTGCGCCATTCCCAAGCTCTTTTGACAAAAGCTTCGCGACCTATATCAAAACGCGTTAAACCTTCTTTTTTTAATTCCTTCTCAACAACATTTTGCGTAGCAATTCCAGCATGATCAGTGCCCGGCATCCAGACAACATTAAAACCTTTCATTCTTTTGTAGCGAGCTAAAATATCTAAAATAATATTTTGCAAAGAGTGCCCCATATGAAGCGTTCCAGTAATGTTTGGCGGAGCTATTAAAATAACAAAATTTTTACCTTTGCTTTGAGTTAATTTCTTAGAAGCCAAATCTTTAAACCATATTTTATAAATACGATCTTCAAAAAGTAAAGGATTGTAAACTGAATTATTTTTGATAAACTCTTTTTTAAGCATTATAGGTATATTTTATCATAAATATAAATTCCCTGTCATTGCCTTAAATGAAGTAAACTTTGAATAATTAATTTTTGTTACTACGATAACGTCTATGCTATAATAGTAGTAAAAAGCCGACGTAGCTCAGGGGTTAGAGCGAGCGTCTCATAAGCGCTAGGCCGTGGGTTCGAATCCCACCGTCGGCATAATTAAAACAAAGGTGGGGTGGCAGAACGGCAATGCGCTGGTCTCGAAAACCGGTGGCTTCACAGCCTTGTGGGTTCGAATCCCACCCCCACCGCCAACTTATAAATAGAAAATTATAATATATAATTACTGCTAAAATTTATGCCTTTTGAACAACTAAACTTTGATATGCGCAAATCTCAACCAAAATCCGGGGAAAGTTTAGATGATATCTTGCAAGAACTAAGGAAATTACAAGAAAAGTATTTTAAAAGCGCATCAAAAGAAAATAAAAAAAGAATTGAACAGCGTCAATTTGAGCTTGTTGAACAATTAAAAAAACAAGCAGAAAAGATTCTTGCTAAAACAGAAGACGAAACCATTTCTCAAGAAGAACGCGATAAATTAATGGGTCAATATGGTTTTACAATGGATCAGCTGGCAATAAATCTTCCTTGGTCAGAAATTAGTCTTGGCAAAGAACGGGACATTCAAAATCAAGCATTAGAAACATTGCAATTGTATTTTAAATTACATCCCCAAGCCAAAGAAGTCGCTAGGTCGATTTTTATGCTTTTTCATCATGGCGCCGGCATTAATAAAGAGTTAACTGCCGACGCCTACCAACGTCTACTTCAAAAACAACCCCCAAGTCAAGAATTTGCATATCAGTATATGGAAGCAGAAAACAAGGGCAAGTCATTTCTTGAAAAATATATAGCTCTTGTTCTTAATAAAGAGCGATTTTCTTTAGATAATGATTACCAAGAATTAATAAAAATAGAACAAATAAGCAATGAACAATTTTCCCTTATCCTTGATGTTGCAAACTGGTTTAGACGAGTGGCATATTATCAAAAAATTGCCGGCATTACTGAAGGGCGTGAAATTAATATTCAAAGAGCGATTGAATTATATAAAAAATTAGCTAAACAAAATGCAAGTTTTAATAAATTCATAGACGAAATTTACAAAGAACAAGGCATCAACGAATCAAAATAACAGTTACAAAAGTTTATTTATTGTTATAATTTAAAAAACAACTAACAATTATTAAAAATTAAAAGATAGCAGCAAAAAATTATTAAAATTGCAATGGGGAGTAAAAATTTGATTGTTAGAAAGACACAAAACGGTAAAGGCGTTTTCGCAAACAAAGATTTTAAAAAAAATGAATTTATTCTTGAATTTCGCGGGGATTTATATACCAGCGAAGAATTGCCAACACCTTACAATAAAACCGAAGATCGCTATATGCAAATAGGCGAAAATTTATACATAGGACCATCAGGCGATATTGATGATTTTTTGAATCATTCTTGCGATCCAAATTCCGGAGTAAAAATAAACGGTAAAAAAGTTTTTTTAATTGCCATAAAAGAGATAAAGAAAAACGAAGAAATCACTTGGGATTATTCTACAACAATGGACGAAGACGATTGGGAAATGAATTGTAACTGTGGAAGCAATAATTGTCGTAAACGTATTCGAGATTTTAAATACCTGCCTGTTTATATTCAAAAAAAATATTTAAATTTAGGAATTGTTCCCTTATATATTTCAAAAAAATTTTTAGAAAAAATTAATTTTAAAAATCAACAACAACTTTCTACATCAACAACAAACTTTGAAAATTTAAATTAATCATTATTTTCTTAATATCTAAGATTAAAGATTTTTTAATATAATTAAAATAATTAATTTTTATAAAACAATGAATCAACAAAATCAACGTCAAAAAGCTCTAGAATTAATTGATCAATATATAAAAAATGATAATTTAAAAAAACATCTCTTGGCAGCTGAAAATTTAATGAGACATTTAGCGCGTAAATTAAACCAAGAAAAAGATGAAGAAACTTGGGCTTTAGCTGGCCTGTTGCACGATTTGGATTGGGAAATGACAAAAGAAACTCCGGAAAAGCATACTTTTATTGCTGCGGAAATTTTAAAAAAAGAAGGATTTTCTGATGAGATTATAGAAGCTATTAAAAAACATCACCCGGGCCATAATTTTGTTCATAATACTTTATTAGAAAAAGCTTTATATTGTTGTGAAGAGTTAACAGGTTTTATAACTGCGGTTGCCTTGGTAATGCCTTCTAAAAAATTAAATGAAGTTACGATCGAACGTCTCTTAAAAAAATTTAAAGAACCGTCTTTTGCTCGGGGTGTTAACAGAGAAGTAATTCTTCAAAGTGAAGCAATGCTCGGTTTTAATTTAGAACAGATAATGTCTATAGCCTTACAATCTATGCAAGAAATAAGCAATCAATTAGGTCTTTAGCTTGCTTATTTAAAGATTATATATGTGTTTTGGCGGGGGAGGAAGGAGTCGAACCTTCAACCTACGGTTTTGGAGACCGTCGCTCTGCCAATTGGAGCTACTCCCCCTTGTTTACATTATAAAACAAAATTATGACGAAGTAATTTTAGTTGTCCAGGCTAAATCAAGAGGAATTAAAATTGTTACTGTTGTTCCTTGTCCTTCTTTAGATTCAATAGAAATTTTGCCTGAATGTAAATCAATAATACCTTTAGCGCTGTAAAGACCTATGCCAAAACCTTTAACGTCTATATTTTTTGCTTGTTTACCGCGGTAATATTTAACAAAAATATTTTTTAAATCTTCCTGGCTCATGCCAATACCAGAATCTATTATTTTAATCTCCCGAGCATTCTCTTTAATATTTTTATCAATGCTGATATTAATTGTTCCGCCTTCTTTATTATAAACAACAGCATTTTCTATTAAAGCAAATAAGGCTGAAAACATTAATCCTTTATCGCAAGTTAAATGATCTTCGCCTTCGCTAATTTCTATTTGGTGTTTTAGTTTTTTTTCTTCTATTTTGCCTTTTAAAATATCAAAGATATTAATTAACAATTCTGTTAGATTAACATCTTCCAAATTTAATTTTAATTGGCCCTTTTCACTACGTAAAAAGGTTAAAATTGATTCTGAAAAAACAACCGTACTTTTAACAACCTGCAAAGCCGAATTAAGAGCGTTTTTGTCATCATCTTTTAATGATTGTTTGTTAATTGATTCTAATAACCACCTGATTTCATTTAAAGGCGTTAACAAGTTATGGCTTACCAATTGAACAAACTCAGTTTTTTTGTGACTTTCAATAACATCTTGAGTTCTATCAAGAATAACTCTTAATTTATAAGGTTTATCTAATTGAATGTCTATGTAACTAATTAATAAATATGTTTCTTCTGGTTTTAAAAATTTCACTTCAACTACTTCCGGGTTTTGACTAATAATTTTTAAATCTTGCCCCTGCAAAAAAGGAAAAAAAACATTAGCCACTTTTTCGTATTTTTCATTTTGAATCATTTGCTGGCTTACAACTAAATTAAGCAAATCTTGTTTTGATAAGCCACTAAATTTTTCAAAAGCTTTATTAATAAAAACAATTTTAAAATTATTATCGTAAATAATAATACTTTCACTTAAATAATCCAAAAGTTTTTGAAAAAAATAAAAAAAATTAAGTTTTTCTTCTTTGGGCATTTTTAAATAGATAGCCAACAAACCGAAATTAATTAAAAATAAAATTAATCCTATATATATCAATGCCTTTAATAAAGAAAACTGTGATGAGCTAATAAAAAGAGTTGACAAAAACAACAAAAAAACAACAACAAACAAGCTAACAACAATAAACATCAATTTTTCTTTTAAAATTTTTAAAAAAGAAGCAAACATTTTTTATTTTAAATCGCTTAATCTAAATCCTTCTTTAATAACCACTGGTAATGGAACTAACAGATTTTCTATATTCTCCATTCTTTCTTTTATTATATCTTTAAAAATATCTTTTATGTCTTTATGGACTTCAAAAACGATTTCATCATGAATAAACATTATAAAAAAAGCCTTATCTTGCCAATTATTTGTATAAATATCTTTATCTATTAAAACAGCGGCTTTTTTTATTAAATCAGCGCCTAAACTTTGAATCGGCATATTAATAGCCATTCTTTCTCCTAAAGATTTTTCTTTATAAGAATTAGACATAAGCTCAGGAATAAGTCTTCTTCTTTTAAATAAATTTTCTACATAGCCATTAGCTTTAACAAATTCTATAATATTGTTATAATATTTTCTTACTTGTGGATAAAAATAAAAAAATTTATCAATCATTTCTTTTGCTTGAGAAATGCTAATATTTAATCTTTCAGCTAATCCTTTAGGACCAGAGCCATAAATAATGCTAAAATTTATAATTTTAGCTTTGCGTCGATTTAAAGGCGAATCATCGCCAAACAAAATTTTGGCTGTTTGGCTGTGAATATCTATGTTTTGCTGAAAAGCAGAAATTAAGCCCGGATCTTCGCTTAAATGTGCTAATAATCTTAATTCTAACTGCGAATAATCGGAAGATATAAAAATAAAATCATCATGAGGCACAAAAACTTTCCGAACATTAATAATTTCATTGTGGTCTAAGGGGAGATTTTGTAAATTTGGTTTTTCAGAAATAATCCTGCCTGTACGAGAACCAATTTGATTAAAGGCAGTAACAATTTTTCCGCTATTTTTATCGTAAGTGATTAATAGGGAATCGGTATAAGTGGTTAGAAGTTTTGTTAACTTTCGATACTCAATTATTTTAGCAATGATTGGGTGGGCTTCAATGATTTTAATCAAATCCTCTTCTTTTGTTGAAATTGAGCCCTTGTTAGTTTTCCCTAAACCTTTGGTTTTTATTTTTAACTTTTCAAATAAAATAACCCGCAATTGTTTGGTTGAATTGATATTAAAATTCTCTCCGCTTAATTTAAAAATTTCCTCGCGTAAAAATTGAATTTTGGCTTCTAAAAATTTTTTCATAGATTTTAATTCATCTAAATCAACCTTTAAACCTCTTAGCTCAGTGCGCGCTAAAATAGGAACAAGAGGTAGGTCTAGTGAAAAGTATAAATCTGCTAATTTCTCTGCAAATAATTTTTGTTTTAAATCAGAGCATACTTGAAAAACAAATTCTGACTGGTTGAGTGGATTACCTTTGAAAATTTTAAACAAACTAACATTTACTTCGTTATACAACATCCAAAAAATTATTTGCAAATCATATATCTTTTCTAAAGTTATTTTTTTATCAAAATATAAATCGTTTTTAAAAATTGTTTTAAAAATCTCTTTTAAGTTAAAAGCATATTTTTCTCCTTCTAAAAAAAATATTTGTTGTAAGGTTTGTTGATCGTTGATTATTAAAAAATTATCCTTATTTATTAATTTTATCTGTCCGTCTTGAATATCATAAAAAATAAATATCGGGGTTTGTCGATCAATCTTCTGGCTGTTGACAAGGTTAGTGAAAAGAGATAAAGATTGATTGCTATCTTTGTCGGAACTGCCTTGATGAATGTCCGCGTTTAATCTATTTAATAAGCTTTTAAATTTGAATTCGTTAAATAACTTAAAAACTTCAGCTTGATTAAAGCCTAAAAATGGTTTTAATAATTCTTGGCTAAATTTAATTTCATCGTTTAGGGTTATTAAACTTTTATAAAATAAAATATCGTCTTTTCTTTCTAAAATTTTTTCCGCGAGTTTTTTATCAATTTGTCCTTCCTTTGCAGCAAGAAGAATGTTTTCTAAAGAGCCAAATTTATTCAACAAAGACGCGGCTGTTTTCGGTCCTATAGACTTAACACCAATAATATTATCAGAAACATCGCCAACCAAAGTTTTACAATCAACGATTTGATGAGGCAAAATGCCGAATTTTTCTTTAACGCGATTAATATCGTAAATATCTATTTGACTTATGCCTTTTTTTAATACAAAAACCTTTGTTTTTTCATCAACTAACTGTAAAGTATCGAAATCAGCACTAACAATAATAATTTCCTCAACGCTATTTACAAAAATTTTTTTAACCGAAGCAATAATGTCATCAGCTTCATAACCTGGTTTTTCTAAAATAGGAATATTAAAAGCAGCAAATAGTTTTTTTGTTAAAGGTAGTTGACTTTTTAAATCGTCAGCCATTGGCGGCCTTTGAGCTTTATATGCAGCAAAAATTTTATGTCTTTCTGTTGGTTCAGGTCTGTCATAAGCAGCAAATAAATAATCTGGCTTTAAATCTTTAACGAGATTTAAAATAATATTAGCTAAACCATAAACAACTTGCACAGGCTTCCCATAGTCATATTCTAAACGCGGCAAAGCATGGTAAAGTTTATAAATTAATATACTAGTATCCAAGATAACAACTTTCATTTTTTCGTTATTTAATTATAAAAACACGGCCATTTTTTGTTTTATTAATTAAAATTTCTTGAAATTTGATATTTCTATTTTTTAAAAATTTTTTTAATTTAAAACCCCATTCAATAAAAAAATAGTTTCTTTTGTCGTTAAGTTCAGGAAGAAAATTTATTTTTTTTAAATCTCTTGCGTAAATCCGATAAAGATCTAAGTGATTAAAAAACCTTGTTTTATTTTTAAAACGAAAGATATATTTTTGCCACAAAATAAATGTAGGACTTGTTAATGGCTCTTTAATTTTTAAACTTTTTGCTATTTCCTTAATTAAGGTTGTCTTGCCGGCTCCTAATCTGCCATTAAAAAGAAAAATATTTACTGTTGGCAACATTTTTAAAATTGTTCTAACAACTTTTTTGTTATTCTTATCCTTAACTGTAATTTTTAACATAATTTTATTTTATATAAATTTTAAAAATATTTTAAAAAGCCTCTTTTGTTAAAAACAAAAGAGGCTTTAAGAATGCTTTGTTTAAATTAATTTATTATTCATTGCTCTCTTCTCCGTCATATTCTTCGTCCCCTTCGTCCCAATCTTCCTCTTCAAACCCTTCGTCTCCATTTTCGTCTTCACCGCCTTCGTCTTCAAATTCATCGTCTTCCCAATTTTCTTCTTCTAACCAACTTTCTTCTCCTGTGTCTTCTTCTTCGTCTGTAAATGCTTCTATTAGTATTTTTCTCATTGTTTAATAAAAAAAATAAAAATTAAAAACCTAAAAAATATTTAATGAACGACTTAAATGTTAATTGATTATATATATTATATACAAATTTTTTTTAAACAATACTTTTAATTAATTATATATTTACAAAAACCTCGTCAACTTCATCAAGATTTAAAGCTTCTTCTATAAAAGCGTTAATTTTATTTTTTTTACTCTCGTCTTCAATATTAACTGTATTTAAAGGCTTAAAATCTAAAAAAATATCGTAAATAGGGATTTTTTTAGAATCTAACAGGTTTTTAACATCGTTTATTTTTTTAGATTCAACTATTAACCAAGTTTTACCTTCTGATCCTTTGTTTTCAAAATCATTAATCAAATCAATGTCTGTTAAAATTTTATCCACATCCTTATCATCAACAACAATAACGCCTACCTCTTTAAAATTCCACCTCACTGAACCTACCTCGCCTAATCTACCGCCATATTTATTTAATAAATGTTTGATTTCTCCTAAAGTTCTATTTTTATTATCGGTAATTGTTTTAATAAGCAACTGAACTTCATCCAAGTATGCTTCATAAAATACTTCTTCAAGCTTGCTTGTTTCTGAAACTTTATTAATAGCCCTCTCAATATTTTCTATAGGCACTTGAAAATTTTTAGCTCTTTCAATGGCTGATCTTAATTTAAAATTCAATTCCGGATTTGAACCTTCGCGAGCGGCAATAGATATAGCGCGCACCAATTTGCTTATAAGCTGCCCACGTTTAGCATCAACAATAGCTTTCTTGTGCTTAATTTGTGCCCAATGAGAATGTCCTGCCATAATAGTTAATGTTAATTTAAAAAGACGGAGAACATAAGCCGGATTCTGTTTGAGCTGATCATCTGTCTAAAGAAAAAATTTCTTTTTTCTTTAATGCGGCACTCTTTGGCATAAGCCAAAGCTCGGCCTTGCACCGTGATAAAGCGAACGACTAAACCATCTCAAGAATTACTTCTTGAGAGCAAAAAGTAGCCAAAAAAAGGGTTTTTTGACATCTTTTTGCTTTTCACCTTTGGCTAAACAATCAATGTTTAGCTAGAATGGTCTCTGTTTTAGTCGTTAAAAGCTTTCGCTTTTCCTTTTTTCAAAGGCGCTTTAAAATAAACGGTGTCCGGACTTTCCTCTTTGTTTAAAAACAAAGCGATCAGCTGTTCTCCGTTGTTTTAAATTATAACTCAGATTTTAGTTTAAATCAACCCAGTTATTCTTTCAACTTCTTCGATCGTTGTTTTGTGTTCTAAAGCTTTTATTAAAGCATCTTGCTGCAAAGAAACAAAATCGTCTTTTATTGCTTTTAAAATTTCTGCCTCCGATGGTTTTTGATATATTAGCTCCTCTAATGCCTTAGACATTCGCAAAAATTCAAAGATGCCTATTCTACCTTTATAGCCGGTATTAAAACATTTGTCGCAACCCTTGCCTTTAGCTAACTTAAGATTCGTATAATCAAAGTTAAAACTTGTTTTTACTCTTTTTGGTAGGTCTATTAGTTTAGCTTTAATTTTTTTTATTAAGTCTTCATCGGCGCTATATTCTTCTTTGCAATTACTGCATATTTGTCTTAATAACCTTTGCGCGATAATTAACCGTAAGGCTGAAGGTATTAATTTAACATCGACGCCTAAACTAAATAACCTTGGGATAGCTCCTAAAGTATCGTTGGTGTGAAGAGTTGACAAAACAAGGTGTCCAGTTAAAGCTGCCTGGATAGCGGTGTCGGCTGTTTCTTTATCTCTGATTTCGCCAACTAAAATAACATCGGGATCATGTCTTAAAAAAGCTCTTAAAGCAGAAGCAAAAGTAAGCCCTTTTGTTTCGTCAACTTGCGTTTGGCTAATACCTTCAATTTTATATTCAATAGGATTTTCAACGGTTACAATTTTAATTGTTGGATCTTTGATTTTCATTAAAATAGAGTAAAGAGTTGTTGTTTTTCCTGATCCTGTCGGTCCAGTGTTAAGAATTAAACCATTAGGAGCAGCAATAGCTTCGTTTAAAAACTCCAAATCGTCTTCTCTAAAACCCAAATCTTCTAAATTGACTTTGATTTGACTAAAATCTAAAACCCTTAAAACAATAGCTTCGTTAATACCCACAGGAATAATAGAAACCCTTATGTCTATTTTTTTATTAATAACAGTTAATGAAAAACTACCATCTTGAGGCTTGTTAGTAACATTAATCATTAATCCAGACAAAACTTTTATTCTATTTTTAATTAAATCATAGGCAGTTTGCGACAATTCGCAAACATCATACAACAAACCATCTAAACGATATCTAATTATTGCTTTTTTCTCGTAAGGCTCAAAGTGAATATCTGAAGCATTAAATTTTAAAGCGCCGGCTAAAACATAATCAAGCAAAAAGAAAGGTGATTCTTCTAAAGTACGAAGCATAACTTTTTGCAAATCTTCTCTGTTATCAATATTTTGATTAACATCATTAATAACATCGGTATTAACCTCAAAAACTTTAGCATAACTAATTTTGCGGCGACTTATAAATTTATAATCATCTTTAGCGATATCAAAGCTTTGATTAGAAATAATCGCTAAACTAACTTTTAAGCCTTCGTTTTCTAATTTTTGTTTTAAGGTTTCTACTTCGGGGTTAAAAGGATCAACAACGCCTAAAATTATTGTGTTTAAATCTTTTTTAATCGGGATAACTTTTAATTTAAGAGCAACTTCTTCGTCAACAACCTTCAGAGCTTCAACAGATGGCTTATTAACTTGCAAATCATAATAATCCATTCCTAAAGAATCGGCCAAGGTCATTGCTAGCTTTTCTTGATCTTTTTGAAATTTATCAAAATCTTTAAAATTATCCATAATTAAATTATAATGAAATATTATAAAAATGAGACTTTTTTTAAAAATTTGTTTATCTTTAGTTTTAATAACAACCAGCTTTTCTCTCGCTGTTATATTATACATTAACAAAAATTTGCCAACTCCAAATATTTTAGGCGAAAAAATAATTAGTGGCGGCACAGAGTTTTTTGATCGCAGCGGCACGGTTTTGTTGTATAAAATTGGCTTAAGAAGAACTTGGGTTGATTTTGATAAAATCCCACCTCTTCTTGTTAAAGCTTTTTTAGCCGCTGAAGACGAACAATTTTACGAACATCCTGGTATTAGTTTAAGAGGCATTATAAGATCTATATTCTTAAATATTAAAAATCGCAGCTTAACTTACGGCGGTTCAACAATAACTCAACAGTTGGCGAGAAATTTATTTTTAACTCAGGAAAAAACTTTTATTCGTAAAATAAAAGAAATTTTACTAGCCATTAAAATAGAAAAAAATTATTCTAAAGAAAAAATTTTAACCTATTATCTTAATTCAATATATTTTGGCGCTGGCAATGTTGGTGTTAAAGCAGCCGCTGAATTTTATTTTGACAAAAAACTGGAAAATTTATCTTTATCGGAAATGGCAATCTTGGCTGCCATTCCTAAGTCACCTAATATTTACGCTCCTTTAACTCCAACAAATATTATCAAAACAAAAGAAAGAAGAGATTTTATTCTTAAAAAAATGAAAGATGCAAAAATAATTTCTCCAGAAGAATACGTTAATGCTTTAAACGAGGAAATTAAAATTCAAAAATTTAAATATGCGGGCTTAATAGCTCCTCATTTTGTCATTGAAACAATTAATTTTATAAAATCATTGCATCTCCCTGATGTAAATGAAAATTTAGAAAATAGCAATTTAAAGGTAATAACCACTTTAGATTTAGACATTCAAAAAATAGCTGAAAAAAGCGTTAAAGAAATGGCCGAAAGAAACAAAAAAAATTACGGTGGCGCTAATGCTGCTTTAATGGCTATTAATCCAAAAACAGGAGAAATTATAGCATTAGTTGGTTCTAAAGATTTTAATGACGAAAGCATTGACGGACAAGTCAATGTTCCTTTTCGCTTAAGGCAACCTGGATCAGCTTTTAAGCCCCTTGCTTATGCGTCATTATTTGAACTCGGCTATTCCCCAGAGACAATAGTTTTTGATTTACCAACCAATTTTGGTAATTACAAACCAAAAAATTTCGACAATAAATTTAAAGGACCTGTTTCCTTAAGACAAGCTTTAGCGGAATCTCGAAATGTTCCCGCGGTAAAAGTATTTTATTTGGCTATACCCGAAAAAGTTTTTGAATTAGCAAAAAAAATAGGTATGGATTATCTAAAAGACTGGCAAGCTTATGGTTTATCAGCTGCTCTAGGCGCCGCTGAAGTAAGAATGGCTGATTTAATAAAATTTTACGGCGCTTTAGCTAATGAAGGCAAACTAACGAACCAAACATTTGTTTTAAAAATTATCAAAGACAGAAAAATAATCTACGAACACAAAGTTAAGGAAGAGCAAATCATCTCACCTGAAACCGCTAGAATGGTTAATGATATTCTTAAAGATATTGAAGCGCGCAAAGGACTTTTTAGCCGTAGTCTTTATTTAACAATCTTTCCTGGCTACGAAGTTGCCCTTAAAACAGGCACAACCCAATTTTATCAAGATGCCTGGGCTTTTGCCTACACTCCTAACTTTGTTATCGGTGTTTGGGCTGGTAATACTGATGGCAAAAGAATGCGATCCTTAGGCTCAAGTTTGGTCGCCGCTTTACCTATTGTCCATGATTTTCTTAAAAATGTTATTGATAAAGACAAAATTACTCCTGAAAAATTTGCAACTTATCAAAAGAAATTTATTAACAAACCAATGTTAAACGGCGAATACTTTTCTGATTACGGAATTCACAATATTTTATATTATGTTGATAGGTATGATCCTTTAGGTCCGATGCCATCAAATCCTGCTAATGATCCTCAGTTTTATAACTGGGAGCAACCAGTAAAACAATGGGCAAACAGTGAGTAATGTGTTTAATTTTTAAATTTTAAAAAAAATTTTTTATCTGGATATTTTTCAAAAAGAAGTAAACGAATTTCTTCTAAAAGTAATCTGTCAACCTTATCTTTGAAAATAATACTTATGTTATTTTTATTAAAATTATCTGTTTTAATAGTAATATTTTTTTTAGGAAAGTATTTTTTTAAAAGAGAAGCAATTTTGAATATATCTTGATTAGTTAAAACATAATTAATGCTTTTCATTTTATCGATGAATAGCTATATAGAAAAAATCGTCGTAAAGAGGTGATTTGATGTAAATCGGGGAACTATCTTGATGAGGACCATTAAAAAAACCGGCAAAAATTTTCTCACCTTCGTTAACATTAAATCCATCAATCAAAAAGTCAACGCTAAATTTAATATTAAAAGAATCATCAACAAGATTATTATCTTTAATTTGAAAATCAATAATATTTTTATTTTCACCCAAAAACTCGTTTTTACTATAAAGAGTTAATTTATTATTTTTTAAATCAAAACTCAATTCAACTTCTCTTAGATTGCCTGAAAAAATCTTACTAAGACGTAAAGCTTTCAAAATATTATCTTTGTCTATTAAAAAACTAAAAAGAAAATTGTTTGGCGACATAAATGATTTATAATTTGGGTATTCAATAGAACTTAATTTTGTTGTTAGTTTATGGTTTAAAATTTCAAAAGTTACTTGCGTTTCTTCAAAATATATTTTTAATTTGCCTGATTTTTTTCTAATACTTTTATATTCACTAATCAGTCTTTTTGATAATAAAGCATTTATTTTTTTTATATTAGTTTCAAATAATTGAGGTTTAACCAACTGAATGCCCAATCTGATTGTATCTGTAGCAACTAAATTTAAATTATCATTATTTAAATCAAAATAAATACCAGAATATTCTGGTCTTAAATCAGAAGTTAAAAGAATGGGGTAAAGTTTGTTTACAAAATCATCAAAAATATTAGAGTCAATTTCAAAGTAATTATCATAATTAATATTTTGAAAAGTGGGAAAATCTTCTTCTAGTAAACCAGGAAGAGAAGAAAATGTTTGTTTGGTCTTAATAAACAAAACATTATCTTTTGTTTCTAAAGTTAAATCATCTTCGTATAAATTTTCAATTATATTTTGAAATTGTTTAGCGGGAATTAAAATTTTTCCTTCTTTGATTATTCTCGAAGGAAAGGTTGTTTGATAATTTAAATCTAAATCAGTTGCAGAGATATAAATTTTATTATCTTTAGCTTCAAGATAAAAATAATTTAATATATTAAGATCACTTCTTTTTGAACAAATATCGGAAATTATTTGCAAAACCTCTTTTAATTTATCTTTTAAAATAGTTATTTCCATTGTATGTTTTCAAATAAATTTATTATATTATTTAAATATTATATTATTAATAGTAGTAATAATAGTAATGTTAATTTGTGGATAAATTGTAAAAATATTTATTTTTATTTATTAATAAACACTATTTTTAAATAATAACTTCTTTATAATTTGTTAATAATTTGTTTATTCTATTATTTTTGATTTAATTGTTTCTAATTCTTGATTTAATTCAGGTTTATTCTTAATCTTTTCAACAATTTTTTCATATGAATATATTATAGTTGTATGGTCTTTTTTTAAGATTTGACCTATAGAAGTATAAGATAATTGTGAAATTTCTCTTAATAGATAAATTAAGAACTGTCTTATCTCAACCAAATTTTTGGTTCTTGTTTTTTTAAAAACATCCTCTTCTTTAATGTCATAATGTTCACAGATAATTTTAATAATTTTTTTAGGAGTAATTTTTCTGTAATAATCTTTAGAAAATTTTTTAACTATTTCTTCTATTTTGTCTTTAGAAATTTTCTCGTTTTTTGAATAATAAAATAAAACAGCGCTTAAAGCTCCTTCTAATTCTCTGATATTATGAGTTATTTTTTTGGCGATTATTTCATAAATTTCTTCATCAAGAATTATGCCTTTTTCTTGGCTTTTTAATTTTAAAATAGCCAATCTTGTTTCTATATCAGGAGGATTAATGTCAATAACCAAACCCCCTTCAAATCTTGACTTTAACCTTTCTTCAATATCAGGGATAAGACGCGGCGGTCTATCCGATGAAAAAATAATTTGTTTATACATGTTGTATAAATAATTAAAAGTATGAAATAATTCTTCTTGAGAAGTGTTTTTGCCTGATAAAAACTGAACATCGTCTAAGATTAAAATATCAACTTCGCGAAATTTTGTTTTGAAATCTTCCATTGAATGGTTTTTAAGAGCGTTAATAAACTCATTGGTAAACTCTTCGGTTGTTATATATTTGACTTTGGAATTTTTGTTTATTCTTAAAGTTTCATTGCCAACAGCTTGGAGAAGGTGCGTCTTTCCAACGCCCACCGGTCCATAAATAAACAAAGGATTATGACTTTTGCCGGGATTTTTGGCAACAGCTTGACAAGCCGCAAAAGCTAATTCATTGCTTTTGCCGACAACAAAATTATCGAAGCGGTAACGAGGGTTTAAATTAGTATGAGGGTTGGTGTCAAAAATTGATAAAGGTTTTTCTAAAAAAACTTTGTGGAATTTTGTTTGAATGCTTTTTTTATAGGTAATTATTTTATTAACATCATTTTTAGTTGAAACGCATATTTCAATATTTTTAATCTCCGGCAGTTCTTCTTTAATGGCTTTAAGAATAATATGTTGAAATTTTTTTTCTAGCCAATCTTTTACAAATTTACTTTGAACCTCGATTTTAAGAATACCCTGGGAATAGTTTTTAGGCATCAGATTGGCAAACCACACATTATACAACGATTGTCCAACATTTTCCTTGATATTATTCAGTATTTTTTCCCAGGTTGTTTCAAAAAGGTCATCCATTTTTAAAAAATTTTTAATAAATTATAAACCATTTTTTAAAAAAGCTAAATCAAGCAAATCTTAAATAAATGTTAAAAAACTGGGGAATAATGATTTTTTTACTAAAGCATCAGCGGCTGCATTTTTTTCTCGGGGGATAATGTTAATACTTATATTCGGTAAATCAATTTTTAAGTTATGAAATTTAATAAAATAAGGAATTAATTTTTCTTCCATTATTTTATATTTTCCTTTTAATTGATTACCAACAAGCTCGCTGTCAAGATTTAAAACAATGTTTACTTTTTGTAAATTTTTTTTGCCAAACAATTGTTTTACTTTTTCTAAAGCAAAAATAACTGCCTCATATTCAGCTTCATTATTAGTTTTATTTTCGCCTATTACTCGAGAATATTCTTTTGTTTGGTTTTTATAATGAATAACCACTCCAATAGCTGCCTTACCGGGATTATTAAGAGAACCTCCATCGGTGTAAACAATGATTTCAGAAAAATCATTTTTCATTTTTATATTTTAAAACTTAATTTTTCAAAAGCTAAGTAATGCAACATAGCTCCACCCCCGGTTGATATGTTTTTAAATTTTTTCATTAAATTATGACTTTCTAAAAAAGCGATTGTGTCACCGCCGCCGACAACAGTGTTTTTATTTTTTGTTATTAAAAACTTTGCTAGTTGCAAAGTTCCATTTTGAAAAGTTTGATTTTCTACATAACCCAAAGGTCCATTCCAAACAATATAATATTTATTATTTTGTAGTTTTTCTTTGAATAAGTCTAAACTTTTATCGCCAATGTCTAAAATTATATCATTGTTTTTAATTTCGTCTAATCGCCTATAAAAAATTTTTTTATCACTTAAGACATAAAAATCAATAGGTAAAATTAAATTTTCATTATTTATTTTTTTGATATCATTTAAAATATTTTTTTCAATCAATGATTTGCCTATTTTAAAATTATAAGCTTTGTAAACTGTGTTTGCTAAACCACCTCCTAAAATAACCAATGCCTTTTTTTGTAAGAATTTTTTTATTAAAGGTAGTTTAGTGCTTATTTTAGCGCCACCCAAAATTAAAACATGCCTTTTTTGTTTTAAAACAGTGTTTAATAATTTTATTTCTTTTTCAAAGTTTAAACCATAAAATGTCGGCATTAGCTTGGGTAGCCAGTATACAGAGCTGTGCTTGCGATGGCTAACGGAAAACGCTTCATTAACAAAAACATCGCCAAGTTCTTTTATTTGTTTGGCAAGCATAAGGTCGTTAGCTTTTTCTCCGGGCCAAAGTCTTATATTTTCTATAAAAATAATTTTATTTTTTATGTTTTGGACAATATCTTTGTTTAAACTATTGCAAAATACTATTTTTTGTTTGAGAAACTTTTCTATAAAGGGAAGAAATTTTTTAAATGACTTAAATTTATTGTTTTCTAAGTGGCTGATAATGATTATCTTATTTGCTGTTTGTTTTAAGGCATAAATGGTTGCTTTAGCAGCATTTAGACGGTATTTGTCAACAAGATGTCCATCTTTCAAATCTATATTAAAATCAACCCTTAAAATCACATTTTTATTTTTAGTTTTATGAAGATTGTTTTTTAATAATTTATTTTTTTTCAAGATAATCATGGAAATAAAATTAATTTGTACTTAATTTATATTGCAAGGCTTGGCTTAAATGCTCTAATTTTATATTTTCTTGATCATTATAGTCAGCTATAGTGCGGGCTAATTTTAATATTTTATGAACACTACGCAAAGATAAACGATAAGCATCAATTGCTTTTTTTAAAAAATTCTCGCTAGCGGTGTCTAATTTACAATAAGTTTTTAATGCTTTTACAGGGATTTTACTATTATATTTAAAATTTTCTTTGCGATAACGATATTGCATTTTTTCTACTGTTTCTATGATTTTAGTTTTTATTTGATTTAAATTGTTTTCTTTGAAGCTTAATATTTTTTCGCTATTAATTCGTGGTACGTATAAATAAATATCAATTCTATCTAAAATTGGCCCAGATATTTTCTTTTGATATTTATTGATTTCAGCAATGGTGCACTTGCATTCAATTTGTTCATCGCCGTAATAGCCACAAGGACAAGGATTATAAGCTCCTACAAACAAAAAACTTGCCGGATACTTGATTGTTTTTTTAGCTCGGGCAATTACTATTTCTTCTGTCTCTAAAGGCTCTCTTATGCCTTCAAGAATATCGCGCCTAAATTCTGGTAATTCATCAAAAAACAAAACACCTCTATGCGATAAAGTTACTTCACCAGGTTTAGCCTCTTTGCCTCCACCTAAAATAGCTGTTGCTGAAGATGAATGATGGGGATTGCGCAAAACTGGTTTAGTTATCAATTGATCTTGAAGTAAACCCAAAGCGCTGTAAATGGATGATACTTCTAAAGATTCTTCGTAATTTAAATCAGGTAGAAGATTTACTAAGTTGTGGGCTATAAGTGTTTTACCGGTGCCGGGAGGTCCATAAAGCAATAAGTTATGTTTGCCTATAGCGCTTAGAATTATTCCTTGTAAAATATAATCGTTAATAATGATAAAACTAAAATCGCTTAAAGTGTTTGTTGGATCAGTGGTGGTTTTAAATGGTTCCGGTGACAAAGGAGAGAAACTCCGCTTTTCTTCTAAAAAATCTATTATTTCTTGCAAGTCTTCACAGCAGTAAATATCGATATCTTTAATAAATTGGATTTCTTTTTTATTGTCTTGAGGAACAACAACGGCTTTAAAATATTGTCCTGCTTTTAGTACAATAGGCAAAGCACCTCTAATTTTTTTTAGTTTGCCATCCAAGCCTAATTCTCCTAAAAATAAAATATCACTAGGCAAGCTTTTAATTTGTTTTGAGGCATATAAAAAAGCTAAAGCTATTGGCAAATCTAAATGAGAGCCTTCCTTTTTAATATCAGCTGGCGACAGATTAACAATGACGCGGGCGTTTATTTTATTTGGCGGTTTAGCGCCAATGCTTTTAATAGCTAGATTTATTCTTTCTTTAGATTCATCAATTGTTTTATCAGCCAAGCCTACAATCTGGAAGCTCGGCAATCCGCCTAAAAGTCCGACTTCAATTTCAATAATTTCTGCTGTTATTCCTGAAAGGGTTGCTCCTTTAATTTTGGCTAACATTATTATCTATTATAATTTGAAAAACATAAACAAACAAGCAATTTTAATGTTTTAATCAACAATTACTTCGCTTAAACATTAAGTCAGTTTTATTATTAATAAAACTTCAATAATTATTCTTGTTATTTGCTTAGTCTGTGTTTTTCTAATTGACAATTAATTTTTGTCTAACTTTTATTTTTTTAAGAGAGAACGGGCAAAAGTATTTTGAGTTTTAATATTGTTATTTAACATAAAAGCAACAAAAAAACACTAGAAAAAAGCAGCTTTTATATTTTTTTCCACGATTTAATTAAAAATTTTTTAGTTTATTTATTCGTTTTTAAGATTTCTTGGTAAATTTTTTTGGCAACTTCAGGATTCTCTTTTAAAAACTCTCGAGCCGCCTGAAAGCTACCACCTAGTTTTGTCCCTTGAAAAATATAACTATTGCCAGATTTTTCAATAATTTTTAGTTTTTCACCTAGGTTAATTAAATCAGCTTCATAAGAAATGCCTTCGCTATAGTAGATATCTAATTCAGCGACTTTAAAGGGCGGAGCTACTTTGTTTTTTACTATTTTTGCTCTTATTTTATTGCCAATAATTTCATCGCCTCTTTTAATTTGAGTTATTCTTTTTAATTCTATTCTAATCGAAGCATAAAATTTTAAGGCTTTACCGCCGGTAGTTGTTTCTTGGCCCGGGATCATACCGCCAATCATTGCTCTTGTTTGGTTTATAAAAATAACAATGGTTCTTGTTTTAGAAATAATGCCAGTTAATTTTCTTAAGGCTTGGGACAGCATTCTTGCTTGCAAACCTATAAATTGATCTCCTATTTCGCCTTCTAATTCAGCACGTGGCACTAAAGCTGCTACAGAATCAACAATAATAAGATCAAAAAGTCCAGATTTTACTAATTTTTCTACAATATTTAAAGCGTCTTCACCACTGTCTGGTTGAGAAATAACCATTTTTTCTATATTAACTCCTATTTTTTTAGCGTATTCTGGGTCTAAGGCATGCTCAGTGTCTATAAAAGCTACTTGGCCATTATTTTTTTGTACTTCTGCAGCTGTTTCTAGGGCAACTGTTGTTTTGCCAGAACTTTCAGGACCAAAGATTTCTACAATTCTTCCTCGAGGTAAGCCACCGACTCCTAAAGCCAAATCTAAAGAAGGAGCGCCAGTAGAAATTACCTCAACATCAACCCGAGGGACTGTTTCTAAAGTCATTACTGAGCCATCACCGAATTCTTTTTTTATTTCTTCAAGTAAACTATCTAAATTTTTTTGACTATTTTGCTTGTTTGTTTTTTTCATTGGTAGTTAAAATTATTTTTTTTTCGACTAAACTTGTTTGCCCCCAATGCTTAATAGCTTTGAAGGTAAAATTATTAACACCTTCTTTTAAATAAAACTCTTTTTCAAAATATCCATCATTTTGCAAATAAACAGGCACGGCATTAATAAATAATTCGCCACGTTTATCAGTATAGCCTTTAATAATAATGGGATTGCTGTTTACTATTTCATTGGTAGGATAGATAAGTTTTATTTTCGGAGGCAAAACTAGGTTAAAAAATAAATATAAATTAATCGCTAAAAATAAAAATAATGAATAATCAAAAATTTTTTCCGTCATTGTTTTAAAGAAAGTTTCAGTATTAATAACTATATTATAAAACTTTTTGTTTGCAAAAGAGATATTTAAAAATGGATTTTCTTTGAGGTATTATTAAGCGTGCCCCGGAGAGGATTCGAACCTCTACGGCTAAAAGCCACAAGGTCCTAAACCTTGCGCGTCTACCAGTTTCGCCACCGGGGCTTAGATGAATTTGGCTTGCGATAATTTTTTAGAAATTAAATGTGTTTTTATTTAAGAATGCTATATTAATTTTAAAACATTTTATCTTTATTAAGATTAAATTATTAATAATATAAACGAAAAATATATTTTTATTTTTTTGGCAGTTAAGAATATATTTTAAAGTTTTGTTAACTAATTATTAGTGAGACAAAAAATGAGCGGCGGACGGGGATCGAACCCGCGACCTTCTCCATGGCAAGGAGACGTTCTACCAGCTGAACTACCGCCGCTTTATTTTTATAATTATATCATTTTTTGACAAAAATTAAAATGATTTTAGTTAAAAGTCGAGATGATCAAAACATAAAAATTTGAACAATCAGTTAGTGGTTGCAAAAAATTAGTTTATGATTTACTTGTGGAGATGAGGGGAATCGAACCCCTATCGAAAGAAGAAAGCATTATTGCTTCTCCTGGCGCAGCTAATTTTTTATTTTTTTCTTGAAGAGAAAATTAGCAAACTCTTTCAAGAAAATAGGCCCTTGTTTCTCGTTGATTCTGGGCCAAGAACCAACGAAAAGCGGATAAACCTTCTTCTTTGGCAATTCATCCGCATAATTGCCAAGAAGCAGCCTTTATTTAGACAAAAGCAAAGGCTGGGGTTCTGTTTGTGTTTGCACTTTTTCGGCTATTAAGGTTGCCACCCTGCCAGCCGCAATAATCTTTTCTTCTTCCTCTACTCCTTTTCATCCCCATATTATATAATTATAATATTAAAATAAACTAAAATCAAGACGCCCCCATAGCTTAAAGGAAGAGCAGCTCCGTCCTAAGGAGAAGATGGAGGTTCAATTCCTCCTGGGGGTACGCTTTATTTTTTATAATTAGTTGTGGTTTTAATTAAATCAATGTCAGAAGTTTATTTTGCTAATTTGTTTGCTCTTCTTGCTTTAGCTTTTATTATAGGCGTTCATTCTGTTTATTTAAGTAATTTTTTCATAATTTATAATTTTATTCTCGCTTTGTTTATTTATTATTTTTTTAGATTAAAAATAAGTCTTTTATTTTTTTGCTTTACTCTTTTGGGTTCTTTATATGTTTTTTTATGGCATAGTTTGGATTTTAATTTTTTTGACTATGTCACTATTTTTTTAGATTTAACCCAGAAATACAGAAATTTTATAACCGAGAAAATTTATTTTTATCTTCCTTACGATTATGCCGATATTTTTCTTAGTATTTTATTTGGCGCTCCGTTTAAAGATTATGATTTAAAAAAAGCTTTTATAAATAGCGGTCTTATACATATAACGGCTGTTTCTGGACAAAACTTAACCTTAATGTTTTCTGTAGTTTATGAAGCGCTTAAAGCTTTGCGAGTTTTATCTTTAGGTTTTTTGTTTTATATTTCTATATTAATAATCATTTTTTTTGTATTGATTATGGGGTTTGCTGGCAATGTTTTGCGAGCTGCTTTAATGGGTTTGCTGATTATTATTGTTAAAAATCGTTTTGGACGTTTGCCTTTGAAGCGTAATATAATTATTGCTGCGGCTTTGTTATTAATTTTATTTAAACCAAATTCTTTTCTTGTAGATATAGGCACGCAATTTTCTTTTTTAGCAATTATTGGTATTTTTTATATTAGCCCAATTTTATACCAGAGATTAGATTTTTTAACAAAAGATTTTATTAAAAAGATTGTTAGCGAAACCATTGGCGCTCAATTAGCTGTTTTGCCTTTATTAATATATTACTTCGCTAATTTTAATTTATTGTCAAGTATAGCCAATATATTGGTAATGCCTTTTATGTCCTCCTTTTTAACTTTAGCAACAGTTTTTTTGTTTATCCCTTTACCACCAATAGCTTTGTTGACTTTGCCTTTAATTTTTTATATAAAAACAATAGCCATATTTTTTAGTCAGTTTGTTGTTTATTTTTATTTACCTTTATTAGTGGTAATAGCTTATTATGCTTTTTTATTGATAAAAATAATTAAATGGCACAAAAATGCAACAATCGATTTTCGTTTTAATTTTGATTAATTGTCTTATTTATTCAGCTATTTTTATATATGTTAATCAAAATAATTTTGTTGCTTTTTTAAATACTGGTCAAGGCGGCGGTGTTTTAATTAAAGATGGCAACAATCATTTTTTGTATGATGTATCCGCCAATGGCGCTTATGTTTTAAGAGAATTAAAAGAGACGCTTCCTTTTTTCGTTAAAACTTTAGATATTTTGTTTATTTCTCATCCTGATAAGGATCATTATTTAGGTGTTTTTGATTTATTAAAAAGGTATAAATTGCGTTTAGTTATTTTAAGTACTACAACTTCGGATGATTATTTGTATCAAAAATTTCTGTCTTTATTAAAAGAAAAACGAATACCTTTTATTGTTTTAAAAAGAGGCAGCTCACTACAAACAAACAATTTCCATTTTTTTATTCTTAATCCACCTAATAACGATAATCTAAAAATGAAAGACAATGACAGATCTTTAGTGCTTAAAATTCAAGGCAAGCACTCTTATTTATTAACAGCGGATATCGAGAAAAAAGCTATCGATTCTTTATTGGCTTGTTGTCGCCAATTTTTAATTAGTGATTACTTGCTTGTTCCGCACCACGGGTCAAAATATTCTCTTGATGAGTCTTTTTATAAGGCAGTTCAGCCCAAAAAAGTTGTTATTCAAGTAGGTAGAAATAATCGTTATAAGCATCCCCATCAACAAACCCTTGATTTTCTTTATAATTTAGGCTTTATTAATAATCTTTGGCGCACTGATTATAAAGGACGATTATTGATTACCGAGATATAAGTTTGATTAGGCGCGCTTTTTGTTTTATAATTAAAAGATAATGTCTGTCCGCGTAAGATTTGCTCCATCTCCAACAGGTAAGTTGCATTTAGGCGGAGCAAGAACAGCTTTATTTAATTTTTTATTTGCACGTTCACAAAAAGGAATTTTTTTATTAAGAATTGAAGATACCGACAAAGAAAGATCGTTAAAAGAATTTGAAGATGATATTATTGATAGTTTAAATTGGTTGGGATTAAAATGGGATGAAGAAATTATTAGACAAAGCGATCGTGTTGATTTATATGCCAAGATTATAAAATTATTATTAGATAAAAAATTAGCTTATTATTGTTTTTGTTCTAAAGAAGAATTAGAAGCAAGAAAACAAGAGATGTTAACGCGTGGTGAAACTCCGATTTATTCTGGTAAATGTCGGCATTTAGACGCTAAAGAAATTCAAGACAAGATAAAAAGAAAAGTTAATTATGTTTTACGCTTAAGAATACCAGAAAAAACTATTGTTTTTAGAGACTTTTTAAGAGGCGAAATAAAAATTGATTATAGACAAATAGGCGATTTCGTTATCGCTAAAAATGAATTTGAGCCATTGTATGTCTTGGCTAATACCGTTGACGATCATTATCAGGGAATTACTCATATTATTAGAGGCGAAGAATTTTTGCATACAACACCTAAGCAAATATTACTTTACAAATATTTAGAGTGGGATCATCCAATTTTTGTTCATTTGCCTTTAGTTTTAGGTCAAGACAGGAGTAAGTTGTCTAAGCGTCACGGTGCTAAAAGCATAAGCGAATATCGTCAAGAAGGTTACTTGCCTGAAGCAATATTAAATTTTATAGCTTTACTAGGATGGCATCCTAATGTTGACAATGAATTAATGTCTTTGGAAGAAATGATTAAAAGTTTTCAATTAGAAAAATTAAATAAATCTCCGGCTATTTTTAATACCAGCAAATTAAATTTTTTTAATAAGCATTACTTAAAATTAAAGCCAGCCGAAGAATTATTACCTCTTTTAGACTTTAAAAATTTTGGTAAGTTTGGCCAAGAACAAAAATTTTATGCTAACAATGGTTGTGTTTATGATTTGTTGAAGATTTATAAAATTATTGATTTAGGCAAAGAAAGAGCGACGCTTATTAATGATATTTTAAATTTTGTTAATTTTTTCTTTAATGATTTTGACTATGATGCGCAATTGTTACTTTGGAAAAATGCTTCATTGTTAGAAACAAAATCAAATTTAATTTTCATAAAAGAAACTTTAGATAAAATAAAAGAAGAACGCTTCGATGATGCTATGGAGTTAAAGAATTTTTTAGACAATATTATTCCTCGTGATAAAAGGGGTTATTTTTTTTGGCCTTTGCGCGTTGCTTTATCAGGTAAAGATTTTTCACCCCCGCCTTTTGATTTAATGTCTATTTTTGGCAAAGAAAAAACATTAAATTTAATTAGTAAAGCTATTGATAAGCTATCAAGTTTGATTTAAAAAATGTTTAAAGTTTTAAAGATTATTTTTTACATTATAATCTTTTTAGCTATTTTTGCTTTTTTACCAAATAGTTTTTTGGAATTTTTGAGAAACAATTTTACGTTAACAAATTTTATTAATATTATGGTTCGCGGCTATGCTAATTTAAAACAAATTATTATTGCTTTTTTTAATTTTTAATTAAAAATTTTTTACTTTATAATTTTAAGATTATTTTTAAATCACAATGAAAGCTAGTAAAATTTTTTTAATTATTTTTTTTGTTTCAGCTTTATTGAGTGCAGTGTTTGTGTTTGATAAATATTTTATGTTTATTGTTAATCAAGTTTTAGGCACTAATTTTACTGTGGGGCGGGACTTTTTTTGGGGCATTGATATAGCCGGTGGCAGTATTTTAACTTATGAAATTGATGATAAAGTTACCTCAACGATTATTAACAGAGAAATCTTGGAACAAACAAAAGACTTACTTGAAAGAAGAATTGACTTTTTAGGCGTTCAGGAGTCATTTGTTAATTTTTCGCAAAGCGGTAAATTTATAATTACTTTGCCTAATATCACCAGCACCGATGAAGCAATAAAAGTTATTGGCGATACTCCTTTATTAGAATTTAGAATTCCTGTTTTTATTACTTCTTCGCCAGTTACAGCAAAAAGTGCGGCAGACAAAACAACAACAACCGAAGATGTAAAAGTATTCTTTATTCCTTCAGGTTTAACAGGCAAAGACATCGAAAAAGCATACTTTAGCATAGATTTTAATACTAATAAACCGGTAGTGAATTTAGTTTTCAATAAACAAGGAGCTGCTCTTTTTAAAGAATTGACAGAAAGATATTTAAATCAGCCAATTGCTATTTTTCTTGATGGCGAACTTTTGTCTCAACCTATTGTTAGGGCAGTCATTACTAATGGCGAGGCGATTATTTCTGCTGATAATTTTACCATTGAAGAAGCGCAAACCTTAGCCCGTCGTTTAAATCAAGGTTCGCTGCCGGTGCCTTTAAAGTTAATTTCAATATCTACTATTAATCCTACTTTAGGCGATAATTTTTTTGATTTATCTTTAAAACTGTCATTAATAGGTATTGCTTTAGTAATGTTGTTTATGGTGATTATTTATAGATTTAATGGTTTTATTGCTGATTTAGCTTTATTATTTTTTATGCTTTTTAATTTAGCTTTATATAAATTTTTGGGAGTAACAATTTCTTTAGCTGCTATTAGCGGTTTAGTGCTTGCCATTGGTATGGCGGTAGACGCGAATATTTTAATTTTCGAAAGATTTCGTGAAGAGAAAAAACTTAATAGAACTAAAGAGGATTTAATTATTAATAGTTTTAATAGAGCTTTTACTTCTATTCGCGATTCAAATTTTACGACACTTATTGCTTCGTTGATTATTTATGCTTTATCCAGTTCTTTTGTTAAAGGTTTTGCGCTTACTTTATTTTTTGGCACTTTAATTAGTTTTATAACTGCTGTTTTTTTTACAAAAAATTTATTATTAATAATTTATAGAAACAAATAATGACTTTTCATTTTATAAAAAATAAACATTTTTTTTATGTTTTAAGTGCGATTTTAATTTTACAAGGGGTTTTGAGTTTTTATTTAGTTAATCCTGCTTTAGGCACAGACCTTATCGGTGGATATATTCTTGAGGTTAAAACAAATTTGCCGGTCGAGACGATAGCTAAAGAATTAAATATACAAGTTTCAGTTTTTAAAACAGACGCCAGTGTTATTATTAAATCTAAAGATAATTTAAATAATTTATGGTTAATGATTAGGCAAAGAGATAAACAAGCTGAAAAACTGAGAGCTGAGTTTATTAGCCCTGCTTTAAGTAGTGAGCTTAAAAATAAAGCTTTATTTATGATTGTAGTTGTTTTATTTTTTATTGGTGCCTATATCGCTTTTGCTTTTCGTAGATTAAAAGATATTTTCTCTCTTTTTTCTTTATCTTTAGTAGTTATTTTTACCTTATTTCATGATGTTATTGCTACAGCAGGGATTTATGTTTATGTCTCAGATTATTTAAATTTCGAACTTGATATTAAGTTTATAACAGCTTTGTTGATTTTAGTAGGCTTTTCTGTTCATGATACGATTGTTATTTTTGATAGAATAAGAGAGAAAATCTTATTATCAAACATTAAAAAAATTAATACTGACTTAAAAGATATTTTTCAAAGTAGTATTCAAGAAACTTTAAGAAGATCTATTTTTACATCATTAACAACTGTTTTATCAATACTACCGCTAACATTATTTATGAATGAATTAAGACCATTTTTATTGGCTATTCAACTGGGCATGATTGTTGGCACTTATTCGTCTATTTGTTTAGCAGCTCCTTTGCTTTATGATAGTTCTCAAAGCAGACAATCTTCTCATAAAAATAATAAATAAATTTATTTGTTATTCTTGATCTTCGTTAGTTTTAAAATTATCTTGAAGGTTAACAAGAATTTTTCTTGGTTTAGATCCTTCTTGCGGTCCGACAATGCCTTTTTCTTCCATTAAATCTAATAATCGCGCTGCTCTCGCGTAACCTATTTTTAATCTTCTTTGTAGCAAGGATGTTGAAGCTTTATTAGCTTCAATAACAATATTGATTGCTTCTTTTAACAAAGCTTCTTCTTCCAGGTCATCATTGATCGTAAAAGTTTTCTTTTCTAAATCATCGATAGATATTGTTTGTTTTTCAAAGTTTGGTATTTTATCAACTTGACTTGCCCAAAAAGCAGTAATTTTTTTTATTTCATTTTCGCTAATAAAAGGAGTTTTAATTCTAAGAGGTTTATGAAAAGTTGTTGAAATAAAAAGCGAATCTCCAGAGCCTATTAATTTTTCGGCACCTCCAGTATCTAAAACTGTTCGGGAATCTACAGAAGACGCTACTTTAAAACAAATTCTATTGGGAATATTGGCCTTAATTAGCCCTGTTACTATATCAACCGACGGACGTTGTGTGGCTAATATTAAATGAATGCCAGTGGCGCGAGCCATTTGAGCTAATCTTATTATCATTGCTTCAACGCTTGATCCAAAAGCCATCATTAAATCAGCCATTTCGTCAATAATTAAGACTATACGGGGTAATATTTTTTCATTTCGTTGTATTTGTTTTTTATTGTAAATATCAATATCACGCGATCTGCTTTCTTCTAATAATTTATATCTTTCATTCATTTCTTCAAGCAACCAGTTAAAAACAGCAACGCTTTTGCGCACATCGACAATAGGATCTAAAAGTAAATGAGGAATGTCTGTATAATTTATTAACTCAACTCTTTTAGGATCAATAAGAACAAGATTTAAAGTTTCTGGTGTGTTTTTCATCAATAACGAGATTAATAAGTCGTGAACAAAAATTGATTTACCCGTGCCAGTGGCGCCAGCAATTAAAAGATGGGGTAGTTTAGCTAAATCAACAAAAAGAACATCGCCATTAATTTTTCTGCCAATTGGAAAAATAAATAATTCATCGTTGTTTAAAAATTCATTTTCTCTTAATAAATTGCCTAGCCTAACATTTGCTGGTTGTTTATTGGGCACCTGGATTCCTATAACTGACTTGCCTGGTATGGGTGTCTCAATAATAAGATTAGGCGTTCCTAAAGCTAAGGCTATGTCAGATTGATAACTTAAAACTTTTGAAAGCTTAATGCCTTCGCCAGGTTTTAATGAAAATCTTGTTATTGATGGACCTATTTCAACATCAACAACTTTGACGTAGAGATTAAAATTAGCCAGTGTTTTTTCTATAATTTGCGAAGTGCTATCAATGTCTGGAGCGATTGTTTCTTCTTTGCCTTGAGTAAGCATTTCTATGGGTGGTAAGTCCCATATTCCTTTGCTGACAATATTTCTTTTTTGAATTTTTAATTTATTTTTAGAATTTTGATGTACGCGTCCATTGCTTATTTCCTTTTTTACTTGTTTAACCGGTTCTTGGTTTTTAGTTATGTTTATTTTAATATTTTCTAAACCGTTTTTAACAATTGTATGGCTATTTTCTATTTGTTTAGCCGATGCTAGCAATATTTTATTTATAAACTCAATAAGTTTATTGTCAAATACTAACCACAAGCCTGTAAAAAAAGCAAAAATTACAATAAGGCTTAAACCAATTATGCCAATATATTGTTCTAAGCTAAGCAAATAATAGCCCATTAAACCTCCTTGTCGAAAAATGCTATGCAAATAAAAATTGATACTTAAAAAAATTAAAAACATTCCTATTGTCATAAATATTTTCTTTTGGCGTTCTATGTTTTTTAAATAAACAAAATTAAACCCGATTAAGAATGCAGGTAGGGCAAAAGCGCTCCAGCCAAAGAGATGTTTTATAACTTGATATATTTTAGAGGTAATGGTGCCATTATTACTTATAAGGCTTATAATTAAAATAAGGGTTAAAATAATTAATAAACCATTAATAATAATTTTGATAAATAAATTGCTATAAGCAATTTTAGTTAGTAAAAAACTAAGCAAATTTTTGTTGTTTTTGTGTTTTTTATACATTTTAGTCAATATTATAATTATATAATATTATATGGTTAATGTTAATATTAAAAATCCCGATATTTTCCGTAATTATGAAATATTAGAAACGTATATCGCTGGCGTTGAGCTTTATGGTTTTGAGGTTAAGTCTTTGTTTTTTAATCGAGGCAGCTTAAAGGGTAGCTATATTTCTTTTTATAAAGGTGAAATGTTTATTAAAAATTTTTTTATTCCTCCTTATCAGGAAAAAAATATATTTATTAGTTATGATCCTTATCGCCCCAGAAAATTATTGTTATTAAAAAAACAAATCGCCTATCTTTATCAACAAACAAGAGAAAAAAACAAAACTATTATTCCTCTTCGTGTTTTTAATAAAAATCGTTTAATTAAAATAGAGATAGCCTTGGTGAAAAGTTTAAAAAAATATGAAAAAAGATTTAAAATTAAAGAACGGGAATTTAAGAAACAGAAGGAGAGGTTGTTAAAAAATTATTTTAAATCAAAATGATTTTATTGACGCCAAAACAAATTTTTTCTTTAGTTGTTGGTTTTATTTTTTTAATTAATTTTGTTTTAGCAACTAGCCATGATGGATGCGCAGGATTAAATGGTTTTGATTTTTTGCAATGCCGGATTAGCGTTATTTTAGGAAGAATTATCCAATTTTTATTTATTATTTCTTTGGTTTTAGCCTCAGTATTTTTAATTTATTTAGGCTTAAAATATATTTTAGGACAAGCTTCTTTAGGTGGTAAATCTTCGGATGTTAGTTTAAGTAAAGTAATTTTTTATGTGATTTTAGGCGTAGCTGTAGTTTTGATGTCGATCTTTTTGCCGGTAATTATCAAAAATTTTATTGAAAGTATTACGAGTTAAGATAGCATTTGTTTTCTTGTATATGGGTAATTTTTTTAATAATTAATTAAAATATTTTTTATGATATAATTTGACAATAATTTATTATCATGGCTGAAAAAACAAAAACTTTAGCAAAATTAAGGTGTGAGCAGTGCAAGAGAATTAATTATTATAAGTGGAAGAAAAAGAGCGCTGATTTTAAATTGAATTTAAAAAAATTTTGTCGTTATTGTCGTCGCCATTTGCCCCATAAAGAAGTTAGAAAATAATCATCTGGAAAGCGGCGGTAGTTCAGCTGGTAGAACGTCTCCCTTCCAAGGAGAAAGTCGCGGGTTCAAATCCCGTCCGCCGCTCAATAGTTTTTGATGCTTAAATGTTATAGCTAGGCAATGAATAATTTGATGTCCGTATTAAAAATCAATATTTACAAAGATTAATCCTATAATTATTTTAATTGTTTCCAATGTTTCATATTTTTAAAATAAATACTTTGCTTTTTTTAATATTAATTATTATACCTTTATCGCTTTTAATTGTTGATCCTTATGTTTTATTTCCTTTTATTACCACCAAAGCTTTAATTTTTAGGTCTTTAGTTTCCATTGCTTTGGTTTTAGGAGCAATAATCGTTGCTAAAACCGATAAAGTAATAAATTATAAGAATCCTCTTTTTATAAGCGTTACTTTATTTTTTATCGCTAATATTTTAGCTACTTTTTTAGGCATTGACTACTTTCGATCTTTTTGGGGTAATGCTGAAAGAATGGAAGGACTTTGGTCAATGTTTTTTTATTATTTATATTTTTTGCTTTTAACTATTTGCTTTAATATTAATCCTTCGTATAAAAAATATTATTTTTTCTTATTTATAGCTGTATCGGTGATTATTTCTCTTTATCAAATTAATGAGTTCGTTAATTCTTTTTTACAAAGCGGTAATATTGATGTTAGACCTTATTCAAGTTTAGGCAATGCTACTTACGTAGGTTTTTTTACTTTGTTGATGCTTTTTGCTATTTTTATTTTTTTGTTTGACGAAAAGGATTCAGCTAATAGGTTAATATTTAGCTTAGCAGCCTTGATTAATTTTTTTGCAATGATTGCTTCACAAACAAGAGGCTCTTTGTTGGGATTATTAAGCGGGAGTATCGCTTTTTTTATTTTTTATATTTTATTTAGCGAAAAAACATTACAAAAACGTATCTTTTTATTTAGTGCTTTAATTGCTTCTTTGTTACTTTTTGTTGCTTTCCTTCGTTTAGATATTGCTTTTAAAATTCCTGGGGTGCAAAGATTGGCGACAACTTTACAAAATCCTGAATCAGTGTTTCCTCGTTTGTATGCTTGGCGAATGTTTTTAGAAGCTTTTAAGGAGAAGCCTGTATTTGGTTGGGGATTAGAAAATGAGCCGGTGGCTTTTTTGGCTTATTTAAATCCATATATTTTTAATTTTGAGAGAGCTATTTTTGATAGACCTCATAATAAATTTATTGAGGTTTTAGTAAAAAGCGGTGTTGTTGGTTTTGTAACCTGGTTATCAATTTTTATTAGTGCTTTTTATTTATTATTTTTAAAAAGAAAAGAAAATCTTTTGGTTGCCTCTGCTGCGGTGGGTTTTTTAGTGGCTTATTTAGGCCAAGTTTTTTCTTTGTTTGATATGCAGGCAAGTTATTTGTTGTTTTTCTTTGTTTTAGCAACATTAATGCCAAGGACAAAGTTTACTGTTACTGAAAAATCGCCGCAATTAATAAACTTTTTTATTGTTTTAAGCGTAATTATAGCGTTTATTTTTTTGACAATCCACATAAGACAATATTATGTGCTTTATTCTTTGATTAATTTTATTGTCTCTGAAGAAGAAGTATACAAGGCTTTAACAAATTTAAATTTCTCCTTAACCCCTCAGTCAGTTAACGATTTAAACGTTAATGCATTAATTAATGCTCTAGCCTCTTCAACAGAAATCACGGATCAGTCGTTAAAGCCAGCTAATTTATTAAAACTAGCCGACCCAGTAGCAAAATACGATAAGACAGTTGAATTATTGAAAAAGCATTTTAATTACGCCAGCGAGCGTTTAAAGAATCTTTCAGAAATAGCTGGACCATTTTTGACTGAAGTGGTTATTAATACTTATAGATTTTTTGCTGAACCTTTAGTGACATTTGTTCATTACAATTTAGACACAAATTACATTCTTAAATACAACAAGATTATAGAGAAGGCATATTTTAATGACCCGCGAGATTTTCGTTTAGCCTTAAATTATATTAATCATTTATCTCTCTTAATAAAATTGAAACAGGAAGCTCGTTTAAGTATTGATGAAGAAAAACAAAAAATGCTTAATTTGTATAAATATTTACAAAATTTATATCCAAATTTACCCGAAGTTTATCTAAATTTTGCTAATAAATTTTATGAAATTCCCGATAATCGCTTTAAAGAATTATCAGGAGAACTTTTAGAAAAAGGCGAAAAAGCAATTGCTGATAAGTTTAATAATTATTTATTAGACGAAACAGCAATTTTCCTTTATCAGGGTAATTATGCTAAAGCTTTAGCAAAATTAAATCTGTTTTTAGAAAAAAATAAAAATATTCCACTTGATCAATTTTCTATTGATAAGCAATTTCTTTTTTTAAATGTTTATTTAGCTAACAAAGATGTGGAGAAAGCAAACTTCTTGATTAAAAATATTTTAAATGAGGCAAGCAAGACACAAAATCAACAAATAAGCGAACAAATTAAATTGAAAATTAGCGAACTCATAAAATTTTATCAATTATCAGAAATTATAAAACTTGACAAATAAAAAAATTTTTTAAAAAATTTCTTTACTAGATAATTAGCATCTCTTTTAAATACATTAACGTCGTTTTATTTTTAAATTTATTTTTAGTTAATGCAAAAAAGAACCTCTCTTCAAAACAACAAAACAGCACCCCTTATTCAAAAATTTTTTGTTACTAATAATTTGCACCCTTATGATCAAGTTAAATGGACCAAACGTCAGGTTACTTTAGATGGTTATCAAAATATATTTGATAATGTTGAATTTCCTGATTTTTATAGTCAAAATGCTGTAAATATTATTGCTAGTAAATATTTTAAGGTTAATAAAGGCCGACAGGAAAAGTCGTTAAAAGATATTATTGATAGGGTTGTTTTAACCATTACTCATTGGGGCATTGAACAAAAATATTTTGACAAAGAAGAAGCCGATATTTTTAAGAAAGAATTAATTTATATTATTCTTAATCAGTATGCTACCTTTAATTCGCCGGTTTGGTTTAATGTTGGCGTTGAAGGAAGAAAACAACAATGCTCAGCTTGTTTTATTCTGGATGTTGACGATAATATGGAATCAATTCTTGATTGGATAAAAATAGAAGGTATGGTGTTTAAGGGTGGTTCAGGTTCAGGTGTTAACCTTTCAAAATTACGAGGCAAAGGCGAGCCACTGTCAAGCGGAGGAAGTTCCAGTGGTCCAATATCTTTTATGAGAGCAGCTGATTCTGTGGCTGGCAGCATAAAGTCTGGAGGAACTACACGTAGGGCGGCAAAAATGGTTATTTTAAATGCTGATCATCCAGATATAATGGAATTTATTAATGTTAAAGCAGAAGAAGAAAATAGAATCCGTTCTTTTATTGAGGCTGGATATGATTTAACTGATATTAATAATCCTTTATGGAGCAATATTTTTTTTCAAAATGCCAATAATTCAGTCCGCATTCCTGATGCTTTAATGGAGGCAGCTATGCAAGACGGAGATTGGTTTACTTACTATAGAAAAGACAAAAAAATTGCCGGTAAATACAAAGCTAGAGATATTTTAACGGCAATTGCTAACTCAGCTTGGTTATGTGGCGATCCTGGCGTTCAATTTGATGACACTATTCAAAAATGGCACACCTGTAAAAAATCTGGCAGAATAGAAGCTACCAATCCTTGTGCTGAATATCTATTTTTGAACTGGACAAGTTGTAATTTAGCGTCAATTAATTTGATGAAATTTTTAAAAGATGATGTTTTGTTAAGTCAATCTAAAACTGGAGCTAATTTTAAGCAAGCTGATATTTTTGATATCGAAGCTTTTCTGCATACTGTGCGGGTAATGTTTATAGCTCAAGATATTGTTATTTCCAAAGCCGACTACCCACATCCTAAAATAGCCGAAGAAACAAAAAAATATAGAACTATAGGTTTGGGTTATACAAATTTAGGCGCTTTGTTAATGTCTTTAGGTTTAGCTTACGATTCTGATGAGTCGCGACACTTAACTGCCGCAATTACTTCGCTTTTAACTTCTACAGCTTACAAAACATCAATAGATTTAGCAGCGCGTTTAGCTCCTTTCCCTGAATATTCGAAAAATAAAAAATCAATGTTAGAAGTAATGCAAATGCATCGTGATGCTAGTTATCAAGTAACAATTACGGAAGAAAATAAAAATATTATTAACATAGCTAATAAAACCTGGGATGAGATTGTTGACAGAGGTGAAAAATATGGTTTTCGCAATGCCCAAGCAACAGTTTTAGCTCCGACCGGGACTATTAGCTTTATGATGGATTGTGATACTACGGGTATTGAACCAGACTTTGCTTTGGTGAAAATGAAACAGCTTGTTGGTGGTGGTTGGCTGAAGATTGTCAACAAATCAGTTTCTTTAGCTTTAAAAAGATTAGGCTATTCACCAAAAGAAATTGAGGACATCATTAAACACTTAGAAGAGACAAAAAACATAGAAACCGCACCTCATTTAAAGCCAGAACATTTGCCTATTTTTGATACTTCGGTCACTGCACCTGGGGGAACGCGCTCAATCTCTTGGGAAGGGCATGTTAAGATGGTTGCCGCAGCTCAACCTTTTATTTCCGGTGGCATCTCTAAAACTTTTAATATGCCAGCCGAAGCTACTGTTGAAGATATATATAATGCTTACTTTACAGCTTGGAAGTTAGGCATTAAATGTTTTGCTGTTTACAGAGATGGTTCAAAAGTAACTCAGGCGTTATACACCAGTAATCAAAAAAACGCTAAAAAAGACAAAACGAGAACGATTGAAAGACATAAATTACCATCAATTAGACAATCAGAAACTCATAAATTTGCGATTGCTGGACATGAAGGTTATTTAACTTATAGTTTTTTTGAAAACGGTGATTTAGGAGAAATATTTATTAGAATGTCCAAGCAAGGCAGTACCTTAGCTGGCTTGCTTGATGCTTTTTCTATTGCTATTTCTATTGCTTTGCAGTATGGAGTACCTTTAAAAGAATTGGCAAGCAAATTTATTTATATGCGCTTTGAGCCAATGGGTATTACTAACAACAAAGATATTAGTATAGCAAGTTCTATTATAGATTATATTTTTAAATATTTAGCTTATAGATTTTTAAAACCTGATGAATTAGCATCATTGGGCTTAGATTTAAAAGAAAAGGTTATTTTGCAAGAGCATCCTAAATTAATAAAAGAGACTGTCAGTAATATAAAAAATAATAAAGTTGTTCTTGAAAATAATATTATTAATAAGAATCTTAGTGTTATAAATAATGATATTTTAATTTCTGGTCCGCCTTGTAAGTCTTGTGGCGGAATGACAACAAGAACCGGGAGTTGCTATACTTGCTTAGAGTGTGGTGATACTAGCGGAGGTTGTAGTTAAATTTAATAATTAAATTACGCTTTTAAACTTGATTGCTTATAGTTTTAAGAAAGAAATAATTCTCAAGAGCAGTTAATTGTTTTAATAAAGATATTAAGTTAAAACTAGTCTAAATTAATAATTAAAGTTTTATTTTTTAAATCTTGAAGATAAATGAATTTTTTTTCTAATTCATTACGAATTTTATCAGCGAGGGTGAATTTTTTTTCTTTTCTTAATTTTTCTCTTTGATAAATAAGTTTTTTTTCATTTAAAGTTAATTTTCGCCACGGCAATAAAAAGACTAAAAATTTATCTAATTTTTTTAAATCTTGTAAAGAAATTTTATTGTTTTCAATGAGCTTATAAAGTTCAGCAAAAAATTTTGGCGAATTAAAGTCATCTTCTAAAATCTTTAAAAGATTTTGTAAGTCTTTTTGTTTTGTTGTGACTTTTTTTAATTTAGCAATTTTTTCATTTAAGTTGAAAAAAGTTTCCCAAGCATTTTGTAAATTTTTTTCATTAAAATCAATGGGCGAACGGTAATGATGAATGAAAACAAAAAATCTTAAAAACCTAGCTGGATATTTTTGTCGGGCTATTGCTTGCAAAGATTCATGCTGGTTGGTGTCTGAAAATGAAATTTGCGATAGTTCGCTTTTTCCTTGTATAAATTTTCTAAGTTCAATATAATTACCTAAAGATTTTGACATTTTTTGACCGTTAATATACAAAAGTCCTGAATTAAGAAAAAAATTAACAAATTTTTTTCCATAGGCAGCTTCTGATTGGGCAATTTCATTTTCATGATGAGGGAAAATTAGATCGAGGGCGCCGCCATGAATATCGAAGGGTATGCCTAAGTATTTTATTGACATTGCCGAACATTCAATATGCCAACCAGGCCTTCCTTGTCCCCAAGGCGAATTAAAAAGCCATTCATCGTTTTCTTTTTTCCATAAAGCAAAATCAGAAACTTCTTCTTTTTCATATTTATCTGTTTTTACGCGCGTGCCGCTTATTTCTTGCTCAATTTTAATGCCCGAAAGCTTGCCGTAGTTTTTAAATTTACTAATATCAAAATAAACACCATCGCTTGTTTCATAAGCATAACCTTTTTGAACCAAAATTTTTATTAGATTAATAATTTCTTTTAAATGATTGCTGACGCGTGGGTATTTAAAGGCTTTTTTAATCTTTAGATTTTCTAAATCTTTATAAAATTCTTCAGTGTATTTATCGGCTAATTTTTGTGGAGAGATTTTAAGTTCGCGAGATTTTTTTAAAATATCATCGTGAATGTCAGTAATATTCATAACAAATTTTACTTTATAGCCTAAAAATTCTAAAAATCTTCTAATGAAATCAAATCTTATATAAGTAACTGCATGTCCCAAGTGACTTGGTCCATAAACAGTTGGTCCGCAAACATACATTTTAATCATATCATTCTTTAAGGGTTTAAATCTATCTTTTTTCTTAAGCAACGAATTATAAAAAATCATAGTTTTATTATAAATTAAAAAATAAGCTTTTTATAAGAAAAATTTTTATTATTTTAATAATTAGCAAAAAGTCAATAAAATTTTAATTTTTATAAAATATTGCATTCTCTAAATTTTAGATTAAATACTATATAATAAAATAATAAGCCAGCATAGCTCAATGGTAGAGCGTCTCTTTCGTAAAGAGAAGGTTGCGGGTTCAAGCCCCGCTGCTGGCTCAGTTCTTTGGTTAATAACATAAAATGAATAAATTCAATATCATTATCCTTTTTGTAGCCGCAGTAATTGTTGGTTTGATTGTTCGTTATTTTATGTCAGGAACGGTAAAAAATTTTTATGGTTTTAATTTCTCTAATTCTTTTCAAGATGAAAACAAATTTGCGAATTTAAACAAAGAATTTGCTACTAATTCCTTTTTGGGACAATCTACTTTTTCATCGCTAACGGCGACTTTTTCTAATACTGTTGCGACAAGCGCTTTAGATCCAAAGCTAGCTTTATTAAATCTTCAGTTTTATACAGCTGTTGAAGAAAGATTTGCGGAAATTGTTAAAAAAATTCATAAGGTTAAAACATTAGACATTGAAGGTTATAAAAAAGAAATACAAAAAATTAGTAATAAATTTAAACAATATGGTGATATTAAAATTACCGATACTGAAAAAGCAGCTGAGATTTTGCTTGCGTTAGTTAATGAGTTAAGCAATGTTAATCCCCCGGAAGTAGCTTATGATACTCACTTAAACTTGATTAAAAAATATTTAACTTTAGCAATGGCTTTAAAAGAATACAGCTTGGCTACTTCTCAAGCAGAAAAAAATGCGATGTATAATATAATTATTATGACCTTAAAACAATTGTCAGTTAATTAATGAAAAAATATAGTATTTTTATATATTTAATAATTATTGTTAATATTTTAATCAGCAGTGTTTTTGCACAGGAAGGATCCGTGCCAGTTGCTGATTCTGGGGTGCAAGCAACTTTATCTCGTATTTTTGCTGTTTTAGACACTATTTCTTCTAATCTTGCTCGAGAACTTCCTATAATTAATGTTAATATTGGCAGAAATTTACAAACTCTTATAGAGAATCAAGTTGGTAGTAGTTTTGCCGATATAGAGCGTTTAAATTTATATTTTAATTTAACCCAGGATAGTTCAGCACTTTTAAGTAGTTTAGAAGAAAATACACCAAGTTATCAACAAGAGATTTCTGATGAAGGACAAAAAGTGGGTTTGATTAAAGCGTTGAATCAATTACCAGACATTCTTAAATGTATTCCCGAGGGTCGTAGGGATAGTTTTAAATATTTTGTAATGAATTATTTGCAGCCTTATGATTTATCATTAAAAGGAGAAGAAATAATCGATGCAATCCCTGACTGCGCCCAAACAAGTGAAAATCCCCCAGTAACAAGTAAAATTATAATTCCTTATAGTCTATCATTGCTTAACCCTTTTAATATGGCTTATTTTTTAGGTAATATTCATTCTCCAGGAACTAATCCATTTAATTTTCAGGCGCCTTCTATTGTTATAGTAAATAAATCTAACGAAACTTTTGAAGATATATATTACGAAAATTTAATCCAGGCAACCGAATCACATTTAAGCATTGGCAGAGATTTAGAGGTGTTTAAACGATTTCAAGAAATGGGTCAAATTATGCCAGCCTTTGAAAAATGTGAATCTGGTGATTTAATAGGAGATGATAGATTTACAGATTCGGGTGAACCTTTATGCGGTTATAGGAGAATATTAATGAGCGGTGAAGAAGCTAGAAACGTAGCTTATGCTACGAAAAGAAATATTTATCCATTTTTATCTTCAATGCAAGAATCCCAAGCATTAAATACTGTTGTTGAAAATATGTCTAATATTTTTCTTCCTTATAATTTATCTAATGTCCCTGTTCATCCATCATCGAGCGTTTCAGAAAATACCTTTGGTAATACTGACGCTAATATTTCCGACGAAGAAACCGATTTAACTGAAGATACAGTTGGAGATTTTTTTAATAGAACAGTTAATGATATCCCCAATCCATCTAATAGCGGGAATCCGAACAGCGACAGTGATTTAAACATTACTGGTTTAGTTAACGATGTCTTAGATAACGGTATTGTTTTAAATGGTCTTAAATTTGGAGATTTGCGAAAAAAATTTTGCACAAAACTTGAAAAAGACAATAAACCAGGCACAGGTTTAATAGGAAATGTTACTTGTATGAAAGATATTATTGATGGTTTAAATAAGTTAACTCAATCACGAATTAAAGACTTGCAACGACGACACCTTACTTTAAGTAGAGGAGTAAATTTTTTTCAAGGGGCTTTAAACGAAATTAACGTAGCTAATAGTAAAGTAGCTGACGGTTGTGTAGGTGCTTCAGAATATCTTAATCGACGACAGGCTTTTCTTGATACTGCTTCTTCAAAGGTTAACAGTATGAAAGTCGGTATCGAAGCTCAGTTTAATATATTAAATACATTAATGACTCTAACTGGTCAGTTTTTTTATAAAGCCATTAATTTTGTTAACACGGCTGTGTCTTTTGCTTTAAAAATTCAAGACGCTATTAATACAATTTTAAAAATGCTTAAACAAGATCAAACAAAAATGATAAGCGATTTATTAAGAAAACTTCTTTCTTTTATTCCAGACTTCGGTAGTATTGATGTTGCTTTAAAGGCATTATCAAGTAAGCTAAATATTATTTTATCTTTAATGAACTTACCTTCTGCTTTATCAGGAATACTTACTGATTTATTAAGAAATTTCAATAATATTTTAGAATTATTTGGTACGCACATTGGGGAAATACAGGAGTTTAATAAAAACATTTCGCTTATAGAACGTCAATATTTATCACAGGTTAGTATGCTTGCCACTATGCAAAGGCAAGCAAGTTTGTATGGTGTTAGAGTAAATATGATTAATGAGGTTGCTAGCAATTCAGGTGGTCAGTTTAAGTGTAGATTAGCCAAAAGAAATGAAGCAAGAGGAAGTGCTTCGGCATTTTTGAAATTAAAAAATAAAAAAAATTATATAACCTATTATTCGCCACAATCTCAACAAAATAAAGGAATTTTTAATGCTTTAATTGCTAATATTTTAAGTATAAAAAATATCTTTGAGCCAAAGATATTAACTATTAACTTGCAATGATTTTTTTAAAAAGAAAAATTATTATTTTTTTATTGATTATCTCTATTATTTTTAATAATTTTTTATTTTTTGATTATTATAATTCTGATATAGGCAATAAAAATGGTTATTACGAACAAATTGTTTATGCCCAAGGTGCAGACATACAAAATATAGATTCAAATCCACAGCAACAAAGTCAAGCTAAAGTAGAGGGATGTGGCGTTGGTTGGAAAGTTTGGAGATATTTTACATCACGCGATACGTTTGGATGTCTTATATTGCAAATCCCTGTTTTTGTGGCTTGGCTTATTGCTGAAGGGCTAAGATATCTTAATTATGTAGTAGCTTGGATTGTTGATTATCTTTCTTCTTTAAATCCGTTTGACGAAAAAGACAGATTTGCAGCACTGAATATGCCTGATCCTATTTCTGTTTTTTGGTCAATTCTTGTTAATATCTCAAGCATTTTTTTAGTTTTTTTTGCTTTAGCAGCTGCATTTCAATATTTATTTGGCGAAGATGCTTTAGCTAAAAGAAATTTATTTTATATTTTATTGATTGCTTTATTAATTCAATTTTCTTATCTTTTTGTTGAGCAAGCATTTAAATTAACTTTTGCTCTTGAAAAAGGATTAAGCGGCGGTGCCTCTAATCAAATAGGTTCAATAATTGCTTCATCTTTTTGGTTAGTTAACCCCAAAGCATCTTTAAGTAATGCTGCTGGCTCAATTGTTAATAATGCGTTTAGAAATGCTGGCGACGACCAAAGCAAAGAGGCAGGAACAGCAAAAGCGGCTTTTATGGAGCTAATAACATACGTTGGTGTAATTGCTTTACAATTTATAGCTTTGATGGTATTAATTGCTTTAGCAATTTTATTTGTTGCGAGATATTTAATGATAATGGTTTTAACAGGCTTAGCGCCTTTAGCCATAACATCTATAGCTGTTCCTCAGTTTAAAGGCGCTTTAGGAAATATAACTGCAAAATTTCAATTTTTTGATAAGTGGCTTAGTTTATTAATTTCATGGCTTTTAATAATTCCAGTGATTGTTTTAGGACTTTTAATCTGCGTTATTATTGCTAAAGGCTTTTTTTTAGGAGCTTCGGTTGCTGCTCAAGCTGGAGGTGGCGGAAGTCTTATTCAATTTGTTTTAGGCATTTTATTGACTTTGGGGTGTAATATAGGAGTTTTTAATCTCGGGCTTAGTTTGGGTGGTGCTGTTGGTGGTTTTGCGCAAAAAGTTGCTTTTGGAGCAGCGGTTGGGTTTTTAGGCGCAAAAGTAGGCGGAGCCGTGGCTAAACGTGTAGTTTTTAATAAAGTTGGAGAATGGGCGGGTCAAGCTATGCAATGGACAGGCAAAAAAGTGCAAGGTGGAAGCAGTCGCTTTATTACTAAAACAGGTTTTGCCTATAGAATGTTAGGTATAAACAAATTAGCTAGTGCCATGCATGCTTTTGGTGGTAAGCTTGTTAGCGGAGGTCAGGGTTGGGAAGAAGAATCAAAAAAAACTCGTGCTGGCATCGATAATCTTTGGGGTAGGCGAGCTTTAGTAGAAGAAACAAGACGAACTACTAAGCAAATACGTGATTTTGAGAGAAAAGAAAAAGCCGTTGATAGAGAATTCGAAAAACGAATATCTTATCTTAAAGAAAATAAACCTCGTGGTTACGAAAAGAAAATTCAAAAATTAGAAAAGAAAAGAGAGAAACAAAAACAAAAAATTGCAGAAAAAAAGCAATCCTTGCAAGAACGAGCGCAAAAAACATTAAGTTCAATTGTAGACACGGCTTCGGTTGATCCTGGGCTTGTAAAAGAGATTATTTCTGCTACCGATAAACAATCGGCTAGTTATTTACTAAAAGAGATATTTAGAAATCAAAAACTAGCAGAAAGACTTTTCTCTGAGGAAACTGTTTTGCGAAACGAAGAATTAGTTAAAACTTTAAACCAAGCACTTTTCGATAAGGTGCCTAAGAAAAATATTATAGAAGAAATTGCTTCAGCTAGTCCCGAAGTTTTAGATTCTTTATCAGAAATAACCTCTAAAGCTATGATGGACAAAGTTGGTAAAGAGTCATTTTTACAGTTATTACAAAAACGCGCTAGTTTGCAAGGAAGCATTGATTTACCTCCGCAATTTAGAGATATAATTAATGACGAAGGCGCTGGTTTATACGATAATTTACAAGCAGGGGATCCAAACAAAATAGTTAATTCTTTAGTTAAAATAGGTGGCAAGGCAGTAACTGATTTAAACACTTTATTCGCTTTATCTCAACAGTTAAATCTACAAGTAGATACTATTTATGATTTACTTTTAAATAGAATTGCTGGTAAAGAAAAACGTGATTTTCTAGCTGGAGCTGCTACAGCCTCAGAAGAAGCGCGAAAATCTTTAGTTGATTTTTTAAACAATAATCCAGAGGTGCTTGGAAGACTTTCAGCTCAAGAAAAAGCTTTAATTATACCTTTAGGAGTGCAGATGCCTTCAAAAACTAAAGAAGAAAAAATGCAAGAACCAACAGTTGAAACATCGACAACCTCTGCGTCAACAATTCAACAAGAAATAAAAAAATTAGATGATCCAAATTACAGACAAACGATTGTTAATTCTATTAAAATAACTGTTAGCGTTAAAGATGATTATTTGCAAAAAATATTTAGCGATAAAAATGAGCTTAATAAATTTATAGAATATGGCAATTATCCTGACATTAATGAGGCCTTGATTAGTCTTTGGGAACGAGTGGAATCAAAACTAACCGATAAACAAATTAATATTATACTCGATGGAATTAAAAACAATTTAGGCGAAACTAAAGTAAATGAATTACACGATAAACATTGGGTTAGACATTGGTTTAATAAAGCTACTGAAGCAAAGAAAAAATTAGAAGAAGAGGAAAAAGATAAAAACAATAATCAAGACAATAATCCAGAAAACCAAAATAGTAATAGCGACAATAATTCTAATCAATAATTCATAACAATAAAATGAATAGTGATTTGCTTATAGAAATAATCGAAAAATTAGCTTATAGTATTGATAGTAAACTGGATTGGGATAATCCACAAATGACTTCTTTTGTCGGCTTTGTTTATGCTATTTTTCAAAAAAAAGCTTATACTCTGGATAAAATTCAAGAGTTAATAGATCAACATTTATCTTTTTTAAACGATGAACAGAAGAAAATTATTTTAGCCACTGTCCAATTGGCGATTCTTGAAAAATTAAGATATTTAAAGCAAGAATTTGATGTTCAAGATGAAGAAGATTATTTAGAAGAAACTGAAGAAGAATACGAAGATCAACAAAAAATTAACGAAGAAGCAACGTTTGAGGAAAGGTCTAAAAGATATTTAGAGTTTATGCAAGACTTTTTTAAAAAGAAAGAATCAGCTTTATTGCAAAAAAAAGATAAAATTTCATCAGCGCAACACCTAAAAGAGGATTTAAACATTGGTGCAGAGATTAATTTAGCTGAGCAACCTTCTTTGCAAAAAATGCAGCAATTTTCAGATGAAGAGACAATTGTTAACTTGCAAAAACAAGAATATCAGCCAGTTGTTGAAAATAACGAAGATTTATTAGTAATTGCCAAAGATTCTGAAGCTGAAAAAACTTTAGAAAAAGAAGATGTTTTAAATTTAAATAAAGATAAGCAAGCAATAATTAATCAACCATTAAATCAACAAGTTAATCTTCCCTTGCAAGAAGATAGTTCTCGGCAAACACCATCATTGAAGCCGAAGAAGAACATTCTTATTTTTTGGAAATCAGACGAAAGAAAAGAATCGTCTCAAAAAGATAATGACAATATTTCTAGTAATGCTTCCGAAGATTCCTTGAAGCCAACTATTATTATTAAAAAGAAAACCAAACCTGAGAGTTCTGAAAAAGATAATCAAGATTCTATGTTAGATTTATCAAATTTGTAGTAAAATAATAATATGGCTCTAAAATTTCAAGTTCCTAAGTTTATCACTATAGAAGATAAGCTAGCCGGTATGTTTACTTTTAAGCAATTATTTGCTTTGTTTGGCGCTTTTATTGTGTCGTATCTTGGTTTTCGTTCTGATATTTTAGTAGGCATTGTCTTAGCTTTGATTTCCTTTCCTTTGGCGATCCTTTTAACTTTTGTGTATATAAACGGTAAGCCTTTTTTATCAATTTTGCCAAATTTTTTTGAATTTGTTTTTGGGAAAAGGCGTTTTTTGTGGCAAAAAATTGATAAAATTGCTTATAAAGAAGTAGTTGTGGAAGAGGATAAAGTTGAAAAAAATGATAATTTAGATAGTTTTTATTTAGAGCCAGCTAAAGATATTAAAAGTTCTGTAGTTGATGTTAAAAACGATAAAATGGTTATGGAGATAAGTTATCCTGAGAATATTTCTCAACAAAAAGAAAAAATTACTCTTTCTTTAGATATGCCTATTGCTTCTCAGGTAGACAATTTGCACAGTTATTTACATAAGCATATGCGCAATCCTCATAATCCTTATCGTTTGTTTCCTTATATTAAATTTTATCGCGCAATGAAAAAAGATTAATTTACAATGCCAGCCCCAACTTATTCTTTAATTAAAGTTAAAGATGTTCAAAGAGATACGCTAATTTTAGATAGCAATGGCTTGCGTGCTGTTTTGCAAGTTGGTGGCATTAATTTAACTTTATTATCAGAAAAAGAACACAATCTTGTTATTAATCAGTTTCAAAATTTTTTAAATGGATTAGATTTTTATGTTGAAATTCTTATTGTTTCACGTTTAGAAAATATTGACGATTATTTGAAAATATTACACTTACGTCTTGAAAACGAAAAAGATCCTTTGGTTAAATTTCAATTAGAAGAATATATTAATTTTTTAGAAGATTATCTGTCAAGTCATAATATTATGCGTAAAGCTTTTTATGTTATTGTGCCTTATGACGGTATACCTTTGGCAAGTGCTGGGGTTAGTTCTTTATTTAAAAATAGACAAAAAGCAGCCGAAGAAGCTTTATACGTTCAGCTTCAACAATTAGAAACGCGCGTTACTTATGTTAGTCAAGCTTTAGCGAATATTGGTTTATATGTGCAAAGATTGGATACTAAGGCTTTGATTGAATTATTGTTTGAATTATATAATGTAAATAGTAAATGGGGGCAGATTCCTAAGGCAATTATTGAAAAATTAAGCCAGATTAAATATCAGTAAAATATAAACAATGATTAATTTACCAAAATTACCATTTTTTTCTAAACAAAAAACAGTTAAGGTGCAAACAGTTGAAGAATTATCAAATTTTGAAAAAATCAAAGAACTTATTGCTCCAGCAGGCGCGCAATTTGCTACTGATTATTTTCAATTAGGTAATTTATTTGGTAGAACTGTTTTTATTTTAGATTATCCTTCTTTTTTAATTTCTGGTTGGCTAGAGAAAATTATTAACTTACCCGATGTTTTTAATATAGCTATTTATTTTGTTCCTGTAGAAACCTCAGAAGCGCTAAAACAATTAGAAAAACAATTAGCCCGTATTCAGGTTCAAATTAACGAGCGCGCTAACAAAGTTCGTTCGCCAGAATTAGAAGCGGCTTACAAAAATGTAGAATCATTGCGAGATTTATTGGTTCAAGCGCAAGAAAAAATTTTTAAGGTCGGTTGTTATTTGACTCTTTATGAGCACGACAAGCAGTCTTTAGATTTGAAGACAAACCAGTTGCTTAAAAATTTAGAAAGTTCATTAATTACAGCAAAATCAGTTATGTTTCAACAAAAAGACGCCTTTATTGCTACCAATGCTTTAGCCTTTGATCCTATTCAAATACTTTATCATATGAATTCTTCTTCGGCGTCTTCGTTTTTTCCTTTTATTTCGTCTAGCATTGTAAGCAATAATGGAATTTTTTTGGGAGTTAATTTACAAAACGCTAGTTTGGTTATTTTAGATCGTTGGGAATACGAAAACCCCCATATGGTTATTTTAGCAAGATCAGGCTCAGGAAAATCTTACACTTCAAAATTAGAAGTAATGAGACACTTAATGTTAGGTGAAGATGTATTTATTTTAGATCCAGAAAACGAATATAAAAGTATTGTTGATTTATATAACGGCTCTTTTGTTTCTTTATCTTTAAGGTCAGAAGCAACTATTAATCCTTTTGAAATTCCTCCGGTTTTACCAGGAGAAGATCCTTTAGATATTTACAAAGAACATGTAGCTGATTTAATAAATTTTTGCCAATTATTGCTTGGCGAACAATTGTCGTCTGAGGAATTAGCAATTTTAGATCAAGCCATTCAACAAACTTATGTTTCTTACAATATTTTGCCAACAAGTGATTTTAGCAAGATAGAAGTTTTTCCAACTCTTAATGATTTAGAAAAAATTTTAGCAAGCTTAGTTGGAGGTGAAAGCATTGCTAGAAAGTTTTATGCTTATACCACTGGTAACTTTAGTGGTTTTTTGAATAAGCAAACAACCATTGAGTTAGATAGACGGCTGATTGTTTTTGGTATTAAAGATTTGCCAGAAATATTAAAGCCAATAGGTATGTTTATGGCATTGAGTTATATTTTAAACAGGGTCCGTCGTGACATTAAAAAAAGGTTGATTATTATAGATGAAGCTTGGTGGATAATGCGTCAGCCGTTTGGCGCGGAATTTTTATTAAACGTTGTTAAAAGAGGTAGAAAATATGGCGTAGCCGTCAATACAATTACTCAAGATATTGAAGATTTTCTTAATTCTCCTTTTGGCAAACCGATTATTACTAACTCGGCTATTTCTTTGTTAATGAAACAATCAGCAGCAACTATTGATATTTGCGATAAAGCGTTTGTTTTATCAGAAGGCGAAAAGCAATTTCTTTTGCAAGCAGAAAGAGGCGAAGGATTGATGATTACGAGTAAAGGTCGGGTGCCTTTATATATTTTGGCTTCTTACGCTGAAGATCAAATAATTCGAACAAGGCCTGAGCAATTAATTGCCTTACGCAAAGCCAAAGAAAGAGTTAATATCAATCAAAAATGAAATTTTATAAATTTTTATTAATAATAATTTTTTTTCCTTTATTAATTTTTAGTCAAACAAAAACAGGTTTAAACGCTGAAGCTTTTTTTAGCGTTAAAAAAACATCAGCTGGTTTTTTTATTGGCGTTGAGATTGTTGACACAAAAACAAAAATAGCTATTAGCGGAGATGGTTCTTATAATTATTTTTGGAAACTACCAACATTATTTTTTGAAGAAAATCATTCTTCTAATAATCTATTTTTTTATCGAATTAATAATCGCAGTATTTTATCGGTTGATTCTTTGCCTATTAGTTTAAGAATTACAAAATTTTTACAAGCTTCTGTTAGCGCTACTTTTACTAAAAACTTGATTTTTCCTAAGCCTATGGTTAAAATTGTAAAAATTACTAATAATACTTACGTACCTGTTGGTTCTTTGGATGCAACTATTACCAAAGATGATATTTTAACAGTTTTAATTAAAGGATTTTCTAGCGGAGCTCAATTAAATTATTCTTGGGAGTTAAATAATATACCATTAAGTCAAAGAAGAGATGTCCCGGCATCGTTAATAATTGATAAATTAAAAGATTTACGTAATATTAAGTCAGCAAACATTAAAGTAAAAGTTGTAAGCAGTAACAATTTAGAAGCAGCCGCTGATCTTAAACAAATAAATATTCAATAAAACTTCCCAGTTCTTTTTATTTATGCCTGATTTATTGCCACCTTATCAATTAATTGATTGTTCTGATATTCTTTCTTGTTTTCAATCAATTTATAATCTTTTAGTGATTTTATTAATAGCTTTTAGTTTTTTATTATTTGTTTTCGGTGCTTTTCAGTATATTCTTTCAGCAGCAAATATTTTTAGCATCGGGGAAGCTAAAAACAGGATGAAAAATTCGTTAACAGCTCTAATTATTGGTTTAGTTTTTAGTTCTTTGATGTATTATATTAATCCTAATATTTTTAAAGTAAACTTATTCATTCCTAAAGTAAATATGGAAATGCCCCCTCTAATAGGCGATGAGCAAGCAGTAAATTTGAATGAACGCAAAGAAACAGAACTATTTGAGTCAACAATGATTGAAAATGTTCGCAGTAGATTTGCTACAACTGTAGTGGTTTCGCCAGCTAAACCTACAGAATTACAAAATTGGCGTTTTGATAGTGTTTTTTCCGATGTTTCTTTGACTAATATTAGTATTCTTGGCAATGACTGTTGGGACGATATTTGTAAAAATGATAGCAGTAAAGCAACAGAGTATGTTAATCCGGCTTTAAAAAATCATATAAAAACATTAAATGATAAATTGCAAGAAAAAGGCGTTTATGCTAAAATTACTGATGGTTATTCAGCTGGCGATCATAGTTCAAAATCTCATACTGTTTTTGGAACAGCTATTGATTTGATTATAGTGGATGAGTCAGGCAAAAAACTACCGCCAGATGACGAGAGATGGCAAAAAGCCATTGAGGCATCTTTAGAAAGTGGTTTTTTTGTTTTAGATGAAAGACGCATAAAAGGATCAAAAGATTGGACCGGTAGTCATTTGCATATATTTACCAAAACCAAGCCTATGTCGCGATAACTTTTTATAATTAATTTAAAAAAATTGTTTTAAAATAATATTAATGGATAAAAAATATTTAATTATTATAATAGTTGTTTTGATAATTTTAATTCTTGTTTTAATAGGTTATTTTGTTTCACGTAATAATGTTCAAAATAATAATGTTAATATTCAAGATGTTGACAGACCTCCTGGCGGTGGTTCTATACGAGTGATACCACCAGGTACAGGACCTATAACCAATGGCACTTCATCGTCAAATGATATTAGGGCGACATCTTCAATTCCGCCAATTTATGATCTACCACCGTTAGTAGAGTCGGATATAGTCACGTCTTCACCTAATCAAAATTACCAAACTTTATTTAAGCAGCAGCTATTTTTGATTGATATTGATTATCCTAAAATATATGCTTATGATTTTAGTGATTTTATTGTAAAATATTTCGATATTTCTGATTTAGAAAATATTCAAATAAAAGAAATCTATAATCCAAGTAATAATCTAAACACTTATAATTTTGAAAAAATATTTATTTCTCCTAATAAAAATCAGTTAATTTTTAAACAGAGAGATATATTTACTTTAGTTGACATTGACGCTGATGTTATAAAATCTTTGCCTCCTTTTACTAAAAATTTAGTGTTTTTGAGTAATAAATTAATTTTATATATAAGCAATGATGAATCTTATTCTTATTTAGCAGATTACGATTTAGTAAATCATAAATCGAATAAAATAAGAAATTTAGGTATTTTAAATGCTGATTTAGTTGCTTTTAAAAACGGAATTTTTATTTATGAGAAAAACAATCCAATTTTTTTTCTTGATTTATCAAAATCTCCAGTTCTTCGTTTATTTTCCGATATAGATAAAACTTATGCTTTACTGCCTAGCTCGGATAATAATTTTTTATTGATTAGCTATTTTAATAATTTAACATCTAATAATCAAACAGTTGTTATGAAGGTTAAAAATCAAGAAGTCTTAACATCTTTTCCTTGGGCTATTGTTAGCGACAAATGTTCGTTTAAGGATGTATTAATTTGTGGTGTTAATGATAAAAGCGATTTTGATCCGGAAACATGGCATTTATTACAACCAAGCAATGATACAAAATTAGTAATTTTCGATCCTCAAACTTCAGAGACTAAAGAAATTAGTTTAAATGGCAATTTCGATGTTGTTAAACCAATGCGTACGCCTTTAGGGATTATTTTTTGGAATAGGAGTGACAGGCTTTTTTATATAATAAAAGTTGAATAAATATTTCTCAATTAGCGATAAACTAAAATAGGTTATAAGATATATTTGAATAATAGCCGGGAAATTATATAAAACAAAAGCTATTAAAATAAATATGCCTAAAAATATTTTTCTTTGGTCTTTGTTCATTTCTCTAATTGTTAAAAGTTGAGTAATTAATAAAATAATAAAAAGAAAAACATTTTTTTGGGATAAATTTAAAAAATTAAAACTTATTTTATTAATGTTAGGCATTTTAATAATGTTATTAAAAGCTGTAAGTACAACAATAATGATGAACATAGGAATTAGTTGATAGAAAATGGAAAGGAGAGGTTTATAATTTTCTTGGCGGTAAATTTTATTTAATTCCTCGTTTTGTTTAATAATATCACCTTTATATTTTTTAAAGATCTCTTTAATTTTTGGTTGCAGTTTTTTTATTTTTTTTTCTTCAACGAATGATAAAAAGCTAAAAGGCAAAGTTAAAATTTTTAAAACAAGAGTGAAAACAATAATAGCAAGAGTTAAATCATTAAAATATTTATAAAATATTAAAATAATACCAATAACTCCGTCTTTAAACAAACCAAAAATTTCGCTAATCATTGTAAGTTTTTAAAATATTTTTTCTAATAGGTTAATTAATGATTGATAATCGTTAATTGTTTGATTAATAATTATTATACAATCATAGTTTTGTTTAAAAAAGTTATTTTTTATCAAACGGAAAAGTAAAGAATAGATTTGTCTTTTAATTTTATTACGAAGGGTTGCTTTTTTAAAGTTTTCTTTTTTGCAAATAACAGTAAAACGGCAATGTTTTAAATTATTGGGCGTATACAAAATAGTAAAATTACCGTTGCTTATTTTTTTTAATTTGCCGGCAAATAAATTTTTAATAGTTTTACCATCAAGTCGGAATTGCTTTTTAAGCATTAAAGATATTTTAAACACTCAGTTTTTTTCTACCCTTTCGTCTACGTCTTTGTAAGATTTTTCTACCACTTTTGCGAGCACTGCGTTTTAAAAAACCAACTTTTCTTTTTTGTTTTAAATTACTTTTCATAATTATATATTTTAACAAATTTTTAATTTTCTTAAAAGTTATTCGGATTATACTTTAATAAGATTGTACATTTCTAAAGCAACTCGTAAAGTCCAAAATGGCATAATATCTCCCAGAAAAGGAATTGCTTCACCAGTAGCAACTACAATTAATTTTTTCGCCGATTGAATAACTGATTTTTTTAAGCCCGGTTTATTAGAATTATAGTAATCAATAAAAATACTCCAAAAGAAATACAAACCTCCCATTATAGCATCTAATAAATAACTTATTATGCCAAAACTTAATGTTCCAAGCGCAGGCTCTAAAAGAAAATCTACGGCTACAGCGAGAGGTAGCATTATTATGCCTCCAATAAGGAGAGCAAAAAAACGAGCGGCAGTCATAATAAAATTTTATTATTTAATGTAAATTATTGATTATAAAGCGATAATTTAAATCTCCAATATTATTTTAACAGATTTAGCCTTTAGTTTAAAGCAAATAATTTTAGAAATTAGAAATTTAGAAATACGAATTGAGGAGATTTCGTTGTCTATACTAAAAATAGTTCAAACATATTTAACCATCAGCGGTGCTTAGGAAAGTTTCTAGTGAAAATCTAAAAATGCGATAAAGTTGCACCGATGACAATTTTAACTTTTTCTTTGGCGGCAATTCAATTTATTTTTCTAACAATGCAAAGCGGAGTTTGCTCAGATGATTGTCCCAGGGGATTATCCCTAAATACATTTTTACAGAAAGAGTCCGAAATAGATTTGCTAGATTTTCCCAAAACAGCAACGCCTAAATCATTAGCATCAATAATAACAACATCATTATTCAATTCCATCTTTAATTTTTTTGCCACTTTTTCCGGTTCTGCCGGTCCAAGTTTAGCGTATTGATTGTAGGGTGGAAGCGTGTAATCACACGGACCATCAATTGCATTTATATTTTTGCCAACAACTTTATAAAAAATGCCCCTAATGCCAAAAGGTTTAGTAATTGCGGCAGCCAGTGCGCCGATAATTATTCTCAATGCACCTGCTTCTCTAATTGCTAGTTCCATTGTCCAGGGACTGCCCAAGCCAATGCCATAAGGTGATTTATGAACAAACTTTACCAAAAATTTCGCGAGAAATGATGGCTTAATGTCTTTTATCGGAAAAGCCCGACCTTGACTAATAGTAACAATCCGTTCGCTTACAAAAAGCAGATCACCGTTTTGCAAATACGGCTTGGCGTATTTTTTGCAAACATCAACAATATCATCTTCTTTGGTTATTATGTGAGTTTTAATAGGGAACCGAGCATATATATGATTATCAACCTCAATATTTAAATTTTTGCCTGGATTAGGTTTTAAATCTTCAAACATTTTATAAAATATTTTTCTTTCTTCAAAAATTATGAAAGATTATCGAAGCAATATTTGCTTTGCTTAAAAGCAATTTGAAGCATAAATAATCCTTGTAGCATTGATTTAAACTAAAAGTGGGAAACTTGAGAGATTTAACTAAACCTTTATCTATCATATAAATTATTTTACCGACATTTATTGAATTTCTAGTTAGGTGATTCGGATACCAATTTAAAATTTCATTAGCTTCACCTTTTTCAATCCTTTTTAACATTATATATTAAAACAAAAGAACCAAATGATTTTTTTGTTACAAATTATGGTCAATTTAGTTGTCAGTCAACAAAAATTGACGGATGACTTTAATTTTTTCTTGCTAGCTGCGGGGCTTGGATTCGAACCAAGATTAACGGCTCCAAAGGCCGCTGTCCTACCATTAGACGACCCCGCAATTTAAGATTTTATTTATTTTAACCGAAAATATTCTATTAAGGCAAGTTCTATTGGTAGAGTTGGCGAAGGTAATTCATAACGTAATTGTTGATTAGCTTTTAGTAAAACTTGTTGTAAATTTTTTAAATCTTCAATAGTTAATTGTTGATTTATTTTTTTAATACGCTCTATTGTTTCTTGTGATTTTTCAAAGGTTAGATGTTTAAGGTAACTTTCATCTATTTTAGATAAAGTTATTTTTTTCAACATTATAAGTACGGATTTAAGAAACAAAACCATATCAAAACCTTTACTATAAATTTCTTCTAAAAAATTGATGCTTTCTTTTATTTTTTTATTAGTAACTAATTCTATAAATTCTAATATTTTATTTGTGTTTAAATAACCCAGAAAATCATTAACAATATCTTCACTAAGAATTTCTTGGGGCGCTAAACTTAAAGAAATTCTTTCTAATAAAGTTTCTGCATCTCGCAATGATCCTTCAGCTTCTTCAGCAATCATTAATAAAGCGCTTTCTTCGTATTTAATTTTTTCTGCCGCGCATATTTTTTTTAATTTTTCAAAAATTTTTTTAGCTGGTATTTTCTTGAAATCAAGTCTTTGCACACGAGATAAAACCGTGGGTAATATTTTGTTAGCTTCAGTTGTGGCTAAAATAAATAAAGCATGTTTCGGTGGTTCTTCTAAAGTTTTTAAAAGGGCATTGGAAGCTTCTTCAGTTAAAGAATGAGCTTCATCAATGATAAACACTTTATACTTGCCTTGCAGAGGATGAAAGCCAATGTGTTCTTGGATATGACGAATATCATCTATTTTACGATTAGAAGCAGCGTCTAGTTCAATAATGTCTAAAAATTTATTTTGTTTAAATAATTTACAAGTAAAGCATTGGTCGCATGGTTCGATATTTTGTTTTTCGGTGTTAATATTTTGACAATTAACTGCTTTAGCAAAAATTCTAGCTAAAGTTGTCTTGCCTGTTCCTTTGTCGCCACTAAAAAGATAAGCATGCGGTATAATTCCTGATCTTAAAAAATTTTGCAAAATTTTTATAACCAAATCTTGGCCAATAACTTCTTTAAAAAATTGTGGCCTATATTTATGATAGAACATTATGCAATTAAACTCCTTGCTCTTTAATTTTTTTAATTAATTCATTATGTTTTAATTTTTCTAAAGCTTTAATCTCTATCTGTCTTACTCTTTCACGGGTAATGCCATACAATTTGCCAATTTCCTCTAAAGTGTGAATGACGCCATCTTCTAAGCCGTATCTTAAGCTAATAACACGTCTTTCTTTGGGGCTTAGGCTTTGGATGGCTTTTTTTAATTGTTCTCGTAGAGCAATTGATGAAGCTAATTTTTCAGGGCTAAATGTTGCTGTATCAGGTATTAGTTCTTTTAGCATTGACTCGCCTTCGCCAACAGGAGCTTCTAAAGATATAGTATCAGGAACATATTTTAATAATTTTTGGATTTTATTTGTAGGCATTCCCATTTCTGCAGCCAATTCTTCTGGAGTTGGTTCGCGATCCAAAATAGATGCTAATCTTTTTTTTGCTTTATTAAGTTTATACAAAGTTTCTACAATATGTACCGGCAATCTAATAGTTCGGGCTTGATCCGACAAAGCCCTAGAAATTGCTTGTCTTATCCACCAGGTTGCAAAAGTAGAAAATTTAAAGCCACGTCGCCAATCAAATTTATCAACAGCTCTTGCTAATCCTATGTTGCCTTCTTGGATTAAATCTAAGAGAGTCAAGCCTTTACTTCTGCCTATATATTTTTTAGCAAAACTGACAACCAATCTTAAATTAGATTTAATCAAACGTTCTCTGGCTTCTAAATCTCCTTTGGCAGCTTTTTTAGCCAACTCTTTTTCTTCTTCATTGCTTAAAAGAGGGTATTTGCCTATTTCAATTAAATATTTTTGCGTGGCATCGGTTAAATATTCACCTGAGGCTGTATTTAATTCGTTTTCATTAATATTCTGCCATAACTCGCTACTACTTTTTAATTCTAAACCCGATGTTTCTAATCTTTCGTAAATTTTTTCTAGAATATCAATATTTTTTTCTATATCAGGAAAAAAATAAAGAATTTCGTCTTCGGTAACGAATCCTTTTTCCTTACCTTTATTAAGCAAAGTTTTTATTTTTTCTTCAATAACATCATTTTTTTGTTGTTCAATCTTTTTTTTAGGTTTAGCTGTTGGGCGTTTCTTTTTTCTAGGCATTGTTTTTTTCGATTATTTTTAATTGTTCTACCAAGTTTTTAATTGTCTTTATTATTTTATCGCGATTATTGTTATTAATATTTTCTAATTTATTGTTTAATATTTTAATTTTGTTTTTAATTATTAATTTTTCTAAATAATTAACGCTTTTTGTAATTTCCCGTTGGTAATTAATTTTTTGTTGTTGATAATAATCTTTAGCCATTTCAAAATAAGGTTTATTTTCATCATCAAGGTTATTACTAATTATATTATTAAATAATTTTTTAAATTTTTTAGGTATTATTTTTTTGATTTTGGCGATATCGATGTTATCAGTCTTGCCAAAGGCATATATTAGATTAATAATTTTTAAACTTAAAGAATCAATTAAGGCTGATTCAACATTAATGTTTGGTACTTGATCTATAATAGGCTGTGAAGACGGTTCGGATGCTAGTGGCGATGGATAATTATTAATTATAATATCATTAATTTCTTTTTCCAAGATATTTTTAGGAATGCCAAATTCTTTTGATATTTTATCTAAATATTGATGACTTTCTAAAGGCTTAAGAACTTTAATATGTGGTAATAAGATAGGTAGTATTTTTTCATATTGATGGTTATATTTATTAACTAAAAAATCTATTAAAAAATCGGTAAATTTAGTTTCAGTAAGAGGTTGTTTTTTTTCTAAAAAATATTCACCTAAATCTTTAGCGTCATAATTTAATTGATATGTTTCCATACCAAGTTGGCGGGCTAAAATATTTGCTCGCAATGTTGCTTTGAAACCGCTTTCGTCATTATCGAAAGCAAAAACAATTGTTTGACAGTAGCGAGAAAGTTTTCTAAGATGATTTTCAGTCAAAGCTGACCCTGAAATCGCAACTGTGTTTTTATAATTATTAACCCAACTTAACAAAAAATCAAATTGTCCTTCAACCATTATAACTTTTTTTGTTTGCAGGATATAGTCTTTAGCGTAACTTAATCCATAAAGGAATGATGATTTAGAAAATAAAGGTGTGTCAGGCGTGTTAAGATATTTTGGTCCAAAATTTTTTTTAAATAATCTGCCAGTAAAACCTATTAAACGGAAATTTTCATCTTTTAAAGGAAAAATTATACGAGATTGAAAGCGATCATTATGTTGTTCATCAACCAATCCATTTTTTTTAATATCTTTTAATTCATAGCCAAGAGAATGCAAATAATCTCTTAAAAGATTGCCGCCAGGAGCAAAACCTAATTCAAATTCATCAATTGTTTCTTGATTAATGCCGCGGCTTATTAAATAATCAATAGCTTCTTGGTTTTGGCGTAGTTGTTGTTTGAAAAATTTTAGCGCCGCATAATTCATTTCTATTAATAATTTCATTTCTGGCGAGAGTACTTGTTTTGTTTTATATTTTTGATAGTCAATATTAAATTCATTTTTTAGCAAAGTTATTGCTTGTCGATAATCAATATTTTCTAATTTCATTAATAATTTAATAGCATTACCACTTTCGCCACAGCCAAAACACTTAAATATTTGCATCTCTGGAGAGATATAAAAAGAAGGCTTTTTTTCTTGGTGAAAAGGGCAAAGGCTGGTAAAATATTTACCTTTTTTAGTTAATTTAAGATATTTTTGAGCTATATCCAAAATATCAAGATTATTATTTTTTGATTGCTGGTTCATTTTTTATTATTTATTATTTTCTTCGTTTAACTTTTTAAGTATTTCATCTAAGGGATCAGGAATTGTTTCTTTTTGAGTTTGTTTTTTGGGCTGCATAATGACTATACCTTTTTCAATCGCTTTTTTCAAGGAAATGCCACCGCGAATCTGGTTTTTGCATTCTAAACATACATTGTCCTCTTCGTCTAAATATAATTCAAATTCTTTGCCACAAACAGTGCATTGTTGAGTTTTAATTTTTGATCTATCAATATTAATATTATCTTTAAAGGTTTCGCTAATAATTTTTTCGATGCTTGCTCTTTTTTTAGCATATTTTAAATGGTTGATAGCAAGAATCTCTTCTTTATAAGAAATATCTGGTTTTTGCGCTGGGGGTATGGTTGTTGCTAAAAAAGGCGGCGATGGTTCACTGTCAATGAGTAATTTAACATAAATATGATAAGCTGGAAGATTAATAAGGTTGTCAACAGTAACGATGTTGTTTAATTCTTTGCTGAATATTTCTGCGTCAACGGTGCCTAAACGAAAGATAATAAATGTGCCTATGTTGCCAAAAATAGATTTTCTGATTTTTTCATCTATTTGATCTAAATATTGATGGCTAATAATTAAATTTAATCCATATTTTCTAGCTTCTGATAAAATATTAACAAATGAATCTGTAGCAAAATTTTGAAATTCATCAACATATAAATAAAAATCTTCTCTCTTATCTTCAGGCAAATCAACTCTACTCATTGCTGATAATTGGAGTTTGCTAATAAGCAAACCGCCTAATAAAGACGAAGTTGCTTCGCCTATGGCTCCCAAAGATAAGTTAGCCAAAAATATTTTTCTACCTTCAAGTATTTCTCTTAAATTAAACGTTGATTCTTTTTGACCAATAATATTTCTTATTAAAGGATTAGTTATAAATTGTCCGACTTTATTTTGAATTGGCGCTACGGCTTCAACTTGAAATTGTTGATGGTATTTTTCAAATTCTTTTAACCAAAAATTTTTAACGACGCTATCTTTTAAGTTAGCAACAACCATTTTACGAAAATTTTTATCACCTAACATTCGGTTAATATCTAACATTGTTGCTCCAGGTATTTCCATAAGAGCAAGCAAAGCATTAAGCAGAATATATTCCATTCTTGCTGACCAAGCATCAACCCAAATTTTTTTAAAAACTGATAATAAGCTAAGAGCTATTAAATGCCTTTGCTCCCATTGAATTTTTTCTAAAGGATTGAAACCCATTGGATGATTAATGTCCATAGGATTGAAATAAATAACATCATCAATTCTATTTTTAGGTATAAAATCGAGAATTTTTTGCACGCTATCTCCGTGGGGATCAAAGTAAGCTAAACCTTTATTATTAAGAATATCATTAATAATCATATTCTCTAAAAAAGTTGTCTTACCTTGTCCAGTTTTGCCTATGACATACATATGTTTGCGGCGATCAGCAGTTTTAATGCCGAATTCTTTAGATTGATTTCTGAAAATATATTTGCCTAGTATTAAAATGTCAGACATTATTATGATAATATTTTAAAATGTTGGCGGAGGAATATGTTTTGTTTGAATTTTTTTAAAACCTATGGCTTCGACTGAAGTTAATGGTGGGTGGAAAATTGAGGCGAGCTCTTCTGTGTTTAAAATAAAGCCTTCATCAAGTTTTAGCTCAGCGAATTGTTTTTTCATATACGACGGTAGAGTTATTTTTCTGTATTTAATTATGTCGTTATACTCCAAAGATTTAGCAATGAATGACAATAAGCTTAAGTTTGGCGGGATAATTCTTCGATAAGTTAATTCATTGACAACAAAGCCGTTGCTGTCCTCGCTGTCAAAATTTTTGAATAGACTTTTAATAAGAGTTTCGATAATTTTTTTTCTTTGTTCAATTATATCTTGAGGAGCGATATAGGCTACGCGGATATTACACCAATAACCAAGTTTTGCCATTTTATTTTCTATTTTTTCTAAAACATTTTTTTCGCCGGGAGTTAATTGTTGTAAAGAGAATTCTTTCTTTTTTTGTTCTTCTTTATTTTTCCAAGTTATTTCTACCCAAGGACTGGAGAGCAAGTTTTTAATAAATTCAACTATTTCTTCTGTCAGAGGGTTTTCTTTTGTTTCTTCTTTGCCAATTAATTTATTTTTTGTTTCTTCAGCTCTTTTTATCCATTTTTTGCCTATTTTGTTATTATTAGCAGTTGTAGGTACAGCTAATAATTGAATGATCAACCATTCGTTGTTTTCAATTTCATTGCTTGCTTCGCTAAAACTAGCAAAAATATCTATAGGTTGTTCTGCCGAAGGAACATCAATATATTGATATGTTTTTATAGGATAAGCATCTTCTTTTTTTAATCTTACATCATAACTGGCGACATCAAAAAAACTGTTAGGGATTTGAGGTGGCAAAATAGCTAAAGGATCAGGGACGTTTTCTAATTGTAAATCCGGGTAAAAGGTATATAATCTTGTTTTTAAAAAATTGTTTAATTGTTTAGGAAAACGAATAAAAAAACGTAATTTTTTTTGATTAAAAATTATTAAAAAAGCATAACTTAGAGGTGTAAAACCTTTAATATTTAAATTGTACCAAGTCATTTCTTTATTTTCATCAGGATGAATACTGTGAAGGGCATTAAGGGCTTCTTCCATAGCTTTAGGTGTTTTAAGAATATTAGCAGGAAATTTAATTTCAATAAAATCCCATTCAATATTTTTAGAATAATCGGTTTGCTTTATGCTTTTGTATTGTTCCCAATAGATTTGCCATAAAAATAGAGGTAGCAATAGCCACCAAAAATCAAAAATAAACCTTAAAACAAAAGTTATAGGATCTATCATTATTGAAGAATATATATTATATTTTAACTTAAAATAAAAACAACCTCCAAATGGAGGTTGTTTTTATTATTTATTGCTAAATTAATTTGTTTATGGTATAGGGGTAGGTGTAGTTGTTGTTGGTGTAGGTGTTGATCCTGTTGTTGGAGTTGTGGTTGACGTTGGCGTTGTTTCTGGCGTTGGTTGAGCGCCAGGAGTTTCTGATGGTTGCGGAGGAGTTGCCGGAGGAGTCTCTGTCGGTGTTGTTGTTGTTTCTACAGGAGCAGGCACTTCAGATGTTTGTTGTTTATTTACAAACCACCAAGTTACTGCGCCTAAAGCTATTAAAATTACAATAACTAATACTATAGTTAAATTTCTATTTTCCATTATTGTTTAATTTTTTAATTATAATTAAAAAATCTAAACGACCTAAATATAAACCATAATTTATTATAACATATTTTAATTTTTAAATCAATATAAATTTGTGTATAACTTTTTAAAACTTTATTAAGGTAGCACATTTTTATTTTTTGAAAAAATAAGATAAAATAAAGACATAAGCTTAATTAACAATAATTTAATGCTTATTATGTGGGAAAAACTTATCTTATTTTTGGTTTTTTTATTAATTGGTATTTTGTATATATGGATTTTTTCTGATCCAACTTTATATTATTATTTATTTAAAAATCGTTAATTAGTATCTATTACTTTCTAAACATTTAAATGATATTAATTTAATTGGTTTTTTAGCATATTGACTTTTATTTTTGTCTTGAGTATAATATAAAATATAAATACTCTATTTTAGACTCTAAAGGTCGCTATTTAAATTTTCTTATTTTTACTATGATTATTAGAAGAGACGAATTTCGTAATTTTTTAGATAAATTTTTTGAAGGAGATTTGATTCCTTTTAAAGATGTTAATTATTTAGCAAGCAATATTTACGAGACTGATAAAGATGTTGTTGTTGAATTACAAATTCCTGGTTTTGATAAAAAAGATATTAAAGTTTCATTTCAAGAGGGTTATTTAAAGATTGAAGGAAAAAGTTCTGAAGAAAAAGAAGAAAAAAACAAAAATTACTGGAGAAGAGAAATTAAAAAAGGTTCATTTTTAAAAGTTATTCCAATTCCTAAAGAAGTTGACCACAAACAAGCAAAAGCTTCTTTGACTAACGGAATTTTAAAAGTTGTGCTTCCTAAAATTGAAAAAACAATTGAAACAGGCAAAGAAATAAAAATTGAATAAATTTTTAACTACTTTTAATTCCAATTTATTTTTTTAGTCGCTTAGTCATAAATTGATTTCTTAATTTAAAATTTTCTTTATTTTTCTATGAATTCTGAAAAAGAAGAATTACCAAAACAAACAGAAACTATTGATGAATTGATGGCTAAAATTTCGCAATTAGAAAAAGAAAAAGAACAATATTTAGACAATTTAAAAAGAGCAAAAAATGATGTTTTAAGGTTGCAAAGTGAGTATGAAGAGAAATTAAAACAGATTAAAGAAATAGCCAATTTTGAATTAGTTTATTATTTGTTAAATATTTTAGATAATTTCGAATTAGCTTTTAATGAAGTTAAAGATGATGCGGTTAGCAAAGGCTTTTATCTTATTTATTCACAATTAAAAGATATTTTAAATAAATTTGGTGTTTTTGAGATTACTGAAATGAAGAAATTTGATCCGAACTTACACGAAGCTATTTTAACAGAGAAATGTTCAAAACCTCAATGTGATAAAAGTGATGACGGCTTAATTGTTGAAGTATTTAGCAAAGGATATGTTTATAATAATAAAATTATACGTCCAGCGCGGGTTAAAGTTTTAAGTCATAATTAAAGTTAATTTATTTATATTTTTCAATGGCTCGAATCATAGGCATTGATCTTGGCACTACTAATTCAGTAGCGGCTATTGTTGAAGCCGGAGTTTTTAGAGTGCTTGAAAATAGAGAAGGTTCACGCTTAACTCCTTCAGTTGTTGCTATGTCGAAATCTAATGAACGATTAGTTGGCATTTTAGCTAAAAGACAAGCGGTTACTAATCCGCATAATACAATTTTTTCTGTTAAAAGATTAATCGGAAGACGCTATCAAGATCAAGAAGTTCAAAAAATTAAAAATATCCTCCCCTATAAAATTAGAGAATCGAATAACGGTGGTGTTGAAGTTCAAATGGGGGATAAGTGGTACCGACCTGAAGAAATTTCAGCAATGATTCTTCAGAAAATTAAAAGCGATGTTGAAGAGAAATTAGGCGAAGAAATAAAAGAAGCAGTTATTACTTGTCCAGCGTATTTTGACGATTCCCAAAGAGCGGCAACAAAAGCCGCTGGCGAAATAGCTGGTTTAGAGGTTAAAAGATTATTGCCTGAACCTACAGCAGCAGCTTTAGCTTACGGATTAGATAAAAACACTAATGCTCGAATTTTAGTTTATGACTTTGGCGGAGGTACTTTTGATATTTCAATTTTAGAAGTTGGCGATCAGGTTATTGAAACCAAAGGCATTGGAGGAGATACTTTTTTAGGCGGCGATGATTTTGATCAACGTATCATCCAGTTTTTAATTGATTGGTATAAAAAGGAAGAAGGCATTGATTTATCTAAAGATGTTTTAGCTTTGCAAAGATTAAAAGAATCAGCTGAACGTGCTAAACAAGAATTATCGACTTTATACGAGACAGAAATTAATTTGCCTTTTATTACTTCTTCGCCAGCAGGTCCTAAACATTTATACTTTAAATTAACAAGAAGTCAACTAGAAGATTTAACTCGAGATTTAGTTGAAAAGTCAATTGAATTAGTTAAAAAAACATTAAAAGAAGCAAATTTAAAACCAGAAGATATTAATGATATTGTTCTCGTTGGTGGCCAAACAAGGATGCCTTTAATTCAACAGAAGGTTAAAGAACTTTTTGGTAAAGAGCCAAGGAAAGATATTAATCCTGACGAAGTTGTTGCTATTGGCGCCGCTATTCAAGCTGGCATTTTGCAAGGCGATGTTAGAGAAATTCTTTTATTAGATGTTGTACCTTTAACTTTAAGCATTGAAACTCTTGGTGGCATTGCTCATCCAATGATTCCTAAAAACACTCCAATTCCTTTTTCTAAAAAAGAAATTTTCACAACCGCTGAAGATAATCAAACTGTTGTTGAAGTTCATGTTGTTCAAGGTGAAAGACCTATGGCTCAAGACAATAAAACTTTGGCGCGATTTTTGTTAGATGGAATTCCACCAGCTAAAAGAGGCATACCTCAAATTGAAGTTACTTTCGATGTTGACCAAAATGGTATTTTAACAGTTACCGCCATTGATAAAGCAACTAACAAAAGTCAAAGTGTTAAGATTACAAATTCAGTGAATATTTCCAAAGAAGAAATTGAGAGATTAAAGAAGGAAACCGAACAATATGCTGCCGAAGATTTTCGTAAAAGAAAATTGGCGGAAGCGAAAAATAGAGCTGATAATTTAATCTATCAAGCAAGAAAAGTAATTGAAGAATACCAGGATAAAATCAACGACGATTTAAAGCAAAAAATCTATGATAAAATTAAAGAATTAGAGAATGTTAAAAATACCGCTATGAACGGTGAAGAAATAGATGCTAAAATAAATGAATTAAATGAATTGTTATCTCAAATAGGAGGCGCTTTTTACCAAAGCCCGAATCAATAGTTTTTATGTTTTCTGATAGTTTGCAATTTAATCTAAAACAAATAATTTTTTTTGCTTTAATTATTATTGATTTACTTCTTTTTTATTTTATTTTTTATAGTAACTTTTATGTTACGATAAAATTATTTATATTTTTTAGTTTATTAATTTTTTTAATAACAATTATTACTGTTTTGGAGTTAGTTAATTCTTTATTGGAAAATATTTTGCTTTGGCTTACCTTTAGTGTTTTTGTTGCTTATATTTTTCCTCTGGGCGGCGTTTTGCTTTTCTTACTTTCCTTATTAAAAGTTAATTATAATCATAATTATTTTTTATCTTCAGTTCAGTTGCCATTTATCAAAATAGCTCATAATAATTTTATATTTATATTTCATGCTATTGTTTTGATGATTTTTCTTTATGTTTATATTAATTTTGATTTTTCTAATAAACTACCTTTTGACTTTGTTGAATTTAAAGAAGGCATGCGTAATGTTTATGTTTTTTTTGTTCAATATCTTAACTTTAATCAACCACCAAAAGAAATTAGACTAGTTAATTTTGATTTATTGCTATCTTCTTTATTAAACAACGAAGAAGCTCTGCAAAGAATCTATGCTTTTATGAACGATAACTTGACTAAGAATAATAATATTCTTTATCTTTTTCTAACATCTATTATTGTTTTGCACGGATTCTTCTATGTTCTGGGTTTTATTTTATCTTTGCTGTCTTATTTAATATTTTTTTTAATGCTAAAATTTAATATATTGAAAATTGTTGATCAACCAGTCGCTAAACAATTTTTGCAGTTTTAATAATTTTATAATCCTTTTAACCAATGGAAAATTATTACGATATTTTAGGCGTGCCAGAGAATGCTAGCGAAGATGAAATTAAGAAAGCTTTTCGCGATTTAGCTAAAAAATATCATCCTGACCGAGGAGGTGATGCTAATAAATTTAAAAAAATAGTTGAAGCTTACAGGGTTTTATCAGACAAGAAATTGAGAGCGCAGTACGATGCACAAAGAAGATTTGGGCAAAGAGGTTATTTTGGGGATGATTTTTTTACTAATATTGGTTCAGAAGGTTTTTTCCATAAGCAAATTTTTGAAGATGACATTTTTAATCTTTTTAAAGATATTTTTTCTATTTTTGACACAGGTTACGCAACTAAACATAGTACTCCTCGCGGGGGTTACGAAACACAAAGCGAGATTATTATAGAATTAAATCCTTTAGAAGCTTTTAAAAAAGAGTATATTGAGATTCCTGTTTATGATGGTAGGAAGCGGATAGTTATAAAATTAAAATTTAAATTGCCTCAAAATTTATCTGATAAAATAAAGAAAGCCGTCGAAGAATTAAAAAAACAATTGTAATCTTTTAAATGCCTAGAACTCGATCAAGCAAGAAAGCTTTAAAACAAAGTTTACGTAATAAAATTTTTAATGATCGTCGTCGTCGAAAAATTAAACAAGCGATAAAAGATTTGACGAAACAACTTGGGCAAGCAAAAAGTTCAGAAAATTTTGCTAAAGATGTTTTGGAAGAGAAATTAAAAAATATATATAAACAAATAGATAAAGGCGCTAAAAGATTTATTCATCCTAATAAGGCAGCGCGTCTTAAATCAAAATACGCAAAATTAGTATCTAAAATTAAATAGCAAATTAAAAACTATATCTTCAGGTATTTCTTCTTTGCTAATAGCGAATTTTTTGAATTTAGCGTCGGTGGTTGCTAAAGCGGCGATCATTTTTTTTAAAGTTTCGTTGTCTAAACGTTGAGCTTTATCTTTTAATTTTTGAATATAAAAATAAGAATTGCGTAGTTTATAATTAGGAGAGTTTTTTAAGATATATATTTTTATTAAAGAGTGAATTATTAAAGATAATAATTGCAATAGTTCCTGATTTGATGATGTTTGAATAATTTTTTTGAAATTATGAATAAATAAAGTCCATTGTAAGCTTAGAAAATAATCTTGAATTTTAAAGACATTAGGTATAAGCGTAAAGAAATTAGCTATTTGTTTATCGATATCATTAAAATTATTGTTTTTAATAGCAAAATTAAATCTCTCTAAATCATTAATTAATAAATCAATGTTATTTTTGTAGTTTTCTTGTAAGAAATTTAATAATTTTGGCGTTAAGGCTATTTTGTGCTCATTAAAAAATTGCTTAATATATTTAGCAAAATTAGCTGAGTTATTGGTGATGCTATGGAGATTAATAATTTTATGAGGAATTTTTTCTTTCTTTATTTTATCTTCTAAATAAAGAGGTTGACTGTTAGCTATGAAGAAAATAATTTTTTTAGCATCTTTAATAAGATAAACTAATTGATCAATATATTTTTCGTTTAGAAGATCAATATTATAAATAACGATATTCTCTTGAGCACCAAGAATATTTAAATTTAAATGCTTCTGTAAATTATCAATAAAAATTTGCCAATTATTTTTAGAGATGCTCAAAAGGATATTTTTTTTTGATATTTTGTTAATTTCAAGTTCTGCTAGTTTTCTATCTTTGGTAATAATAATATATACATTGATCATACATAAAATTTATTATATTTTTAGTTTTTTATTTAACTGCTTCTTTTAAATCTTTAGCCGGAGTAAATTTAGGAACTTTTGTTGCTGGAACCAATACTTTTTCGCCTGTTTTAGGATTCAAAGCCATTCTTTCTTTTCGTTGTCTTACTTTAAATGTACCTAAACCAGCAATTTTTACTTGATAACCGCTCTTTAAATTGTTAACTATTTCTGTTTTTAAAAATTCTATTATTTCGACTGCTTCTTTTTTAGTAGTATTAAATTTGTCGACTAATTTTTGTGCTAAATCTTTAGCTTTTATGATATTTCCTTTTGCCATTTATAAGATAAATTTTGCTAATTTAAAAACGACCATTATTTATATATATAATTATATTATATTTTTATAAAAACTTGAAATGTGAATATGTTAATAGTTAATTTATTGGTTTTTCAGTATTTAACGCGCATATTCTACAGCTCTATTTTCCCTTATAACTACAACCTTAATTTCCCCGGGATATCTTAAGTCTTTTTCTATTTTTTGGGCTATATCTTTGGCTAATTTATAGATTTCTATATCTTTAATTTTTTCAGTGGAAACAAAAACACGTAATTCTCTACCTCCTGAAATAGCAAAGCTTTTTTCAACGCCTTCAAAGCTATTAGCTATTTTTTCTAGGTCATTAACTCTTTGAAGATAAATTTCCGTTGTTTCTCTTCGAGCTCCAGGCCTACCAGCAGAGAATATGTCCGCGGCAAGAACTATGTAAGCATAAGGGTTGCCGAAGGGATAAGTTTCGTGATGAGAACGCATCGCTAAAATAACCTCTTCTTCAATGTTATATTTTTGTAAGATTTTAATGCCTATTTCTAAATGACTACCTTCAATTTCGTGGGTAACTGCTTTACCAATATCATGTAAAAAAGCTCCTTTTTTAGCAATAAAAGGATTTAAATTTAATTCTTCAGCTATCATTTTTGCAATATGTGCCATTTCTATAGAATGTTGTAAAACATTTTGGCCATAACTATAACGGAATTTTAATCTTCCCATTAGAATCATTATTTCTTGAGGTAAATCAAAAATGCCTAGTTCGTAGCTAGCATTTTTGCCTGTTTCTTCAATTATTTTTTCAATTTCTTCTTTGGCTTCTTGAACTTTTTCTTCAATGCTGGCGGGATGAATTCTGCCATCTTTGAGTAGTTTTTCTAAGGCTAATCTAGCTATTTCTCGTCTTACTGGATCAAAGGACGACAGAATAACTATGTCAGGCGTTTCATCGATAACAATTTCAACGCCGGTAAGGTTTTCAAAATGTTTGATGTTTCTACCTTCTTTACCAATAATTCGTCCTTTCATTTCTTCATTGGGTAGAGAAATGGTTGTTGTTGTAATTTCATTGACTACGGAACGAGCATAACGTGGTAAAGCAGTGTAAATTATTTTTTTAGTTTCTTGAGCTATTTCTTCTTCATTTCTTTGTTTTAATTTAATAATTCTACTAATCAATTCTGCTTCGTTATCGCTTTCTAGCTTTTCAAATAACATTTTTAAAGCTTCTTCTTGAGAGAAACCTGATATTTTTTGTAGCTGCTCCATTAGTATTTTTTCTTTGTCGTTTAATTCTTGATTTTTACTCTTTAATTCTTCAAGAGTTTTAGTAATATTTTTTTCTTTTTCGATAAGAGTTATTTCACGATTATCTAAAATTTTTTCTCTTTGGCTAATTCTTTGCTCTCTTTGAAGAACATCGTCCAATATTTTTTCTTTTTCTTTTTTAGCTTCTTCGATAATATTGATAGATTTCTCTCTTGCTTCTTTGACTATATTTTCAGCTTCTTTTTTGCTGATGGTTAATTTTTCTTCTAATTCTTGTTGAAGTTTTTTGTTTTGGATATTGGTAAGGGTTTGTTTCAAAAAATAACCAATTACCATACCAATCCCAATATAGATTATTAAAATAAATGGATTAGTCATTGTTAATAAATTTAAGCGATATTTTAACTAAAGACCGTTTTTTATTATAATAATTTTATCAGATGATTGATAAAAAAGTATGTTTATTAATTTTAGATGGTTTAGGCGAAAAAGAATTGAACATTGCTAATCCTTTGCGATTTATAAAAGGAACAAATTTTAATTTTTTTAAAAAAAACTTTCCTTTTGGTCTTTTGGCGGCTTCGGGTATTTCTGTGGGTCTTTATCATAATATGCCTGGTTCGTGCGAAAATGGTTATTTAACCATGGGAACAGGCGAAGTTTATTTTGAGAATTTCCCCAGAATTAATTTAAGTATTGAGCGCGGCGATTTTTTTAAAAATCCTAATCTTATTAATGTGTTTAATCACTGTCGTAATTTTAATTCGCGATTGCATCTTATCGGTTTAATAAGCGAAAGTTACACAAAATCATCTTTAAATCATTTATATGCTATTTTGGAAGCAGCTAAAACTAATAATTTACAAAATGTTTTTTTACATCTGTTTACTGATGGCTTTGAAGCGCCGCCGAAATCAGCCTTGTCTTTGCTAAAAAATTTACAGCAGTATTTAATAGATAAAAAATATTCTTATCATTTGGCTTCGTTATGTGGACGTTATTACGCTTTAGATGAATCAGGAGATTATGCTTTAAAGACACAAAGAGCTTTTTTGTTAATAGTAACAGGTAATGGATTATTTGTTGATGACCCCTTTGTTTTTTTAGAACAAAAGTATCAAGATCCTACTTTTTCTGACGCTTTATTAGAACCTATTTTGCTTAATAAAGACGGTTATATAAAAGATGGCGATGCGATACTTTTTTTTCATTTTGAAAATAAAGCTATTTTTCAATTAGCAAACGCTTTTTTAAATCCCGACTTTCAGTTTTTTAATAGGCCTAAGCGCAATAATTTATATATAGCTTCTTTAACAAAATATTTAGAAAATGTTGATTACCCGGTTATTTTTGAGGAGCAAAAGATAATAAGTAATTTATCGAAAATTTTAGCAGAACATAAATTAAGTCAAATTAAATTTGCCGACGAAAGTAAAGATATGATTTTAAGATATTATTTTAATGGTTTTATTGAAGAAGAACACCCTGGTGAAGTTTTTAAAATATTTCCTGATTTATCGCATGCTAAAACCTTAGAAGAACTTACAAGTAAAAGCAAAGAAATATTAGATTCAATGGTTTTAAGTATTAAAGAAGGTAATTTTGATTTTATCTTAACTAGTATTTCAGCTTTAGACATCATAGGTCATAGCGGTAATTTTCAATGGGCAATTAATTTTTTAAATTTTCTTGATGAGTATTTAGGTTATGTTTATGAAACATTGCAAAAATCTCCTTATGTTTTAATAATAACTTCTGATCATGGCAATGTTGAAAAAATGATTGATTTATTAACCGGAGAAAAGCATACTGTTCATACAGACAATCCTGTACCTTTTTATTGCCTAGATTTACAACGAAAAAAAGAAAAAAATAAAATAGAATTATCTTTTTATTCAAAAAAAATTTTAGGCTCTTTGGTTGACATAGCGCCAACTATCCTCGATATTTTTGGCATTAAACAACCGCCATCATTTACAGGTAGAAGTTTATTAAAATTTTTTTAATCTCTATAAAATGATTAGTCAAATAAATTGGCAAAAATTACCAGAAAATTGTGGCGTTTATATTTTTAAAGATCAACAAGGTAAAGTGCTTTATATTGGTAAAGCAAAAAATATTCGTAAACGCATTAAACAACATTATCAAACAAAATCTCCTAAAATTATTAAATTATTAAACGAAAGTTGTGATTTAGAATATTTGGTAACTAAAAATGAATTTGAAGCTTTTTTAAAAGAAAGTGCTCTTATTAAAAAATTTAATCCTGTTTATAATCAATTATTAAAAGATGATTCTAAGTATTTTTATGTTATTTTTACAGATGATTTATATCCCAAAATTCTTATTGTTCATCAACCAGAAAAATGGCGTTATTCCTCTATTTTCGGTCCTTTTATTGATGGTAGTTCTTTAAGGGCTTTATTAAAGTTAATAAGGACTGAAATTCCTTTTTGTACTTGTCTTAATCAACATCAACGTCAATGTTTAAATGCTTCTTTAGGTTTATGTTTGGGTTTTTGTTGTTTTGGCAAAACTAAAGAAATTAATAAAAATAATAAAAAATTATATTTCTTTTATTTAAAGATGATTAAAAATGTTTTAAATGGTAGATTGGAGTTTTTAAAGAAAAAAATTTTAAAAGAAATTGATCTAAAGCTTAAGGTTAATGACTTAGAAAAAGCTTATCAATTAAAAAAAATTTATTTATCTTTAAAAAAGATAGAAAATAATATTAATTTTATTAAAGACGCTGATAGTCTTTTAGCAGAACACCAAAATTATAAAATTTTACTTAAGATAAAAAATGTTTTAGGCATAACCAATTTTCCTCGCCATATTGAAGTTGTTGATGTTTCTCATTTTGCTGGCAAAGACACTGTAGCTGCTTTTGTTACTTTTATCGATGGTTTTTATAAGTCTAATCTATTAAGAAAATTTAAAATCAATTTGACAAAAGTTTACGATGCTTTAAGCATTTATTATGTAGTTTTGCGAAGATTAGCTCATAAAGAATGGGGATATCCGGATCTTATTCTTATAGACGGTGGCATTGATCAATTAAACAAAGCTCGTCAAGCTGTTAACGAAAAGAATCTTATGGATCGTCTTCAAGTAATATCTTTGGCTAAACCAAAAGAGATTATTTATTTTTATAAAGATAATCATTTACAATCATTATTATTAAAAGACAATGTTGATTTACGTAATTTTTTTATTCTTCTTGACAAAAAAGCTCATAATTTAGCTTTAAAATATCATAGGTCTTTACGAGAAAAATTAATCACAAATTTATAATAATAACCGATGTTTGATTATTTACTTAAAAGCGGTGAACTTATTTTAAAAGGGAAAAACAGATCTTTTTTTGAGAAAATATTATTATCAAATCTCTTTTATAAGCTTAAAAAAGATAATATAGATTTTATAAAAAATTTAGGAGGTGTTTTTTGGTTAAGAGCTAAAAAAGACATTTCTAATTTATTAAAAGATATTATCGGCATTAATTACTTTATGCCTGTGCTTATTTTTGATAATTTGTCTGATCTAATTGCTGGTTTAGAAAAAATGTTAGCTAATTATGTTGATTTTTATCTTGAGGTTAAACGTGGTAACAAACAATATCATTTAAACTCCATAGAGATTAAAAATGAAATTATTGGCAATTTAAAAAAAACAAGAAATATAGTTTTCAATAAGGCTAGCAGTAATGTTTTTTTTATCGAATATCGTTCTAATAAATTTTTTTTAGGTTTTCAGAAATATAAATGTTTCGGGGGTTTGCCTGTAGGTTCAAGTGGTAAAGGCTTAGCTCTTTTGTCTGCTGGTTTTGATTCGCCAGTAGCATCTTTTTTAATGATGAAACGAGGTTTAAGATTAAATTTTATCCACTTTCATAGTTATCCACAAACATCTAAGGATAGTTTAGAAAAAGTTGAACAATTGGTAACTGTTTTAAATCAATATAATTTACGCTCTTCTTTGTTTTTAATGAATATTTTAGAGATTCAAAAATTTTATTATCAAAACATACCTTTGGAATTTTTAATTATTTTTTATCGGCGAACAATGATGCGTTTAGCTTTAAGATTAATGCACGATTTAAAAATGAATGTTTTAATTACCGGTGAAAGTTTGGGTCAAGTTGCCTCTCAGACAATTGATAATTTATCAGTTATTAGTCAAGCAAGCTCTGCTTTGGTTCTTCGACCTTTAATTGGTTACAATAAACAAGAAATTATTGATTTAGCATTTAAAATTGGTACGGGGCAAATTTCTTTAATAAAAGGCGATGATTGTTGTAATTTGTTTACCCCTAGAAAAGTTAAAACTAAAGCAAAAATTAATGAAGTTATTAAGCTTGAAAATAAAATTTTTTCTGAGATTCAAAGTTTCGAAGATAAAATTTATTCACTTAAAACAGTGAAACATTTTTAATTTAATTTTGCAGAGCTTAAGGGTACATATTTAGCTCCTTCAGGTCTGAGAATTGATTGATAAAGAGTTATTGTTTGAAGGGTAATGTTAATATTAGTTTGCTGATTTAATTGTTTATTTTTATAAGTTTTTTGTAAACGCACAAGATTGATATGAGGTAGAAAATTATTCTGACTTATTTGTTGAATGTTCATCTTGTTTAAAGAGGTTTTAATCTTTTGGTATATATTCTCTAATTCTTCAGTGTTTTTAAGATATGCCCATATCATTCTTTTGACGATAGTTTGCGGTGGGGCAAAATCAATTTTATAGATAGTAGTGGTAATTGTTGGTTGTTTTTTTGATACAATTTGCAATAATGATGCTAATTGCTTAATAGTTTCATCATCGTAAATATTACCTAAAAAAGCTAAAGTTAAATGCCAATTTTCTTCAGGGATCCATTTTTCTAAAGGAAAATCTTTTTTTATTTTATGAAGAGTAAGTTTTAGTCGATCTTTGTCTTTTTGGTCTAAATCAAAAGCAAGAAAAAGACGCATTTAATTATTGTAATTTTACCGATGTTTGCGAGTTGACATTTTTATTATTATGACGCATATTGGTTATGTCTTTAGCTAAATCAACGAAAATTACGCTTTTATTATCTCGCTGTCGCACAGTGCCAACAATATAGTATATTTTACCTTCGGTTAGTTTATCAAAATATTGTTCATAGATTTTAGGGAAAAAAACAATCTCAATGTTACTATTTAAATCTTCTAATTCTCCGTAAGCTATAGGTTCTTTTGCTTTAGTTATTTTTCTAACAAGATTTGTTAAAACTCCAGCTGTTGCAATTTTCGTTCCTTCTAGAGCATTGCGGACTTCGTTTATATTTTTTACGCCGTTATGTTTAAATATATTTTGAAAATTTTCAAACGGATGTCCGGAAATGTATAAGCCTAACAATTCTTTTTCCCATTGTAATATTTGTAATTTATCGATGGGCTTTGTTTCTTTTAAAGATAAATCATTTTGCACGCCGAATAAAGAATTGTGATGATTAATGTTTTTATTTTTTTGGATAAAATCAATTATATAATCTAAATTGGCTATTAATAATTGTCGGGGATAGAAATCGTCAAAGGCGCCTGCTTTGATTAAGCTTTCTAAACTTTTTTTGTTGAGATCTTTAAATTTAATTCTATTTATAAAATCAAGTAAATTTTTATAAGGTCCGTTATTTTTTCTTTCTTGTTCAATAAATTTAATCAAAGGTTCGCCGACATTTTTTATAGAACCTAAACCAAATCTAATAGTCTTATCATTAATAATAGTAAAATGATAATTGCTTTCATTAATGCTTGGCGGTAAAATATTAATCCCATAATTTTTACAATCATCAAGAAAAGATTTAATTTTATCAATATCTTTAGCATTGTGAATTAAACAAGCAGTTATAAATTCAATAGTATAATGTGTTTTTAGATAAGCTGTGTAATAACCCATTATGGCATAGGCAACAGCGTGACTTTTGTTAAAACCATATCTTGCAAAGGGTTCAACTAAATTGGCTATTTGTTCAGCTGTTTTTTGATCAATACCATTATCAATCATTTTTGTTTTTAATTTATTTATTTCATTAATCAATAATTGTTTTATTTTTTTTCCTACAGCTTTGCGTAAAACATCAGCTTCTGTGGGAGAATAGTTAGCTAATTTTTGAGCCATTTGCATTAACTGTTCTTGGTAGACCATTATGCCAAAGGTTTCTTTGAGAATTGGTTCTAGTGAAGGATGAGGATATTCTATTTTTTCTTTGCCTTGTTTTCTGCGAATATAGGAAGGTATTAGTTCCATAGGACCAGGACGATATAAAGCAATCAAACTGACTAAATCTTCAATTCTTTCTGGTTGGATTTGTTGTAAATAACGTGTCATACCTCTACCTTCTAATTGAAAAATACCTTTAGTATAGCCTTTTTTTAATAAATCAAAAGTAGCTTTATCATTAAATTCATCATTAAAATTAACATTTTCTTGTTTGCGTTCGTAAATAATTCTTTTTGTATCTTCAATAATTGAAAGAGTTTTTAAACCCAGAATATCCATTTTTAATAAACCTAATTCATTGACAGAGTACATATCATATTGAGAGATGATTGTTTGAGTTTCATTAGGAGCAAATTGAAGAGGTAAGTAATCTGTTAAAGTAGTAGGCGTGATAACTAAACCACAGGCATGAACTGAAGCGTGTCTTATTGTGCCTTCTAATTTTTCGGCGGTTTCAATAATTTGCTTATAGAAAGGTTCATTTTTTAATAATTTTGTCACATCATTTAATTTTTTAGCTTCGTTTAAAGGCATATTTGCAGGTATTAATCTCGCTAATTTATCAACAACGCTAAAAGAGTAACCTAAAGCTCTGCCAGCATCGCGAACAGCTGCCCTTGATGCCATTTTTCCAAAAGTAATAATTTGCGCTACTTTGTCTTTGCCATATTTATTTTTAAGATAATTAAAGACTTGGCTTCTTTTTGTGTCAGAGAAATCAATGTCAATATCGGGGAATTCAATCCTGTCAGGAGTTAAAAAACGTTCAAATAGCAAGCCATATTTTAGAGGGTTAATATCGGTAATATTAAGTAAATAAGCTACTAAACTTCCAGAAACAGAACCCCTGCCCGGACCAACAGACAAATTATTATTTTTAGCAAAATTAACAATATCGCTAACAACCAAAAAATAGGAAGCAAATTTGGTTATTTCAATAATTTTTAATTCCGTTTCTAATCTTTGTTTAACATTATCATCCATTGTTATATTTCTTTTATTTATTCCACTTAAGCACAATTTTTTTAGATAAGAATCTGCAGTTTCATTGTCAGGCAATGGATAAAAAGGCATTTTAGGTTTGTTCAATTCTATTTCTAAAGACACTTGTTCAGCAATTTTGACGGTATTACGCATAGCTTCAGGAATATCAGCATACAGTTTATTAATTGTATCTTTGTCAGCAAAAGAAAAATCATCATCTTTCATTGTTAATCTTTCCGTTTCTTCAATATCTTTGCCTGTTTGAATGGCTAAGAAAATATCATGAATTTTATTGTCTTCATGATTTAAATAATGGCTATCATACGTTGCTACCAAGGGAATGTTTGTTTCTTTGCTTAAGCGTAATAAACCATCTTTTAGTTTTTTAGCATTTTCTAAATTGGGGTGATAATTTACTTCCAAATAGAAATCATCGTTAAATATTGTTTTAAAGAATAGAGCTACTTTTTTACTTTCTTCATATTTGTTATTTAAAATTAATCTTGGAATTTCACCGCTGGGACAACCCGATAAACATATTAAACCTTGGCTATATTGTCTTAGGGTTTCTTTATCAATTCGTGGTTTGTAATAAAAGCCTTCGAGCCAAGCGATTGAGACTAATTTTAAAAGGTTTTTGTAGCCCTCATTGTTTTTAGCTAGAATTGTTAAGTGAAAACTGCGAGAATCTATTTTTTTCTCTTTGTCAGTTAATTTATAAGGCGCTAGATACATCTCAACACCAATGATTGGCTTGAGATTATTTTTTTTAGCTTTTTTATAGAATTCAATGGCACCATACAAATTGCCATGATCAGTAAGAGCTAGAGCTTCGTATCCACATTCCTTGGCTTTATTAATCAAACCATCAATTTTGGACAATCCATCTAATAAGCTATAATGTGAATGGGTATGCAAATGAACAAAATTTTCCATATCTTTAAAATTTTACCCAAGAAAAATTTAAAAACAATTTTATGGCTTGGGGAAAAATATTTTTTGAATAAAAATTTTTACAATTTAGTTGCCATTGATGAAGTTGGCAGGGGAGCTATTGCTGGACCTTTGGTTGTGGGTGGTTTAATGATAGATAAAACAGTTATTAAAGTTTTAAGAAAACACAAAATTTATTTTTTTGATTCGAAGTTGTTAACGCAACAACAACGTCTTTATTTTGTTAGCTTAATTAAAAAATATAAACTGCCCTATAAGACATATTCGGTTAATAATCAAATTATTGATAAATATGGTATCCAAAATGCTTTTACTAAAGCAATAATAAAGATTTATAATTATTTTCAGCCTCAAATTTTATTAATTGATGGTTTAAAGATTAAAAATTTACATCTAAAAAATGCCTTTTATTATACTAAAGGAGATCAGCGCTTTTGTTCTATTGCCGGTGCTTCAATTTTAGCTAAAGTTAAAAGAGATCGATATATGATTAATCTTGCCAAAAAATATCCTTTTTATGCTTTTGAAAAAAATAAAGGTTATGGCACAAAGGAGCACTATTGTTTATTACAACGATGGGGAATAAGCAAAATTCACCGTTTATCTTTTCTAAAAAATTTTAAAATAGAAATTTAGATAGTGATTTTTAGTTTACGGCGTATTTCTTTAGGATGTAATTTACGAATAAAATATAATTTCGCTCTTCTTGTTTTAGCTTTTTTTAAGATCTTTATTTTATCAATAATAGGCGAATGAAAGGGATAAGTTTTTTCAATCATTTGCCCAGCAGCCTCACCTCTGACAGTTATCATTCTTCGAACGCCTTTGCCTCCTTTGATAGCAATAATAATACCTTGAAAAGTTTGCAAGGTTTCTTTTTTGGCGTCTTTAATTTTTTGCCAGATTTTTACATAATCGCCCGGCGCTACTTCTGGTAAGTCTGTTCTTAAATATTTTTTTTCTATTTTTTGAATTAACAAATGTGTCATTGTTGATTTAGGAAAATTAATTTACTTTATATTTTATCATAAATTTTAAATTTTTTTTCATTGGTTTTGTAAACCCAGAGCTCATATTTAATTTTTTTTGGTTGGGGAAGTTTAAAAATTTGCTTTATTTTATAAGGTCTTTTTCTATCTTTTTGTACTTGAATTAATTTTAATTCTTTTTTATTTAAAGCAATAATATCAAACAAGCCGAAAATATCTTGCGAATGAAATTTAACGCGAATTGGTTTCCAAACTAAATATTTGTAGTTTTTTAATAATTCGCAAGCGATTTTTTCAATTTTTTCGCCGTGTTGTTTTTTTCTAATTATTTTTCTTTTAGGTTTGTTTTGTTTGTTCATTGATTGATAAATTATTGATTAATTTTAATAATTCCTCGCCTTCTTTAATGCTTTTTGATGTTTTAAAAATTATTTTTCGCGGTAAATGACGAAAGCGAATTGTGGCTAAGCATTCTTTTTTAATTTTAAAATTTATGGCATTTAAATATTGAATAATTTTTAATTCATTTTTATCAGGAAAAACGCTAAGATATATTGTCATTACTCCGCCTTTAGAAGGCATAATTATATCAGTGATAGTAATAATAGTATTTTTGTGATTGTTAACTTTATTAAGGATTTCGGAAAGACGTCTAATTGTTTCGATCTTTTTTCTTTCCTGCATTTTTTAAATATTGTTCAATTAATTTTTCCTTGATTTTTATGCTTTCTTCAAGCAAGGCTATTTCTTGTTGTGTTTTTTTATATTGTTCGTATTGTTTTTGTTGCCAATATTTTCGAGCTAAAGCTTGCAGTTTTTTTAAATTCTCATAACTTTTTTGCAATTGTTCAATATCGTAAGATGAATAGCGGAATGTTTTATTTTCTTTCATTGATAGATTATTTATTATAATTGATTAATTTCAAAAATTGATTTTCATCTATTATTTTAATATTATATTTTTTAGCTTTGTTTAATTTAGAGCCGGGATTATCGCCAACAACAAGAAAAGTAACTTTTTTTGAAATATCATTCATTGTCTTGCCTCCTAAATTTTCAACAATTTCTTTAGCTTGAGCTCGCGATAAACTTTTTAATTCGCCAGTAAAAACAAATATTTGCTTTGCCAAAGGTTGATCGGCGGTAATTCTTTTACTAATAATTTTAACACCAGCTTCATCTAATTCTTTTAAAAGTTTTATATTATCTTTATTTTTAAACCAGTTAAAAACAGCAGCGCTTGCTTTTTCGCCAAAACCTTCTATAGATTGATAATCTTCAAGTTTTATTTTTTCAGTTGCTTTAAGCAAATCTTGCGGTTGTTTGATGGAATATTGTTTATTCAAAAAATCAGCTAATAATTTGGCATTTTCTTCACCTATATGTCTTATGCCTAAAGCATAAATAAATTTTTCTAAGGGAATATTTTTTTTGGCAGCAATATTATTGATAATTTTAGCGCTTAAAATAGTGTCAAAGCCAGGTAGTTGTTGTAAGTCGTCTTGAGTAAGTGTAAATATATCGCTTGCTTTTGTGATGATATTATGATTCATAAGCTTTTCAATAATTTTTTTACCTAAACCACTAATATCAAATCCTTGTTTTGAGACAAAATGTTCTATTTTTTCTTTATTAAGAGCATAGCATTGATTATTGACGCAACGCCAATAAGCGCCTTCTTTGATTAAATCGTTTTGGCAATTAGGACATTTTTTAGGAAAAACAATATCTTTTTCTTTGCCAGTCCTTAATTCAATCAAAGCTTTTTCAATTTTTGGAATTACATCGCCAGCTCTTGAAATAATTACGGTATCGCCAATTTTTAAATTCAGTCGGCGAATTTCATCTTCATTATGTAAAGAAGCCTTTGAAATGGTAACGCCGCTTACTTTTACAGGCTTTAAATGCGCCACCGGTGTGATAATTCCGCTTTTACCTACTTGAAAACTAACATTTTCAATAATAGTTGTATTTTGTTTAGGTGAAAACTTAAAAGCTATAGCTCCTCGGGGTGCTTTGCCTACAATATCTAAATCATAGAAAATTTTGTTGTTATTAACAATAACAACAATACCATCGATTTCAAAGCTAAGTTTATTTCTATTGTTTTCCCAGTATTTTTTAAATTCAATGACTTCTTGGAGGTTTTGACAGAGTTTAGTATAGGGATTAGTTTTAAAACCTAAGCATTTGAGTATTTTATGTTCTTCTTCGTGGGTTTGTTGTCCTAAATCTGTGGTTATGGCATAAACAAAAGAATCTAATCGGCGACTAGCTGTTACTTGAGGATCTAATTGTCTTAAAGAACCGGAAGCAGCGTTTCTTGGATTAGCAAACGGATTTTCATGGCGACTTATTTTTTCTTGATTGAGTTTTTCAAAATCATTAAGATGCATAAATACTTCGCCTCTAATTTCTATAAATTCAGGATAATCATTTTTAAAACTTGCTAGAGCATTAAATAATTTTTCTTGCTTTAGATTTTCTCGTATTTCATCTAAGGGCAAAAGTTTTAAAGGTATTGCTTCTATTGTTTTAACATTTAAGGTAACATCTTCGCCGGTAAAACCGTCGCCTCGAGTAGCTGCGGTATCTAAAAAGCCATTTTTATATATTAATTTAATGGCTAAACCATCTATTTTTAATTCACAAAAATACTCATATTTATCATTAATTATTTTTTTATTACGTTGATCCCAATTTTTTAAATCGTTTTCATCAAAAGCATCGTTTAATGAAAGCATTGGCGTTGAATGAGAAACTTTTTTGAAACCTTTTAGGGGTTTACCAGCAATTCTTTGCGTTGGCGAATCAGGAGTTATGAATTGTGGATATTTTTGCTCTAAATCATAAAGCTCTTTTTTTAAAGAATCTAAGACTTCTGGCGGATATAAGTCTTTATTTAAAACATGGTAAAAATACCTGCCTTTTTCAATAATTTTTTTTAATTTTTCAATACGTTTTTTAATGTTTTCTTCCATTAATTATTAATTTGATTAATTCAATAATAATAATAAAACCAAGCTAAAAAACTTTGCTTTTTAATATTTTACTCAATTTTATGCTTAAGAAAAAACTTATTTGTAATTAGACAATAGAATTAATGAATAATATTTATTCTATGTATTCAAGAATATTTTTTATGTTATTCTTATATTCACCTGAGCTAAGTCTATAAATAGTACGAGTAGAAACGATTTGCATTTTGTAAACATTTATTTCAAATTTTAAATCAGTATCAGTTCCTGTACTGCGAATAGTTGCGGTTGTGCAAGTTCCGCTATTTAGGTAGCTTTCGTAACAATAACTAGTATTATTTATTGTTGAAGTTTCTATGATAGACATAAAATTAACGCAAGCACTAGAGTTTTCCATTGATGTTTCGTCACTACTTATACACAGAGTGTATAGATTTAAGCCGCTAATTGCATTATTGTAGGCTTTATAGGTATTGGCGAAATTTTGAATTGATAATAACTTTATTTTTATTGGATTTAAAATAAAAAACATACCGACTAAAGCAATGGTTAGAATAAAGATGGTGATGAGTAAAACTTGTGCTTTATGTTTTTGATTATTTATTGTCATAAAATTAAAAATTATTAATTGTTTATTCAAATTTACAACGATTTACTATTTGGGCCTTGGAACTATTTAAAGGAGCAATGCTTTGCCTAATAAATAAAGGTGTTTTTGTTGTAATGGGACTTTTTATATAAAAATAATAGTCAATAACTATTAATTTTGTTGATGATGAATGTTGATAATAGTAACTAGCGCTAGGTGTTGTAGATGGATTATAACCATAAATTTTCACATCCTCTAATTCAACAAAATCTTTATTAAACAATGATGAGCTATTGTAATATAGTAGTAACCTATTGGAATCAAAATTAATCATAGCGGTTTCACATAATTTGTCTTTAAAAAGTATTGAATTATCTGTTATTGTAAAACTGAATCCATTTTTCAATTCGCTATATATTTTTTCTAAACCTGAGTGAATGGAATTTATAGCTATATGTCGTTGTTGTAAATCTAAAGCAGCCTTGGTTAAACTAATATACAATTGCGCTATAATTACAATCGCAAAAATAAACAACATAATTACTACCACTGTTTCTATTAAAGTAAAAGCTTTATTCTTTTTAGTCATCTTATATAACCTGTATGAACAATTTTTTGATTTAAACTAAATCGAGGTTCTTGATTATATGTTGAACTAGACATAATGCTTATTATATAATCATCGCCTCCAGGGTTTGCTCTTGCTAAGGTTTGATAAATAATTTCGCGCGTGAATTTTCGATTCCAAGAAACAGCACAGTCAGTTGTAGTAGTAATTTCTTTAGAGCTTGAATTAAAATCTAAACAATAAGTTGATATTGCGTTAGAAGTTGTGTTAATAGGCACTTGAAATCTGTTGTTTGAACCAGTTGGAGCGCTATTTCTTAAAGCTGTGGCAAGTTCTAAACCTTCTTGGGTAACATAAATAGCTAAAAGTTGTTCTTTGGCTAAAGATAAAGAAACTATGTAATTAATAGCTAATCTTGTTAAAGCTGCCACAGAAATGCCAATAATTAATAAAGCAATAATTATTTCCGCTAAAGTAAAAGCTTTTTCTTTGTTATTTATTAATTTCATAATTTAATTTGCTAAGCATCGTTTATAAATTTTATTTTAAAAATATTTTAAAATATATTTTTTTATTTAAAAAGAACTGTTTTTATTTGCCCTAATTTATTAAGAATAATTAAACGTTCTTCGTTGTTAATTGATGATTTTAATTTTAAACATACATAAACGCTTTGATTTACACCGATTTCTCTTGAATTGAATATTTTTTCATTGGAGTCGTTGATAACAATAAAATCACCAAAAGGATTATAAAAACTTATAAGTATACTATCATTGATTTCAAGAAGATCACCTGGAAAAGGTTCGCAATTTTCGTTTGCCGATGTTGCTATGGAGATTTTAATATTATTAAATTGTTCATTAATAATATTGTAATAATCAGAAGTTGTTACTAAATCAAAATTTTTAGTAATATAAATATTGCCATCTTGAAATTCTGCAGGAGTATTTGAGGCTATTTTATCGCAATCAGCTCTAGTGCTAGTTACAAAAGCTTTAGCTATATAAGAAGATGAAGAAATTTTTAATCCATAAGCACAAGCACTTTGATCTGTTGCATAACCATCAACATTTTTTCGGCTAAAAGATATATCTTTTAATTGTCCTAAATAGGAGCTAAGGCTATAAGTTGCGTTTTTTAATTCTAAAACTTCGTTATTAATAAAACTATATTTAAGAGCAATAGATATAAGCAAGGTAATAATTAAAATAACAATCGTAACTTCAATTAAAGTGAAACCGTGCATAAAGTGAAAAATGAAAAGTCTATTTAATTTTTAAATAATAAAAACTTTTTATTTTATTGAGTTTTATTGAGTATAACAAAAGTAATTATTTGAAGCTTGGCAATCAAAGCTTGTTCCATTAGGCGCAGTACACGACCATCCAGATGGCTCAGAGCTTGAATTATATGATTGACGATATAAAGCTGGTGCTGTATTCGCTGATTGTTCTAATTTAGCTCTTAAGACAAACGCTGTTCCAGTTGCCCCTCCTCTAGAGCAAGGGAAATAGTGATATACATCTCCTGAATTTGAAGTTGGAGGTAGTGGTAATTGAGTTGATAAGTTAGCATTTCCAAAAGCTGCTTTAAAACTATCAGTCCATCCTGAGTTTGTTCCGCTTGCAGCTGTAGTCGGATAAGTACCCATTATGTTAGAATATTGCACTAACTGAATGCCTAAATTATTTAAATCAGCTATTCTTCTTTTATCACGGGCATCGACGCCTTGAGTTCCTATATTTCTTAAAACAATACCAGCTAAAACACCTATAATCAATAGCACTACAGCCATTTCAATTAAAGTGAAACCTAATTTTTGTTTAGAGGAATATTTTGACATTGATTTTAATTAAATAAAATTGTAATAACGACCAAAGTGGTTATAAATTGATTTTAATTTAATTATCTTAATAATAGTATATCACAAAATTTCAAAAACATTCTCTTTATTATGGGGAATAGTGGTTTTAAGAGCTAAACTATCCATAATAAGCGTTTGAAGGGCTTTTTTTTCATCATTATTGCCATGGACTAAAAAGATTTCTTTTAAATTAAATCTTTGAGGTTTTACCCACTCTAAAATACCGGCTTGATCGCGGTGAGCTGAATAAGAAAAAAGCGTTAAGATTTCGCCTTTAATTTTCATTTCTCCGTCTAAAATTTTTCTGCCTAATGATTCGGGAGCTTGATAGCCAATAAAAAGAATAGATAATTTTTCATTATTTAAATACTGATCTAAAATTTTTACTATTTTTCCTCCCATAATCATTCCTGAGCCAGCAAGAATTATTTTGGGAGGTTGTTTTTTAATCATTTCTAACTCATCTTGATCGTTTTCAATAATTTTTAAATAATCATTATTAAATAAACCTTCAGTTAATATCTCTACGCTGGCATTATGATTGAGATATTCAGGATATTTTTCATAAATTCGAGATATTTTTTTTGCCAAAGGACTGTCTAAATAAATTTTAATATCCGGTATTTTTTTAGTTTCAATTAGTTTTTGAATGTCGAAAATTATTTCTTGAGCTCTTTCTAAAGCAAATGTTGGTATTAATAAGATTCTTTTTTCGTAAATTACTTTCTCAATTATTTTTTCCAGGTCATTTATTCTTGTATCTAAATTTTTATGCAGTCTATTGCCGTAAGTTGATTCTAAGACCAAATAATTGACATTAGGCAAAGGTTCTAATTCTTGCGTTAGACTTTTATCTTTATTGCCTAAATCTCCGGAAATAACCAAATTATTTATTTTAATAAAAGCTGAACCTAGAATATGTCCACTATTAAAAAACTCAATATTAAAATTATCAATAGTTAGCGGCTGATGATAGTTTATTGTTTGCCACCGTTCTAATAATTTATCTATTTCTTCTTCAGAGTAAATTCTTTGTTTATTAAGTTCTTGGCAATTTTGATTGATGATTTTTTGAGAATCAAGCAAAATTTCTTTAGCTAAATCTTTAGTAGGAGGCGTGCTGTAAACATATCCCTTAAATCCTTCTTTGATTAATTTTGGTAATCTGCCGCTATGGTCTAAATGAGCATGAGTTAAAAGCACAGCTTTTATTGATTGAACATCATAAGGAAAAGGATAAAAATTTTCTATATCGCAAGTTCTTTCTTTTTGAACTAAACCACAATCAATTAAAATTTTGCTATTATTGTCTTCGAGAAGAATATTTGAACCTGTGACTGTTTCTGTGCTTCCGTAAAAATAAATTTTCATTTTAAAAATAGTTTAAAATAATTATAGTAATAATTATAACAAATAATTATAACAATTATTTTTATAAACATCTATGCGTAAAGAAATTTCCGCCGGTGCCGTTGTTTTTTATCAGAAAGGTAATAAACGAGAATATTTATTGCTTAATTATTTAGGTGGACATTGGGATTTTCCTAAGGGCCATTTAGAAATTTATGAAAGTCCAGATAAAACTGCTTTAAGAGAAATCAAAGAAGAAACAGGCTTGGATGTTAAATTAATTAAAGGTTTTGAAAAAAATTCCATTTATCATTTTCGGCATCGCAATGAATTTATTATCAAAGAAGTGATTTTTTATTTGGCTCAAGCAAAAGATCAGAAAGTTATTCTTTCTGATGAGCACAAAGGTTATGTTTGGTTGCCCTATATTCAAGCTTTTAAATTAATTACTTTTAATAAAGATATCTTAAGAAGCGCTAATAAATTTTTGAATTTATACTTGCAAAGAAATGGTTCTTAAATCTAAAGGCCTTACTTTATTGGAGATTGTTATTGTTGTCTTTATTTTGTTAATAATTTTGACTTTTTTCTTTAGTGTTTTTGATTATGCTAATTTTTTTAAAAAGAGTAGGGACGATAAGCGAATAGCTGATTTATGGGCTTTGGAAATGGCTTTAACGAGTTATTTAATGTTTAATAAAAATAATCCCTTAGCTTTAGGACCGACTAACACCGGCATTGGAGAAAGCGAACAGTCAATTTTTATTTCCGTCCCCGTTGATGTTGAAAACCTAAGCGCTTTAATTTTAGGCGGTTATCGTTTAAAACAAGCATCTTCTTCTAATTTAATAAATATTGATGGCAATGGTTGGTTGCCGGTTGATTTAACAACACTAGTTAATCCACCATTGGTTGCTTACCCGGTAGATCCAATTAATTCTTATAATAAAAAATTATTTTACGCTTATGTTTTTAAAAGAAACAGCTCAACTTTTGAAATAAATGCTAATTTAGAATTTTCTGATTATAAAAAAAATGGCGGCATTGATCAAACTTCATATGATAGCGGCGATAATGATAATGTTTTAGAGGTTGGCAATGATAAAAGACTTATGATCAATTTATTATATTAATTGAAACAAAAGATTGTTAATGAGTTAAAATAAAAGAAGCGGCGATATCTATTAAAGCAAAGCTTGCTATTAAAACAATAATTTCCGTTAAAATTGGCAAAAAACAATATTTTAATTTTTTTTCTTTTAATTTAAAGTGAAAATTTTTATGAAAATCAAAATAAGCCTTGAATACTTTAAATTTTTTTAATTTTTCTTTAAATAAAATAGTAAAAACATCAGGAGCAATACCTCCTAAACCTCCTAAAATAGCTATAGTTAGATGAACTAACGAACTATTAAAATATTCAATTGTTAGCATTAATGTAAATAAAGTTAAGATAACCAATTCTCCAAAAACAAACAATTTAACTTTCATATTAGCCGTTGATAAATGGTCATTAGGAGGTTGCATTATATTTAAATCTAAATGAGGTAAACGATCTAAAAGATGGTGAGAGACAATGCCAATTATTGGGGCAAGCAAATAATTATTAGTTAGAAAAATCGATGTCGAAGCACCAGCAAAAAAATGAATTCCGCCTAACATTTTTTATTTTGCGTATTCTAATAAACGTGTAAAAATAGAACTATGTTCTTTAGCTAGTTGGCTAAGAATTTTTCTATTGAGAGCTATATTGTTTTTCTTTAATCTATTGATCAAAGTACTATAAGTTAAATTATGAGTTCTCGCCGCAGCATTGATTCTTATTTGCCATAACCTTCGAAAATCTCTTTTTTTCTTTTTTCTATCTTCATAAGAATGTTTAAAAGCATGCAATAAAGCTTCTTTGGCGAACTTTTTCTTTTTTGAGTAATGACCACGAAAACCTTTGGTTAATTTTAAAATTTTCTCTCTTTTTTTGTGTTTAATAGTACCTCTTTTAACTCTTGCCATAATGTTTTTAAATTTTTAATTAATATTCTTCTTCGTAATTAGCGTCCGGGGGGATATTTGGTTCTTTCTTTTTTTCAGGAATGTCTGAAACAACAGCTTGAGTTATCAACAAAAGGCTAGCAATAGAAATAGCATTTTGGAGAGCAATTCTTGTAACTTTGGTTGGATCAATGATGCCTGCTTGAAATAAATCTTCATATTGCAAATTTGCAGCATTAAAGCCGAAGCCGTCTTTGCTTGATTTTACTTTTTCAACAACAATAGATGAATCAACGCCGGCATTATCAGCTATTTGTCGCAAAGGAGCTTCTATAGCTTTACGAACAATATTCGCGCCTATATATTGAGGTATACTTTCTTTTGATAATTTATCTATTAATTTTTCTAAACTATCAATAGTTCTTATAAGAGCAACACCGCCGCCAGGCACAATGCCTTCTTCAATGGCTGCTTTGGTTGCTGAAATTGCATCTTCAATACGATGCTGCTTTTCTTTTTGCTCTACTTCAGTTGGAGCGCCAACTTTAATTACAGCTACACCTCCTGATAATTTTGCTAATCTTTCTTGAAGTTTTTCTTTATCGTATTCAGAAGTTGTTTTTTCTATTTGAACTTTTATTTGTTGAATTCTTTTTTCAATTTCTTTTTTATCGCCTTTGCCACCAACAATAGTTGTTGTGTCTTTGGTGATGATTACTTTATGAGCTTCGCCTAATTGATGCATATCAGCATGCTCTAATTTCATACCTAATTCTTCGGATATTACTTGGCCGCCAGTTAGAATAGCAATATCTTGGAGCATCTCTTTACGTCTGTCGCCAAAACCCGGAGCTTTAACTCCTACTGAAGTTAGAACGCCTTTTAATTTATTGACAACTAAAGTTGCTAAAGCTTCGCCTTCAAGATCTTCGGCAATAATTAAAATTTGTTTTCTGCCGCTTTGGACAACTTTTTCAAGTAAAGGTACTAATTCATGAATAGAGGTTAGTTTTTTATCGGTTATAAGAATTAAAGGATTTTCTAGTACTGCTTCCATCTTTTCAGGATTGGTTACCATATAAGGACTTACGTAACCTCTGTCAAATTGCATACCCTCAACAATTTCGTGAGTTAAACCTATTGTTTGCGATTCTTCAACAGTGACAACTCCGTCTTTGCTTACTTGTTCAATTACTGTAGCTATCAATTCGCCAATATTTTCATCACGAGCAGAAATAGTCGCTACATGTTTAGTATCTTCCTTGCCTTTTACTGGTTTAGAAATTCGTTTTAATTCATCAATAACAATTTGACTTGCTTTTTCTAAACCTTTTTGCATTTCTATAGGATCAACGCCAGCTTCTACATTTTTTAAAGCTTCGTTGGTTAATATTTTTGTTAACAAAGTAGCTGTTGTTGTGCCATCGCCAGCGGCATCATTAGTTTTTTCAGCAACTTCTTTTATTAATTGAGCGCCAAGATTTTCAATTTTATCTTCTAATTCAATTTCTTTTGCTATGGTTACGCCGTCACGAGTAATTGTTGGTGAACCATAGCCTTTATCTAAAACAACAGCTCTACCTTTGGGTCCGAGGGTAACGATTACAGCATTGGCTAATTTATTAATACCTTTTAAAAGTTTTTTCCTTGCTTTTTCGTCAAAAAGTATTTGTTTTGCCATTTTTAAAATTCAAAGATTTAATTTTCGACAATTTTATATTTGATTTTTTATTTAAAACCCAGATGTTTATAATAAATAGTTCGCCTTTGTTCACTAAAGTTTATATAAGTTTGCATTATTAACTTTCGATAACAGCTAAAATATCATCTTCTTTAACAAAGTAATATTCTTTATCATCAATTTTAATTTCATCAGGAGAATATTTTTTAAAGACAACCATTTGACCTTCTTTAATTGTTGGTTTTATGCGTTCGCCTTTATCATTTAGTTTTCCTGGACCTACAGCGATAACTTTACCTTTAGTTGTTCTTTCTTCTCTAGCTGTTTCAGGAATAACAATGCCGCCCTTAGTAATTTCATCTTCTTTTAAAGGTTCAATAAGAAGATAATCGTTCAATGGTTTGAGTTTCATTTTTTAAACAAATTAAATTTACGGCGACCTTTTTATAAAAATGATTAGGTAATATTAATTGAGCTGATAAATTTTATATATAAATATAATAATATATCTCTTTATATAAGTTATTCAAATTATATTATAACATAATTGTCAAGAAAACACATACGCATCTCAACTAATAAAAACGTTTATTTTATTAATTAAATAAAAAATTGAAAAAACCATTTTCGATATTAGGATTATAAAATTTTCAATTTGAAAATACTTTTTGAAAAAAGAAAAAGATATTGAAGCAAAAATTTCCAATTTGATTTTGTTCCAGCTATTGTTACATCAAGATTTGTACTAATAATAGTATATATTAATATATTGCAAATTGTTTAAACAATAATAATATAAGCCAAAGCCAGATTTTTTGGAAGAAATTTTTTGTGGTTTTTTCTGATAGCGTTGGTGTTAGTGATTTTTGTTCTGTAGGTGATGGTGGTTCAGGTTTTATATTTGGTGTTGGCGTAGAGCTTGAAATTGAATGGTTTGTAAAATCTGAAAAATTCAACACATAAGTTACATAAGTATTTAGACCCCAATCAAAGACTACTGGTCGCCCATCGTTTCCTTTTTTTATGCTACTGCTGTCTAAGAGAGAAATGGATTTAATTGAACTTCCTGTTGGTTTGTATAATTGAGGTGGGGACAAATTAAATGATTTATCATCTAGCTTAAAATTGACTTCAATTTTACATATATTATGCTCATAACATTCAAGCTCCTTGCCAGCTTCTACCTCTAGTTTATTATTGCGATAGGAGTAATCTTGATAGTTGTCATTTATTATTGCACTTTTTAGTTTTCCATCTTTTGTAAATATTCCGGTGAATCTGTAAGTACAAACATAAAACGGAGGTCCATTTATAATAATGTCATTTTTATCAATTTGTATTTGCTTAAAAGCATTAGTAGGAATAAAAACCTTATTAATTATATCTTTGCTTGTCGGATCATTATCTTGTAACGAAGGCTTCTCAGGAAGTTGAAAATTATTTTCTATATATTCTTTAACAATATTTTCATACCGGTCAATGCTAATTATTTTCTCATTATCGATGTCTGACGTATTGAATGTATAAAATTTATCCAAAACTATTTCTGTTTCCGATCCTTTTACTGAGATATCGCTAACAATTCCAAGAATAGGAAAACTTAAGCGTAAACAACTAAGCGCTTTGACATTTTGTATTTGAAAAACAACTGGAATAAGTCCTATAAGAAAAAATAAGAAAATTAATTTTATTTTCATATTTTTAATTATATCAAATTTTGAAGTTTACAATAGATTTTAACAAAAATACGAATACAAAAAAAATTAAATTTTTACTTTAAAATCAACTGGCGAATTTTTGCAAAGAATGGAGTAGGTTTAATATTTACTGATTGGCGGAACTGATTGGCGGAAGGGGTGGGATTCGAACCCACGAGCCCTCTTGCGAGAGCACGGCTCTCCAGGCCGTTCCGTTAAACCACTCCGGCACCCTTCCATTGTTTTAAATTTATTATATCATTGATATTGATATAAATATTGACGCAAATATAGCAGTATAAGTAAATTTATGGTATAATATTTTAGAAATTAATTTATATAATTGCTTTAGAATAAGATATCAATAAATATTAAGTGTATTAATTTTTTAAATGTTTTTTGATTTTTTGCAAATTATTATAGGAGGAATTATTGTTGCTTTAATTATTTTGCAACAGAGAGGTGGAGAATCAAGTGCACTTTTTGGACCTGCTACATCTTTTTTAATAAAAAGAAGAGGTTTAGAAAAAAATTTATTTTTTTTAACCTGGGCTTTAATATTTTTATTTGTTATTTTTTCTTTATTGCAATTTTATAAAATAGTTTAATTTGTTTTATATGCAATTTTTATGAAGCCTTTAAAATCTTTATTCAGAATTAATTTTCTTAAATTACACAAATTGTTTTTTGCTAATGATAAATTTTTTATTTTTGTGTTATTATTGTTATTTTTAGGTATCATTTTTACGGTTATTGGTTTAATTCGCATTAAAATTGCTGAAAGCCCTTATCCGAAAACTGGCGGCATTTATCGCGAAGGTATTTATGAAGCTGTTGAGCCTTTAAATTTAGCTAAAATTAATGAAAACAATATTACTCAAAAATCAATTCTTAATATTCTTTTTCCTCCTTTTGTTGAGTTTGATAATGGCAAAATAAGATCTCGTTTTTTTGATTCTTATAAAATTAGCAATGATAAGTTGACTTACACTTTTTATCTTAAAAATAATTTACGTTGGAGCGATGGTGCTTTAATAGATATTGACGATTTTTTATTTAGCTTTAATCTTTTACAAAAGACAAATCCGGGATTATTATTAGATAAGGTTACTATCAATATGCCTGACAGAAAAACAGTAATCTTTACTTTGCCAAATAACGATAATTATTTTCTTTATAATTTAAAAAATTTCCGAATTTTTCCAAGACAATTTGCTTCTTTTGACTCTTTAAATCAATTATCTTTTAATGATTTAAAAGTTAGCAGTGGTCCCTTTGTTTTCGAAAAAATTGAAACTAAAAACGATATTACTATTCTTACTTTAACGCGAAACTTGCAATATCAACCCCAACCTTATTTAGATAAAATAGTTTTTTATAGTTACTCTTCGGTGCGGAAAGCTTTTGATGCTTTAGTTTTAAAAGAGATAGATGGTTTGGGTGGCGTGAATTATTTTTCTTTACCCTCTAATATACATTATGATTATAATATATATAAAATTATTATGCCTCGCGTTGTTGGCATTTTTTTTAACAAAGCTCAAGTTAATGAAGAAGTTATTGATTATTTGTCTAAAGCAATTAACAGGCAAGAGCTTGTTAAAAATGTTTTTAAAGACTACGCCGAAGCTACATCAAAAATTTTTTCGCCTTCATTAAGAAAAATTTTGCTCATCAAAGATCAAGCTGTTACAAGTACTATGTCTAGTGCTATTACTTTTAAAGATTATAAAAATACATCTACTTTAATTTTAACTGTTGATAGTTCTTATTTATATCCTGATATAGCAAGATATTTGCAAGAGAAATTTAATTTTATTAAAATACAATTTACAGATAAAAATAACTTAAATAAATTAATAGCAGAAAAGAAGTATTCAGCTTTGTTAACAGGTATTTTTTTCGATCATTTGCCCAATTTAGTATTCTTTTCTTCAGCGGGTTTAAATATTAATAATCACCAATCATTAGCTATTGAAGAAAAATTGCAACGTTTTACTCAAGAAGCAAACATTGATTTATCACAAGAATTAGCTGATTTAGAAAATTTAATTTTAAAATTAAAAGCCAATATCTTTTTGGTTAATCCTTATTATATTTATTTTATAAGTAAAGATTTTTATAATTTTGATCAAAGTTATCTTTTTGACGCTTCTTCAAGATTTGTTAAAATAGAACAGTGGTTTAAAAAATGAACATATTTTCTTTAAATAAACAATTTTACGATTTATTAATTGTTAATATTAATTCAATTACTTATATTCGTTTTATAAAAAAACAGCAATCATTAAATATTGTTAAAATAGAAAATTTGGAAGTCACAATTTTTAAAGATTCATTGTTAATTTTTGATAATTTAGAAAAAGGATTAGTCTCTCTTATTTCTAAATACAAATTATCTTCACTGGGCATTATTCTTAATTTGCCTAATATTTTGACTCAAAGAATTACTTTAGCTCGCACTAATAATCCAAGGGAAGCGATAATAAATTATTTAAAAGTCTCATCGCCTCTTTCTTTAGAAAAATATACGTTTTTTTACAAAGAAGATCGCTATCAACTGTCGGTTAATGTTTCTAATTTTAATGTTGTTTTTGTTCCCAAAGACATTATTGATAGTTTGTTAGCAATCGTTGAAAAATATAATCTTATCCCTTTGTTTATCAGTCCTATCACTGAAGCAATTTATTACTATCTTTTAAATAAAACTCTTGTAGATTTTAATGAGGACTATATTGTTTTCTTTATTGAAAAACAGAATTTAATATCTTTATTGATTAAAAAATTAAGAATTGAAAAAATTTTAATTGATGAAATTAATTTGGAAGCTCAACCTTTAAATGTTATTATTGATAAATTTATTAATTTTTTTAAAGCTAATATCGCGCCAGATACGAAAATATTGTTTATTAGTGATTACCGTTTAGATAATTTTCAGACAAATTTTCAGACATTATTTTTAGACATTAAGCCGCTTGAAATTATTATTGAGGGTTCTTATTTAATTTTTGAAAAAGTTTTCAGCGATCAAGAATTTATTGATTTTTTGCCGATAAAATCTTATTTTGCTTATTTTTTAAATAAATTGCCTTCAATAATTATTTTTACTTTAGTTTATGCCAGTTTACTTTTAGCGATTATTTCAGGCGTGTTTTTATTTTTTAATCAAAAATTAAACGAAGAAATATTAATTTATCAAAAAAATTTAAATGATCAACTATTAGTCTTACAAAGAAATGTTGTTAATAATCAAGAAAATTTTGATGTTGATAAATTTAATGGTATAATTAATAAATTAACAAATTATTTTAAATTATCTTATAATATAGAAAAGGCGTTATCTTTAAGCGCTTTAAGTAATTTAGAATTTGTTAAAGATCAACCATTAGGTCTTTCGTTTATAATTAACAAGGATAATAAAGATCAATTTCAGACAGATATTAGCAAAGAGTTTCGTTTAATTGAATTAACCAAAGAGGAATCAATAGCAAATAATTTGCTTAAATTAGATTTTATTTTAAAATGAAAAGTTGTTACTTATGTCACAAAGGTAAAAAGAAAGTTGCGAAAAGAAAGAAATTAAGAGGAAAGTATAATCCGGTTAATTATTATTTTCAAAAACCGAATTTGCAAGTTTTGACTTTAGCGAATGATAAAAAAATTTTAGTTTGCAAAGATTGTCGCAAATTAGTTTTAAGACAGAAAATAGTTTTATAAAAATCTATTTTTGGTATAATTTTATTTATAATTAAAAAATGCCAACGATTAACCAATTAGTTCGCAAAGGACGTAAGATTGATAAAGGCAAGTCAAGATCGCCAGCGTTGCTTTTTCATTTTAATTCTTTGAAAAGAAAAGAAAAATATTTGCCTTCGCCTTTTAAAAAAGGTGTTTGCGTGCGTGTTTATACTATGACTCCTAAAAAACCAAATTCCGCTTTACGTAAAATCGCTAAAGTAAGATTATCCAATGGCACTGAAGTGACTGCTTATATTCCTGGGATAGGACATAATTTACAAGAACATTCAATAGTTTTAGTGCGTGGTGGAAGAGTGAAGGATTTGCCAGGTGTACGTTATCATATTGTTCGTGGTGTTTTTGATACAAGTGGCGTTGAAAATAGAAAACAAGGTCGTTCTTTGTATGGTGCTAAAAAACCTAAAAACTAATGCCTCGTAAAAGTATTATTATTAAACGTTCTTGGAAGCCGGATCCTGTTTACAATAGTGTTGCTATAACAAGATTTGTTAATAATATAATGGTTGATGGCAAGAAAGAAAAAGCTCAAAAAATTTTTTATAAAGCTATGGAATTGATTAAAGAAAAAACATCGCAAAATCCATTAAAAGTTTTTCAAACAGCTATTAAAAACGTTGCTCCAGTGGTTGAGGTTTGGCCAAGGCGAATTGGTGGAGCTACCTTTTTAATTCCCCGACAAGTAAGAGTTAATAGACGTTTTTTTAAAGCTGTTAAATGGATTATTGAAGCTGCGCGTAATCGCAAGGGTAGAACAATGTATGAAAAGTTAGCTGAAGAAATTATTGCTGCAAGCAATCAAGAGGGCGAAGCAATTAAACGTAAAAACGAGACGCACAAGAGCGCTGAAGCTAATAAAGCTTTTGCTCATTTTGGTTGGTGGAGTAAGAAAAAATCTAACTCCAAAATTTAAAACTAATGACCACAGATATTACTTGTTATTTTTGTTCTCAGGCAGCTAGTGATATCGATTTTAAAGATGTGGAAATTTTGTCTAAATTTTTATCAGCAGCTATGAAGATTAAGCCACGCAAAGAAACTGCTGTATGTAGTTGGCATCAACGTAAGTTGTCTAAAGCAATTAAAATTGCTAGACAAATGGCTTTATTGCCTTATTTGCCATAATTTTTTTATTACCTTGAGTCATTAATTAATTTTTAGTTTATTTTATTTGCCGAAAAATAATAATGAGATTATATCCTATTGAAAAAACAAGAAATATAGGTATTATTGCGCATATAGATGCCGGTAAGACTACAACTACTGAAAGAATTTTATTTTATACAGGCATATCTTATAAAATAGGCGAAGTTCACGAAGGAACAACAGTAACCGATTGGATGCCTCAAGAAAGAGAAAGAGGTATTACAATTACCGCTGCAGCTGTTACATGTTTTTGGATGCAAAGCTATTTAACAGCGACGACTGATAGTAACAGCAAAGAAGAAAAAACAAAAGATCAATTTCGTATTAATATCATTGATACTCCAGGGCATGTTGATTTTACCGCTGAAGTTGAAAGATCTTTGAGAATTTTAGATGGTGCTATTGTTGTTTTCGATGGTGTTCAAGGCGTCGAAGCTCAATCAGAAACAGTTTGGCATCAAGCTGATAAATATAAAGTTCCACGATTATGCTTTATTAATAAATTAGACAGAATGGGCGCTGATTTTGAATTTTGCTTTAATTCTATAAATGAGCGCTTAACAAGCAATGCCGTTTTAGTTAATGTTCCTATAGGTCAGGAAGAGAATTTGAAAGGAGTGATAGATTTAATTGATATGCAAGAAGTGTATTTTGAGGGCGATAAAGGCGAGATTGTTAAGCGAACAGAAATTGCAAAGGAGAACTTAGCTTATGCGCAGAAATGGCAGCATATTTTTTTAGAAAAATTAGCTGAAAAAGATGATGAATTTATGGAACAATATCTTAAAGGATCATTTACCAAAGATGATATTAGAAAAGCGATTCGACGAGCTACTTTGCAATATAAGCTTATTCCTGTATATTGCGGTTCGTCTTTAAAAAACAAAGGCATTCAGCTTATTTTAGACGGAGTTGTTGATTTCTTGCCTTCTCCTGTAGATTTGCCTGATTTAGAAGGAATTGATCCTCTTACTAATAATAAAGTTTATAGAAAAGCAGATGATAACGAGCCTTTATCAGCATTAGTTTTTAAAATTGCTATTGATCCTTATGTTGGTACCTTGTCCTATGTGCGAGTTTATTCAGGTGTTTTGCGATCAGGGATTAATGTTTTAAACACAACAACAGCAAAGACATTTAGAATTGGAAGATTAGCGCGTATGCATGCTAATTCTCGTGAAGAGGTTAGCGAATTATACGCTGGTGATATTGGCGCTATTGTTGGTTTAAAAGAACTAAAAACCGGTGAAACTTTATGCGATCCTAAAGCTCCGATTATGTTTGAAAAAATAGAGTTTGCTGATCCAGTCATATGGATGCGCATTGAGCCAAAAACAAAAAGCGATCAAGAAAAAATGGGTATGGCTCTTAAAGCTTTAACTGATGAAGATCCAACTTTTCATTTAACTCAGAATCAAGATACTGGTGACATTCTTATAGGTGGTATGGGTGAGCTGCATTTAGATATTAAGGTTGATCGTTTAAAAAGGGAATTTAATGTTAATGTTAATGTTGGCAAACCACAAGTTGCTTATTTAGAGACAATTACCAAAGAAGCAGTTGCTGAAGGTAAGTATATTAGACAAAGTGGTGGTCGCGGACAATATGGTCATGTCTGGCTTAAAGTAGAGCCATTGCCACGAGGTAGTGGTTTTGAATTTGTTAATGGCATCAAAGGAGGTATTATTCCTGATAATTTTATTCCTTCAGTTGAGAAAGGAGTTAAAGAAGCTTTAGACAAAGGAGTTTTAGCTGGTTATCCTATTCGCGATATTAAAATAACTCTATTTGATGGTTCTTATCACGAAGTTGATTCTTCGGATATAGCTTTTAAAATTGCTGGTTCAATAGCCCTACAAGAAGCAGTTAAAAAAGCTAATCTTATTTTATTAGAACCGATTATGAAATTAGAAGTTGTTGTGCCTGCTGAATTTTTAGGTGACATTACCGCAGATTTATCATCAAGAAGAGCAAAAATTGAGGATGTCTTTGATCGTGGTTTAAGCAAGGTTATCAAAGCCTTTGCTCCTTTAGCAGAAATGTTTGGTTATGTAACCGTTGTTCGTTCTCTTACTCAAGGAAGAGGTACGGTAGTTATGGAATTTTCTCATTATGAAAATGTTCCTCAACAGCTTAGCCAAAACATTGTTCAGGCTATGGAAACCAATAAACATAAATGAATTTTAACCATGGGCAACTTTTAGTTGAGATTTTAGTCACCTTGCTTTTGGTTTCGATTATTTTAGTCCTTTTTATTAATTTTTCGTTAGTTCTGCAAAAATCTTACGATTATCAAAGTTTAAACGAAAATGTAGCTATTTTTGGATTTGAGAAATATCGCAATATTCTTATAGCTTTATCAAAAAATAACTGGAGTGTTATTAATAGTTTAATTGTTGGCAATAACTACTATTTTGAAAAAGCTACCTCTTCATGGCTTATTAAGAATGGACAAGAAAATGTTAATCTTGGTAGCGGCGGTTTTTATCGTTTTAGTTTTCAAATAGGTAATTATGGAGGTAATAGCGACTTAAAAATGACTACAATTAGTGTTGAATATTTAAATCTTAAATTTACAGATAATTTTTTGATAGCTAAACTAAAATATGCGTCACAATAAGTTTTTACATAAACTAAATGTCTGTTTTAATAATAACTCCCGGGCTTTTACTTTAGTAGAAATTTTGTTGTATTTTTTGATTTTTTCTTTTATTATTATTCTTATTTTTAATATCCTTAATCATTTTTTGAAATATTATGTTGATTTTTATAATAAAAATTCTTCTGCCATCGAAGCAAAAAATATTTTTTTTAATATGAATAATTTAGCTTGGCAAGCAAAAAATTTAAATATTCTTACTGATTGGGAAGTGATTTTTGATTCAAGAACAACAAGTAATATTATTTTTTTAGGACAAACAGCACGTTTAAATAAAAGCGATAATTATTTTTATGGTTATTTGTCTAATCTAAGCATTGGTAGCATTAGTCTTAAGGGTGGTGGCTTTGGTGTCTTTGCTTCAAGTTCTTCTAATTGTTCAATTAATAATCTAACAACAGTTTCGTCAACATATAGTTTATCTGGTTATGCTTGGTCGCCAAATATTGGTTGGATAAAATTTAGATCTAGTCCCGGCGAGTCGGTTGTTTATGGTGTTTGCATAGATCGCAATAATGAGTTTCGTGGTTTTGCTTGGAATGATGTTATTGGTTGGATTGCTTTTAATTGTCAAGATTTAGATGTTTGTAGTTCGACTAATTTTAAAATAACTTTAGATAATTTAGACTTACAGGGTTATGCCTGGAATGATGTTATTGGTTGGTTGCTTGTTTATAAAGATAAAGGCAGATTGTATTTAGCAGAAGCTAATCCTGAAATTTCTTCTATAAACTTAATATCTAATCCAGGATTAATTTTTAGAAAATTTAATTGGCAATTTATTTCTTCAACTGTTAGCGGCGATATTGAAATTGGCAAACAAAATAGCGATTTTTTTAATTATTACAATATTATTTTAACGAATTTTTAATTTTTATGATGTTTATTAACGAATTATTAAAAGGATTTTTTCAAAGAAAAACGAAAGGACAAATAACTTTTCTTTTGGTTAATTTAATATTGATTTTTATTATTTTTTTTATTATAATATTAGGGAATTTATCTATTGTTAATTTAAATTTTAACCGCGAGTTTAATCAATATATCGTTTTAAAATCGTTAGTTTTTAGCGGTTTAAATTATTCTTTGTATAACATTAACAAGAATCCAAATTTTGCTACCACTAATGCTATTTTTGTTATGCCTAGTGGAAATTATTTTCGCTATTCAGTTGTTTCGTTAAATAGCACAACTAAAGTAATTGATATTAATGGTTATTTGACAAGTAGCGAATTAAGAAAAAACTTAAAAGCAACCGTAACTATTGATTTAAGTGGCGGAATAATTGATTTGAATTTTAATGAGTATTAAATTTACTTTGCCCCGGTGGCGGAATTGGCAGACGCACAAGGTTCAGAGCCTTGCGAGTTTTACTCGTGTGAGTTCAAATCTCACCCGGGGCACACCTTTTTAAAATATATCGACGGTCATTTAATTAATTTTCTATATTTATTAGTTTATTGATTAATTATGAAAGCAAAAACTCAAATGCCGTTAAAACAATATGAAGGCGAATTAAAAATTATTCCTTTGGGAGGTTTGGAAGAAGTTGGTAGAAATATGATGGCTTTGGAATTAAACAATAAAGAGATTATTATTATTGATTTTGGTTTAGGTTATCCTTATTATGAAGAAATGCCGGGCATTGATTTTACCATTCCTAATGTCGAATATTTAGAACACAACAAAGATAAAATTTTAGGTATTTTAATTACCCATGGACACTATGATCATATTGGCGCTATTCCTTATTTAATTGAAAGAATAGGCAACCCTCCAATTTATGCCACTCCTTTAGCTAAGGGAATTATTCTAAAGAGACAATTAGATTTTCCTAATGCTCCTAAACTAGAAATTCACGAAATTAAAAAGGATAAATTTAGATTTTTTCAGCTTGGTTCTTTTATTATTAATTATTTCCATGTTAATCATAATATTCCTGATTCTATTGGTTATTTGATTAAAACGCCTGTAGGTAATATTATTCATACTGGTGATTTTAAAATAGATTTTTCTCCTTTTTTTGATAAACCTGCAGATTTATCGCGGATTGTTAAGCTGTCATTGGGCGGAGTGCGTGTTTTAATGGTTGATTCTACTAATGCTTTTCAAAGCGGTTTTGTTGCTTCCGAGAAGGTAATTATGGAAAATTTAGAGACTATTTTTCGCAAAGCTCAAGGTAGAATTATCGCTGCTACATTTGCTTCTTTATTAGAAAGAATTCAGCAAATCGTTTGGTTATCGGGTATTTATGGAAGAAAGGTTGTTTTAGACGGCAGAACTTTGAAAACAAATGTAGAAGTTGCCAAAGCTTTAAAATACATTCAAACTCCTAAGGGTATTTTTATCAAGCCTGAAGATAGTTTTCGTTTGCCGCCTAATCAAGTAACAATAATTTGTACCGGTTCACAAGCTGAAGAAGGTTCAGCCTTAATGCGCATTGCTGCCGGCGAGCATAAGTATTTTAAAATTATTCCCGGCGATTCAGTAATATTTTCTTCTTCAGTTATTCCTAACAATGAAAGAATTATTCAAGAGTTGAAAGATGATTTACAAAAACAAGGTGCTAATGTTTTTCATTATCAAATGATGGATATTCATGCTTCAGGGCATGCTTTTTCTAATGAGATTAAATTGTTAATCAATTTAGTTAAGCCTGAATATGTAATGCCAATTCACGGCCATTATTTTATGATGAAGGCGACTGAGGAAATATGTCTTAATATTGGAATGTCAAAAGAAAGAGTTCTTTTAGCGCAAAATGGACAGATTATCAAAGCTCTACCGGATAAAGTTTTTGTTAGCAATGAAAAAGTTCCGGCAAATATAGTTTATGTTGATGGTTTAAGTGTTGGTGATGTTCAGGAAGTTGTTTTACGAGATAGACAGAATTTAGCCAATGATGGAATTTTTGTGGTAATTGTGACGATTGATTCAGCTAGTGGCCAATTACGTACAAGTCCGGATATTATTTCCCGCGGCTTTGTTTATTTACGAGAATCAAAAGAATTATTAAAAGAAGTTCGAAACCTTATTAGAAAAATTGTTGATAAACATATTAGATTTTCTGGCGAAGAAAAGCCAGCTGTACAAGAAGAACAAATAAGGTATAGTTTAAAAGAAGATATTGCTGAGTTTTTATTTAAAAAGACTAAACGACGTCCAATGGTTTTGCCAGTAGTGATTAAAATTTAAATTTTTATTGATTGTTTTATCGTATAATATAGATAAATCAATGGACATTAGAAAGGTTAATAAAATTTTCATATGGCTTATTAGTGTTTCTTTCTTTTTGTATTTTATTTTTGCTTCTTATAGTTTTAATCGCGAGCCACCCTTAGAAACAACGCCAGCTAATGTTGAACAATTTGATTTCACAAAATTTTATATTCCTAAATCTGAAAGCTTACCGCAGCCTTTATTAGAAATGCTTCGCACTTCCTCAGTAACAACTTCGGATATTTATTGATTAGAAAATTATTTTTGCTGTATCTTGAGGTTCTTGTGAGACAATAGGCAGATTATATAACTCTAAAGATCCAATATCAGAATTCTTTTTTTGCGTTTCGCCTCTATCAACAATGATGCCAAATTGTAAATCATAAACATAAATTAAATTAAAATGAGCAGCTCCCTTTTGTGCTAATTTTTTAATAGTTAGCCATAGAATTTTTGAACCTTCAACAATATCGCCATAAAAATTAATACCCTTATCTTTAATTGGTGTAAAACTGGGCCAAATCATAAAATTATTTGTTTTTTTAGCGAGTTTTAATTTTTGCGCAATAGAAAAATAATCATAAAAATAAGAACTTTTAAATTTTTCGGTATATTGATTTAAGTTTTTTTGTAATTTTGTAATTTTAAGAATGTTTTGGGTATAAGCTAAAACTTGTAAGTGAGGATGTAATACTGAAGCACCGGCGCGATAATTATAATTCCATATTAGTATTTTGTGCTTAATTTTTTTATTTAAAAAAGACATTTTTTGAAACCAAATATTTGCCAATTGAAGAGCGCCTTGAAAATAAGAATTATTTAATTCATTGAAGTTATGCTTTTTAAAAATAATTAAACTATGCAATGGCGCCATTTTTGATAAATTTCCTGCGGTAATGGCATATTGATTTTCTAAACGCCCTAATTCATCTTTGGGGGTTAATTTCTTTGGTTGACAAAAAGGGTCGTATTCTTCTTGATTATTAGTTGTTTGCGTATTTTGAGGTTGATGTCGTTTGCGGCGATGAGGATTAAAAATAGTTGTTTGATTTAAAATTTTATCTTGGACAATAGTTATTGTTTGTTTACTAAAGATTTTAAAGGCAGGATTGATTTGAGCAGCATCGTCAATAACAATATTGACTTTATCAATAGAAAAAATTCTTTCGAATAGTTTTTTTGTCTGTTGAGGTAATTTTTGCACTAAAGAAAAAAAATCTTGTTTAGCCATTGTTGTTTAACTTAAAAAGAAATTTTTAGCGATATTTAATTCATTGGGAAGATAACCAGAAGCCAATTTGTCAAGGATTATTTTAAATTTTGGTTTTATTTTTTTATTCATTAACTCTTTTTCTCGATTATTCATTTTATTTAAAACAATATCAATGGCTTGTTGACGTTGCTTTTTTTGAATGCCTATGCGGAAACGCCAGAATTTTTTTGTTTTTAAATGATTAATAATTGATTCAATGCCTTTATGGCCAGCGGAATTTTTATTAAAACTTATTTTAAACAAGGGAAAACTTAAATCAGCGTCATCATGAATAATAAGTATTGACGATGGAGTTATTTTGAATTCTTTGCTTAATTCCCGTAAGCCCTTGCCGCATTCATTCATATAATTAGTATTGGTGGCTAAGATTAAATGCTTATTATATTTTTGATATTGAGCGTATTTTAAAGACGAAGGTTTTTCAAAAAAATATTTAACAATTTCTTTACCGATATTATGGAAAGAATAACTATAACGTTCATCATCATTACCTATGCCATAAATTAATTTTATTTTATTAGTTGAATTCATTTATCATTAAAGCTCAAACTTATTTATTAATTATGTTATAATATTATAATTAATTTTTTTTAAAATTTTTAAGATGAAAAAAGAATGGATATTTAATATTATTGAGTTAATATTATTATTTGTTTTAGTTATTTTGCCTATCCGTATGTTTTTATTAGAACCTTTTTTGGTGCAAGGGGAGAGTATGGAACCTAATTTTCATAATTTTGATTATTTAATTATTGATAAATTTTCTTATCGCCTTCAAGAACCAAAAAGAGGCGATATTATTGTTTTTCACCCTCCTTTTGATAGAAATATTTATTATATTAAAAGATTAATCGGATTGCCTAAAGAAAGAATTGTGATTAATAATGATAAAATTATTGTTTATAATGAAGAAAATCCCTTAGGTTTTGTTCTTAAAGAAGATTACTTACAAAATCATTACACGGCTGGTTATAAAAATATTACTTTAGGCGAAGATGAATATTTTGTTTTAGGAGATAATCGGGAAGTTAGTTATGATTCACGAAGTTGGGGCACTATTAGCAAAAAAAATATTGTTGGCAAAGTTTTACTGCAGTTATCTTTTGTTAAATTAGCACGAGCCTTACGGTTTTAAATTAATTATTAATTTCAAGCGTCTTCGTAATTAATTATTTTTTTAAATTATGAAATTAAAAGTACAAAAACCTCGGGGAATGAAAGATATTTTTGGCGAAGAAGCAAAGTTTTATTTATTTATTAGAAATTTATTAGCTGACTTTTCTCTTTTGCATAATTTTAATTATATTGAAACTCCTTTAGTTGAAAATGTAAAAACTTTTACTGCCAGTTTAGGAACAACTTCTGATGTTATTGAAAAGGAAATGTTTTATTTAAAAAATAAAGATAGTGGCGATTATTTTGTTTTAAGGCCTGAAAATACAGCTTCTATCGTTAGAGCTTATTTTGAAAATGGGATGAATAGTTTGCCGCAGCCGGTATCTTTGTTTTATCTTGGAACAATGTATCGACGGGAAAGGCCTCAGCATGGTCGATTAAGAGAGCATCGTCAGTGGGGTTTAGAAATATTAAACTCTGAAGATCCTTTCGCTGATTTTTATATTATCTTTACTATTATGAGTTTTTTTAAAAAAGTGAAAATAAATGGTATAAAAATTAAATTGAATAGTTTAGGTTGTGCGAAATGCAGCAAAAAATTCCGAAAAAATTTACTTAGCTACTATAGGCCATTAAAAAATAAAATTTGTTCAGATTGTCAAAGACGTTTTAAATTAAACCCTTTGCGTTTATTAGATTGCAAAAATGAAAAAGACCTTGTTTATAAACAAAATGCTCCGAATATTTTAGACTTTCTCTGTAAATTTTGCAAGTTACATTTTCAAAAAGTTTTAGAATTATTTGAGTATTTTCATATTGATTATGAGCTTGATAAAACTTTAGTGCGTGGTTTTGATTATTATTCTCGAACTGTTTTTGAGATTTTTGTTGAACAATTTGATTTTGCTATAGCTAGTGGCGGTCGTTATGATTTAGGACCAGTGATTGGTAATATATCTTTACCATCTGTTGGTGGCGCTGTTGGCTTAGAAAGACTAAAAATAGTTTTAGATAATATTGATTTCAAATATAAATTTGAAAAACCAAAGATATTTGTAGCTTTTACCGGTGAAGAGATTAGACCTAAAGCTTTTGAAATATATTTAGATTTGCAAGCGCACGGTTTTAATCCTTTGGCAAATTTTTTTAAAAGCAGTTTAGCCAGTCAACTTGAATTTGCTAATAAAAATGGTTTAAAATATTCTTTAATCTTAGGGTTTCAGGAATTAAGCCGAGAATCGATTATTTTAAAAGAAATGGAGCACGGAACGCAAGAAGTTTTGAAATTAAAAAATTTACCCTTGGAATTAAAAAAAATCATTAAATATAAATAAGCAAAAATATTATGAATTGTATTTTTTGTAAAATAAGCAAAAAAGAAATCCCAGCTTTTATTATTGATGAGTCAGACAATTTTATTGCTTTTTTAGATATTCATCCCCATGCGCCTGGACATAGCGTTGTTATTCCTAAGAATCATTATGAAAATTTTTTTGACTTAAGCGAAGCTTTGGGCAATGAATTTATATCCTTTGTTAAGCAGTGTGTTAATTTGCTCAGCAAGAAACTGCAAACCAATAGTTTTACTTTTGGTGTTAATCAAGGCGAGATAGCTGGACAGACAATTAAACATTTTCATTTTCATATTATTCCACGTTTTCCCAATGATAAAGGAGGATCAATTCATTCAGTTGTTTATAATCCTCCGCAAGAGTCGGTAGAAGAAATTTTTAATTTAATTAAAAAATGAAAGTTAAGGTTAGAAGAAAAAGCGGTGAATCAAAATCTCAATTGTTAAAGAGATTTTTGACGCGTTTTAATAAAAGCGGCGTGGTTCTTGAAGTAAAGTCGAAAATGTATCGTTTGAAAAAACCTAATGAACGGGCTAAAAAAGAAAATAAACTATATAAGTTAAAACTCCAGTACTTTATTAAAAAAAAGATGAAAGAAGGTTGGCCCTTTGAAAAAGCATATAAATTGGGTAGAAGGTATATTAGCGAGATTCAGTATCCAGGCAAGGAACTATGAAAGATAAAATTTTTTCTTTAGATTTAGGCAATCAGACATTAAAATTGCTTGTTATTGAAGAAGATGAAAATGGTCAGATTAATATTTTAACAAAATTAAATAAAAATATTGAATCATTTTCTAATGGAGAAATTATAGATGAAAATAATTTTCTTGAAGAAGTAATAATTCCGCTTAAAGAAATAGCTGAGCAATTAGATATTTCTTTGAAAAATATTATTCTTTCCTACAATGCTTCTTATTTTTCTTTTCATCGGACTAAAAGCAAGGTAGCTGTTTCTGAAAAATATGTTAGCGAAGGTGATATAAAAAAATGTTTTTTAATTGCTAAAGCTTCTTTAGCTTCTGGTAATTATGAAACTTTATACGAAGAAGCTATAAGCTATTATTTGGATGGTTCGCCAGCAAAAATTAGAGATCCTTTAGGCGCGGAAGCTCGGACTTTAGAAATTGATTTTTGCATTATTCAAGCTTTAAAAGCTTCGCTTAATAAAATTAAAGATTTTTTTGCTAAAAACGACATTGATATTGATTGCATTTTACCCAATCCCATTGCTTCGTCTTATGTTTTGTTTCCTAAAAAAGATAAAGAATTAGGAGTGATTGTTGTTGATTTTGGTTATCGTTTATTTAATGTAAGTGTTTTTGTTGATGGTAAATTAAATTTTTATCAAAATATTGAATTCGGTTTGGGTAATTTGATTGAAGATTTAGCTATTGATTTAGGCGTAGAAGTTAAGCAAGTTTTTGAATTTATGGCGAATATTATTAATTACAAAGATAAAAAACAAAAAATAGGCAATAAACTTGGCAAGGAAAGATTTAATTATCATAGTTTTGCTAAAATTTTAGAAAAAAAATTTTTCTTTTATTGGAAAAAATATAATTTATCGCAGCTTTTTTTGAAATTAAAAGAAAATTATCGTTTACCTAGTGGAATTTATTTAATAGGCGGCGGAGCTTTTATTCCTGAAATTGAAACAGTTCTAAAGAAATATTCAGGCTATTTAGTTAAAAAAAATTCAGATATTTATAATATTTTAAACAAAGATGAATTGATATACCTTAATTCTTTAGGTTTAGCTTATTTTTTTGAGCATAATATGCCGCGAAAAAGTTTTATAAGTCGTTTAACCGGATTTTTTAAAAATTTCTTTTTGTGATAAGATAATAGTATGAATGATTTTAGAAATAAAATTCTATTTATTTATTGTCTAACCTTTTTATTGTTAATCTTTTTAATTTTTATTGATATATTTTTTTTAAAAACCATAAAAATAGTTAAAGCAGTTGGAGGTCCCGAGAATTTCCCTTTGGTTTGTTCTATAGATAATCTTAAAGGCAGAATAGAATTATTTACCATTGCCTCTAATACTAATAGAGCCGTGGCAATTTTTAAACAAAGCAATAATAAAAAATTTTTAATTATTACCAAAGAATCGTTAGAATCGTCAGAATCGTCATGCGATAGTTGGTCTGATTATAATCAATTAGATGGACCTAAAATTTCTAAAAATAATACGAGTTATGGTTTTATAGGCAAAAAGGGAAATCTAGTAACTATATTTTTCTTTTCTACTAGTAGCGATGAAGTTATTAATACTTCTTCAATAACGGTTAGAAGCTTTGATTTAACTGATGATGGCAGTGATTTTATAGCAGTTTTAGTTAAACGTAATCGAAGTAAAGATTTATATGTTTATAATAAAAATCAAAGATTAGGTCCTTTTAAAAAGGTTTCAAGGCCTATTTTAGAAAAAAATGGCGATAGTTATGCTTTTTATGCTGATGGTAAATTATATATTAATAGAGAAGAGGTAAATTTATCATCTATTAGTGGTTCCATACAAACTATTGATAGAATTATTTTTGATCCTTATAGTAGAGGTTATGTGGTAAGTGGAATTAAAAATGATGGAAAAAGTTTTCTTTTAAAATCATCGTCATCGTTAAGCCTCGGGTCTTTGTTAACATTTGACAATTTATCAAGAGTTGACAATATCTATTTTGCTCCTAATAATAATTTTGCTTTTACTTATCTTAGTTCAACTCCTTCTAAAAGAGAAATGTATATTTATGTTAATGGTTATACTAAAGGTCCTTATGATAAAATAGAAAAGTTTGTTTTTTCTGAAAGTTATACAACTTCAACTTTTGGTTTTATTGCAACTAAAAAAACTGACGATGGAAGGACGCGATATTTTATTAATATTAATAATAAAGAAGTTCCAGTAAACGGTTTTGTTTATGATCTTAGATTTTCTCAAGATGGTGAAAAATACGCTTTTATTTTTAATGTTGATAATAAGACATTAATTAGTTTTGGTAGGGTTTCTGATTTTGTTAATGCAAGTTCAAGTAATATTCACATTTCGGCGGTTAGCGCTGGCACTTTAACAGTAATTCCTATAGATATTTTACAGGAAAGTGATATCCCAAATGTCTATGGTCCTTTTGATATACTCTTTAATTACAATTTTAATCCTGATTATTTAATTTATGTTATCAATAATAGATATTATGTTGCTTTCTTAAACGAGCAGAGAGTTTTTGGTTATTATAATTTAGTTATTAATTATTCTAATTATTTAATTGGCTTTAAAGATGATGATCAATATTTAATTACTCCTTATAATGAATACGGACCTTACAAAGCTATTAGTAATGTTTTAACGCCTAATGTAACTTCATCTGGTCCTTATTTGTATTCTAGCATAGACGATGATTTTAAAACTTATGTTAACATAATTGCTACAAGTTCAATGGCGAATCCAGAAATATCTTTTGGTCCTTATGATTTAGTTAGTTTTTTAGAGTTAAGAGGAGATTACTTTGGTTTTATTGGCTCTAATTTATCTGAAAAAAAATCAACTGTCGGCATTGGCAAGATTGATGGCGAGATTCAAGAGAATGAATTTTATAAAGTATCTGAAAAAATATTTTTTAGCCCAGAAGGATCTGCTTATGCTTTTTTAGCAAAAGCAACTAGCGGTAGTCCAGTAGCAATGTATATTAATAATAGCAGTTCATCAGCGTCTTCGCATATAATAACTTTTGATAATAATATTAAAACCATTGATAATATAGAAATTCTTAAGGTTGCTAAATTAAGTTCTTCTAACAAGATAAACGTCAATTTATTTAATAAACGTAACAAACAATTAATAAAACATGAAATTCAATTTGGACCATTAGGAAGGTTAATAGCAACAACACCAAAAGGAGAGAATGCAAACATACTTTCTCTTGCCTATAATCAAGGCAATGTTTATTTTATTTCTAAGGAAGATAATGGTTATAATATTTACCGCACTCGTAATGAATAGCTATTTTTTAAGTTAAAATTTAACAATGGATTCTGTAAAATTTCATTATTATGCCAGGGTAGCTCAGTTGGTTAGAGCACCGCTCTGGTAATGCGGAGGTCACGGGTTCAAATCCCGTCCCTGGCTCTTTATTAGGTTTAATTAAATTAATCAAAATTAAAAAAATTTGATAAAATATTAATAATAAATTTGCATTAAATGTCGAATTATTAAATTAATCTTTTATTGTTTTCAATGGCAGATAAATTAAAAGATATTGAAGAAAGAATAAGGACATTATTTTCTTTGTGGGTCGATAAAAGTAAGGTCGAGCAATTAGAGTTTAAGTCCAATATTGACGAAAGAGGAGTTCTTATTGAAATTACTGGACCTAAAGATATTCTTAGTCTGATTATTGGCAAAAAAGGCTCCACTATTAATGCCGTTAGAAAAATAGCTAAAAGCATAGGCGGTTCCGTGGGAGCTTCTATTGCTTTAAAAGTTAACACTCCAAATCGTTAATTACTGATTAGTTATAAAAATTTGTTTATTGATGCTTAACAAAAGTACATATTTTAGATTTGCCTAAAATTAAAATTTGTTAAAATTATATTGTAATTATAAAATTTTAGCTTATTAATGATTTTTATTTTATTGGTCTTAAGTTTATTAAATATATTTAATTTTTCTACGCCTAATAGCGGTGGTTCGTTCGTAGCTAATGCGCGTCAAAATTTTATTGTTGATTTAACTAATCTTAATAGTGTTGTTAATAAATCAAATAACAATTCTAAAGTCAGCGATAATGTTAATTCTTTGAATATTGATGTTAATTCAATAAAAGCTAAAGCTTTTTTAGTAAGAGAATTAAACGGTGATACTTTATTAAGCAAAAATATTTTTGTTAAAAAGAATATTGCTTCAATCACTAAATTAATGAGCGTTTATTTAGGTTTTAATCTTTTCAAAGAGTCTGATATATTTACTTTTGACCAAGAATCCATTGATCAGTTAGGCACTATAGGCAATTTTGTTGTTGGTGAACGCATAAGTCGTAATGATATTTTTAAAGTTTCTCTTGTAGGTTCGAGCAATGATGCGATTTATCTTTTAGCAAAAACTTATGGACTTAATGATTTTATCGCTTTGATGAACAAAACAGCCAAAGAATTTAATATGTTGAATACTTCTTTTACGGATGTGACCGGTGTTGGCAATAATCTGTCAACAGCTTATGATTTATCTTTGTTGCTTGAAAAAATATACACCTCAAGACCCGATGTTTTATCTTTAAGTAATTTTGAATTTGTGGTTATTAATAATAAAAGAGTTTGGACAACTAATATTTTGTTGCCTAAATATAAAAATATTATTATTGGCTCAAAGACAGGATTTACTCCTTCTGCTAATGAGTGTTTAGTAGCTTTGGTTAAATTTGCCAATTCTCCATTTTTAGCTGTGGTTATTTTAGATTCCGATAATCGTTTTCAAGATTTTGAATATTTAATTAATGCTTTGAAAAATTATTATGGAAACTAATATTGCTTTAAATATTATTAAATTATTTTTTTTAGCGTTAATTTCATTTTTAACGACTTTAAAGTTTGTACCTTTGTATTTAAAAATAGCATTAAAATTTAATTTAGTGAATAAATCTAAAGCAAAGACAGTAATTTTTAATCAGATTAACAAAGAAAAAGAAGGTACGCCGACTATGGGAGGTGTTTTGCTTTGGTTGCCAACAATTATTTTAGCTTTTACATTTTATTATTTATCTCAATATATTTCTTTTTTTGCTTTTTTAAATTTTCTTGATCGACGAGAAACATATTTACCTTTAGCGGCTCTATTTTTAGGAGGTTTTTTTGGTTTATTAGATGATATAGCTAGGCATGTTAATCAATTTGGCTTAAAAAAAAGAGATATTTTAATAGTTTATTTTAGTATTGCTTTATTGTTTGCTTGGTGGTTTGTGTCAAAATTAAATTTTAATTTTATTGATTTTGTTGATTACCGTTTTCTTGTAGGTACCGTGGCTTTTTTATTTTTCTTTATTTTTGTTTTTTTAGCTACGGTTTTATCAGTTGACATTACTGACGGCGTCGATGGTTTGTTGGGTGGTTTAAGTTTTATGATTATTTTAACTCTCGTTGTCTTTGCTTTTATTAATGGTGATTATAATTTATCATCCTTTGGAGCTTCTTTATTAGGATCAATTATAGCTTACTTATGGTTTAATTTCTATCCAGCTAAATTTTTTGATGGTAATACTGGATCTTTTGCTATTGGTAGCGTTATTGCTATTATGAGTTTCTTTACTAATAGTATTTTACTGTTGCCTCTTTTTGGTTTAGTATTTGTTATTGAAGCTTTATCAGTTATTTTACAAGTTAGTTCAAAAAAATTTTTTAATCGAAAAATTTTTCATATAGCGCCTCTTCATCATCATTTAAAATTTAAAGGTTGGAATGAAGCCTTGATTACTTTTCGTCTTTGGATTGTTAACGCTATAGGCGTATCTTTGGCAATTATTGTTTATATTTTTATGAAGTTAATTTAAATTAAATTATGGCTAAATTTTTAGTAAAAGGACATAGAAAATTAAACGGAGAAATTTATATTAGTGGTTCTAAAAATACTATTTTAGCTTTAATTCCTGCTTCTATATTAGTTAAAGGTAAAGTAATTTTTAAAAATGTTCCGCGAATTAAGGATGTTGAAGTGATGCTTAAAATAATGCAATATTTAGGAGCTGAAACTTTATTTCAAGATAATACTTTAATAATAGACACAACTAATCTTGAATATAGACCTTTAACTATTAATGAAGTTAAACAATTAAGGGCTTCTATTTTATTTTTAGGTCCATTATTAGTGCGTTTCGGCAAGATTAAATCATATTTGCCTGGAGGCGATGTTATTGGCGCTCGTCCTTTGGAAGCTCATTTTGAAGGTTTGCAAGAATTAGGTTGTAAGATTTCTGTTAAGGGTAATATGATTTTAGGCAGTTTTAAAAAATTTCAAAACGATACTATTATTTTAAAAGAAGCAAGCGTAACAGCGACAGAAACATTAATTATGGCAAGCTGTTTATCGTCAAAAAAAATTTCTTTACGATTAGTGTCTTTAGAGCCACACGTACAACATTTATGTAGATTTTTAATTAAAGCTGGTTATCGTATTAAAGGTACGGGAACTCATTTTTTAGAAGTATCTAAAGGAGAAAAAATAAAAAGACTTGTTTCTTTTTATGTTAATCCTGATTATATAGAAACAGCAAGTTTTTTAGCCTTAACGCCAGTTATTAAAAATAAATTAATTTTAAAGAACAATGATTACGAGTCTTTAGATGCTATTTTAAGTGTTTGTAAGGCTATGGGCGTTAATTATTCTCTTAAAAAAACAGATATTATTCTTAAGCCTTCTCTTTTAAAAGGCGCTAAAATTCAAACAGGTTTGCATCCCAAATTTCCTAGTGACGCTCATCCACCTTTTGGCGTGATGGCGACGCAAGCTTATGGCGTGTCTTTTATTCACGAGTGGCTTTATGAAAATCGTTTTGGCTATCTTAATGAATTAAAAGTTATGGGCGCTAATGTTGAAATTTTGGATCCTCATCGAGCTATTATTATTGGACCAACGCCTCTTTTTGGTAAAGAAGTTGGCTCGCTTGATATTCGTTCAGGTATCAGTTTGCTTATTGGTGCTTTGTATGCTTATGGCGAAACAGTTATTAATGATGTTGAAAAAATAGATAGAGGCTACGAAAAGATAGAAGAAAAATTATTAAACATAGGCGCTTATATTAAAAGACTTGAATAATATTATGGCAAAAAAAATTTTCATAGGCGTTGCCTGGCCTTATGTTAACGGAGCTTTGCACGTAGGTCATTTGGCTGGTTATATGTTGCCAGCTGATATTTTCGCTCGTTATTGTCGTTTTAAAGGTTATGAAACAGTTATGGTTTCTGGGGCTGATTGTCACGGTAGTCCTATAACTATTGAAGCTGAAAAAAAAGGCATAACTCCAGAAAAATTGATCGCTATCTATTACCCTAAAATTTTAAGTTTGATTAAAAAATATAATATTAGTTTTGATATTTTCACTTCAACAACTACAACAATTCATAAAAAAAATGTTCAGCGTTTTTTTATAAACTTATTAAGGAACGGCTATATTTTCAAACGAGACAGTTATCAATTTTTTTCTGTAACAAAGAAAAAATTTCTTCCTGATCGTTATATTGAAGGTCAATGTAAATATTGTCAAGCTTTACAACAAAGAGCAGATCAATGTGATGTTTGTGGACGACTTTTAGAGCCTCAAGATTTACTCAATCCTTATGATAAATTAACTAAAGAAGCTATTGAATTACGCAAGACAGAACATTACGCTTTTGATTTAGGACAATTTGAGTCAGAGCTTAAAAAATTTATCCAACAAGCCAATCATTGGCGAAAGTGGGTTAAAAGAGAATCTTTAGGTTTTTTAAAAGAAGGCTTAAAAGCAAGGGATATTACCAGAGATATTCTTTGGGGAGTTAAATTACCCGTTAAAGATATACCTAAGGATTTATTATTGAAAAATATCTCGCAAAAAAGATTTTATGTTTGGTTTGAAGCAGTTATTGGTTATGTTTCAGCGACAATGGAATTGTCGCAATATATTAAAAATGATAAAAATTATTGGCAAGAAATATGGTTTAATAAAGATTGGCAACATTATTATTTTATGGGCAAGGATAATTTAATTTTTCATACTATTTTATGGCCCGCAGAATTATTAGGTCAACGCGAAAATTACAACTTACCATTTTTCCCAGCGGTTAATAATTTTTTGCTTTTTAACGAACAAAAATTTTCTAAGAGTCGTGGAGTAATGATTGATGCTTTATCTTTAGCAAAAAGATTTGATCCAGATTTAATACGATTTTATATAACTGCGATTATGCCAGAAAACAAAGATACCAATTTTCAATGGGAGAATTTAGAAAAAGTTATTAATACTGAATTAGTTAATAAAATTAGCAATTTTATTCACCGCGTCGCTGTTTTTTATCTTAAAAATTTTGATAATTCTTTTACCAATAATGATATCGAAAACGAGATTATAAAAAATATCAAGCGATTCTATGCTTCTATGGATTTTAATTTAGAGCATTGTAAGTTTTTAAATTATTATAAGAATCTTATTGATTATATAGATTTTGCCAATAATTATCTTACTCAAAAAGCTCCTTGGCATTTAATTCATAATGAACGACATAAAGCATTAAAGATTATTGTTAATGCTTTGCAATTGATTTATTCGTTAAGGTTACCTTTAGCTTTGATAATGCCGACAACCGAAGAAAAAATTACCAAAATGTTTGGATTTGATAAAATCAGTGTTCAAGTTAACAAAGACAATTTTCAATTTGAAAAAATTCCTTATTGTAAATTTAAAAATAAAAATATTAATCCTTTGTTTGCAAAGGTTAACCTCGAATAATTTTATTAATCAATTTATTTAACCAATAATAAAATAAAAATAACAGTAAAAATATTAGTAATGTTGTTTTGCCTATAACAGTTATAATAGTTTTAACAGTTTCCATTGATAATTATAGGGTTAGGAATTAACATTTGCGAACCAATAATAAAACCTAACCCAAAACTTAATAAATTTAATAAAATAATTATAATGAATAATTTTTGATAAAATTTATCTTTTATTTTTTCTTTTAAATTCATGACTTTAAGGCTTATATTTATTTTACTAAATTTTATGGTAATTTCTCTAACCGCTTTTATTTCTTTAAATTTGATAAATATTTTTTGGAAACAATACTTGTTTTGGTGGTTAGGTTTTTTTTTATTTTTTAGCTCTTATTTTATTAATTACAGATTTATTTTTGAGCGTTTCTATATATGGTTAATAGTTGGCTTTTCTTTATTTTTGCTTGTTTTAGTTTTATTTTCTTCGGGTAATATTAAGTCATGGTTTAGCATCGGTGATTTTCGTTTGCAACCATCTGAATTTGCTAAATTAGGGTTTTTTTTATTGCTTGCGAAGTTTATAAGTTATTACTACAATAATCTAAAAAATTTTGTTTTTGTTATTTTTTCTTTTGTGACTTTGTTGCCTTTTATTATTCTCCTTGTTTTGCAGCCGGATTTTGGCATGATTATGCTCTATCTTTTGGTTTGGGTTTTTACTCTTATTACTTTTTTGTCTAAACGGCAAATTATTTTCGGTTTATTGCTTGGTGTGTTGATTTTATTAATTATGTGGTTTTTCGTTTTTAAGGATTACCAGAAAGCAAGATTTATATCTTTTATTAATTATGATTATGATCCTTTGGGAAGTGGTTATAATATGCGGCAGATAAAATTAATTTTAAGCATATCCGATTTTTTTGGTAAAGGCGTAGGATTTGGCAATCTTGGTCGCAATGGTTATTTGCCTTCAGCGCATACTGATTTTATTTTGACATCCTTAATTGAAGAAAGAGGTTTATTGATTTTTATTATTTATTCAATTTTGATGTTTATGTTAATAAATTTTTTAGAGAAATATCAAAACTATATTAAATTTCCAGAAATTAGTAATTTTATTTTTATTACTAAAAATTATTTTTTTGTTAAATTTCTAATTACCTCTCTAGTTAATTTCGGCTTATTTCCTATTGTTGGTTTGCCAGTAGCTTTTTTAAGTTACGGAGGCTCGCATTTGATTTTTGATTTATGGCTTTTAGGTATAATTGTCAGTCTTATTAAATATAATATTAATTTATGATAAAATATGTTTAACAATGCTTGATGGTTTTAGGACAGCCAATTATCTTCGTTTAGATAGAGACCAGCTTATTGAAGAAATAAAGAAATTTATTTTAGAAAACAAAAAGGCTCATTATAAAATTTTAGTAGGCACGGACTCAGAATACAATGAAGACCAAGTTGATTTTGTTAGCGTTGTTGTTGTTCATCGTGTTGGTAACGGAGCAAGATATTTTTGGAAAAGACATGTTGAAAGTAAAATTTTTGGCTTAAGAGAACGTTTATGGCATGAAGCTTTATTAAGTTTGAATATTAGCCAAGATTTACTTAAATTTGTGACTCTTGACAAAAGAATAAATTTTTCTTTTGAATTGCACCTTGATTTAGGTACAACCGGTAAAAGTTCTTCAGTAGTTAAAGAAATAATTAATTTAATTCGTGGTTACGGCTTGGAGGTAAAAATTAAACCAGAATCTTACGCTGCTAGTAAAATAGCCGATCGCTTAATTTAAGATTTGGGTATGACTATGCTTAAAAAGCAAGTTGTTGTAATTCATGGCGGTACTAGTTTTAAAACCTATGAAGATTATATTAAATATCTTCAAACTAAAGATATAAACATTGAAAAACTAAAACCGCGGCAAGATTGGAAAAATTCTCTTGAATTAGTATTAGGCAGTAATTATGAAATTTTAATGCCGCGTATGCCCAACGCTACTAATGCGCGATATAAAGAGTGGAAGATTTGGTTTGAGAGAATTACCGAAGTTTTAAACGATGATTTAATTTTAATTGGACATTCTTTGGGAGGAATTTTTCTTGCTAAATACTTAGCCGAAAACACTTTTTTAAAGAAAATTAAAGCTACTATTCTTGTAGCCGTTCCTTTTGACGATTCCGACTCTCTAGATGCTTATGAATCGTTAATTGATTTTACTTTACCTTTGTCTTTAGAAAAATTTGCGCAACAGGTAGAAAAAATATATTTATTATATAGCAAAGATGACCCGGTTGTTTCTTTGTCACATCTTATTAAATATCAACAAAAATTACCAAACGCCGAAGTTATTATCTTTGATAATAAAGAACATTTTAATCAAGAGACATTTCCTGAAATTATAGAGCTTATTCAATCAATATAGAATTGTGCAATTTTTTAAATAAAAGAGTAAATTTTTAATAGAGTTAAACAATATAAACGTGTTTGATGTTTTAATTTAATCAAGGTAGATGTAAACTTAAATTGAGGCACGGGTGGGAATTGAACCCACGTAAAACGGTTTTGCAGACCGTTGCGTAACCACTCCGCCACCGTGCCTTAATAGTATCAAAATTAATTATAACTTAACTTTTTCTTTAAAGGAAACCAGCCTTTTGGAGTTCAAAAATAATATCTGCGGGTATAGGATTATTGTTGGGGGAAATACCCGGATATCGCCAAGCTGAAATTATTTTTGTTGTAGATTTAGTTTTTTGAATCATTGTCCAAATTTCTTGTTTCCATTTATTATTTTTAGGATTAACTGGTTGCATCATCGCTATAGTTTTAGGAGCAATGCCTTCTTCGATACGATAAGGTTTTTTGATAATTCGAATAATTCGTTGTTTGGATAATTGATAGAAACGTAATTTTTTTTCAGCATGTTTTGTCCAAATAATCTTCATTGTCTTTGTAATCTGTAGTATAATTTATTAATATTTATTTCATTATACTTTAAAACCTCAAAACAACAATGAAGAAAATATATTTTGATTACGCAGCAACAACCTTTACGCGCAAGGAAGTAATTAAGGCTATGAGCGAATATTATGATGATAAATTTGGCAATCATTTTAGCTTGCATTCCTTTGGTCAAGAAGCTCTTAAGGCTCTTGATGATAGTCGCGAGATAATAAGAAATATTATTAAAGCTAATTATAGTCGGGAAATTATTTTTACATCATCAGCTACGGAAAGTAATAATTTAGCAATTAAAGGTTTGATTGATTATTTTTTATTAACAAAAGAATTTACAATTAGGGATTATAAGCCGCATATTATTACAACTACTATTGAGCATCCTTCTATTTTCGGTATTTTAGATTATCTTGAAGAGAAAAAAAATATTGAAGTTTCCTATGTTAAGCCAGGCTCTTTGGATGATAATTCTTCAACGCCAGGTCTTGTTTCTGTTGACGATATTATAAAAAACATTAAAGAAAATACTGTTTTAATTTCCATACATTATGTTAATAGCGAAATAGGCGTTGTTCAAGATATAATTAACATTGGCAAGAAATTGCAAGAGATTAACAAACAAAGAAAAAATAAAATTTATTTTCACATTGATGCCGCTCAAGTGCTTACGGAAAATATAAATGTTGGCGATTTAAATGTTGACTTGATGACGCTGTCGTCACATAAAATTTACGGTCCTAAAGGGGTGGCTATGTTATATGTTAAATTAGGCACGCCTTTAATTCCTATTATTCATGGTTCTGAAGGTGAATATGGATTAAGAGCTGGTACTTTGCCCGTGCCGTTAATAGTTGGTTTTGCTACGGCTTTGAATATTTTAACAAACGAAAAAGATAAAATTAGAAATTTTTTAGATAATTTAAGATCTTATTGTCTTAACAAGTTGCTCAGCTTAAAAGATGTTGAGGTTAACAATAACTTTCCTTTTGTAACAAATAAAATCCTTAGCCTTTATATAAAAAATAGACAAAGTCAAGAAACTTTGCTATACTTAGATAGTAATAATATCGCTGTATCTACAGGCATAGCCTGCCAGTCACGCGCTTCTAGTTCTAGTTATATAATTAAGGAAGTTTTTGGCAAAGAGAGAGCAGACAAAACAATTCGCGTATCATTTGGATTAAACAACACTGAAAAGGAGGTCGATTATTTTATTAATATTTTAAATCAATTTATTAGCAAAAAATGAATTGGCGCAATAATATATTATTTTTTATTATTGCTCTATATATTTTAGGAATTTCTTTGTTCTCGGCTAATTTTGCTATTGGTTCTCAGGATAATTGGTTGGATTATTTAAGGTCATTATTTAATTATGGCAATATATCGACTTTTCCATCTTATCCTTACGAAACGAAGCAACAGTCTGATTTTTTGAGACCTCCGTTAACTAAAAACATTACCAGTGATAAAATAAGTTCTATTTTTGATTTTGAAGATGCGATTATTTCTCTTGTTGACAAAGCTAATCCAGCAGTTGTAAGTATTGTTATTACTAAATATGTTCCAATTGTTGAGCAGTATTATATTAATCCTTTTTCTTTTGACGATGATTTTCCTCTACCGCCAGAAATAAGAAAATTTTTTCAATTTCAAATTCCTCAATATAAACAAAAAGAAGAGTTAAAGAAAGAAAAAGTTGGTGGAGGTAGCGGCTTTATAGTTTCTAAAAATGGATTGATCGCTACTAATAAGCATGTAGTTAGTGATCCCAAGGCTGAATATACGGTTTATCTTAATAATGGTAAAAAATATGACGCTAAGGTCTTAGCAGTTCATCCTGTTGACGATTTAGCTCTTCTAAAAATAAATGCTGATAATTTACCAGTTTTACCCTTGGGTGATTCAGATAACATAAAGATAGGTCAATTTGTCATAGCTATTGGTAATGCTTTAGGAGAATTTCAAAATACCGTAAGCTTTGGATTAGTTTCCGGATTACGAAGAAGTCTGATAGCCAATGATGAACGAGGTAATATTGAGAAGTTAGAAGATTTAATTCAAACTGACGCTGCTATTAATTTCGGTAATTCTGGTGGTCCTTTGTTAAATCTTAAAGGAGAAGTGATTGCTATTAATACAGCTATAGCTAGTGGAGCTGAAAATATCGGTTTTGCTATTCCAGTTAATCGCTTGAAGAAAATGATAGATCAAATTAATAAAAAAGGTTTTATAGAAGTGCCTTTTTTAGGAGTTTATTATATTTTGATTGATGAAGCAGTTCAAAAAGAATATAAATTGCCTGTTAGTTATGGTGCTTATGTTTATAACGACAAGAAATCACCAATTATTCCTAATTCACCGGCAGCTAAAGCAGGTTTACGCAATGGAGATATTATTTTGTCTGTCGATAATGAAATGATTACTACTCAAAAATCTTTAGCGCAGATTATTGCTAAAAAAGAAGTTGGGCAAAAAATAACCTTAAAAGTTTTAAGAGATAATAAAGAAATTTTAATTGATGTTACTTTAGATGTGTTGCCAAAAAATCTTCCTGATTAATAATCTTTAAATTAAAAAGAGCTGTTTCGTAAGTATGAAATAAAACTAAAAAATCGTTTTCGTTTAACTTGATATTTCCTTGTTGTTTATATTTTTCTTCGAGGAGATTAAAAATTGTTTCTGCTTTTTTTAATTGGTCAACATTGGGTATTAAGTTATTCTTGACTGCTTCTAATTGTTCTTTTAAAGATCCTTCATAGCCAAAAGTTGTTAATGCTTCGTGGAGAAGATTTCTTAATTCATAAAGAGCTGCTATTTTGTTGAGATAGAATGTTTCTTTAATTTCGGCAAAACGTTTATTTTTTTTCTTTAAGAAAAAATAATAAGAGAGCAATTTATAATAAGTTTGCCATTTTTTTATTTCTTTTTGATATTTCAATTCGTTAATAATATATTTGGTTATTAAAATAAAGCAGAATGTTAATATTAAGATATAAAAGAAAAGTTCACTAAGAAAAAATAAATTATCGTAAAGAATTTGCACCGTTCCCTCAATTAGTTTTAAAATTTTACCTATTGTTAGCTGGAGAACAGGCATTAGTTAAAATTAAGACTTTGTAAAAATGAAAATATTTTTTCTTCTTCGTAAAGATTAGCTATGGCTTGACAACCAATAGGTAGGCTATAGTTATTTTGTTGATTTTTATAGAACGATATATTAAACGATATCGCTGGTAAGTATGCTAAATTAACAGCTACCGTGAAAATATCGGCGAGATACATTGTTAAAGGATCTTGAGTTTTTTCATTGAAACGAAAAGGTAGAGTAGGCGAAGTAGGCATTAAAATTAAATCGACATCTTGAAAGGCTTTTTGGAAATCTTGAAAAATAAATTTTCTTGCTTTAAGAGCTTTTAAATAATAGGCTTCGTAATAGCCATGAGATAAGACAAACGAACCTAAAAGTATTCGTCGTTTAACTTCTTTACCAAGATACATTTTACGTGTTTGTAAATATTGATTTAGCAAGTCGTGATTAGCGCTTCGGCGACCGTATTTAATGCCGTCATATCTTGCTAGATTAGAGCTAACTTCAGCAGTCATTATTAAGTAGTAAGTTGGCAAAGCATAAGGTAGAGAAGGCAAAGAAATTTGTTTTACATTATATTTTGTTTTTACTTTTTTAATAAAATCGTCAAAAGCATTTTTAACTTCAGGATCTAAACCTAAACTGAAAACTTCATCGGGTATGCCAATAGTTGCGATTCGTTGATTATTGTTTTGATAGTTTTGAGAAGTGCTGTCAAGATAATCTTTGCCGTATATTATTTTAAATAGTAAAATTAAATCATTTAAATTTTTAGCAAATGGTCCTATTTGATCTAAAGACGATGCCATAGCAATAAGTCCAAAACGAGAAACAGTTGAATATGTTGGTTTAAGCCCATAAACACCGCAAAAAGATGCTGGTTGCCTAATCGAGCCACCGGTGTCGGAGCCTAAAGCAATAGGTATTAAACCTTTACCTACTACGGCTGCTGAACCTCCTGATGAACCTCCGGGAACTCTCGATGGATCGAAAGGATTAAGAGTTTTAGCAAAAGCAGAATTCTCTGTTGATGATCCCATAGCAAATTCATCAAGATTGGTTTTGCCAACAATAACTGCTCCAGCATTTTTTAATTTTTTTACCACTGTAGCATCGTAAGGAGCAATGTAATTTTCTAAGATTAACGATCCCGCGGTGCATTTTTCATTTTTTACCATTATATTATCTTTAATAGCTATAGGCACGCCCCACAAGGGCAAACTTGTATCTTTATTTTTTATTTGCTCTATAGTTTCAAAAGCTAATTTTTCGGTAAAAAAAAGAAAACCTTTTATTTGTTCATTTTCTTTTTTTAAAAATTCAAAGTAGTGATGATAAAAATCATTAATATTTTTTTTATTTAAATGTTGTTTAATTTCGGAAATAGTTAAATTCTGAAAGTTCATTGTTTAAATTGTATTTTTATGATCCCAAGCTGTTTATAAATTTTATAGCTTCTAAACCGGCTATAATTCCTTGTCCAACGGCAATGCCTATTTGTTTATGAGGAATGTTGGTAACATCGCCAGCAGCAAAAATGCCGGGTATTTTTGTTTGACACAATTCATTAACAATAATTTCTCCGTAGCTATTCATTAAATTCCATTCCGGGGGGATAAATTTAGTATTTGGTTGTAAGCCAATATGAATAAACACGCCATCGGTTTTTAAATAGTTAGTTTCTCCGCTAACTAAGTCATTATATTTTACGCCACTAACAAAATTCTCTCCAATAATTTCTTGAGTTAAAGCATTAAAAATAATTTTGACATTTGCTTTAGATTTTAACTCTTCAATAAGTATTTTATCGCCTTTCATCATCGGATTTTTGGTTATGACATACACTTGCTTGCATATCCTTGAACCCATAATACCAGCTTCATTAGCTGAATTACCGCCACCAATGATTGTAACAACTTTATCTTTAAATAACGGTAAGTCACAAACAGAACAGTAACTTAAACCTTTGTGATAGAATTTTTCTTCCCCGGGAATATTTAATTTTTTTGGCGTGCTTCCTGTGGCAATAATTATTGTTTTTGCTGTATAAACATTCTTTGCGGTAATGACTTTAAAGTATTGTTGATGCTCGTTTTGTTTTTCTATAGCTAAAGCATTGACCGTATCATTAATAACGGAAATTTCATATTTATCAATATGCTCTTTGAATTTTTGAGTTAAAGCAACGCCATCAGTAAGAGGAAAGCCAGGGTAGTTTTCAATGATTCCAGATAATGCCATTTCTCCTCCTATGTCCTTGCTTATTATCTGAAAATCTATGTTTTGTCTTTTTAAATAGATTGCCGCTGACAAACCAGCTGCCGAAGCGCCAATGATAATGCCTTGTTTCATTATTATCAGAGCAGAAATTTTAATTTACTAATTATTGTCTTCACCTTTAATAGCCTCCATAATTTCTTCAGGAGAATAACCAACTATTATTTTGCCTTCAATGTCAATAACAGGCACGCCATATTGTCCAGATTTTTCTACCATTTCGTTCGCCCATTCAGGATTATTCTCAACGTTCTTTTCTTCAAATTCATAATTATTTTGTTTAAGAAAATCTTTAGTTGCCTGACACCAAGGGCAATATGTTGTAGTATAGATGGTTATTTTTTTCATAATTTATATAAAAATAAATTTAATAACGACGGTTAATATATTATATTTTATATTAATTATTTTTTGATTTTCTAAATTTATTATATATTATTATCTATTTTTTTATTAACAAACTAAACACTGTTTTTATTTCTTAGTTTTTCTAAATTTTTATTTGCCCAAGTTTCGACTTTTAAGGCTTCAATTTTAATCCTTAGTAATATTTTTTCTAATAAGTTTTTAATTAAGTAAATAATTTCTTCTTCGGAAATTTTTAAGATGTTAAGAGTTTTCGCTTTATATTCTTTAATTTGTTTAGATAATCTAGCCCAATAAATGTTATCTTCTTTAGCAAGAGGTGTTTTTTTTATTTTAATGTAAAGTAAAATAATGGAAAGAAGTATAAAAAAATAACCTAAAATGATTAAATAATAATTAATCATCAACGCTAAATCTTATAAATCTTTTAACTTCAATTTTTTCGCCAAATTTATTTGTATATTCATTAATTAAATCTTTAATTTTAATATTTTCGTCTTTAAAATATGGTTGTTGCAGTAAGCAAATTTCTTCAGCCCATTTATTAATTCTACCTTGAATAATTTGATCTTTTATGTTGCCCGGTTTATCTTTAATATCTTCGCTGAATTCATCTTTTTTGCTTTCTAAGATATCTTGAGGAATATCTTTAATGTCTATATAAAGAGGTTTCATTGTTGCTATTTGTAATGCTAGTTGATGAGCTAAATTTTTAAAATCAGGACTTTTAGCAACAAAATCTGTTTCAGAGCGAAGTTCGATTAAAGATCCAACCCGACCATTGAAATGAATATAACCTTCAATAATACCGTTACCAGCAACAATTTCCTTTTTTTTATCTAATAAATTTTCTCCAATTTTTCTAAGAAGAATTTTAGCTTTTTCAATATCTCCCTTTTCTTTTTCTAAAGCTTCTTTGCATTTACCAATGGGCGCTCCTGTTTGTTCTCTAAGTAGTTTTATTTTTTCTAATAATTCTTTATCCATTGATCTAAAAAATAATAATTGACAATAATAACGACGAACAATTAGTTATTGATTGTTATTGCTATCAGGCTTATCGGTTTTAATTTCACTAGTTTTTGTTTGATTATTTTTAATTTCTTGAATTAGCTTATCAATAATCCAGTTAATACTTTTTGGCGCTTTATCATTAGCAGGCATTATAAAATCAACATTACTAATATTATTATCTGAACCTGTAATAGCCATAATTGGAATTTTCATTTTTAAACTTTCTCTTTTAGCGGTAATATGAGCGGGGAAGTTTAGATTGACTATAAATGTTAAATCAGGAAGCTTGTTTAAATCAATAACTCCACTATATATGTTTTTTAACTTTTGAATCTCTTTTTCTATTTTGCTTCGTTCTTTGGGGAAGTAATCTTTTAATTCATTGTTAGCTTCCTTTTGAAGAAGATTTTTAAAATATATTAATCGAGCTTGAATTGTTTGGAAGTTTGTCAAAAATCCTCCAACCCATTTGAAATTTACATACGGTTGATTTAAAGTTGTTGCAATGCGTTGAATGGGATTTTGAGATGCCGGTGCTACGCCTATAAATAATATTGTTTTATTTTGTTCTAAGTGGTTTTTTATAACAGCGGCACATTGTTTTATTTTTGCAAGAGTGATTTTTAGATTAAATAATTCTATTTTTTTATTTGTTTTTAAAAGAAAAGGTTTCATTAAAGGATGGGTAAATCTTTTTGCTCTTCCATAATGAACTCCAGCTTTCATCATTTCTTCAAAAATATTCTTATTAAGACTGGTTGTTTCGTTTTCTTGTTGTTGTATCTTGTTTGTCATTTTGTAATTTTGCGCAATAACTAAATTATGTTATAATTTGATAATTATAATTTTAATTCAATAAAAAATTAACAATTTTATTGTTCGACTATTTGTCTTGTTATTTATTTCTTTAATTATAACATAAAAATATAATTAATACTACCTATAAAGTTAATTAAGAAGTATTAAAAAATTATTTAAAAAATGAAACAGCAAATTCATCCTAAAATTTTTGCAGCTAAAGTAAAGTGTGTTTGCGGTGAGGAATATGAAGTAAAGGCAACAAAGCCGGAAATTTTAACGGAAATATGCAGTCGCTGTTCGCCGGTGTTTACTGGTCAAGAGGAGAAGAAGGTTATTATTGGTCAAGTTGAGAAATTCTTAAGAAGACAAAAGAAAAAATCATAGAAAAATAATTATTGATTTTATAAAGAAAAAAGTTGATGTTTTTTGATTTCTAATAATTTAATAATAAGTATTAATAGTTAATTTTTATTAATGGAAAATCAATCAATATATTTTGAGATTCGCGCTGGAGTTGGAGGTGAAGAAGCTGCTTTATTTGCAAAAGATTTATGGAATATGTATTCTAAATTTTTTGAAAAGAAAGGTTTTAAATTTAGAGTGTTAGACTTAAACCAGAGTTCTTTGAATGGCATTAAAACAATTATTGCTGAAATTTCAGGTCCAGGAGTGTATGATTTGCTAAAAAATGAAGCAGGAGTTCATCGCGTCCAAAGGGTGCCGGTGACAGAAAAAAGCGGTAGATTGCATACCTCAACAGCTTCAGTGGCTATTATTCCTAAGATTAAAGTTAATGATATTATTATTAAAGATAGTGATTTAGAGATAAGCTTTTTTAGAGCTGGTGGACCTGGAGGTCAAAATGTTAATAAAGTTGAAACTGCGGTAAGAATTTTACACAAACCATCGGGAATTATCGTTAGTTGCCAAACAGAGAGAAGTCAGCAAAAAAATCGTGAATTGGCTTTAGAAATTTTAAAAAGTAAATTAAGAGAACAAGAGCAAAGAAAAATAATTGGTAGTGTTGATGAAGAGCGTAAAAAACAGATAGGCTTTCAAGAAAGATCAGAGAAAATTAAAACTTATAATTTTGCTCAAAATAGATTAACAGATCATCGTTTGAATAAATCATGGTATAATTTAGATGAGATTATGGAAGGTAAGCTCGATAAGGTTTTAGAAGCGTTTTATAATAGAGATAACAGCAAAAAATAATGATGATATTACAATAAGTGTAATAAAGAAATAGTTCACAAAGTGAACTGCGTCGCCTGGGTGGCGTTAAGGTGCAGATAAATCTGCCCCTTACATTACCCAGGCTCCTTGTTCACAAAGTGAACTGCGTCGCCTGGGTGGCGGAATTGGCAGACGCTACGGACTTAAAATCCGTTGATCGCTACGATCGTGTGGGTTCGACTCCCACCCCAGGCACTAGATTAAATCTTTTTTAGTAATTTAATTTTTTGCAAGATAATTAAGTGCAAATTTTTTATTTGAGAATTGAATAATTTTAATAAGTGGTATTTTATAGTTATAAAAACTTTTCAATATAGTACTTAAGGAAATAACTAAATAAAATAGATATTAATAATGTAGTTTTAATAATGAATAATGATAAGAACGATAAATTGTGTAAGCTTAATTTTTTAAGATAATAACAAAGATTGTCTAAAAATAGTAATCAAGGTTTTGTTTAAAATGTGCCCGTTGGAGGATTTGAACCTCCGTCCTTCTCGATGTGAACGAGACGCTCTGCCTCTGAGCTAAACGGGCGTTTAATTATATTTTCGTATTAATTGCCATAACGCCTTTGGCCTCAAAACTATATTTGTTTTTTTAGCATTCATTTCATCAAAGCCTTGAGGATTATTTTTAATTGGAGAATTGACGATCAATAAAGGAACTGCGCCCCATTGATGCATACCACTTTTTGAATTAGTAATATGATCTCCGCTTATAATAAATATTATATTCTTAGATAAAGAAAAATATAAATTACCAAACCATTGATCAAAAAACTCAAAAAACTTGCGTTTTTTTAAAGGATTTTTATCGTGAGCGGCTTCGTCAGCTTCTTTAAGATGTACATATATTAATTGATATTTATTAATATTTTGCTGGATTTTTTTGTAAATAAAATTATATCTTTCTTGGAGATTATGAATTTCTGGAAGAGTTTGTGCTTGAAAACCGGCTAAAAGGCAACCGCCTTTGATAACGCCATTTTCAGCAATAACAACACCATTTTTAAATTTATTTTTTTTAAAAAAGTTATGAAGCTTAACTATTTTGTTGCCAGCTTCACGAGTTAATAAATAATTAGCTGGCGGGATTTTTTTATTTAATCTTTGTTTATTAATAGGATGATTATTAAGCAGTTGATGGCTTTTGTCTAAAAATTTTTGCACCAAGAGAGCTGTTTGTTTTGAAATTTTATCATTATTTATGTTTTTGATTTTTTTTACTTTTTCCCCATTTTTATAAGGGTCGCTGTCGCTTATTTTATCAGAAAGATTTTTTTTGAAAAATATAAGAACACCTCGGTGCCCATAGGTTTTGCGTAAAATAAACGGAATGTCAAAGGTCATTTTATTTAATGCCTTTATTAATGTTTGCAAACCAAAAGTATTTCTTCCTGCTCTACGATCAATAACTTTTAAATTTTTATTGACAGTAGCAAAGTCAAATCTTATAGCTAAATGACCATTTTGATAAACAAAGTCAGAACCTATGGCTTCCAATGGTCCACGTTTTATTGTTTGTATTTTTTTTTCATATCCTAGAATACCTAAATTAGCTAAGCCAGTGACGCTTTTATTGCCTTGTTTAGGCCATTCTTCTTTAGTTAATGGCAATAATTGTCCTAAAAAAGATTGATCTAACAATTTATTAATATTTTTTTTCCGTGCTGTTTTTAAGGGTGTAGCAAAATTTTTATTAGATATAGAGTCAGCAATGCCATCTATTAAAAAGAAAATAATTTTTTTCATTATGATTTTATTTTAAATTTTAATTTTTTATGTTATAATATATTTTAGTATATTTAATTTTATTATAAAATATATTTTGGTTTGATTATTCCTAAAGTATCAATAGGGTTAAGTTTTTAATTTTTATTATTTTTTTATTATTAATTTTTTTTATAGTATAATTTAAAAATTATTTTAGTTTTGTAAATTATGAAAGTCACTCCTTCAATCAAAAAAAGATGTCAAAAGTGTCGTATAGTAAAACGAGGAAAGACAAGATATGTAATTTGCGAAAATCTTCGTCATAAACAAAGACAAGGTTAATATTATTAATGGTACGCATCGTAGGAGTTGAATTAAAAAAAAATAAAAAAATTTTATTTGCGCTGCCGCAAATTTACGGCATTGGTTTAAGTTTGGCAAAAAAAATTTGCGCAGCTTTAGATATTGATGTTAATAAAAAAACCGATGAATTAACCCCTCAAGAAATAGGAAAAATAGAAAAATATATTGAAGCAAATTTTAAAGTAGAAGGAGAATTAAGAAGAGAAATTAAAGAAAATATTAAACGTTTAATTGATATTCAATGTTATCGAGGTTTGAGACATCAAAAGGGATTACCGGTTCGTGGACAAAGAACAAGAACTAATGCGCGTACGCGTAAAGGTCCAAGAAAAACTGTTGCTACTGGCGCTCGTCGTAAAGCTGGCGGCGGTAAAAAATAATTGATTAACCATGGGTAAAACAAGAACAAAAATTATTCAAGAGGGTGATAAAGCTGAAGCAGTTAGTTCAGAAACATCGACTAAGAAAAAGGATAAGAAAAAAATTTTTTTAGACAAAGGTCGTATTTATATTAATGCAAAATTTAATAATACTTTAATTACTTTAACCGATGACAAGGGCAATGTAATGACTTGGGCGTCTTCAGGTAGCGCTGGCTTGAAAAATACAAAGAAAGGCACTCCTTATGCTGGGACAAGAGCAATGGAGCATTTTTTAGATAAAATAAAAAATTACGATATTAACGAGTTAAAAGTTTTAATCAAAGGTATTGGACCTGGCAGAGAAACTGCTTTAAGAGTGCTCTTTAGCAAAGATTATAATATTACAGAAATTGCTGACATTACTCCAATACCCTTTGGAGGTCCTACAAAGCCACGACCACGCAGAGTTTAAACAATGAAACTTCAATATAAATGCAAATATTGTAGAAAGTTTGGACAAAAATTAGGACTTAATGAGAGATGCTTGTCTGGTAAATGCGCTTTGGTGCGACGTCGAACAAGGCCAGGCATGCATGGTAGAAAGCCTAAAATTCTATCTTTATTTGGTAAGCAACTTTTGGAAAAGCAAAAACTGCGAATAGCTTTTTTATTAAGCGAAAAACAAATGAAGAATTATGCTAAATTGGCTAAAAGTAATAAAAATAAAAATTCTGCTGAAGCTTTGATTGAACTTTTAGAACGTCGTTTAGATAATGTTATTTGGAGAGCTGGTTTTGTTTTGTCTAAACCTGAAGCGAGACAATTGGTTGTCCATGGGCATTTTTTGGTTAACGGCAAAAAGATTAATATTCCGTCTTATTTAGTAAAAAGCGGTGATGTTATCTCTGTTCGTCCTCAATCTCGTCATATTAAAAATTTTGCTAATATTCAACAACGTTTGAAATTTTATAATATTCCTAAATGGCTTTCTTTCGATGAAAATAATTTAAGCGTTACAGTTGTTAATTTACCGCAAAGTTCTGAATTGCAACATAATTTCGATTTATCTTCGGTTATTGATTTTTATAGTCGACAGTAAATTAAATATTTATTTTTAACAAGTAATGATTATTAATGACTTAATATTACCAGAAAAACCAAACCTTATTCTCTCAGAAAAAAATAAATCGGTTTTTGAAATTAAACCTTTGTATCCTGGTTATGGAGTAACCCTGGGTAATGCTTTAAGAAGAGTTTTATTGTCATCTTTAGAAGGCGCAGCTATTACGAAAGTAAAAATTCAAGATGTGCTTCATGAATTTTCAACTTTACCCGGAGTACAAGAGGATATTTTGGATATAACTTTATCTTTAAAAAAAATTCGTTTTAAATTAGACATTGCTGGTCCTGTTGAATTGCGCTTAAGCGTTAGTGGTAAGAAAGAAGTAACCGCAAAAGATATTGAACTGGTTAGCGGTGTTAATATTATTAATTTAGATCACCATATTGCTACCCTAACCGATAGCAAAGCAAAATTAGACATGACAATGACTGTTGAAAAAGGACGCGGTTATTCTCCAGCTGAAGAAAGAACTAAAGATAGGATAGTTGCTGGCGAGATTATTTTAGATGCCATATTTTCACCAGTAGTTAATGCTGTTTATGAAGTTGAGAATATTCGTTATCAAGATAGAATTGATTATAATTTATTACGTCTAACTATCGAAACTGATGGTACTATGACGCCCGAAGAAGCTTTTAATAATAGTGTCAAAATTCTTATTAATCAATTTAATTCTTTGATTAATGAAAATTAAAGAAAAAAAATTTCATCGAAAAAAAAATATTCGCAAAGCTTTGTTTAAGATAATGCTGCATCATTTAATTATGAATGAAAGAATAAAGACAACAACGCAACGAGCTAAATACTTAAAACCGAGAATAGAGAAATTAATTTCTAAAGGCAAAAATCAAAATTTAGCTACTTTGCGATATTTATTGAAACATTTGCCTAAAAAATCAGCCTATAAAGTGTTTTATGATTTGTCGCCTCGTTATAAAGATCGTACCGGAGGCTATGTGCGTATTTTAAAATTACCTTTTAAAAGGATTAAAGATAATGCTGATCTTGCTTTAGTCGAATTTATAAAATAATATTTTTAATAATTTTTTAGCAATGTTAGTTATACGTTTTCAAAAAATTGGTAAAAAGAATCAAAAGATTTATCGTTTAGTTCTTCAGGATAAAAGATGGAAATTAAATGGTAAGACAATCAATATTTTAGGATGGTGGAATCCTTATTTAAAAAAGGGAAATTTTAAAAAAGAATTGATTGATTTTTATGTTAAAAATGGAGCTAAATTATCAGACACAGCTAAATCAATCTTACAAAAACAAGGAATAAAATTATCAATTTAACTTATTGTTAAAATTTAATATATTTATATATTTATTAAATTTTTAAATCTCTAATATGTCTTTTAAAGTTTTTCAAGGAATTAAAGGTTTGAAAATATTAGTTAATCATATGAATGATGCTCTGTCGACATCTTTTATAATTCTTGTTAAAGTTGGTGTTGATAATGAAATTAAGAAAAATAACGGTATTTCTCATTTTATAGAGCATTTGTATTTTAAAGGTACTAAAAATTTTCCTAATCCAAAATCTTTGCTTGAGGAGATAGATAAAATGGGAGGTATTTATAATGCTTTTACAACTTATCAATATACCGGTTTTTATATTAAAGTTTTACCTCAATTTTCAGAAAAAGCAATATTTTTATTAAACGATATTCTTGTTAATTCTTTATTTGATAAAGAAGAAATAGACAAAGAACGTCAGGTAATTTTTGAAGAAATAAATATGTACAATGATGATCCAGCGCAATTAGTTGTTGATTTTGGCTACCGTTTAAGTTTTGGCGATCAGCCGGCTGGTTGGCCTATTTTAGGTTCTAAAGATTCTTTGCAAAATATTACTCGCAATGATATTATTGATTATGTAAAAAATAATTATTCATTTAAAAATACATTTATAATAATTAGCGGTAAAATTTTAAATTTAGATCGTTTATTAAAAATCATTAATGAAAATTTTAAAAATTATAATAATAAAAAAACTAAAACAATTATTACTTTTAAAAACCCATTAGTTAAATATCAAGAAAGTGTTACTTTAAAAAAAGTTGATCAAGCTCATATATTTATGAGTTGGCCATTGCCAGGTTTGCAAAGGTTACATGATAAAAGATATTTATTTAGTTTATTAGCTTTAATCGTTGGCGGTAAGTCAAGTTCAAGATTATGGTTAAAAGTTAGAGAAGAATTAGGCGCTGCTTATTATTTGCGTAGTTATTTTACTGGCTATTCAAATAGAAGTTTATTTGCTATTCATGCCGGTATTGCTTTAGACAAATTAACTTATGTTTTAGAAAATATTGTTAAAGAAATAAATAATTTAAAAAAATTTAATATCACTGAGAGCGAATGCTTGTTAGCTAAAACTGTTGTTGAAAGTGATTTATTTCTTAGGTTAGAAGATAGTTTTTCTTCAGGGTTGTTTTATGGTAGACAATTATTAGAAGAAGGAAAGGTTTTAAAACCAGCAGAAATTATAAAAAAAATTAAAACCATCTCTGTGAAAGATATCAAAAAAATTATCAATAATCTCTTTACTTATAAAAACCTTAAATTTACAGCTATTTTACCAGAAGCTTACAAGAATTATTCTTTTTCAAAAATTTTTAAAAAATTAGTATAATTATTTTACACCGAGGGTTTATATCTATTAGTTAGGTATTCCGGAAATTTATGAATAATATATCTATAAAAAAAATTTTCACTTTTTGGTTAGTTCCGGTGTTTTTAGTTGGTTTTTGGATTTTAAAAGATGTTGTTTTAGCATTTTTAGCCGGGATTTTAATCGGTTCAGCAATAAGAACAGCAGCTTTATTTTTACAATACAAATTGCATTTTAATTATTATTTGAGCGTTTTTCTAATTTACGTTCTTTTGATTCTTTTGATTTCTTTAATGATATATGTTGGTTCATTAATTATTATTGATCAAATACCTCAAATTATTAAATCTTTAGATAAATATTCTGATTACAGATATGCTGGCTATCTTGTTTTACCTAAAATTTCTTTATTAACAGGCGAGATAAAAAAATATTTAAGAATTGATGATAAAGATTTAACTGCTTATTTTCAACGGGTAATATCTTTTATATCTAATTTTTTAGGTAGTTTATTGTCAATTGTTTTAATATTTGTGGTTTCTTTGTATGTTGCTTTTACAAAAAATTTTATTTATGATTTTTTTAATTTTTTACCTAATCATAAATTGCATTACTATAATCAAATTTGGCGGCATTTGCAAGTTAAAATTTCGTTTTGGTTTGTTGGCGAGTTTATTCTAATGCTTTTTATCGGCGTGGCAACTTATATATTTATGGGTTTGATTTTACAAATTAAATATGCTGCTTTTATTGCTTTAATGGCAGGATTATTAGAAATATTGCCAATCATAGGACCTTTATTTACTTTAATTTTTGCCACTTTAATAACTTTAGTCGAGCAACCTGATTCAGTATTTTTTGTAGTTGGTTTTTTTATTATAATTCAACAATTGGAAAATCATTTATTAGTACCAATTATTATGAAAAAAGCTATGTCTTTAAATCCTTTATTAATTATTTTTGGGATTATTGCTGGCGGAAAATTTTTTGGTATTTTAGGAATTATTACTATTGTACCTTTATTAGGCTTATTAATTGAAATAATAAAAATTTATAACGATGCCGGGTCGTCTAAGGGTAGGACGCATGGCTCTGGACCATGAAATCTTGGTTCGAATCCAAGCCCGGCAGCAAATTCTATTTAGTTAGCGTAGACTTATTTAGCTAAATATTGTTAACCTGTTTTTATTTATTTAAGTAACGAGGCGTAATTTTAATATTCGTTAGATTGTGTGATTAACTAATTTTAATTAAAAATTAATTTTTATTTAAGATATTGTTATAAACATATTTTAGATTATAATTATTTAGCTGGGGCTGTTTGCTCATGATGGCTTCACTTCGATGTTCCCCCGCTTAAATAGCGGGGGATATTAATAATAAAAGAGAATATATGCAATATAATTATTAATATAAGACCATTAAAATAGACTAAATAAATGATAATTTCTTTAGGCACAGCCACATTAGATATTATTTTAAAAAGTCAAAAAATTGATTCAATATCTTTAGGAGACAAAGTTAAGGTTGATAATATTTTCTTCGCTTTAGGAGGAGGAGCTGTTAATGCCGCAGCAACCTTTGCAAACTTGCAACTTAATTGTCGAGCTTATTTTCGTTTAGGCGATGATTTGATATCGCAAATTATTCTTTCAAAAATTAAACAAGCCAAAATTAAATATCATATTTTTCAACATCAAGGTGAATCACAATTTTCAATGATTTTTTTAAGCGCTAATGCTGAGAGGACAATTTTTGTTTATCGGGGCATTGCTAATGAATTTACTTTATCAGAGTTATTATCGGTGCCGCAACAAAAATATTATTATTTAACAACAGCAAATACTAAGCCAAGAATATTTAATCAGTTTTTAAAGAATATCTATGATAAGAGTTTATTAATAGGCATAAACCCCAGTGATTTTTTTTTGACAGAGATTAAATCTGCTGAATTATTTAGTTTAATTGATATTCTTTTTATTAACACCGAGGAAGCAGATACATTATTAAACATTAAAAAGGACAAGAATAAAATAGATGATTTTAAAATTGGCAAGGAGATATTTAAAAAGTTTAAATTAAAGGTTTTAGTTTTAACAAGAGGTCGTCGAGGATCAATTGTTTTTTTTCAAAATAAAGCTTTTGTTAGCGATATATTTAAACCTAAAATTATTGAAGATACCACTGGCGCCGGCGATGCTTTTGCCAGTGCTTTTTTGGGTAAATTGATCATTGATAAAATAAATCGTTATAATTTAAGCGAAAGACATATTCTTGAAGCAATTAAATGGGGAAGCGCTAATGCCTCAGCAAACATTGAAAAATTAGGAGCTCAGATAGGAATTCTTAAGAAAAAAGATTATCTTAAATATAAAAATTTAAATTTTTATTTAAAGAATATTTAATCGTACTTTTAATGTTTTGACTATGGAAAGAACTATAAAATTCATTTTAAGACAATGGTATACTAAGCAACTGTTTTTTAAGAATGTTTTTTGGTTATATTTTGCTGAAGTTGCTTCAAAGGGTGTTAGGCTTTTTGTTTTTCTTTTTATTTCTCGTTATTTAGGTCCAACAGAGTTTGGTGTTTTTGAGTATTTTTTTTCATTTGTTGGTTTATTTTTTTTATTTTCTGATTTAGGTATTTCTAATATTTTTATTCGCGATTATAATCAAAACGATGATCAAAAAAAACTGACTCTTATCTCCGAAGTTTTTACATTAAAATTATATCTTTCCATTATTTTTGCTTTACTAGCCTTAGGTGGTTATTTATTTACGAAAAATATTGGAAATATATATATTTATATAATATTTGTTTTATTTTATTTTTTTCAAAATTTGGAAAATTATTTTGAAAGTTATTTTGTTGCTAAACAAATGTCTCAGAAAAGATTTATTTTTAATTTTATTTCTTCATTAGTTTTATTAGTTTTTATAATTGTGGGTTTAATCATCTGGAAAAATATTTTAGTTGTTGCTATGGCTTATCTTTTAAGTATGCTTACAAGTTTATTGATTGCTTATTTTTTATTTTGGCGTGAAACAAAAATAATTCTTAACTTTTCTTTCCCGGTGACTTTTTTGCGTTTAAAGTATTATATTATTAATGGTTTGCCTTTAGCGTTATTTGGTTTATTAGGTTTTGTTTTTTTTGCTACTGATAGAATTTTTATAACTCATTTTTTAGGTCCACAAATGAATGGTGTTTATAGCGTTGCTTCCCGTTTTGTCGGTGTTATTCAGTTTATTCCTTCTATTTTGACTTTAGCATTTTTTCCAATTTTATCTTTTGAGGTTAGTCGCAATAATTATAAACGTTTACAAACAATTCTTTTTGTTTTTACTGTTTTATTAATTTTAATAGGTTTATTGAGCGCGGTATTAATGTATTTATTGTCTGAGGAGTTAATATTATTTATTTTTGGTTATGAATTCGCTTTATCTGTGCCTATCTTGAAGGTTTTTGTTTGGATTTTAATTTTTCTTTTTCCAACAAATTTTTTAGATTATTTTTTATTAAGTTACAATAAGCAGTGGTTAGATTTTATTCTTACTTTATTTCCAGCATTATTAAATGTTATTTTGAATATTATTTTTATACCTTTGTTTGGCGTTTTAGGAGCTGTTTACGCAAGCATTATAGCTCAGTGTTTAAATTTTATTTTAACTTTTCTAGCTTCATTTTTTGTATTAAAAAGATATTCTCTTGCTCGTTAATTTTTAGTTATTAAAAAGATAAAGCATCAATGTCAATATATTCAATATCGTACTTATGAAGAATTTTATGTAAATTTAAATTAAGATTAGTATTAGTTTTCATAATTAATTCAAGAAAGAATCTTCTTTTTTGTTTAAAAGGTTTGGCAAACATAGGACCAAATAATTCTACCGATTTTGTTTCTTGCTTAAGATTATTTTTAATAGTTAATAATTTTTGTTGTATTTTTTTGATATCTGTAGAACCTTCTTTTAAAAGGATTAAGCGCTTAAAAGGAGGTAGCATTGACATCTCTCTTTCTTTTAAGAGAATATTAATTATTTCACCTGTTTGAATAGCCTTTTCTATATTTTCATCGCGAATATTGGTTACCAGAAATATTTTGGTGTTTTTTTTATAAAAGAAATATAAAATACGCAAAAATTTTTCTTTAAGAAAAAAATCGTTTGTTGTATAAAATTGATGAAAATTAATAAAGAAAAAAGCTTCATAATCGCTTGCCTTGAGAAAGGGATTAAGAAGATAGAGACTGCCTATTAGATAAATCTGTTCTTTTTGTTGAAAATCTTTTATATAACGGCGTTTATTTTTTTCTAAAATAATTATTTCTTTATTTAAGTTATTAAGCAATTGAGCAATGCCTTTGACGCCATATTGGTTAAGAACAAAGGAATTTTGTTGATGGCAATTAAAACATTGTTCAGGCATTTTCATTGTTGTTAGGCAGATATAACAATAAGGTTGCTTGTTGTCAAAAATAAGATAATGGTTGCATTGAGGGCAGACAAGAGAGGAAAGGCAATTGTGGCATATAATTTTTTGAGCAAATGCTTTTTGAGGCACAAAGATGATTGTTTTTTTAAAATTAACAATTTCTTTTTCGAAATGATCTATTGAGTTTATAATCGAGAAGTTAATTTTTTGATAATTATTAATTTTATGATTTTTAATGAAATCGAATGATGGTAAGTCGTCAACGATATGGCAATCAATTTTGTGATATTGAGAGAATTTAGTAAATATTTTACGATAATCAATAAATGGAGATCGAAAAGTTTCTTTATAAAATATTGAACCTTCGTGGTAAATAATAATTTGATCTAAAAATTTCCAGGGCAAAAAGATTCCATTTTTAACGCTTATAAAGATATTTTTATTATTGCCCATAATTTTTTCTATTGTTGATTGATTGATTTTTTTATCGGTAATGACAATCGCTGGCGGTATTTTTTGAGCAAGATAATTGATGTAGGAAGTCTGAGGGGTGATAATTAATGTTTTTTTGTTTTGCAAAATTTGATTATCTAAGTGTTGATGGTAGTAAGTTGTATATTTTTTGTTTTTTTTAAAATGACGAGTATTGTTTTGATTTTTTAGAAATAAAATTTTTTTATAAGGAACAAAAAAATTTAAGGCAGTAGCCAAAGAAACACAAGCATAATTCTTTAACCATTTAGCTAAATTTAATTCGTCAACGCCTATTACTGGTTGATTATTGATGATTTTTAAAACCGGTTTTAATTTAAAAGTTGCTTTTTTTAAGATTAATCTTTTTTGTGATGGTTGTAAGACTTTATTAACAAATCCATAAATTCTTTGCTTTTTAAAATTTATTTCAACAATAGCCCCTTGTTTAATTTTTAAATTACTGAAGTAGGAAAAATAATCGGGAGCTTGTTGTGGAAGGTTGATTAGTGGTATAATATCTACGATAAAATATTTTTTGGTTATTGTCATTAAAATTATATTATATTAAAAATAAAGGTAACTTAAAAAATATTATGTTTAAAGTAGGTATCGATTTAGGCACAGCTAATACTAATGTTTATTTGCCAAATAAAGGAGTTGTTATTACTGAGCCAACCGTTGTTGCTTATGACGAAAATAGAAGAAATATTTTAGCAGTTGGCAAAGAAGCAAAAGATATGATCGGCAAGACGCCTAAAGAAATCCAAATCTTTAGGCCTTTGAAAGAAGGTGTTATCGCTGATTATAAGGCAACTTTAGCTATTTTGAAATATTTTTTAAATAAACTAAAGTTAATTAGATTTTTTAAGCCAATTTTAGTTATTTCTGTGCCTGCGGGTATAACTTCAACAGAAAGAAGAGCAATCATTGACGCTGGTTTAGAAGCAGGCGCGCGGGAAGTGTTTCCTATTAAAGAACCATTATTAGCAGCTTTAGGTGCTGAAATGTCTATTCAAAATCCAATTGGTAATATGATTGTTAATATTGGAGGAGGAACAACAGAAATTGCGGTAATATCTTTAGGTGGTATAGTAACTTTCGAATCTTTAAAAGTAGCTGGCGATAAAATGGATGAATCAATTAGGGAGTATTTGCGACGAAAATTTAATTTAGCAGTTGGCGAAAAAACAGCTGAAACAATAAAGATTAAAATAGGTTCAGCGCTAACTTTTAATAGTAAAAATAATAAAGATGATAAAAATAATAAAGACGACAATAATAAGGAGTTATTTATGGAAGTGAGCGGCATTGATTTAATTAGCGGCTTGCCAAAACAAATAAAATTAGGTTCTTATCAAGTAGCAGAATCATTGCAACGCGAATTAAAGGAAATTGTTAGCGGTATTAAGCGTGTTTTAACAAACACACCGCCTGAGTTGGTTGCGGATATTATGGAAAAGGGTCTATTTGTTTCTGGAGGTGGCGCTCTTTTGCGTAATATTAATACTTTAATTCATCAGCAAACTGGCGTTAAGGCTTTTATCGTTGATGATCCTTTGTATGCTGTGGCGCGAGGTACAGGTAAGGTTTTAGATAAAATTGATGTTTACCGTTTAGTTGTTCAACATTAAAATGTCTAATTTTTCTTTAAGTTTTAATTTAGTCGGCAATAGCGCTAAATTTGCATCTTTAGCTAAAATTTTACAAGAAATACAAAAAGGAACTTTATTGCTTGTCGGACCCGAAGGTGTTGGTAAATTTACTTTTGTTAAAAATTTTTTGTCTTTCAATAAAAATGGTGAGTTAATAATTTTTAGTCAACCGGCAGGCAATAAATTCTATTCTATTGACACTGCTCGTATGATTGTTTCTTTATCAAGGCAGGCAACTTTAAAGAAATTTTTTTTGATTAATGATTTTCATAAATTTACAAAAGAAAGCCAAAATACTTTATTGAAAACATTAGAAGATATACAAAACAATAATATTTTTATTTTTATTACTCATAGTTTTTATAGTATTTTACCAACAATTCGTTCACGTTGTTTAATCTTGCGCTTTAATCTTGTTAGTAAAAAAGAAATGGACGATTTTTTAGCCACAACAATTGATCAGACAAAAATTAAGAATAAAACCAATAAACAGCTGATAAATTTTCTTCTCAAAATCTATCCAGGGCAACCAGGTAAAATTCATACCGCCTGGCAGCAAAAAAATAAGATAATGTTATTATTAAAATTTTTAAAAGCTTCAAAAATTGATAAAATACAAATGATAGATTCATTAAAGAAAAATTTTTCTTTAAAGGAATTATCAGAATATTTCATTTTGTTAGCTAAAGATAGACTTTTAAGCGATGATTTGAGTGATCAAGAAATTGAGAGTTATTATAAAGTTTTTGATTTATTTTTGTATAATGATTTAAATTTCGATGTGCAACTTGCTAATTTAGTTTTAAACTATGGATGAAGTTTGGGATACTTTGAAAAAAATAGTTTTATTGTTATTATTAATTTACGTTATTATTGTGGTTGTGGAAACAGATTTTTTATTAAGAATTTTAGATATTAAATTTTTTGATATTAATTTACGTCGTTATTTACTTATTATTTTTAATTTAGAATGATTAAAGATTTTCAAGACAAATTAGCTGCTTTAAAAAAAGATTTTCAAGATAGATTGATGACGATCAGAGGTTATAAATTATCTTTAGGTTTATTAGAAAATAAAGACATTGAAGTTTATGGTCAAAAAATGCCTTTAAAATCTTTAGGCTTGATTTCTCAGCTCGATCCTTTAACATTTAAATTTGATCCTTATGATGTTAATTCGTTGGCTGATATTGAAAAAGGCTTGCAGTCAGGTGATAATTATTTTACTTTAAGCAGACAGAAAAATAGTTTAATGATAAAATTTTCGCCTTTAACCGAAGAAATGAGAAAAAATTTGATTAAAAATTTGCATTCTTTAAGAGAAGATATAAGGATTAAATCAAGAGTTTTACGAGATCATTATTTAAAGGAATTGAAAAATAAAAAAGATAATAAAGAAATATCTGAAGATCAGTTTTATAAATCTAAAGAAGCCGTTGACAAAGAGATGGATAAATTTAATAAAGACGTCGATAATATTTTTGCGACTAAAGAAAAAGAGCTTTTATAAATTTTAACAATGATATTTTATTTTTTAATTGCTATCGGATTTTTAATATTTGTTCATGAATTAGGTCACTTTTTAGCTGCTAAAAAAAGCGGTTTAAAAGTTGAAGAATTTTGTTTAGGCTTTCCTCCGCGCTTATTTTCAAAGAAATACGGAGAGACTGTTTATTCTGTTGGTTTAATTATCTTTGGCGGTTTTGTTCGTTTGCGCGGAGAAGACGACCCCGATGATCCTGAAGGTTTTTTAAATTTACCGAAGTTAAAAAAAATTTTTATTATTATAGCTGGCATTTTCTTTAATATTCTTGCAGCTTATTTAATGTTAGCTTTTAGTGCTTATTTTGGTTATTATATGCCAGCGGTAGTAAATAATCAGGTTCAAAAAGCAATTACAGTAATTAATTTAGATCAGGCAATTAGCGAAGTCAAATCTCAATTACGAATTCTAGATAAGATTATAGGCGTACGTTTTGGTAAAGAAACTTATTATTTTAATAATCATAAAGATTTATTATCGTTTTTACATCAGCATACTAATAAAGAAATTGTTTTAATTGTAAAAAGACAGGAGCAGCTTTTAGATGTTAAGGTAACCGTGCCTAATTCTGGTGTCTTAGGCATAGGTTTATTAAACTATGATATGCGATATCATAAAAGTAATTCTTTAAGAGCAAGTTATGTTGATGGTTTTTATTTATTATTCACTGAAGGTAAAAATATTATTAAGGGTTTAGGAATGTTATTATATTCTTTAGGACAATTTCGTTTTGATGTTGTTGCTAATAATACAGCGAGTATTTTTGGCATTTATAATATTTTTACTTTCTTTTCATTTTTAGGCATAGGTACCTTATTGTATTTTTTGGCAATTATATCATTAAACCTTGCTTTCATTAACTTATTGCCTATTCCAGCTCTTGATGGTGGGCGTTTATTGTTTACAATTTTAGAAAGTTTTAATATTAAATTAACCTTTCAACAAGAAGAAAGCATACATAAAATTGGATTTATTATTCTTTTAATTTTAATGGTTTTTATTTCTTTGAAAGATATTTATTTTTTATTTTTGAAAAGTTAAGCGCAGTAATTAATTTATCGGGTAATTAATTTTTAATTATTCATTTAAAGATGAAGTTAATGAATGGTTTAAAAAACAATATATTTTATAATGGTAATTATTAAATTTAATTTATAATTATTTTAAAGATGATTGTAAAAATTAAAAGTAATTTATTGATAGGCGTTGATTTAGGAACAGCTTATACCAAGGTTTATTTAAAAGAAATAGGTATGGTCACTGAATTGCCGACGGTGATTGCTTTTAATAATCAAAATAATTCTGTAATTGCTATAGGCGATGAAGCTAAAAATATGTTAGGTCGCAATCCTCAAAATATTAATGTTGTTAGGCCTATCTTAAAAGGAGTGGTAACTCATTTTGATGAAGCTTTGGTTTTTTTAGAAAAAGTAATTGAAAAAATTAAAAAAGAATACCTTGGTCTTTTTGGCATAAAAATGGTTATTGGCGTTCCTTTAGATTTAACCGAAGTGCAAAAAAAAGGAGTTATTGATGTTGCTTTAGGTTGTGGGGTTAAAAAAGTTTTTTTAGTTGAAGAACCGATGGCAGCAGCTTTAGGAGCAAATTTAGATATTGAAGAGGCGCGAGGAGTATTTATTGTAGACATTGGCGGAGGGACGACGGATATAGCTTTAATTTCTTTGGGTGGTGTTGTTATTGGAAGAAGTATTAGAATAGGAGGCGATACATTTAATTTAGGTATTGTTAATCATATAAAAAGTAAATATAATTTAGTTATTGGCGAACGCCAAGCTGAAGAAGCAAAAATATCCGTAAGTAATATTTTAGTTAAATCAAATCAATCATTTGTTTTAAAAGGTAGAGATATTATCACTGGTTTACCCAAAGAAGTTACTTTTCATAGTTCTGATTTAAGGGAAAGCATTTTAGAGGATCTTGAAGAAATCGTAAATGTTATTAAAGATATTTTAAATTTAGCGCCGCCTGATCTTTTGGGTGATATTAGCGAAAACGGAATTTATCTTGCTGGTGGAGGATCGTTAATTCATGGCATTGATAGTTTTATCGAAAAAGAAGTTAAATTAAAAATTAATGTTATTGAAGAACCTAAATATTCAGTTATTCGCGGTATAGGTAAAATTTTAGAAGATTTAAATCATTATCAAAAGCTTTTAATCAATGTTTCTAGTTAAATTAAAAAAAATCGCCATTTTATTTATTATTGGCAGTGTTTTGTTATTTGTTGGTTCGAACATAACCCTAGCTCAACAAATGCAAAATTATTTTTTTAGTTTTTCCTTAGACTTACAAGGAAAAATTAATGAAATTATTAAGAAATTTTTTTATAAAGATGATGCTGATATCTATAAAAAGAAATACTTTGATCTTTTAAAAGAATTAGCTGCTATTAAGATTAGTCTTAAAAATAAGGATATTATTAATGATTTATCGCGTTTGGAAGATTTAAACAAACAAGTTCGAGAAGTAAAAGTTCTTAAGAAAGATAATTTCGGTTATTTTTATATTCAAGGTGATAATTTAACGCCAGGCGATATAATCTTGGATAAAAATTTTATTTTAGTTGGCAAGGTAAAGAAAGTTTTTTCTTCTTATGCCTTAGTTGAATCTTTGTTAGTGCCTAATCAAACATTTAATGTAAGCGATAAAAATGGCACGATTATTGGTTTAGCTAAAACAATTTCTAATGGTTTTATTGAAGTTGCTTTGTTTAAAGATGTTAAATTGAATATTAATGATTTAATTTTTACGGATAAAGATTATTTCTTATCTAATTTGGTTATTGGTTCAGTTGTTGATTTAGACTTAAACCAATTAAATCCGCGCCTGATAGCTAAGATTGCTTTTGATGATGAAGCTAGTCATTTTTTGGTTTTTGAAAAATGATTTTTAGTTTAGCAACAATAGTATTTTTACAACCATTTTTTTCTTTATTGGTTATTTGTTTAGCTCCTATTTTAAGAGAATTTTTATTTTTTCGTTCAGAAAAATTTATTTTTAAATTATTAATTTTTACTCTTTTGACAGATTTATTTTTTATTAAAAATTTCGGTTTTTTTAGTTTGATCGTCAGTTTAGTTCTTTTTATAATGGTTTTGCTAGATAAATTTATTAATAATTCTTTTTTTTATCAGCGTGTTTTTTTTATTTTTATTTTTAATATTATCTTTTTTATTATTTTTGTTTATGCTATGAATTATCCTTTTGATATATCTTTATGGTTTAAGCTGATTTTTGCTAATTTTATTTTTCAATTATTATATTTAGAGATAAGCAGAATATTTTTATAAAATTTTGTTTTATAACTTTTTATGGATTTTGATAATTTTTTTCAGCCAAGAGGTGAAAGAATTAAATTGAAAGTTGTTTCTAATGCTTTGCTATGGAAGACAATTTTTTTATTAATTTTAATCATTATTATTGTTTATTTTTTTTATTTGCAATTTTTTTTAAAAAAAACTTTTGCTGACATTGAAGAATCAATTACTAGTTTAATATATTTATCTTTTGCTCCGCGGGGTGAGATTTATGATAATTCCGGAAAAGTTTTAGCAACTTTTAAAAAAGTTTTTGATTTCTACATAGATGTTGCTAAAGTTAATAAGAATATTGATTTGTCTGAATTATTTGCCGCCGGGAGAGTTTTTTATCGAGGTAATCAAATTATAGTTAGAAATGTTAATCCCGAGATAGCTTTAAAATTTTTTAATAAAGATAAAGCAATTCAACCAGTTCCTTCTTTTCAAAGAGATTATAAAGTTAATGAAGAATTTGGTAATTTAATAGGTTATATTGGATTCGTTGATGAAGATAATGATCAGTATTATAAAGAAGAGTTTATCGGCAAAACAGGTTTAGAATTATACTATGATCGTTATCTGCATGGTTCGGCTGGTAGGATTGTTTATAAAAAAGATAAAGATCAGCTCAAGAAAGTTGAAGAAAGCTTGCCATCTATCGGTAGTTCGCTTTATTTAACTGTTGATTCTTCATTTCAAAAAAAAGCTTACCAATTAATTGATAGTTATATGAAAGAAAATAATTATAAGAAAGCTGCTTTTGTAGCTTTTGATCCTAATAGCGGCGAAATTATTGCTTTAATATCTTATCCATCTTATGATCCTTTGGTTTTTATTAATGATCCCCAAAAGACAGCTACTATTTTAAACAATTCTGAACAACCATTATTTAATCGAGTAATTAGCGGTCTTTATTCACCTGGTTCGACGATTAAATTGATTGTAGCGGCAGCAGCTTTAGAAGAAAAAATAGTTACTCCTGAAACTAAAATTTTTGCTAACGGTTTATTGAGAATAAAAAATCCTTATATACCTGGTAGTTATTCAATTTTTAAAGATAATAAAGTTCATGGTTGGACAGATATTTATAAAGCTATTGCTAATTCAGTAAATATTTATTTTTATGTTGTTGGCGGTGGTTACCCTGATGACGATGAACAAATTCCAATTAAATCAGGTTTAGGTATTTATCGTTTAATAGAGTACTGGAAAAAATATAATTTAGGCGAAAAATCCGGCATAGATTTTCCTAATGAAAAAGCAGGTCTTTTGCCGTCGCCGGAATGGAAAGCGAGACATTTGTTTGATAAACAATGGCGTTTAGGTGATACTTATAATGTTTCTATTGGTCAAGGAGATTTATTAGTTACTCCATTGCAGATTGCTCTTTGGACCGGAGCTATGGCAACTAATAAAATATACAAACCATTTTTGGTTAAAAAAATTATTGATAACTCGGGGAGAATTATTTTTGAGCGACAAAAGGAAATAATTAGAGATAATATTATTAATGAAAATAATTTAAAAATAATTCAACAGGGCATGAGAATGACAGTGACTAATGGTACGGCAAAGACTTTAAATGATTTACCAGTGGCTATAGCTGGCAAGAGCGGTACTCCAGAAATTTTAGGCAAACAAAAACTTAATGCAATTTTTACCGGTTATTTTCCTTATGGAAAACCAGCTGTAGTTATGACTCTTCTTATCGAAGAGGTTCCTTTAGGTTCAGTTGCAACCTTACCTTTATATAAAGAACTAGTAAAAGCTTATTTGGATTTAAAAAAATAATTATTCGCTAAAATGAGGTTGTAATATGATAAAATATGTTTTATAATCAAATAATTGGCAAATTTTAGCCGAGGTAGCTCAACGGCAGAGCAGAGGTTTTGTAAACCTCAGGTTAGGGGTTCAAGTCCCCTCCTCGGCTCAGATATTGATTTTATGATTTATGGATAATAAGGGTTTTACTTATTTAGAATTATTAGTTGTTTTAGCTATTAGTTTGATAATTTTTGGTTTTATTGGCATTTATTTTGTAGCAACAGAATTTTTTGCTAAAACAAGAGATAATCAAAGGCTTGCCGATGCTTTTACATTGTCGAATACGCTTAATGCCTATATAAATAGTTTACTTAATCCTGATCTTGATGGTCCTTTTTTGGCTAATAGAGGCATTAATCAGTCGGAACCAACCATTTTTTTATCATTACCTTTAGAAGATGTAAATTTATTTAGGAGTTGCTATTATAGGCCATATGGTCAAATTTATTTTGTTTATCAAACTCATTTGAATAATCTTCAAAAAATAGACGGTAAAGGTTGGTTGCCGGTTGATTTTAGTAATTTGCGCAATCAGTATTTAAGTGCTTTACCTGTTGATCCTATTAATTCTTTTACAAAAGGTTTATATTATTTATATGCTTTTCAAACTCAGCCATTGCAATACGAAATTTCAATTTCTTTTGAAAGCGAGTCCTTTTTAAAGAACGGGGCTAATGATAAAGTTTCTAATGATGGAGGCGATGATGATAATAGATTTGAAGTAGGCACTAATTTGCGATTAATTCCTCCTTTTCTTTGGAGAATATAATTTGATTTTTTAAATTTATGTTATAATAATTTCTATTATGAAAGAGGAAATAATTATTAACGCTGAAAATAGACCTATTGGTAGATTGGCAACTGAAATTGCAAAATATTTGCAAGGCAAGCATCGTCCCGATTATCAGCCAAATATTGATTTGCCTATATATGTTTTGGTTGAAAATATTGATAAAGCAAAGTTTACTGGCAAGAAGTTAGCGAATGAAGTTTTTATTAAGCATACTGGTTATTTAGGTCATCGTAAAGAAATTTTATGGAAAACATTGTGGGAAAAAGATAAATTAGAGTTTATTAAAAGAGTGGTTAAAAATATGTTGCCTAAAAATAAACTTCAAAAAAGGCGTTTATTAAGAATTAAAATAATTTAATTTTAATAAATCAATGGCAGATCAACATAATATTGTTATCGACGACAAGGATGATCAATTATCAATGGTTGATAATGTTGAGATTGATAGCGAAGAAGCAACCGCTAATGAAGCGCTAATATCGACAGAAACTTTTAAAATAGGCGATAAAAAGTATATTGAAAGCGTAGGAAGACGTAAAAGGGCGAGCGCAAGGATTAGGTTGTACGATGGCAGCTCTCCTTTTGATATTACTATTAACGGTCAAAAATATAAAGATTATTTTAAAAATATTGAATTAATAAAAATTGTTGAAACTCCATTGTCAAAATTAAAATTAATTTCTAATTTTAAAGTTAAATGTTTAGTTAGGGGTGGTGGTTACCGAGGTCAAGCTGAAGCTATTTCCTTAGGCATTGCTCGAGCTTTGGTAAAAATTAATAATCAATGGAGAAGTACTTTAAAAAAAGCTAATTTATTAACAAGGGATTCAAGAGAAGTAGAACGCAAAAAATATGGTAAAAGAAAGGCTCGTAAACGAGAGCAATGGCAAAAAAGATAGATTTTACGTTATTATTTATTGTTTGCATTCTTTCGCTTTTAGGTTTGATTAATTTTTTTAGTGTTTCTATAGGTGAATCATTAAAGAACGCTAAATTTCCTTTATGGTACTTTTTTCTTTTTGTTATTAAGGTTACTTTTTTAGGTGCCGTAGCTTTCATTGCTGGTTTTTTATTAAGTAAAAATTTTAATGATCATAAAAAAATATTTTTTTTAGGATTTTATGTTTTATATCTTAGTTTATTGCTTTTACTTTTTTTTCCTTGGTTAACTGTTGAAGAGGCAACTTCCAAACGTTGGTTGAATTTAGGTTTTATTACCATCCAGCCAGCTGAATTGATTAAACCGTTTGTTATTTTGTTTTTTATATATTTTTTAAACAATTTTAAAAAAAATCCTATTTCTCATCGTTTAACTATTTTTATATTGTTTTTGTTGGTTATTAGTGTACCTATTTTATTGCAGCCTGCTTTAAGTAATCTAATGATCATCATTGCTCCTTTAGTCGTAATTTTTTTTAAGTCACTTTCGCGCTGGCAGGAAACTTTTTATTCGTTTATAACTCTTTTATTATTTATAGTTTTGATTATTTCCTTATCTTTATTGTGGTCCTATCGTTTAGAAAGAGCCTTGGCGTTTTTTAGCAAGGGTGAAGTTTATGAAGAAAAGTTTTTTCAAGTTTGGCAAACAATGTTAGCTGTTTCTGAAGGTGGATTTTGGGGAAAAGGTTTAGGATTATCGGAAGCTAAAAAAAATAATATTCCGCAAATTATGACAGATTCTATTTTTGCTATTTATGCAGCAGAATTTGGTTTTTTAGGTTCACTAATTTTAATCATTTTATTTTTGTTGTTAATTTGGCGTATAATTAGCCTAGGTCAGAACGCGGGTTCAACAATTAAAGAATATTTTTCGTTAGGAGTTGCTTCTTGGTTATTGTTACAATTTTTTTTACATATTTCATCAAACATAGGTTTGTTTATTCCTACCGGGGTAATATTGCCATTTTTTAGTTATGGCGCTTCTGGCCAAATAGCTATTTATTTTAGTTTAGGTATTATTAGTGGTTTTCGTAGATAAAAACGAAATAATAATTTTTAAACATGGATAAAGACGAATTAATTATTTGTTTAACTGGTGGATCTACTGGTGGTCATTTATTTCCTTTGATTTTTGTGACGAGAGAAATGAGAAAGATAATGGCAGCAAAGAATATTTCTATTCGTTTTATCTATATAGGTTGTCGTCCTGTAGATGCCAATATTTTTTTAAAAGAAGGTATTGAGGTTTATTTTATTCCATCGTTTAAGTTGCGTAGATATTTTAGTTTAAGTAATTTGATAGATATTTTAAAAATGCCTCTAAGTTTTTTGCTTGCTTTTTATTATTTATTTAAATTTCTGCCAAATGTTATTTTTTCTAAAGGAGGTCCTGGGAGTTTGGCTGTTGTTATTATGGGTTGGTTTTTGCGCCTGCCTATTTTTATTCATGATTCTGACACTATCCCTGGTTTAACAAATAAAATTTCCTCATTATTTGCAAAGAAAATTTTTATTAGTTTTCCTGAAGCTGCCGAGCATCTTTTTCATAAAAAAAGAACTGTTTTAGTTGGACATCCGGTCAATGTGGAGACAATTGTTAGGCCTGTTTTGACAGAAGACTATGAAAAATTTAAATTAAATCCTGAAAAGAAAATAATTTTTGTTTTAGGAGGTTCGCAAGGATCAAAATTTCTTAATGATTTGATTTTAGAAATTTTACCGTCTTTATTATCTTTAGCTCAAGTAGTTCATCAGGTAGGTAGCCAAAATTTTAATGAGGTAAAATTGCAATTAGCTGGTTTAGCGACAATAACTCAAGAAAAAAAACAAATTAATATTAATGATTATCATTTGTTTAGCTTTATTTCTAATGATGATACTTTAAGATTGTTAAAAATGGCTGATTTAGTAATTAGCCGAGCTGGCGCTGGTTCTATTTTTGAACTGGCAGCAACTGGAACGCCAAGCATTTTAATTCCTATTGAAGAAGCTGTTGCTGGCAAACATCAATTATTGAATGCTCAGAAATATTATTTAGCTGGCGCTTGCATAATGTTCGAAGAAAAAAATGCTAAACCGCATGTTTTATTAACCGAGATAGTAAATATTTTAAGTAATAAAGAATTAGCAGATAAAATGCGAGAGAAAGCAAAAGCTTTTGCTAAATTAGATGCTGGCTTTAAAATAGCGACCGAGCTTATAGATGAAATTTTAAAACAATGAAAAAAATATTTTCTATCATTATTTTTGTATTGCCATTTATTCTTTGGAGTTTATTTTATATTTTTAAATTTGATTTAGTGGTTATTGTGCCTCGTTACTTAGATAGTTCTTTTTTAATTTTGCCTCTTAGCGAACTTTGGAGAGTGATTGTAGTATTTTTTGTTATTCAATTAGGTAATACTTTGCTTAGCTATTTGTTTGGAGATAATAAAATTTTTGGTAAAATTAATATATCGTTTATTATTATTCACATTTTAATCGTTGGTTATTTATTAATTTTTCATTTTACTTAATTTAAAAATGCAATTAGCAGTTATCGAAACGGGCTCTAAACAATATTTAGTTCAACCAGGATCAAAAATAGAGATCGATAAAATTAAAAATATAACTGAAACAAAGAACATTATTTTTGATAAAGTTTTACTGATAGCGAATGATAATGATTTAGTAGTCGGCAAACCATTTGTTGTTGGCGCAAGGGTAACGGGTTCTTTAATTAAAGAAAAAAAGCGTAAGATAAAAATTTTGAAATATAAACCAAAAACAAGATATCGCAAAAATAAAGGTTATAAACAAACAAGTTGGCTAGTTGAAATTCATAACATAGAAATTTCTAAATAATTTTTTTAATGTTCAAAAAAATTTTTCAGTTTTTGCAAAAAGATTACCTTTCTCAATGGCAAAATATTGTTGCTAAAATTAATGCTCTTGAACCTTATTTAGAAAAATTAACCGATAGCGAACTGAAAGAAAAAGTGTCTTCTTTAAAAGACTCTTTGAATCAAGGTAAGTCTTTAGATGATATTTTGCCTGATTGTTTTGCTTTAGTGCGCGAAGCTGCTAAAAGAACGCTTAAACAAAGGCATTTTGATGTTCAGTTGTTAGGTGGTATTGCTTTGCACAAAGGTTTTATTGCTGAAATGATGACCGGCGAAGGTAAAACTTTGACAGCTACTTTAGCGGCTACTTTAAATGCTTTATCAGGAGAAAGCGTTCATATTGTCACTGTTAATGATTATCTTGCAAAGCGTGACGCTGCTTGGATGGGGCAGATTTATTATCTTTTAGGGTTAACAACATCTTGTTTGGCTCATGACAGTAGTTTTGTTTATGATCCTAATTTTGTTAAAGATTCAATTGATGTTTCACGAGATATAAAAGGTTCGTTTCAGATTTTTTACGAATATTTACGACCGGTATCGAGAAAAGAAGCTTACGAAGCTGATATTGTTTATGGAACTAATCATGAATTTGGTTTTGATTATCTACGCGACAATCTTGCTCTTAAAGCTGATGATTTAGTGCAAGTTAAAAATTTAGCTTATGCTATTGTTGATGAAGTTGATAGTATTTTAATTGATGAGGCGCGAACGCCGTTAATTATTGGAGGTTATGAGCAAGAAGAACAAGAAATATATTTCTTTTACGATCGATTAGTTAAAAATTTGAAACCAGATATTCATTTTTCTATTGATTATAAAAGAAAAAAAGCTATTTTAAACGATGCCGGTTTAGAAATTATTGAAAAAATTTTAGGCTATAATCCTTACGAAGTTACAGATATCAGAGCAACTCATCATTTAGAGCAGGCTTTATTAGCTAATTATATCTATTTAAAAGATAAAGATTATGTTGTTAAAAATAACGAGGTAATTATTGTTGATGAATTTACAGGAAGGTTAATGTTTGGACGTCGTTGGTCTGGAGGTTTACATCAGGCAATTGAGGCTAAAGAAGGCGTGCCTATACAGCCAGAAATGAAAACTATTGCTACCATAACTATTCAAAATTTTTTTAAAAAATATAAAAAATTAGCTGGAATGACTGGAACGGCAATAACCTCTGCAGAAGAATTCTTAAAAGTTTATAATTTAGAAACTGTTCAGATACCGCCAAACAAAACTTGCATAAGACGCGATCATCCTGATAAGATTTTTTTAACTCAAAAAGCTAAATGGGATGCAGTAATTAACAAAATTAAAGAATTACATAAAATGCAAAGACCTGTTTTGGTGGGGACAACAGCAATTGCTACTAATGAATATCTTTCGCAAAGATTAAAAGAAGAAGGCATCCCTCATAATACTTTAAATGCAAAAAACCACGAAGAAGAAGGAAGAATTATTGCTCAAGCTGGTAAATTGGGGCAGGTAACGGTTGCAACTAATATGGCGGGTAGAGGCGTTGATATTATTTTAGGAGGCAACCCACCTGACCAAGAAGAAGCTGAAAAAGTAAAGTCTTTAGGCGGTTTATTCGTTATAGGCACGGAACGACATGAGGCACGAAGGATAGACAATCAATTACGTGGAAGAGCAGGAAGACAAGGAGACCCAGGCGAAACTCAATTTTATATTTCCTTAGAAGATGAATTGATAAAAGTTTTTGGTGGCGAAAAAATAAAAAATGTTATTTCTAAATTTAATTTTAGAGCCGACGAAGCCATAGAAAATAACATCATCACTAAACTAATAGAAGAAGCACAAGCTAAAGTAGAGGGTTATAATTTTGATATTCGACGACATCTTTTTGAGTATGATAATGTGATTAATGCGCAACGAGAAAAAATTTATTCTGAACGAATGGCTATTCTTTTAAACAGCGTTAATATTAAAAAATATTTTTTCGAGGCTCTTGATAATTTTCTTAATAAAGCCAACGATGATTTAAAAAAATTCATTTTTAATACAACTGAGAATATTGAAGATATATTTAAGCAAAAATTTAATGAGTTAGAAGAATACTTAAAAGATGACTTTGAGCAATTTTTAAAAAGTATCGTTCTCAAAGTTTATGATTTTTTATGGATAGAACATTTACATTATTTAGAAGATTTAAAACAGTCGGTTGGTTTTCGAGGTTACGGACAAAGAGATCCTTTGGTTGCTTTTAAAGATGAAGCTTATAGAGCTTTTTTAGAATTTCATGATGTTTTAACAAATTACCTTTTGAAAGCATTTGTTAATATAAAAATTGAAATACCAAAAGTGAAAATTGGTAGAAATGATTTATGTTTTTGTGGTTCAGGAAAAAAATATAAAAAATGCGGTTTGCTGAATTCTAGCGAACATCAAGAGCGTTTAAAGCATACAACTAAGAAATAATTTTGTGCCGTGGGAGGGAATCGAACCCCCGACGCGCAGCTCTTCAGGCTACCGCTCTACCACTGAGCTACCACGGCAAAATTATTATTATTTTTAAAATTATATCATAAAATTTAAATAAAGATTATTGCTAACAATTAATTGTTATGCCGGTCGTTTATTAATCAAAAACAATTATAAAAAAATTAAAATGAAATATCCTTATTCTTTGCCAACATTACCTTATGGTTATGGAGATTTAGAACCTTATATTGATAGAATGACGATGGAAATTCATCATTCAAAGCATCATCAATCTTATATTGATAATCTTAACGCAGCTTTAGAGAAAGATAAAAATTTATTTGATTTGTCATTGGAAGATATTTTAAAGAATTTGAATTTGGTACCCGAAGAAATTCGTTCTCAGGTTAAAAATAACGGCGGTGGTCATTACAATCATTCGCTTTTTTGGGAAGTAATGGCACCAGCAAAAACTAACAATAAACCTGAAAATGATTTTTTATCTATTTTAGAAAAAAATTTTGGATCTTTTGAACAATTTCAGCAAATTTTTAATAATGCTAGCAAGACTCATTTTGCTTCAGGATGGTGCTGGTTAGTTGTTGATCAAGAAAAAAAATTAAAAGTTTATTCTTTGCCTAATCATGACAATCCTTTATCGATCGGTGATTTTCCATTGTTAACTAATGATTTATGGGAGCATGCTTATTATTTAAAATATCAAAATAGACGTATTGATTATATTCAAGCATGGTGGAATGTTGTTAATTGGCATAAAGTAGCAGAAAGATATTTTATGATGGTTTCTTAATAATTGCTTTAATGATGGTGAATTGTTTTATTTACTAGATAAAAATGTTTATAAAATTAAACAAACTATATTAAGGTCGAAATATTAAGTATAGCATATAGTAATTTTCGATCATTAAACTTGTTATAGCTTAATGAGTATAAAAATATGTGATATTCTAATTTGAGGAAACATATTTTTTATTCTTTAAGTCGTTATTTTTTATTTTTAAGCATTATTCGTAAATGTCTAAAGAACAAGAATCTTCAGCGCGTCAATTTGGTAAACATTTAACCGTCGATGCTTATGGCGTCGATGCCGAATCTCTTTTTTCTTTTGATAAAGTTTTTGAGTTTTTAGATTTTTTACCGTCGAAGATCAATATGAAGAAATTAACCATTCCTTATGTTGTTAAGGTTAATCATCGTCTTAAAAAAGAATCAGGCGTTTCAGGATTTGTTATGATTTACACAAGTCATATTTCTTGTCATACTTGGCCATTTAAAAATTATTTATCAATTGATGTTTATTCTTGCAAGGACTTTAATGAGAAAAACGTAATTAATTTAATAAAAAAGTTTTGGCTTCCCCAAACAATCAAAACCCAATTAATTTATCGTGGATAATTAATAAAAGATAATTTATTTATATTTTGCTTGACTTTTGTTAATTTTTATGATAAATTATTTCAATTATAGAGGTGTTGTTTTTGTGTTGTCTAAAAAGTACTCTTGTAAAGATAAAAGATATTTAATTGCCTAGATTGATTATTTCATTATTTAGAAAAGAAACGATTTTGATGAGAGTTTGATCCTGGCTCAGGGTGAACGCTGGCGGCGTGGATAAGGCATGCAAGTCGTACGCTCTGTACCATATTTTGGTACGGAGAGTGGCGAACGGGGCAGTAACACGTGTCTAACTCACCCTTCAGTTGGGCATAACTAATCGAAAGATTAGCTAATTCCCAATGGTCCCTTGTTTACATAAGTAGACGAGGGTAAAGCCTTACGGCGCTGAAGGAGAGGGGCGCGGCCGATCAGCTAGTTGGTGAGGTAAAAGCTCACCAAGGCTAAGACCGGTAGGGGGCCTGAGAGGGTGTTCCCCGCCAATGGTACTGAGACACGGACCTTACTCCTACGGGAGGCAGCAGCCGAGAATCTTCCGCAATGGGCGAAAGCCTGACGGAGCGACGCCGCGTGCCGGAAGAAGTCCTTCGGGATGTAAACGGCTTTTGTAGGGGAGGAAGTCCCGCCTTTGGCGGGATTGACAGTACCCTACGAATAAGGGACGACCAACTTCGTGCCAGCAGTCGCGGTAAGACGAAGGTCCCAAGCGTTACCCGGATTCACTGGGCGTAAAGGGCAAGAAGGCGGTCCTTTAAGTTTTTTCTTAAAGTCTTCAGGCTCAACCTGAAGAATGGAAAAAATACTGAAGGACTAGAGACTATCAGAGGTTAGCGGAACGTACGGTGTAGGGGTGAAATCCGATGATATCGTACGGAACGCCGAAGGCGAAGGCAGCTAACTAGGATAGTTCTGACGCTGATCTTGCGAAAGCTAGGGGCGCAAACCGGATTAGATACCCGGGTAGTCCTAGCCCTAAACGATGGATGCTAACTTTAGGGAGTTTCGACCCTCTCTGAGGTAAAGCTAACGCGTTAAGCATCCCGCCTGGGGAGTACAACCGCAAGGTTGAAACTCAAAGGAATAGGCGGAAGCCCGAACAAGCGGTGGACCATGCTGCTTAATTCGAGAGTAACCGAAGAATCTTACCCAGGCTTGACATGTTAGTCTCAATGCTTCCTTCGAAAGAAGGGAGAATCCCGTCTTTGGCGGGAAGGCTAACACAGGTGCTGCATGGCGGTCGTCAGCTCGTGGTGTGAACCGTAACCTTAAGTGGCACAACGAGCGCAACCCTTGTCCTGTGTTACATGTGTCACAGGAGACTGCCGAGTATTACTCTGAGGAAGGAGAGGATGACGTCACGTCTGCATGGCCCTTATGCCTGGGGCTGCAAGCATGGTACAATGGTAACTACAAAGGGAAGCAAAAGCGTGAGCTGGAGCAAATCCCCAAAAGTTACCTCAGTTCGGATTGAAGGCTGAAACTCGCCTTCATGAAGTTGGAATCGCTAGTAATCGCGGGTCAGCTATACCGCGGTGAATACGTTCTCGGGCTTTGCACTCACTGCCCGTCAGGTCAGGGGAGTTGTTTTTACCTAAAGTCCCACCTTGAGTGGGATTAGGGTAAGAGCAATGACCAGGGCTAAGTCGTAACAAGGTATCGCTACCGGAAGGTGGCGATGGAATAAATCTTTTTTAATATGATCAAACTATATTAATGAGCTGATCGTTTTCTTTTCTAATAATGAAATAACAATCTAGGCAATTAAGTATCTTATGAAAATAGTTCTAGTTGAAGACGATAAATTTTTAAGATCAGTTCTTGAAAGAAAATTATCAGAAAATGGTTTTCAGGTAGTTAGTGTTATTAATGGCAATGAAGCTTTAGAAAAGATACTGATTGAAAGACCGGAGTTAATTTTGTTGGACATAATTTTGCCACAAAAAAGTGGTTTTTTTATATTGGAAAAAATTAAGCAAGATCCTCAATTTAAAAACGTTCCAGTTTTAGTTATTTCTAATTTAAGTCAAGCCGAAGATATTGAGAAAGCAAAAAATTTAGGTGCCTCTGAATATTTGGTTAAAGCAAAAATTTCCTTGGAAGATTTGGTTAATAAAGTTAAATCTTATAAGTCAAAGACAAGTTAAAATTACATTTGAGAAATTGTTTATTTGATGAATATGATTATAATTATAAACAGCATTGCCTGAGTGGCGTTAAGGTGCAGAAATTTGTCCCTTACTCCTCAGGCTCCTTGTTCACAAAGTGAACTGCGTCGCCTGGGTGGCGGAATTTGGCAGACGCGGCAGACTCAAAATCTGCTGGCTTTTTAAGCCTTGTGGGTTCGACTCCCACCCCAGGCACAATCATTAAATCTCTCTATATTTTTATAGTTTTTTATTAATTTGGCGCTTAAGTATTTTTTAAATTAAAAAATAAAGTTTTAATAATAAAAAATTGCTTATTAAATATATTAGAAATTCCCCAAAATGGTTACAGAAATAATTTTTATTGAAGTTAAAATATAATTGGGATTATTAAGATTAATTTTTTTAATAAAACTATGATTAATCAACAGTTAATTGATTACATTAAACAACAATTACAACAAGGCGTAACCAAAGAACAAATTAAAAATTCCCTTCTTGCTATTGGTTGGCAAGTTCAAGATGTTGATGAAGCTTTTATGTTTATTCAAAATAATCCTGGTCAATCATTATCAACAATAAGCTTAACGCCAACTCTTACAAAATTACCGTCATCTTTGGCGATAATAAAGCAGGCATTATCCATTTATAAACAAAGATTTACTACCTTTGCAGGCATAACACTTTTACCAGTGGTATTTATTATTGTACCTTTTTTTATTTTTGCTGATCTTAGATTTTTAGATATTGATTCATTGTTTAATCAATTGATACAACAGAATATAATTTTTTTAATTATTTTGTTGGTAGTTTTTTTCATTGTTCTTATAGTGATATTTGGGTTGATAAATGTATCTTTGATGTATGCAATAGTCAATAATCAAAAGAATATTAGCGTTATAGAATCATATCGTCAAGGTTGGTATAAATTGCTTTCTTTTCTTTGGCTTAATTTATTAGCTATTTTTATTATTATAGGCTCTAGCTTTTTCTTTGTTATTCCAGGAATGATTATTGGCATTTGGTTTAGTTTGGCAAATTTTGTTTTTTTAGATGAAAATTTAAGAGGAATGAATGCTTTACTTAAAAGTCGTGAGTATGTTAGGGGTTATTTTTTTAAGGTTTTTTGGTATGGTTTATTTTTAAGTATTTTATTATCTTTAATTAGTTATATTTATAACTTAATTAATTTAATTTTTATGTTATTTTTAAATAGTAAATTAATTAGCTTAATAATCAATGTTATTTTTGTTTCATTATTAACGCCTTTTGTAGTAACTTATATTTTTTTAATTTATGGTTATTTAAAAGTTCTTAAGAATGATTTAGAATTTACGCCTACTTTTCAACAAAAAGCATTATTTATTTCAATTGGCGTAATTGGATATTTATTTCTTTTATATTTTATTTATAAGTATATAGTTCTCTCTTTCAAAATTCAAATTCTTTAAGATTTTAAAATAATAAGAATCTTATAAATTTTGTTTATTTTAAATATATATTTTATAATAAATTCAGAGACTAAAATTATTGAATTTTATTAATTACTTATTTTCGGAAGATGGTATATAGAATTATCTTATTTCTTTTAATAGTTGTTGTTATTATTATAAGTTTTTTGTTAAAATATTTTTTTCTCGCAAACAATACGGATGATTTTAAAAAAGTAACAATTGTCACTAAAGATGGTTTTTCTATAATTGGTAATTACTATTATCAACCTAACTCTAAATTTGCCGGGATTTTAGTGCATATGAGGCCAGCAACCAAAGAGAGTTGGCATCGTTTTGCTTTGGCTTTAAAGCAAGAAGGTTTTAGTGTTTTAGCGATTGATTTGCGTGGACATGGTGAAAGCAAATTATCGCCTAAGGGTTCTGTGAGTTATGAAGATTTTAACGAAGAAGAAGAAAAACTGTCGATTAATGACATAGAAGCAGCAAGTGTTTTTTTAGAAAAAGAAGGTTTCTTTAAAGATAAACAATTTTATATTGGTGCAAGTATTGGCGCTAATCTTGGTTTCCAATTTTTAAGCGAAAATCCATCTTTAAAGGCAGCTATTTTATTTTCGCCTGGTATTAATTACCGGGGCATTGCTTTAGAGAGATTTAAAAAAGATAATTTAAATAAAAAAATTTTAGTTATTAGCGCTTTAGATGATCAACAAGCCATTGAAGGTAGTAGATTATTGAAAAGTTGGTATTCTAATGTAGAATATTGGGAATATAGTAGCGGTGGTCACGGAACGCAGTTACTGGAAAATAATCAAGAATTAGCAGGCAAAATTATTAATTGGTTAAGAACAGTAATGGTTGAATAATATTTTTGTTTCCTTTGTGTTTATGTTATAATAGAAGATATCTATTAGTCGGAGTGTGATATGGTACAACCGTCATCTCCCATATCTTTATCTATGGGTTTTAAGGTGAAACTGTCGCTCCGATTAATGGTTTAAGAGTCGTTATTAAACCTTAAAATTCATAGACAAAGATATGTTTAAACAGTTTCGCAAGGGAGGACCAGCTCGTCAGTTTAAACCTAAAGACGGTGAACGATGGATATGCAGTAAATGTGGGCAAGACATAGAATCATTGCCTTTTATTCCTTCGAAAAAAGATGTGCCTATCTATCATCGCGAATGCTTGCCTCCTAGAAATTAAAAAATACTAAATAAAATAGCCTCTAAGAAATTTTAACTTAGAGGCTATTTTTATTTAATAGAAATAAATTTTTTTATTAATTCTTAAATCAATTCTTTTGCCTTCTATTTTTTTATTAATAAATATTTCCATCTTTTTTATTTGTTGTTCAATATCTTTATAGGGATCGAAAATAAATTCTCTATCTAGACTGTCAATTATAGCAATATCTAAATTAGAATAAATAATAATCTTTTTAATTATGACAGGCTTCCAATTAGCATATTCAAAAATTGTGGCTAAGGCATTTTGTAAAAGCGGGTGGAGCATAGAGTTATTAGTAATTTGAATATATGATTGAATAAAAGGTAACTTTTCGGGAACCGTCAGTTTGGGTTTGATAATGCGAGCAAATATATCTAAATAAGAACATTCTTCTTGATAGCATATTTTAGCAACATACGTTGTTTCATTAATAGTAATTGTAATATTAAGTTTAAAAAAATTTGGCTTAATGCTAATTCTAATAATTTCTGGAAAGGTTGCCATAATATACCTACTATTATTAAAAATTGTCCAAAGAGATTGGTTTTTAAAATAATAACCTAGAATTGGGTCAAATTTTTTAGGTTCTATATTAATGTTTGAAAATTTAAAAAATAAAAAAAATAGTATAATTAAAATAATAAAGACACAAAAAATTAATAAAAAATTTTTATATCGGCGCTTTTTTTTCATTAGTATAATTATACAATGATAGATATTAAAGATTTGTTAAAAAATCCGAATAAATATAGAGATAATTTAAAGAAAAGAAATTGGCAAGAAAAAGATATAGCTATTATTGACAAGATTATTGATTTAAAAACTGAGATTAACAATTTGATTGTCCAAAGAAATCATTTAAAAGAAACAGTTAATAAATTATCGAAAACTAAACCCGATAATGAGACTATTGATTATCTTCGTCAATTAAAAATTGATTTAAAAAAAATAGACGATTCTATTGAGGCAAAAACATCACAGCTGAATGATTATTTGTTTAATTTGCCAAATATTATTGCTAGCGATGTTCCTTTAGGTAAAAGTGAAAAAGATAATTTAGTTATAAAACAATGGGGTGATATCAAAAAAACTGATCATCAGTATGATCATATTTTTTTAGGCAAGAAATACGATATTTTAGATATTGATAGAGCAGCTAAAATTGCCGGTTCTCGTTTTTATTATTTTAAAAATGATTTAGTTTTATTAGAGTTTAGTTTGATTAATTTTGTTTTTGATTTTTTAAAAAATTTTGATTTTATTCCCATTATTCCTCCTTTTTTTATTAGAGAAAAATATTATAAGGGTATGGGTAGATTAGCGGCTGATCAAAAAGAGGAAAGGTATTATTTACCTAAAGACGATTTGTATTTAATAGGTAGCGCTGAACATACAATTGGACCTTATTATGCTGACGAAGTCTTATCAGAAAAAGAATTGCCTAAACGTTTTTTAGGATTTTCTTCGTGTTTTCGGCGAGAAGCTGGAAGTTATGGTAAAGATGTAAAAGGAATTTTAAGAACACATCAATTTGATAAATTGGAAATGTTTTCCTTTACCTTACCTGAACAATCAGAAACTGAACATCAATTTTTGCTTTCTTTGCAAGAAAAAATTATGCAGGCTTTAAAATTACCTTATCGTGTTGTTTTAATATGTTCTGGCGATATTGGTTTTACTGATTACAAACAATACGACATTGAAGCTTGGATACCAAGTCAAAATAGATATCGAGAAACACATTCTTGTTCCAATACTACTGATTTTCAAGCTCGCGGAGTTAACGCGAGATTTCGTCGTCGCAGTGGAAAAATAGAATTTATTCATACTTTAAACGCTACCGCTGTAGCTATTGGTAGAATAATCATCGCTATTTTAGAAAATTATCAAAAGGATAATTACATCGAAATTCCTGAAGTTTTACAACCTTATATGCGCAAAGATAAAATTGTACCTCCAGCTAAATGAAATTTAGATATCTTAAGCATACGGCTGATTATAAAATTAGAGTTTATGGTCAAGACTATTTAGAGGTTATTAATAATAGTCTTGATGCTTTAAAAAAGTTTATGCTGCCTAAAATAAAGTCAGATAGCTTAGAAGTTAGGCAAAAAATTAAAGTGCAATCTTTTGATGTTCCGATTTTATTTGTTGATTTTTTAAATAAAGTTTTAAATTATATTTATGCTAAAAATATATTTTTTATTGAATTTGAGGGAAGTATAATTAATAAACCACCGAAAATTATTTTACAAGGATATTTAAAGGGATATAGTTTTATTTCTTTAGTTAAAGAAATAAAAGCGGTTACTTATCATCAATGTCTTTTTGTTAAAAAAAATAATCGCTATATTTTTGAGTTTATTATCGACATCTAAAATTAATGTTTTTGAATTTAATTACAGGGACGAAGTGGCAAAAATTAAGCCGCTGGTATTAATCATAATATTTTTTTTAGTTTGACCAAAACTAATTTCTATATTAGTTGATGTTGTTTTTCCTTTTAATTTTTCGAAAATTATTATTTTTGTAGAGTTTGTTGGGATATTAACAAAATTGATATTTTGATCTAAGATAAACGTTCGTTCAATAGATGTTGCTAAAGGTTGATTATAAAATAATTGAATATAATCAGCTGTAGTGGCATTATTTTTTAAAATTACTCCCCACTGTTGATTTTTTTCTTGAATAATAGATTTTTGTTTAGCTATATTTAAAATATTTATAATATAATCAACATTTTGATTAAGTCTCGTTTCATTATTATAGACATTAATTGATATATATATAATCGTTGCTAAAATTGTAGCAATTAAGCCAAGGCTAATGATAATTTCAAGTAGCGATAAACCTTTGTTGATATTTTTCATAATATAATTATAATATGATACTTTTAAATATTCTGAACGATTTATTGTTAACTTTTAATGATATTTATTTTCCTTTTTCATTAGTTAGCTTATTAATAATTACCATTGTTTTTTACGTTATACGAACTTCTTTGCAGACAAAAATGTTTCTTTATAAATCTTTATTTTTTCTTTTAATTTTTTCCTTTATATTTTGGTCAGCGCTTTTATCATTGTTGCAATATAAACTTTGGCAGGACCATCCTATCACTAAATATGTTTTACCGCCATATAATCCAATTGATTATTTTTTAGATTATGCTTATTTTCATTTTTTTCGAGATTTTGTTTATCGTTTAGTGGCTGCGGCGATTATTTATCTTTTTATCGTTCTTCTAACAAAAATTATCCAGCGCGATGTTTTTTATGATGATGAAAGAATATTAATGCCTTTGCTTTCTTTAATATTTATTTTTCCTTTAAATTTTGTTTTTATTTTATTAGGATTTTTTATGCTATCATTAATAATAATAGGCAAAGTATTAATGGATTTGTTGTTAAACAATAAAAGTTTTTTAAGCAATCAACAGCAGATGATTAATAAAATGCTTTTTTCTTTTAGGAACTATTGGTTATTAAACGCTTGGTTTTTGTTTGTAATTCAGTACTTGCTTACAGCGAATTATTTATTACAAAAATAGTATAATATTAGTATGAATGTTACTACCCCAAGAAGAAATTAAACAAATTTTAATTAAAAGAGGCTTAATTGATGAAAGTATTTGGCAAGAAATTAGCAAAGAAGCTGCTCGCTTAAATATTAAGCCTATCGATATTATTTTAAATAGAAAAATTGTTGATTTAAATTTATTCTACAATATTCTTGCTGAAGAGATTAAAGTGCCGCGAATTAACATAGGTGGAGTTGATATTCAGCCAAATATTTTAGCATTAGTACCTCAAAAATTAGCTTTTGAAAAAAAATTAATTCCTTTTGATTTGGAAAATAATGTTTTAAAAGTAGCAATGCTGAATCCTCAAGATTTAGAAACTATTAAACTTTTGGAAGAGATAACACGTTTTAAAGTGCAGCCCTATTTAGTAACGCCTCAAGAATTGCAGTACGCTTTGGTAAATTACCAAAAATTATACAAAGAAGAATATGAACGTTTATTGCAATCAGATTTAAATGCAGGAATCTTTGAAGCTGGCGAGGCTAATATTATGCGTTTATTTAATAATCTTTTAGGTTATGCTATTGGCACTAATGCTTCTGATATTCATATTGAACCTTTAGAAAATGCTTTGTTAGTTCGTTTTCGTATTGATGGTATTTTAAGAGATATAATGGTAATGCCTAAAAGTTTTTTAGATCCTTTTATAGCTCGCATTAAAGTTTTAAGTAATTTACCTTTAGATGAGCATTTTAAACCTTTAGACGGTAGATTTAAAATGAAAATTTCAGATAATGAATTTGATATGAGGGTAGCTATTATGCCAACTATTTATGGTGAAAAATCTGTTTTAAGAATTTTATCGGGAAATGTTAAACCAACATCTTTAGAAGAATTAGGCGTTACTGGCGTTATTAAAGAAAAAATAGAACAATCTATTAAGAAAACCTTTGGATTGATTTTGGTTACTGGTCCTACTGGTTCTGGTAAAACAACGACTTTATATACGATTATTAATATGCTTAATAACCCTTCAGTTAATATTGTTACCATTGAAGATCCAGTTGAATATGCTATTCCTCGCGTCAATCAAACTCAAGTAAACCCTAAAATAGGATTAACTTTTGCTGCTGGCTTGCGAGCTTTTTTAAGACAAGATCCTAATATTATTATGGTTGGCGAGATCAGAGATTCAGAAACCGCGGAAGTTGCTAATCACGCAGCTTTAACAGGTCATTTAGTATTGTCAACTTTGCATACCAATGATGCGCCTACAGCTGTTCCTAGATTAGCGGAATTAGGTGTGCCTCATTATTTAATAGCCGATAGTTTGGTTTTAGTTTTAGCGCAAAGATTAACAAGAAAAATATGTACTAATTGTATTACTTCAGAAGAGTTAAGTCAAGCTAAACGAACAATTATTATGGAACAATTAAAATCATTAAGATTACCAGAAGAAGATTTAGAAAATTATAGTAATTCTTTGCCTTCAATTGTTTATTTTGGCAAGGGTTGTGATCTTTGTGGGCATAGTGGTTATTTAGGCAGAATAGGCATTTTTGAAGCTTTAACAATGAACGAAGAATTAAAATATTTGATTGCGAGCAAGGATCTTGAAATGGATAAAATTAAAAATATTATTCGTAAACATGGTTATCGAACTATGTTTGAAGATGCTTTAGATAAAATTTCTGTCGGCATTACAACTCTCGAAGAAGCTTTAAGAATTATAAGAGAATAATGCTTGTTTATCGTTTTAAAGCTTACGATAATAAAGGTAAGATTCATAAGGGTAATTTATTTATGCCGCGAGAAGAAGAAGTGGTGGCATTTTTGTTAAGAAATAACCTGACTCCCATTGAAGTAAAACCTTTATTAAAAACTTTTCTATATCGTTTTTTTTATAAATTATTTTTTCGTATCAATTTAAAAACAAAATTATTTTTAATGAGGAATTTTTATGTTATTTTAAAATCCGGATTAGGCTTAGAAAGCGGCTTATCAATTTTAATGAAAGAAGCTAAAGGTAGCGCTAAAGATTTTTTGTTTTATTTAAGCTATAATTTGCAGCGCGGTGAACCTTTTTATAAAACTTTTTCTTATTTTCCCCAAGTTTTTTCATCTATTGAAGTGGAAACTATTAAAGCCGGCGAATTATCGGGTAATTTAGCTAATAATTTGAACAAATTAGCAGAAAATTTAGAGAGACAAAAACAGATAAAAAGCGAAATAATTTCTAATATGATTTATCCTGTAATTATTGTTATTTTGTCTTTCGTTGTTATGTTTATTCTTTTTGTTTTTGTAATGCCACGAATTGGTGTTTTGCTGACGCAACTTTCTTCAGAGCCGCCTTTTTTTACAAAAATTATGATTAATATTAGTAATTTTATTAATGATAATTTATTAATTTTAGGTTCTATTTTTTTGATATTTTTTTTGGCACTGGTTTTAGTTTTAATGATGCGTCGAACAAGAGCAAAGTTAGCGAAGTATCTAATTACTTTACCTTTAATTTATAGATTTTATTTAAGTTATTCATTGATTCAATTTTTATTTATTTTGAGGTCGTTATTGATTGCTGGTTTGCCTTTAACTCAATCACTGGTTCTTACTGCTGAAGCTGTCCCTTATTACAAATTAAAAGAAGCAATTTTAGAAATTGAAAAAGAATTAAAAACAGGACGTAAGTTTGGAGATGCTTTAAAAAAACAAGATGTTATTCCAATGTTTTTGTCAAGTATTTTAGCTATTGCTTCTGAAACAGGAACTTTGGAAGATACTTTAAAGGTATTAGAAGATTTTTACTTAGATGAATTTCGTAGTAGCGTTAAGAACGTTTTAAATTTAATTCAGCCTTTATTATTAGTTTTTATAGGTTTAATGGTTGGCGTAGTTGCTTTAGCAGTTTTAGTGCCAATTTATCAGCAAATTTCAAATCAATTGCAATTAAGGGGTCATTAAAAATTAATTTATTTATATAATTACGATGCCTGAAGATAAATTAAAAATGATAAAAGACTTAGGCATTAATCCTTATCCTGATACAGTGCCTAAGCCGTTAGCAATTGAAAAATTAGTAAATAATTTCGATAAATTGATAAAGCAACAAAAAAAAGTTTGGCTAGGGGGTAGGGTAATGTCTTTGAGAGAACATGGCAAGATTACTTTTTTAAATCTTAAGGATTTTTCTGGCAAAGTACAGATTATTATTAAAGCTGAATTAATACCTAACTATGAACAATTTTTAAAAATTATAGATATTGGCGATATTGTTTTGTTTTATGGCGAAGCATTTCTTACTAAAACTAAAGAGAAAAGTCTTTTAGCGTCTAAGTGGTGTTTAGGGGCAAAAGTTTTAAAAAATTTTTCTAATGAATATTATAAGGTTAAAGATGAAGAATTATTATTGCGTCATCCTTACTTGCGAACTATTTTTTATGACGAAACAAAAACAGTCTTTTATCATCGTTTTAAATTATTAGAAAGTTTGAGAAAAATTTTATGGCAAGAAGGATTTTTAGAAGTAGAAACGCCTATTTTGCAATTAAAATATGGTGGTGCTTTAGCTAAACCTTTTGTTACTTATTTGGAATCTTTAAAAGAAAAACTTTATTTACGTATTGCCCCAGAGATATCATTAAAAAAAATGTTAGTTGGTGGCTTTGAAAAAATTTTTGAAATCGGTAAAAATTTTCGCAATGAAGGCATTGACCGTGAGCATAACCCTGAATTTACGATGATAGAACTATATTGGGCTTATCAAAATTTAGAAGGATTAATGCGTTTTACTGAAAAAATTTTAAAAAAATTAATTAAACAATATAACCAATGGCGAGGGCAAAATAATTTAGCGATTAATTTTAATAATTATGTAATTGATTTAGATAAAAAATGGCAACGCTATGAATATATTTCTTTGTTTAAAGAAATTACCGGTTTGGATTATTTTCATAATAGCTTACAAGATTTTATTAATTTCGCTTCGAAAAATGACATTCACTTAAATCCTAAAGTTATGAATAAAGGTAAAATAGCTGACGAAATTTTCAAAAAAAAGATCCGCCCCCAGCTTGTCCAACCAACATTTTTACTTTATCATCCTAAAGATATTTCGCCTTTAGCTAAAGCTCATCCTCAAAACGATAATTTAACTTTAAGGTTTCAATTGTATTTAGGAGGTTTTGAAATTGCCAATGCTTTTGCCGAGCTAAACGATCCTCTTGATCAAAAAGAACGTTTTGAAAAAGAAGCGCGTGTTTTACGCAAAGGTGATGCCGAGGCGCATCCCTTTGATGAAACTTTTATCGAGGCTTTAGAATTTGCTATGCCGCCAGCTGCGGGACTGGGAATTGGTTTAGATAGACTATTTACTATTTTGCTTAACAAAAAAAATATCCAGGATATTATTTATTTTCCTTTTATGCGTAATAAATAATTTTTTATTTTATAATAATATAAAATGATAACTTCAGAAGAAATAAGGAAATTATTTTGTGATTTTTTTAGCAAGAGAGGACATAAAATAATTCCTTCGTCTTCTTTAATTCCTACTAACGATCCCTCAGTTTTGTTAACTACTGCGGGAATGCAGCAATTTAAAAACTACTTTGTTCAAAAACAAGATCCTTTAGCTGATTTTGGTTCTTTTAGAGTATCGTCAATACAAAAATGTTTTCGCACTACCGATATAGATGAAATTGGCGATGAACGGCATCTAACTTTTTTTGAAATGTTAGGTAATTTTTCTTTTGGTCCGGTGGTTAATGATGATCCTAATGATTTTTCAAATAAAGGATATTTTAAGCAGGCAGCTATTACTTGGGCTTTTGATTTTATTCATCGGGAATTAAAATTGCCAATTGATTATGTGACTGTTTTTGAAGGCGATAGCGATATCCCTTTTGATAATGAAAGTTATGATATTTGGAGAAAAATAGGCTTTGACGATCAACAAATTAAGAAAGCTGGTCGCGATGATAATTTTTGGGGACCAACAGGCGAAGAAGGTCCTTGTGGTCCTACTACCGAAATATATATAGATAATATAGAAGTTTGGAATTTAGTTTTTAATGAATATTATCAACATCGCAATAAAAAATTTGAGAAATTAAAAATGCCCGGCGTTGATACAGGTATGGGTTTAGAACGTTTGGTTAAAGTTATTCAAAAAGCGCCAACTGTTTTTGACACTGATCTTTTCTCTTCTTTAAAATCAATTCTTGCCGAATATTTTGATTTAGATAATAATATTAAAAGAGCACGAATTGTAATGGATCATATAAGGAGCAGTGTATTTCTAATTGGTGATGGTTTATATCCTAGTAATTTAGAGAGAGGTTATATTTTGCGTAGAATTTTAAGAAGGCTAACTCTTAATTTAAAATTTTTACATTTTCCTTTGAATGATGTTGAAAAATTGATTAAAGCTGTTTTGGATAAATATAATAATATTTATTCAGAATTAAAAAATTTTGATAAAATTAAATCAGTAATTTATAATGAAATGACATCTTTTGAAAAAACTTTAACTACAGGTTTAAGACAGTTTAACAAGATTATTAAAGGCAATGAAGATGAAGTTGCTTTAGGAGAAAAAATATTTTATTTATATACATCTTATGGCTTACCTTTGGATATTGCTAAAGATTTGTTAAGTGACTTAAAGATTTCTTGGACAGAAAATAGTCAAGCGATATTTAATAATCTTTTTGATAAACATAAATTAATTTCTAAGGGCAATGAATAAAGTTTATATATATATTAAAGGCGACGAAGAGATTGGAGAGATTATCGAAAAGTTAAGGTCAACAAAAGAAAAAGAAATTATTTTAATAGTGCCTGAAAATTGCCATGCTTTATTGCATCCCGTCAATTTTGAACTATTAAAAAATGAGATTGATAGACTAAGAAAAGAAGTTTATATAGATAGCGAAGATAAAAGAATAATTAATTTAGCACGAGATTTTAATATTAATTTATTTTTATCAGAGATTGAACCTCAGCCTATAGTTGATATTAGGCCTCCCAAAACAATTTCCCATCCTAAAACTTCAACAACAGTCACAACAGGAGCAAAAGAGATTAAAGAATCGATTACTTATAAAAAACCAAGTAAAAGATTAAATCTATCATTTTCGTTGAAAAAAATATTTTTATATGCTTTGGGAATAGGTAGTGTAGGCTTTATTGTTTATTTTTTTATTTTTATTTTGCAAACCAAAGCAGAAATATCTATATTTACTAAAAAAACAACTTTAGAATCAATTAATCCTAATTTAAAAAATCTGCTTATTTCTGTCAAAGATGGTCTTTTAGTACCAGATTATAAAAATAGAGTTATTGGTGGTCGTTATATTAAAGAAGAATTAAATCATACTATTTCAGTTACAACTACAGGTATTACTTTAAATGAAGTAAGCAAACCTTTGGTGAATGTTACTTTTTTTAGTACTTATGCTTATGACATACCCTTAAAAGAAGGTACGCGTTTGAGTTTTGGCGATAATATTTTTAGAACTCTTGAAGCAGTAGTTATTCCTTCAGGTTCCAATGATAATCCAGGCGTTAAAACAGCTACAGCTTTTTTAGATAAAGCTGCAGACCAGAATCTTGAATTGGCTACGGATACCGAATTAAAAGTTATGACATGGGAAGAAAATAAAACAAGAGCAGCTGATGGTCGTTTGTTTTCTGATATTGTTAAAGTTCGTACTGCCTCTTATTTTAAATTAGGTGGTACTTTTTCGCAGGAGCAAATTAATATTGTTACTGAAAATGATATAAGCAACGCTAAACAAGTTTTACAAAAATCATTAGAAGATTTGTTAGAAAGCCAATTAAAGATTAAATATAACGATTATATTTATTTCATTGATAAAAAATTGCTAAAGCCCATAGATATTATTTCTATATCTCATTCTCCGGGCGCTAAATCAAATACAGTTTCTGTGACTGGTAAAATTAGTTTTGAGACATTGATGATTTCAAAAAAAGACTTTGAAAACTTTCTCCGCACGCTTATTAATGAAGATGTTTTAAAAACTAACAAAAACTTAGCAATTAAAAATTTAAATTATTCAGTTAATTTAATCTTGCCCTTTAACAATAAGGATAAAACAATGAGCCTGATTGCCAATGTTAGTGGTGAGTTAGCAAGCAATGTTAATACTGATTTGCTTAAAAAAAGGTTAGTTGGTTTGCCAATTGAAAAAGTTGAAGAATTATTTTCTGAATTTCAAAAAGAATATGCTTTAGATTTAGCAAATATTGAGATTAAATTAACACCGTCTTGGCGTAAAACATTACCTCTGGACCCTCAAAGAATTATTATTAAAGTTTATTAATTTGGGCTTCTGAAAAAGTTTGGTATAATAAGAATATATAAATAATTTTTAGAGTCGCGATTGAATTGAAATTTTAGAATCAATAATGGAAAAACCGATTTATCAAACTGTTTTAGAAAATATTTTAAGCGCGTTAGTTAATCATCCTGACGAGGTTAAAGTGCAACGAATTATTGATGAGATGGGCGTTTTATTGAAAGTAAAGTTGCATCCTCAAGATATGGGATTGGTTATAGGTTCAAAGGGCGTTCATATTAATGCTATTAAAACTATTGTTAAAGCTATTGGCACTAAAAGTCATGCTCGTGTTAATATTAAAATAGAAGAACCAACGCCTTTAGATAAAGCAATTGCTCAAAAAACCACAAAATCATCTGTTCTAAAAAGCGAAGAAATTATTCAAGATTTAAAAGAATAATTTTTCGCTCTTTTATATAGTTCGCGATTAGAAGAGGCTTAATTAGATTTTCAATTAAATTTTTAATGGACAAAGAAGATAAAAATAAAACTCATTACCACGATTATAAAGCTTCATCTATTCAAGTTTTAGAAGGTATTGAAGCCGTGCGCAAAAGGCCAGGGATGTATATTGGTGGAACCGGTAGCGACGGTTTGCATCATTTAATTTGGGAAGTAGTTGCTAATGCCGTTGATGAAAGTTTAGCTGGCTATGCTAAAAATATTACTGTTGAAATAGTAACTAATAATCAAATAAAAGTTAGCGATGATGGTAGAGGTATTCCTGTTGATATTCATCCTAAAACAAAGAAATCAGCTTTAGAGACTGTTTTGACAGTTTTGCATGCTGGTGGTAAATTTGAACAGAAAGTTTATAAATCAGCTGGCGGTTTGCATGGCGTAGGCATTTCCGTTGTTAATGCTTTGTCTAAATATCTTAAAGCTGAAGTAAAAAGAGATGGCTATATTTGGACTCAAGAATATCGTTGCGGTAAAGCTATAAGCGCTTTAAAAAGAGGTCGTCCAGCAAAAGATTCAGGAACAACTATTCTTTTTGAGCCTGATGATTCTATATTTACGAAGATAGCTTTTGATAGAAAAAAAATATTAGAATATTTACGGCATCAAGCTTATTTAACGCCTTATTTACATATTAATTTTATTGATTCTCCTAATGATTTTAAATACAGTTTTTATTTTGAAAAAGGCATTAAGGTTTTTATTGAACATTTAATTTTAAATAAAAATATTGTTTTAGATGATTATATATATATTAATCAGATTGATAATGATTATGTTCTTGATGTTGCTTTTACTTACTCAGAATCTGCAGAAAACATTGAATATTTTTTTACTAATAATATTATTAATAGTGAAGGCGGTACCCATGCCACCGGTTTTCGTTATGGTTTGGTGAAAGTTTTAAATAAAGTAGCTCGAGATTTAAATTTGCTTAAAGATAAAGATAATTTATCAATTACTGTTGACGATATTCGAGGAGGTTTAATATCCGTGTTGTCTTTAAGAATTAATGAACCTCAATTTGAGGGACAAACAAAAAGTAAATTGGGCAATCCTGAAGTTAAATCATTGGTTGAAAATGTTATTGTTTCTAAATTAGAAGAATACTTGCACAAAAACCCTAGTCAAGCTCGTTCTTTGGTAACGCGTATTTTGTTAAATGTTCAAGCAAGAAAAGCTGCGCGTGCCGCTAAAGAAGCTATTTTTAAAAAAAGAATCCAAGCAGGGCTTACTTTATCAGGTAAACTCGCTGATTGTTCATCAAGAGATGTTAATCAAAGAGAGTTGTTTATCGTTGAAGGTGATTCCGCAGGCGGTTCTGCTAAACAAGGTCGTGATCGTAATTTTCAAGCCGTATTGCCATTAAGAGGTAAAATTTTAAATGTTGAAAAAGCTAGTGTTGATAAAATTATTAAATCACAAGAAATTAAAAATTTGATTATTGCTTTGGGGACTGGCTTTGGCAATGATTTTAATTTAGATGGTTTACGCTATGGAAAAATTATTATAGCTACCGATGCTGATAGCGATGGCAATCATATTCGTACTTTATTGCTTACTTTGTTTTATCGTTTTTTGAAGCCTTTGTTAGAGAATGGTTTTGTTTATGTTGCGCAGCCACCTTTATATAAAATTAAAGCTGGCAAAGATGTTTATTATGCTTATAATGACAGAGAAAAAGAAAAAATTATTAAAGAATTGCACAGCAAAAAAGCTAATATTGATGTTCAAAGATATAAAGGTTTAGGCGAAATGAATCCAGAAGAATTATGGGAGACAACTCTAAATCCTGCTTTCCGTTTATTAAAAAAAGTTACCATCGAAGATGCCGAAGAGGCTGATAGATTGTTTACCATTTTGATGGGTGAAGAAGTAGGACCGAGGCGTAATTTTATAGAAACCTATGCTCAGGAAGTTAAAAATTTGGATATTTAATAATTGGTTTATTATTTTTAGTGCTGCTTTAGTGAGTTTTATGTTTTATAGAAATAATATTTTTTTATTTTTTATAGCGCTCTTTATTTTTTGGTATAAATTAGGTTTTTTCTTTAAAGCTTTTTATTTTGCGTTTATTTTTTTGCCAGCGCTATTTTTTTTAAAACATATCGATTCCCAAATTTTATATGTTGTTTCAAAATCTTTTTTAAACAATATTCTTACGGCAATTTTATTTTTGATTATAATTTTTTATTTACAAAAGAAAGAATTTGTTAATTTGTTAATTTATTTCTGTTCCTTGTTAACAGCTTTGTTGTTATATCATTTAAATATTTTTGGTTTAGTTGGTTTTTTATATTTTAGTGTATTTATAAGTATTTTGTTTGCTAGATTTTTTTTAAACTATTCTTTGCTTAATTCGTTAATTCTTGGTTTAATTATTTTTGAGGGAATTTTTATATATAGTTTTTTACCTTTTAATTTTTTAACAAGAAATGCAATCCTTTTGCTTTTTTTGTTAATTATGTTAAAATTTAATATAGTGCTTAGATATGGTTCTAAATAGCTCTTTTTTATTTTGCGATATTAATTATTTTTTTAAACAAAATGGATTTAGTACCAATAGTTATTGAAAAAACACAATTTGGCGAAAGGGCGTATGATATCTATTCACGTTTGTTAAAAGAAAGAATTATTTTTTTAGGAACGCCAATTAATGATTTGGTAGCCAATAGCTTAATTGCCCAATTGTTATATTTAGAACATGAAGATCCTCATAAAGATATTCATTTTTATATTCATAGTCCTGGTGGCGAAGTTCATTCAGCTTTAGCTATTTATGACACAATGCAGTTTATTAAATGCGATGTTCAAACAATAGGCATAGGCATAGTAGCTTCGGCAGCAACAATATTGTTGTCAGCAGGCACAAAAGGTAAAAGATTTGCTTTACCAAACACTGAAGTTTTAATGCATCAAGTTATGGCTGGTCCTTTATCTGGTCAAGCAACAGAAATAGAGATTGCTGCTAAAGAAATACTAAAAATTAAGTCAAGAGTTAATGAAATATTATCAAAACATACAGGTCAGCCTTTAGAGCGTATAGAAAAAGATACTGATCGAGATTTTTGGCTATCTGCAGAAGAAGCTAAAGATTATGGAGTTATTGATAAAATACTTAATAAAAGAGCTTAATTGCTATAACCAGCGGGCGTAGTTCAGTTGGTTAGAACGCCGCCCTGTCACGGCGGAGGTCGCCGGTTCGAGTCCGGTCGCCCGCGCAAATTATAAATTTTTTTTAAAAGGGTACGTAGTTCAGTGGTAGAACGCCGTCCTGATAAGACGGAGGTCGTAGGTTCGATCCCTACCGTACCCACTTAATAAATATTCCAATTTTAAGAATACTATTTTTAGAGGTAATATAAAACATTGTACTAATAGATTTTAATAATCTTAATAATTTTTGATGAGCTGTATTATTTTTTATTAATATATTTTAAAGAAGCGATAATTTTATTTAATAAAATGATTAATTTTTGATAAAATGAATTTAAGTGCCATTATATAGATAGAGATTTTGATTGATCTTTATTAATTATGGCTATTTTTTAATGAATAATGGATAAAAAAAGCTCTAAAGAAATATTAGCAACTTATTTTTTAGTTTTTATTTTAATTTTTGTTTTGGTTTTATCAGTTATTAATTTTGTTAATACTAAACAAAAGAGTTATCTTAAATTTGAACCAGTCAATGATGGTGATTGGATTAAAGGCGATAAAAAAGCAAAAGTTATTATTGTTGAATATAGTGATTTTCAATGTCCTGCCTGCGCTAATTATTACTCACTAGTTAGGCAACTTTTAGAAGATTATGACCTTAATGCTGACTTGGCTTTTGTTTATCGACATTTTCCTTTGCCTTTTCATAAATATGCTAAATTAGCAGCCCGGGCTGCTGAAGCTGCTGGCAAGCAAAATAAATTTTGGGAAATGCATAATCTTTTGTTTGAGAGACAAAAGGAATGGTCATTGGCAAATAATATTAATGTTGAAAATGTTTTTAAAAAATATGCGCAAGAATTGCAATTAGATGTTAATAAATTTATGTTTGATTTAAATTCAGCAGAAATTATGCAAAAAGTTGATCAAGCTTATATGAAAGCTTTAGCTAATAATATTCAACAAACTCCAACTTTTTTTGTTAATGGCAAAGTTATCAATAATCCTCCTAATTACAATGCTTTTAGAAAAATTATTTTAACAGAATTAAAAGCTAATTCTTCAAATATTGATAAATCTTTAAATTCTAAATAATTTTTTTAGCTTTTTTTAAGCGCCATTCTTTAATTGATTGGTGATTGCCGCTAAGCAAGATCTTAGGAGTTTTAAGTTTTCGTCCTTTTATTTGTATAATCTCAGGTCTAGTATAAACAGGATAAGATAAGGTTTGTTTATATCTTTTTTCTTCGAGCGATAAAGGATTATGAAGAACACCTTTTAAATGTCGACTAATAGCATCAATCATAACCATTGCTGGTAATTCGCCGCCTGTAAGGATATAATTGCCGATAGATAATTTTAAATCTACAAATTTTTCTATGCGAGCATCAATGCCTTCATAATGACCGCAGATAATAATTATTTGTTTTTGTTGAGCTAATTTTTTAGCTAAGTTTTGATTAAAAAGTTTACCAGCAGGATGAGTTAAGATGATTTTTCGTTTTTTAGTGTGAAAAGCTTTTTTTGCTTTTGTTAAGGCTGAATAAACAGGTTGAAATTTAATAACCATACCTGGTCCTCCGCCATAGGGTTTGTCGTCAATTTCGTGTCGTGGGGCAAAATTTTTTAAATCCCAAAAATTAATTTTAATTAATCCTTTTGCCTGTGCTTTGTTTAAAATTGATGTTTTTAAATAACTAAAACTTTCAGGAAATAGGGTAATAATATCAAAAATGATCATTTTTTATTTAGTGATTTATAGATGAAAATTAAATCATTAAAAGTTAATTGTCGAGCTCTTAAATTATTATAAATCATTAAATCAGGTGGCAATTGATAGTTATTTTTAATTTTTTTATTAGGCCTTTGGTATATTTTTTTTAGGAATTTTATAAATAATTCAGGTTTATCAACTAAAGGTTGGTTATAGAAATTAATTTTAATAATAGCTGAATCAACCTTGGGTTGAGGTTGAAAATTTTTTTTATCAATAATAGCTATTCTTTGAATATCACCCCAAATTTTTATCCAATTATTCCAAAGGCTATGAGGTTGAAGCATTGTTTGAGCTTTTTCTTTTTGAATGGTAAAAACTAGAATTTTAGGTTTATTCTTTAAAGTGAGAATTTTTCTAAAAATTAATCCAGTTATACCATAAGGTATATTGCCGACAAGTTTATAGTTATTATTAAATAAACTTAATTTAGCTTTGAGAAAATCTTGATTTTTTATAATAATATTTTTGTTTTCTTTAAATTTATTTTTTAATCTAAAAGCTAAGCGCTTGTCTATTTCATAAACGATTATTTTATGTCCGGAGCTTAAATATTGAGTTAACTCTCCATGGCCTCCGCCGATTTCAATAATCGTATCGTCTTTATTGATATCTAAATTTTGGGCAATTAGCTTTAAAAAGCCTTTATTTTTCAGGAAATTTTGACTAAATCTTTTTTGGGTCATTATATTTTTTCTATGGTATAATTTTATAATTAAAGTCAGTGTTGATTTGTTATTTGATTTGGTTTATAAGTTTTTACAAAGGTCCCATTGCTTATTTTACATTAAAAATTAGTAATTTATTTTTTCGTAAAAAATTTATTTTAGCTTTGGTTTTGTTGCTTAATTTCTACTATGTATTTTTTGCTATTGCTGCGACTATTGATGCAAGTGCTTATGATAATCAGGATAATTTTATTGATGCTAATACTTCTAAGGAGACAACAGAAAATGATAATGATGATTTTTTAAATACCAACAACATTAATCCTGAAGAGTTGAAGAAGGTAGTTTTAAATTTAAATAAAAATTTGAAAAATGATATTAGTTCTCAAGGGCAAAATAAAAATATAACTAAAAAATTTGTTTATAAAGTGAAGCAAGGTGATAATTTATGGCGAATCAGTCAAATGTTTAAAGTGCCCGTGGAGGTTATTTTACAAGCAAATAATTTAACAGAAAAATCAATTGTTAAAGTTGGTGATTCCTTGGTAATTCCTTCGGCTCGTTCAGTGGCTTTGTTGCCATCAAAACCGCCTGTAAAGAAGTTAGCTGGCAAATATGTTGCTGCTTTAACTAATGCAGGAGATATACTTATTCCTGTTTCAGGATTAAATTGGGGCACTAAACATGGAAATAATGCTTCTGATATTGCCGCTCCTTGTGGCACTGAAGTTTATGCAGCAAAAAAAGGTACGGTGATAGAGACTGGCGAAGGTTGGAACGGTGGTTATGGTAACTATATTTTAATTAAACACAATTCTAATTTTTATACTTTATACGCCCATCTTCAGTTAATTGTCGTAGAAGATGGACAACAGGTACAAGGAGGAGAGTTGATTGGTTATGTTGGTAATACTGGCTATACTATTGGTAATCCTGGTTGTAATTTGCATTTTGAAGTACGTGGCAAAATGAATCCTTTATTGCAGTAGATGGATAAATTTTTAAAATTTTTTAATATATTTTTATGGGTATTAATAATTAGTTTAATGATTTTTTGGGTTGATAATAATAAAAATTTCTTTTTTAAAATTACTCCTCTTCAAGAGATTAAAAATCCTATTAATCCCTTTAAATAATTTTTTAATTAAAGCTAATTTTGTTTTTTATCAATAGTTGACAAGTATTTGGTTGATTATTTATGTTATAATTAATAATAAATTTATTATCAATCATTTAATTGTATTTTTTAAGTCACATAATCAAAAAACTTTTTAGCAATGATTTCTTTGAAACAGTTTAATAATTTTATAACCCAAATTTCCGATGCTCGTGGTTTAAGCGTTAGTGATGTTGAAAATGCTTTATTAGAGGCGTTAAGCATAGCTTATAAAAAGGATAGTCAGCTCTCGCGAGATGTTATTGTTAAAGCGAAAAAAACACCTAATGGTGAAGTTAAATTTTATTTAGTTAAAACAGTTATTGATGATAAAGAGGCTGAAAATTTAGGCAAAAATTTTAATAGTAATAGAAATATTTTACTTTCAGAAGCAAAAAAGATTAATAGTAATAGTTTGCCAGGACAGGAAATTTATATCGAATTACCTCCTAATGATAGTTTTAGTCGTGTCGCGGCGCAAACTGCTAAACAGGTTATTATTCAAAAGTTACGGGAAATTGAAAAACAATCCCTTTTCTCAGATTTTAAAGAAAAAGAAGGTAAGGTTATTAGTGGAGTTATTGAAAAAAGAGATCAACATGGAAATGTTTATGTGAATTTAGGTAAAGTGATAGGCACAATGTTTAAAAATGAGACAATTGCTAATGAGATATATCGTCCGGGACAAAGAATGAGATTTTATGTATATGCGGTTGAACAAAGCTCTAAGGGCGTGCAGGTATTTTTATCAAGAGCACATTCTTTTTTTGTACCAGCTATTTTTGCCGTTGAAGTTCCTGAAATTGTTGATGGGACTATTGAAATTAAAGGTGTAGCTCGCTATCCAGGCGTGAGAACAAAATTAGCGGTATTTTCCAAAATTCCGGAAATTGATCCTATAGGAGCATGCATAGGTGTAAAAGGAGCGCGAATTATTTCAGTGATGAATGAATTAAACAATGAAAAAATTGATATCGTTTTATGGGATGAAGATCCTCTGAAATATGTTGCCAATGCTTTATTGCCGGCAAAGGTAGTTGATATTAAAATGATGCCGCGAAGAGTTATTTTGGCATTAGTCAACGATGAAGATATACCTTTAGCTATAGGTAAAAATGGTCAAAATATTAAGTTAGCTGCCAAATTAACAGGTTGGCAGATTTATGTTCGTTCGGTTAATGCTCCTGATCAAGACATTGAAGGAGGCGTTGCCGAACCAGAAAAAAATGAACAATCTTCTTAACTCTGGTCCTAACCCGCCGAAGGAAATTTATGTTATCATTGAAATTCCTCAAGGTAGTAATATTAAGTACGAATTAGATAAGGAAACAAACCTTTTATTTGTTGATCGATTTTTACATACAGCTATGGTTTATCCTTTTAATTATGGATTTATACCTCAAACATTAGCAGACGATGGCGATCCTTTAGATGTTTTAGTTTTATGCGATAATCCTGTTCTACCTGGGGCTGTTATTAAAGCAAAACCAATAGGATTACTAGAGATGGAAGATGAAGCTGGAAAAGATGAAAAAATTATAGCTGTACCTGTTGAGAAAATTGATCCTATTGAAGGACGTTATAGAGATGTTAAAGATATTCCTGATGGTTTAAAAAATAAAATAAAGCATTTTTTTGAATATTATAAAACTTTAGAGCCTAATAAATGGGTTAAAGTTAAAAATTGGAAAGATAAAAAAGCGGCTGAAACGGTTATTCTCAAAGCAATAAAGAATTTTTCTAAAAAATAAATCTTTTTCAATGCCGCGTTTAGTAGTTAAAAAAAACGGCGTTCAAGAAATATATTCTCCAAATAAAGTTAAACAGACATTAAAAAGATTAAATGTTGATGAATTAGTAATTAATTATGTTCTATCAGAATTAGAGAAATTACCAGACAAAGTAACGACGACGCAATTATACCAAAAGATTTTTAGGATTTTAAGCGATAAAGATATAATTGCCGGTATTAAATATAACTTAAAAAACGCTATTTTTTTATTAGGTCCTTCAGGTTATCCTTTCGAAAAATTTTTCGCTAAAGTTTTAAATTTTTATGGTTACCAGACAACTACTAATGTTTTTTTAAATGGTTCTTGTTTGGTCTACGAAATAGATATTGTTGCTTCTAAAGATAATGAACAATTTATTATTGAATGCAAATACCATCAGCAATTTTACAGTAAAAACGATGTGAAAACTTGTCTTTATGTCTATGGACGTTATTTGGATATTCAAAAGGTTAATCCTTATCTGCATTGCTGGCTTGCGACTAATACTAAATTTACAGAAAGCGCCATAGATTTCGCCAAATGTTACAATATTAAATTAACATCTTGGAATTATCCCGATGATTATAATTTGGTTACACTAATAGAAAATTGGAAACTTTATCCAGTTACTATTTTAACTAATTGTAATACTCGTGTTTTTAAAGAATTTGTGAAAGCGGATATTATTTTATTAAAAGATTTGTTATCAACCGACGAACGTTTCATTAGAAAAATTACTAATTTAAACAATAGAGAAATTACAAATATTATTCAGGAAGCAAAGCTAGTTTTAGGCTTAAATTAAATTTAAAATAAATTTAAATAATTTTTGTCTTATAATAATAAGATTATGGTGGACGTAGCTCAGCTGGTTAGAGCGGAGGCCTGTGGAGCCTCAGGTCGCGGGTTCAAATCCCGTCGTCCACCCTCAAATTTTTGAGTTATTTAAAATATTTTATATATTGTGATATAATCATAAGTAGAAAACTTTTAGTAATTTTAATTTTTAGGATATTTTTTTATTTAATTTTGGTCGTTATATTTTTTATTATTTCAAATTATATATAATGGAAGAACAAACAAAGGATAACTTAACAGCAAATCAATCGTCAAAGAATCAAGAGCCTTCTCAGAACCCCCAGGCGAATAATTTGATCCCGCTTTCAATTATTCTTGCCGGTATGATAATTGCTTTGTCTATTTATTTTGTTAATCAAAAAAATAACCAAACTGTTAATTCAGGCGCTAATCCTTATGTAGGCGGTGTGGCTTATAATAATCAAGCAAACAATTCTGAGGCAAGCCAAAAGGAAAGTTTGGCTAATATTACTGTTTCTTCTAATGATCATATTCGTGGTAATAAAGATGCAAAAATTACTATGATTGAATTTTCAGATTTTCAATGTCCTTTTTGTAAAAGAATGAAACCAACAATAGATAGATTATTGAATGAATATTCTAATCAAATAAGATTAGTTTATAAGCATTTTCCTTTAGATAGTATTCATCCTTTTGCTCGTAAAGCAGCTGAAGCTTCTGAATGTGCTGGTGAGCAAGGCAAATTTTGGGAATACCACGATGCTTTATTTGCTATTCAAGATCAAGGATTTTCTCTAGAAAGATTTAGGCAGATTGCGACTGATTTAAAATTAAACACTGATCAATTTAATGATTGTTTAAATAGCGGTAAATATGCTAATAAAGTTGAAGAAGATTATCAGTTAGGTATCAAAAATCAAGTTAATGGTACGCCAACTACTTTTATTAATGGTATTCGTGTTGAAGGTGCTCAACCTTTTGAATCCGTTAAACTAGTTATTGATCAACTTTTAGCTAAATAATATTAGTTTTTGTTAATTTATAGAGTTTTATAGATTTTTTGTCTTAAAAAAAGCGCCCCTAACCGGATTCGAACCGGTATTTTCAGCTTGAGAAACTGACGTCCTAACCATTAGACGATAGGGGCTCTTTTTAATTTTATTATTATAACTTAAAATTTTATTTTATAATTTATTTTAGAATAAAATAATTAAGAAAATTTATTAATGCCCTCGTAGCTCAATTGGCAGAGCAGCTGGCTCTTAACCAGAAGGTTGCAGGTTCGACTCCTGCCGGGGGCACTTTTAAAGAAAATAAAATTTTTTCTAATTATTTAAACTATATTGATTATTAAGTTAGTAATTTTATTTTAAAAGAAATGTTGTAGATTTATGTTCAGATATTATAAAGTGAAGATTAAGAACTTAAGGTGGTTATTATTTTTTTTATTTCTTCTATTTTGGTAGAAGCTTTACCAATAACATAGCCATTGAAATTTAAATCTTTATATTCTAGAGCTAATTGAGAATTATAAGAACCGCCATATAAAATTGGAAAATTATAATTTTGTTGATACCATTCTAAAAAGGATTGTAGAAAATTAGCTTCAGCTTTATTATTTCCTTCAGTGCTAATCGCCCACCAAGGTTCGTAAACTAAATAAATTTTCTGATAATTATGAGGTGTTATATCCTTGATTAAAAAATTTAAATTCTTAGCAATGGTTTTTCTAACAGCTTTAAAATTTTTTTGTTTTTTGTATGAGTTTTCGCTAAAGAAAATAACTAAATTACTTTTTATATTTTGCAAGGAATCAATTTTATGTTTAATAATTTTTAAATTTTCGCCAAGACGATAACGTTCGGAATGACCTAAAAGAATAAATTTAGCTTGATTTATCTTTTCAAAATTAATTACAACTTCGCCTGTTTGTGGTTTATTATTTTCGCTAATAAAACTAATATTTTGCAAGCCAAAGCTTAAGTATTTATTTTTGTTTTTAGTGTTTTTAACTATTTGTAAATAAAAATAAGGATTTATGGCTAGCCAAATTTTTACTTTTTTTGATGATATGAATTTTAGTTGATTGATTAAGGAAAAATATTGTTGCGAAGTAATTAAATATGTTTTAGTATTAAGAATTAGAATTTTTTCTTGCATTAGGATAGATAATTTTTATTAATTGATATTATGATATAATAAAATTATACTATAAAAAATACTGTTAAATATTTAAATATTATAAAAAAATCAAAAGGTCGGTTTTATTGAAAATTATTAATTATGAATAACCAAAAAATTAAATTTAATTTATTTTTTATTTTTATTTTGGGTTTTTTTGTTTTTAGTTATCAAGCAAATGCTTTAACTTGGCAAGAATTGATATCAAAAAATAAAAATCTTTTTAATTCTAATATTAAAGTTTCGTCAACTTTGAATTTTATTTTGAACAATATCTTTGCTACTGATACTTTGCCAACTTCAAGTCAGCAATCTTTAGGCGTTGATGATCAAATTATTAATAAATTTCAACGTCAATTTCAAGACGAATTTGGCGATGCTCTTACTATTAGTTTAGCGGTTAAAGGCAATACCGCCGTAGATTCATCGGGTAAAAAAATAAAGTATAATGACGGAAACTTAATTGTTAGTATTTTTGCTGAAAAAGGACAAAAATTAGTGGAATTTGAGATAAATTCAATATTTTTTGGTAATAAATCTGAGTTATTTTTACGCATTAGCACCGCTTCTGTTGATTCTAAATTAAAGGAACTTATTAATAATATGGAGAAAGAATTGAAAAGCACTTCTACGCAAGCTTTGGATAATGAGCAAGGACAAAGTATGCCAAATATAAGCGAAATAAGACAAAAAATAAATGAGACTTTAGCTGAAATTATGGGTAAATGGATATTTATTTCTTTACAGGAAAATGTAGACAAACTAAATATTAGCAAAGGTAAAAATAAAAAATCTGCCCAAGAATCAGCTTTTGATAAGTTTTTCCGATCTTTAATTAAAAAACCTTTAGGTGCTTTGCAATTAATAGGTAATACTAAGTATGACGGAGTTAATGTTTCTAAATATTCTTTATCTATTAACAAGAGTCAATTAGCTAATAATATTTTTGATGCTTTGAAAGAATCTGACCCTAAATCAGTGAATGTTTCTGATAAACAAAAAATAAACGATTTTATTAATCAATCCGATATTAAAACAGTGGAGTTGATTATTGGTCGTAATAATAAAAAAATTTACAGAATTACAGGACAAGCAAAATTTATTTTAGATGATGATAATAATAAACAATTAGAACTTTTCTTAAATAATCAATTTAATGTTAAAAAGATTAATTACTTACCAAGACCTCAGCAGTTTGTTGAAGCAGAAAAGGTTTTAGGTCCTTTGATGTTTCTTTTATTTATGCCTTTGATGTCAATACAATAATATTTTAAGTTAGAATTTTATATCTTATTTTTTAAGGTCGTATAGTTTTAAATAATATTAATAACAATGAATCCATCAGTTGATTATATTTTTCTTCTTTCTCGTTTATTATTAGGTTTATTTTTTTTAATGAACGGCGTTAATCATTTTCGTAATTTACAATCTTTATCAGAGTACGCTGCAAGTAAAAAAGTTGCCTATCCTAAAGTTGCTGTGATTGTTACGGGTATTTTGTTGCTTTGTGGTGGTTTAAGTATTTTACTAGGGGTTTATCCTACTATTGGCGTTGTTTTCTTAACTATCTTTTTTATTCCAGTAACTTTTATAATGCATAATTTTTGGACAATTGAAGACCCCCATCATCGATTGCTTGAGCAAATTAATTTTATGAAAAATATGGCTATTTGGGCAGGAACATTGTTATTACTTTTTATACCTCAATCACAGTGGATTTATTATTCTTTATATCCTTATTAAAATTTTATCCTTTATTACATTTTGATTAATTAATATTTTTATTTTATTTATTTTAGTGATTAAATTTTTTATTATTTACTATTTTTATGCAAAATAAACAATTGGTTATTGTTTTTCTTCCGTTGTTGTTTATAATCTTGCTTTTATTTTTTAATATAAATCATTGGCTATTTTATTTTAAGAATGAATTATTGACAGCGAGTTACTATTTATCTCAAATTAGGAATTTTAATAATAATCAGACGGTTACTGAAGTAGCAACAGCATCAGCTAAAATAAAATTATTATTTACTGGCGATCTTATGCTTGATCGTGGTGTTGCTAAAAGCGTGGCAAATAAATTTGATAATAATTTTTCTTTATTATTTGAAAATATTAAGGATTATTTAAAATCTTTTGATTTTATTATTGTTAATTTAGAAGGACCGATAAGCAATCGAGGTAATCGGATTGGCAGTAAATACTCTTTTAGAATGGACCCTAAGGTTATTAAGCAATTATCGGATGTTAATATTAAAGTCTTCAATTTAGCTAATAATCATATTTTTGATTATAATTACCAAGCTTTTCACGATACTTTAAAAAATATTAAGGCTAACAATTCTTTTTATTTTGGAGCGGATGTGAATATTGATCAAGCGAGTCGTGGTCTAATTTTAGAAAAAAATGGCATCTCTATAGGATTTTTAGGTTTTACTCAATTTCTTAAACATTTTAATGCTCAAAATAATAAGCCAGGGATTTTATTTTTAAATGATGATAATTTAAAGAAATCAATTCCTCAATTGAAAAATAAAGTTGATTTTTTAGTTGTTGTTTTTCATTGGGGTGAAGAGTATCAAAGCTATCCTAATAACTATCAAAGAAATTTTGCTCGTAAAGCTATTGATTTAGGCGCTGATTTGATTATTGGTCATCATCCGCATGTTGTGCAAACAATTGAAAAATACAAAAATAAGTTTATTTTTTATTCATTAGGCAATTTTATTTTCGATCAAAGTTTTTCTAAAGAAACAATGAAGGGAGGTTTAGTCGAAGTAGTTCTTGAGAAAAAAAATCTCGAGGATATATATTATCGTTGGAGTTATCTAAACAATGATTATCAAATAGCAACAATCAGTGATCGCTTATTACCTTATTATTTGATAAATAAAATATTTTTATTAAAAATAGCAACAACATCTGAAGATCATACTCGAGGTTTAATGTTTGTACGTAAGCCGGTTGATTTTGAGGGAATGTTATTTATCTTTTCTGAAAAAATGATAAGAAATTTTTGGAATAAAAATACTTTTCTTGATTTAGATGTTTATTGGCTTGATGGTTCAAAGGTCATTGCCAAAGATTTTCTTCCAGCTTTGAAAAATAATAAAGATATTCAGACAATTACTTCACCTTTGCCGGTTGATAGAGTTATTGAGATTATTCGTTAGTATTTTCACTATTTTTAATTTCTTCAGCAAAAATATTTTTACATTTACTTAAAATAGAATCTTCGCCTTCATAATCCCAAAATTCAACATCTTCAATAGCAAAAGAACCGCCAACAATTACATTATAGATAACGCTTTTATGATAAGCTCGTTCGCTGTTATCAGGATATTTTGCTTTTATGTTTTTTAAGTGTTCCTGGAAGTCTTGATATTTTTTAGACTTTATACTTCGATAAAAAATTAATTGCAATTTTTTTGCTTCTTCTATTTGATCTTTTATTTGATCTTCGGGTATATTCATTTTTTCGCTTAATTTTCGTCGGTGATCTTCATTATTAACATCAAATAATTCTTTATCGTTGGTTTCTGGATGATAAGGATTTTTTTCCATAATATTTTATGATTATTAATAATTGTCGATGTAGTATCTTAATTATAAATTAAATTAATATATAATAATAATATGAACAATAATAATACTAACAAAGAAAAAGATTTATTTAAAACTTGGTTGCGAAAAATAGTTTTATGGTTTGTGGTTATTGTTGTTGTTTTAGGGTTGATATTAACTTCTTTTCCTTTGGTTTAAATTATTTAGCGCTGAATATTTTAAGTTTTTAGTTATTGAATTATTTGTTTGCTTGAGTGCTAATTAAAAGAGATATTTTAAATTTATAATTGCTCTTTTTATAAAAGATTATTTTATAATATTTATTAGAAATTGCTCAAAATTTTTATTTTGAATGCGTTTTTATTGTTATTTTTACTAATTATTTTTTGATTGCGGGGTAATTATTTTGAAGTATTTATTTTTATTTTTTAATCGTCTATGAAAAATTATTTTTTAGTAGGTTTTATTTTTTTAGGTTTTTTAAGCGCTATCTTTTTTATAAATTTTTTTAACGAAATTAATGATCATTTATTGCTATCTAACATTGCTGCTACTGAAAAATTTTTGATGTATAAGTATATAAAGTTATACGGTTTAAATAAAAATCTAAAAGAAGGGGATAGAAATTTACAAGTAAAGTTTTTACAGCAAATTTTGCGAAATGAAATTGATAATTCTTTAAAGTTAACAGGATATTTTGGCAAGAAAACAAAAGCTGCTTTACTGGATTTTCAAAAAAAACATAATTTAGCGACCACAGGTTTTGTTGACAATGAAACTTTAGCGCTTTTAAATAATTATTACTTAAATATTATTTGTCCAGTTCCTAATAAAGATTTCCCCGATTATTTTTTATTTCCTGTTGCCAAAAACAATTCTTTACCTGAAGATTATGTACCGCCTGATTTAGTGAATATTACTTATAAAGTATATACTAATGGAATTGTTTGTTTGCGCAAAGAAGCTGCTGATGCGTTTTTAAAAATGTTTAATGATGCTTTAAAAGAAAACTTAAAAATTATTGCTGTTTCAGGATTTAGATTGCACACTATTCAAGATTATTTATATTCTAATTATATTCAACGCTATGGCAGAAAAGGCATTGATTTAATTGCTAAAGCTGGACACTCAGAACATCAATTAGGCACGGCAATTGATTTAGACAGTGGTTCTAATCGATATTTTTTAACTTCAGCCTTTGAAAGAACAAAAGAAGGTCGTTGGTTGTTAAAAAATGCCTGGAGATACGGTTTTGTTTTAAGTTACCCTAAAGGTAAAAAGCATATTACTGGTTATGATTATGAACCTTGGCATTTTAGATATGTTGGTGTTGAACATGCTCAAAATATAAAAAATCAAAACATTACTCTTGTTGAGTATTTAAAGAATTTAAAAGATAATTCAGCGGTTAATAATTTTAATAATACAGAAGTTACTAATCAAGATTGATTTTACGAAAACTAAATATTGATTTTTTATCTTGGTAAGCTTTATTTTTTATGATATAATTTAATATATTCCTGGTCTCGTTATTATTTTAAAAATAATTTGCAAAATGTTTCCTTTAAATAGATTTACTTTTAAAGCTCAGGAAGCTTTACAAAAAGCTCATGAAAAAGCCTTTGAATTGCATCATTCTGAAGTAAAAGCTATCCATATATTATGGAGTATTTTTAATGTTGAAGGTAGTATTATTTTTGATATTTTGAAAGATTTGAAAGTTAATTATGATGCTTTATTTCATGTTATTAACGAAGAACTAGAAAGAATACCTAAAATATTTACGGGTGGTAATATTGCTCAATTATATCTTTCGCAAGAAGGTTATCAAGTGCTTGATCAAGCTTCTTATGTGGCGCGTAAAATGGGTGATGAATTTATATCTTTAGAGCACATTTTAATTGCTTTAGTTGACATTCGTTCAAATGCAAAATTTATTTTAGAACGTTTTGGTTTGACAAGCGATAAATTGCAAAAAGCTATTATTAATTTAAGAAAAGGACAAAAGGTAACCGATGAAATGCCTGAAGCTAAATATAAATCTTTGGAGAAATACGGTGTTAATATTACTGATTTGGCGCGTAATAAAAAATTAGATCCTATTATTGGCAGAGAAAAAGAAATTCGACGTATTATCGAGATTCTTTCACGAAGAACTAAAAACAATCCTGTTTTAATAGGCGAAGCCGGAGTTGGTAAAACTGCTATTGTCGAAGGTTTGGCGCAAAAAATTGTTAATGGCGATGTTCCAGAATCAATTCGTCGTAAGGAAATAATAAGCTTGGATATTGGAGCTTTAATTGCTGGCTCTAAATATAGAGGTGAATTTGAAGATCGTTTAAAAGCAATTATGAGAGAAATTAAGATGAATTTAGGTAAATATATTTTATTTATAGATGAAATGCATACTTTAGTCGGCGCTGGTGCTGCCGAAGGCGCGGTTGATGCTTCTAATTTATTAAAACCAGCTTTGACTAAAGGCGATTTTCAATTAATTGGAGCAACAACATTTCGAGATTATAAACTACATATCGAAAAAGATCCAGCTTTTGCTCGTCGTTTTCAACCAGTTGTCGTTGAAGAACCAAGTATTGATGATACTATAGCTATTTTAAGAGGTTTGAAAGAAAAATATGAGATACATCATGGTATTAAAATTGTTGATGCAGCAATTGTTTCAGCGGTTAAACTATCAAGTCGTTATATAGCTAATAGATTTTTACCTGACAAAGCTATTGATGTTATTGATGAAGCTTGCGCTTTAGTTAAAATCCAAACAGAAACAGTTCCTGCAGAAATAGAAGATTTAGAGAAAGATATTCGCAAATTAGAAATTGAAAGAGAAGCTCTTTTAAAAGATCCTTCAGCAAAAAGTGCTTTACGGGATATTGAAACTAAATTAGCTAAATTGAAAAAAGAACGAGAAAAAATTTATGAGAAGTGGAATGTTGAAAAAAGAGCCAATGAAAAATTTCAAGCTCTTAAAAAAAGATTAGAACTTTTAAGATTAGAAGCTGAAGATAGCGAGAAAAACGGAGATTTTACCAGGGTAGCTGAAATAATTTATGGCGAAATACCTTTAATCGAAAAAGAATTGAAAGAAATAGAAAACAACTTGAAGAAAATGAAGGTTAATTTTATTAAAGATGTTGTTACCGAAGAAGACGTTGCCGATGTTGTCTCACGATGGACAGGTATTCCTGTTAAAAAGATGATGGAAGATGAAGCTGAAAAATTATTGAAAGCTGAAGAAATTATGAAAAAAAGAGTTGTTGGTCAAGATGAAGCTATTGTTGCGGTCGCAAATGCTTTAAGAAGAGCAAGGGTTGGTTTAGCAGATGAGAATAAGCCAATCGCTTCATTTTTGTTTTTAGGACCAACAGGCGTTGGTAAAACTGAGTTAGCTCGTACTTTAGCTGAATTTATGTTTAACGATGAGAAGGCTATGATTCGAATGGATATGTCGGAATTTATGGAACAACATTCGGTTGCTAAATTAATAGGTTCGCCGCCTGGTTATGTTGGTTACGAAGAAGGTGGGCAATTAACAGAAGCTATCAAGCACCGTCCTTATAGTTTGATTTTGTTTGACGAGATAGAAAAAGCTCATCCTGAAGTTTTTAATATTTTATTGCAGATTCTTGACGAAGGACGTTTAACCGACAGCAAAGGCACAACTGTAAATTTTAAAAATACTATTATCATTATGACTTCTAATATTGGAAGTTATTTATTTAAAAAAATGGGATCTATAGGTTTTACTGATAATGAAAGCAATGCTGTTGATAACTATAAAGATAAAATTCAAAAAACTTTGCAAGACTTTTTTAAACCAGAATTTTTAAATCGTATTGATGAAATAATAATCTTTAAACCTTTAAACAAAGATGACTTACGTCAGATAGTTAATATTCAATTAAATAAAGTTAAACAACGTTTAGCTGAAAAGAATATTATTGTTGAATTTAGCAAAGACTTAGAAGAGTTATTAATAGAAAAAGGTTTTGATGAAGTTTTTGGAGCCAGACCTTTGCAAAGAGCTATTCAACGATATATTCTTAATCCTTTATCAGAGAGGATCTTATCTAATCAATTAAAAGTAGGACAGAAGATTTTTATTAAAACAAAAGGTGATAATTTAGAAATTATTAAAAGAAAATAAAATTTTTAACGATGTTATCCAATATTTTAAATTTTATAAAAAAATCCTTTAACGAATTAAAAAAAGTTAACTGGTTATCAAGTTACGAGACATTAAGATTAACGGGCGAAGTTATTGTTTTTTCATTAATTTTTGCTATAATTTATGGTATTGTTGATGCTTTGTTAGTAGGTTTGTTGTTTAAATAAAATTGTTTATAATATTAAAAAATGCCAAAGCAAAAATTAAGCTTAGGAAGAGCCTGGTATGCCATCCATACGGTTGTTGGCTTTGAAGATATCGTTGCCGAGGCTATAATGAAAAGAGCCGGTGTTTTTGATTTGACTGATAAAATATTTAATGCTTTAGTGCCTAAAGAAAAAATTTGGGTTTTAAAAGGAGGAAAAAAAGAGTTAGTCGAACAAAAAATATATCCTGGTTATGTTTTAGTTGATATGATTATTGCTGATGATTCTTGGTATGTTGTTAGAAATACTCCTAAGGTAACAGGCTTTGTTGGCGTAGGCGTAACTCCTGTGCCTTTAGACGAAAAAGAGTTAAATGAAATTTTACAGCGTATGCAGAAGGAAGAACCAGAAATAGAAACTGATGTTAAAGTTGGTGATTTAGTTGAAGTATCTAATGGATTATTTAAAGGTTTAAAAGGTAAAGTAATCGAAATAGATAACGAAAGGCATAAGTTAAAAATTTTAGCTTCTATTTTAAACAGAGAAACGCCAATAGAAGTCGATTTTTTGCAGATTAAAAGAATTTAGTTTTTATCCATGAAACAAGTAAAAAAAGTTTTAAAATTAATTATAGTAGGAGGCAAAGCGACGCCAGCACCTCCTTTAGGTCCTAATCTGGCTCCTTATGGTATTAATATAGGTGAATTTTGTAATCAATTTAATCAGAAAACAAAAACTTTAGAAGGCGTAGAAATTCCTACAGAAATAACTATTTATGATGACAGAACTTTTTCTTTTATATTAAAAAAACCGCCAATTAGTTATTTAATTAAAAAAGAACTTTCTTTAGAAAAAGGTTCTTCAGAGGCAGGACATAAATTTGTTGGCTCTTTAACTAAAGATCAAGTTAAAAAAATTGCTCAAGAAAAATTACCTGATTTAAATACTAAAGATATTGAAAAAGCAATGAAGATTGTTGAAGGAGTAGCAAGATCAATGGGAGTAACCGTTGAATAAATGTTCGAATATTCAAATTAAAATTTATCGAAAAATTTAGTTTACAAATTATACTATCTTTTTAATTAATATTTAATATCACTAATTTTAAAGTTTTAATTATAACTAAAAAATTGAAATAAAGAGTTTTTTAAAAATAAAAAACAAAATATTATGTACCAAGGGAAATTAGTAATAATTGACGGTATTGATGGTGCAGGAAAAACTTTTCAAGCAAAAACTTTGTTTAAGTTATTAAAAAAATTAAATAATAAGGTTATTCTGACCAAAGAACCTCAAAATAAAAATTTAATCAAATTAATTAAAGAGAACAAAGACTCACGAACAGATTTATTTCTATTTTTAGCTGATCGTAGCTTGCATTATCAAAAAATAATTAAATGGTTAAAGCAAGGCTATTTTATTATTTCCGATCGTTCTTTTCCTGCGACTTTAGCTTATCAGTATTATGCTTCTGATTTAAAAAAGATAAAAGAAGATTTTATTTTTTATCTCGATCATTTATCGAGATTTCATTTAGATCCCGATTTAGTTTTTATTTTAGATTTATCACCTAAAATTGCCTTTCAAAGATTAAAGCAAAAATCGAGACAAAGTAAAATTGAGAAATTTGAAAAAATTAAATTTCTAACCAAAGTCAGAGAAGGATTTTTATATTTTGCTAAAAAATTTAAATGGCAGATTATTGATGCTTCAAAATCCGAAGAAGAAGTTCATCTTTCAATAAAAGAAGCAATCCAAAATAACTTAAAGCTCCGATTATAATTTTAAAAATTAGATGAGAAGGTAGATAATAAATTATTATGCCCATAAGCATTGCTGCTAAAACATAATTTTTATAATTAATATTTTTAAAAGAAAAATGAACATATTTTTTTAGGATAAAAGCAGCAAAAACTAATGATAAAAATGAGCAGAGGGAAGTAATAAAACTTGAAGCAAAATAACTAAATTGAGGAACTAACATTACATTAAGATAAAAATTAATTAAAACTATGAAAATATCATAGATTAACAATTCTTTTCTTTTATCTAAAGCAATTAAAACTTCTATTAAAGTTAGGCTTAAAAAATTTAGAGGAATAGCAAAGGTGATTAATTTTAACGCTAATGACGCTGGTAAATACTCAATCCCATAAAGTAAATTAATAATGTCCTCTGCTAAGATAAATATGCCTACAAACATAGGCAAGGATAATAAAATTCCATAATTAATACCATTATGTATTGTTTGCGTAATTTCTTGTGAATGATTTTTTTTAGCAATTATTGGGAAAATCGACATCCCTAAAGCTGCTGGGAAAAAATATAAAACTTCAACTAATTTTACAACAGCGCTATACAAACCAACTTCTTTTGAAGGGTAAAACCAGCCTAAAATTAAAATGTCAATATAAGTAATAATTAGAAAAAGAAAATTGGCTATGCCTATAGGCCAACTTTTATTTAGCAAAGCAATAATTTCTTTAATGTTTACATAGCGTGAATATTTTATTGTTAGATCTTTTAAAAGAATTATTATATTAAACAAAAAACCAACAATTGATCCAATAATATAAGCATAGCTTAAAAGAATCGGCGAACGATATAAAGAAAGTATTATAATACCGGTAGTAAGCAAAATGAAATTGGTTAAAAGATGCGAAGCTGCTTGCAATTCCATCTTTTCATAAGTTCGAAATAAAGCATATAAAAACTCTCTTAAAACATCAAAGATTAAAAATAATATTAGCAAATTAATAATTTTTTGAGCTAGGTTATTTTTTATAAAAATATTTTTGCTTAAGAGTATTAAAATGATTGATAGGATTAGCAAAAAAGTAACTGCGACAATAGCGTTAGCTAAAATTTTACTTTTATTGTCGTAATTTTTTGATATTTCTCTAATAACTATTGCTGTTAAACCGAAATCGGGTATAAAAGAAAAAATCATAATAAAACTCATAGCTGTGATAAAGCTTCCTTGTAAGTCAGGTCCTAAAACTCTAAAACTGTAAATAATCAAAATTGCTCGTAAAATACTTCCGCCAAATCTTGAAATGGCTAACCAGAATGAGTTTTTAAAAAGTGTTTGCTCTTCAGAAATATTTTTAAGAAAAATTTTTTGTAATTGATTTTTTATATTTTTCATTGCTTGGGTTATAATTTATTAATTTATAAAATAAAAAATATTAAAATGGTTTTTTGTTCGTCATTATCTCAATTATTAAATTTAACAAGAGATATTTTAATATTATTACATATAATTTTAATTTTTTTCTTTTTTTATTTAAGTGGTAGGACAAACGAAAGAAAGAAATTTTTTCTTCGTTTTTTATTTTTAGTGTCCTTGCTTTTAATTATATTATTAATTGTTTTATTAATAAAATTGAACTTACCTACCTTGCGACCAATCTTTTATTGTAATTTAAACTATACCCTCAGTGACCGTCTTTATTTTAATGACAGTTTTCCTTCATCTCATACAGCTATTTCTATGGCATTGTTTTTATTTAGTCTTTATTATTTAAATCAATTTAAATATCTACCAGTTATTTCTTTGATTTTAACATTAATAATAGCTTTTTTAAGTTATCTATCGTTAATGCATTGGCTAAGTGATATTATTTTTGGCGCTGCTTTTAGTATAGCGATTTTTTATATTTTACATTTTCTGACGAGGCGATATTTGTAAAATTGCAAAAAGAAGATGATAAAAGTTGATGACGCTCTTTATAAAGACTAAAAGATGTTGTTTTACTTGGTTGTTGTTTTCAATAATTTTTTCGCTTTCATAAAAGAGATGGATTTTTTTAGCTATATTTAAAAGATAATCTGTTATTATATTCGTTTTTTTATCTTTAGCAATCATATTAAGTAAATCAGGAAATTTATATAAGGTTTTTAAAATATCTTTAGCATTATCATTCATTATCGCTTTATAGGCAAGTTTATACATATCTTTACTGCTCGGCGTTGTTTTTTTAATTTTTTTTGCTTTTTTAATAATGCTTAAAAGTCTGACATATGAATATTGAAGATACCAATAGGGATTATCTATAGTTTGTTTTTTCATTAACTCTAAATCTAATTCTAAGGTTGTATCCGGTGATTTTTGCAAGAAAAAGAACCTTAAAACATCCGCAGTTATTGTTTGCAAAAGATCATCAATGGTTATAAAAGTTCCTGCTCTCTTTGACATTTTTATATTTTTATTATCTATTTTTAAATGAACCATTTGATAGATTAAAGGTTGAAATTGTTGATTTTTAATATTAAATATTTTTAGGGCAGTTTTTAAGCGTCGGCAATGGTCTAAATGATCAGATGATACGATAAGTATTTCAATTTTATTTTTTAGATAAAAAAATTTGTAGTAATAGTGCAAAATATCAGAGAAAAAATAAGTTGGCTCGCCATCGCTTTTAATTAATACTTCATCTTTGGTTTCACCTAATTTTTTTAAATTTAGAAATAAAGCTCCGTCGTGTTTAAAGAGAAGTTTTTTTTGTTGAAAAATTTTCAATACTTTTTTATCTATATTTTTTGCATATAAGTCACTTTCATAGAAAAAATAATTATGTTGGGTATTAAATTTATTTAAACTTTTTTTAATTAGTTTTTCTAAAATTAATTCAGCTGCTTTTTTGCCTATAGCTTGAATATTATCTTGTTGCTTAATTTTGTTTTTTAACATTAAGGCTATTTCTTTAACATAAGATCCTTGATACATTTCCTCGGTTATCGTTTGGTTATTTAAATAAGCAAGGACTGTTTTGCCTAAAATATCTATTTGTTTGCCTCGATCATTAACATAATATTCAGTTGTTGTTTTAGCGCCAAGAAGATTAAAAACATTTTTTAAAACATCGCCGATCACCGCTCCTCGAGCATTGCCTAAAGTCAATGGTCCGGTTGGATTTGCTGAAACATAATCGATATTAACTCTTTGTCGACGCCAATCATTTTGCTTGATTATAAATTTTTGTTTTTTTTGAATTTGTTTAAAAAATTTAACTAAAATAGCGTTATTTAAATAAAAATTAATATAATTATTAACTATTTCTATTTTTTCGAAATAAAAACTTAATTTTTTAGTTAGTTTTTGATAAATCGTATTTCTTTGTTGTGGTGATAAATTTTGCAAGAGAAAAAGTAAATTAGTTGAATAATCACCAAAATTATTGTCAAATTGAACAAAAACTTTTAATTTTGGTTTAATTTCATTTAAAGCCTCTTCTGGTATTTCCTCTTTTAAAATATTTATTATTTTCTTTTTTAATAATTGGCTATTCATTTTGAAAGATTTTTTGAAATGTTTTTAATAAAATTTTTTGGTAATTCCTTTTGCCAGCAGCTATTAAATCCATATCTTTTTCTAACTGTATGGTAAAGTTTTGGGAAATTAAATGGTCATACTTATTTTTTAAATAATTATAAATATCTATAGCTAATTTTGTTGGAATTAAATACCCTGATTTAGAAATAAGGTATTTTCTTTCTAACAATGTTTGAATTATTAATGAATAGGTTGATGGACGCCCTAAGTTTTCTTTTTTCATTTTATCAATAATTTCTCCTTGGGTATAATGGTATTCTTTTGATGTTTTTTTAATGCTAATTTTTTCTATTTTAAATGTACCGATATTAAAGTTTGTCAGTTTTATATTTTTGAAGAATTGGAGATGATTGTTGTTTATAATGTTAGTGTAGGCAGTAATTGTTTTTTTGATTTTATCGATGGTTATAGACAGTTTATTTTTTCTGGCAGTACTAGCAAGCATTTGCGAACTAATAAAGCGATTAAAAATAATTCCATATAGTTGGAGATGTCTTTTAGTTAGTTGTCTTTGTCCGCTTATGATTGCTTCTTCAATTAAATCACTGACATCTAAAGCTTTAGTTGGTCTTATGCATTCGTGCGTACCAATATTGCCCCATTGTCTTTTATAAATAAGATTATCTAATTTTTTCTTTTTTAGATATTCATAAGCTATGTTTTTGCCAAAATCCGATACAAATAAAGAGTCAGTGCGATGATATGTTATTAAACCTTGTTCAAATAAATCTTGCGCTAATTTCATTGTTGTTTTTGAGTCTATCTTGAAAAAATTAAAGGCATCTTTTAATAGATTAGCGGTGTCATAAGGTGGTAGGGGATTGATATCTACTTCTTGGCTTTGAATATTGTTTATTTTTATATATAAATTATTGTCTTTAAATTTCTTTTTAAGTATTTGGATTATATCTTTGTTTTCATAAAAAAAAGAAAAACTTTTATCATTATCAAACGATGTTTTTATGTAATAATGTTTATTTTTTAGTTTCTCTTCTTTGCTTAAAATCCAACCCAATACAGGCGTTTGCACTCTACCGGCTGATAAATTTAAATTTTTAAAATGATCTTGCAATTCTAAACTTAATTTAAATCCTATCCATCTATCAGATATACGTCTTACTAATTGAGATTTAACCAAATTAATATCTATATCTCGTGGATTTTGTAAGCATTTTAAAAATTCTTTTCTTGTTATTTCGTGAAGTTCAATTCTGGTTATATTTTTATTGAAAGGAAATAAATAAGCAAATAAGTCTAAAGCAATTTTTTCTCCTTCAGCGTCAGGATCGGTAGCAATGTAGACACGATCAACTTCACCGGCAACCTTTTGTAAATTTTGAATAAGATCATTTTTGATTTCGAAAATTTGATTATTGCATATTTCGCAAATTGTTTCTTCTTTGTCTAAATGTCTATTACATTTAATGCATATTTTAAATGGTTGAAAAACAGGAGTAAAATTATTGTCATTTGTTTTTTTAACGCCATAGAAACCTTGGTTATGAATTAAATCGACAAAATGGCCTAAGGTTGCGCAGATATTTAAATGCATATTGCCTATAGATATTTCATAGAAGATGATTTTATTTTTAATACGTCTTACTGGTTTGCCAAAAAAATTAGAAATTGTTTTTGCTTTTGTAGGTGATTCAACAATAATTAAGGCAGTAGTTATAGGATCTTGAAAAATATATTCTTTGCCTGATAAAACTTCTTTGACGATATTTCGATCCTGGTCTATGTTTAGTAATATTTGTTGCAAATTTTTTTCTTGATTGATATCATTAACATCACGAAATTGAATATCATAGCCTAATAATTTTAATTTATTTTCAAGATGTTTTAAAACTTTAAAGTCTTCTGTTAAAACTAAACTTAAACCTTTGGTCAAGCCCAAAGGAAATAAGCGTGAGGTTCTGCCGGAAGCTTGGATATAAGCTCGGGGGTCGGATATTATAATATTAATAATTTTATTATTATATTGGTCATTGTTGATTTCGACAGCTATTTTGTCATTTTGTTTAATAAGGTCTATCAGTTTTGGATTGTTGATAATTTGATCAAAAATTGTTTTAATGTTTTCGATTTTATCTTTAATGTTTTTGTATTGAGGATTGTTTAAAACATCTTCTTCTTTGATAAATGATATTTTTTTCAAAAAATTAAGATGTCTTTCTATAGCAATATTTTCTTCGCTATTTTTAAATAACTCGTAAAGAGATAAGCCTAAAAGAAATAAATGTAAAGGCGAGTAAGAGCTTCTTAAGGGGATTCTAAATTTAGGTACGCCGACAAATAAAGCGTAACGAATTTTTTGTGGCATATCAATACCTCGTGTTAAAGGATTACGTACATTTGAAAAACCAACAATTACTTGGATTTCATTATTAATAAATTTTTCTTTATTTTTATTATTAAAATTTTCATAAGATATAGCTTTAATATTGTTTTTATTTAATAATTCTAGATACATAGGTATATCATCTTTGGAAAAGTCGCTGTTTAGGAAGACGAATCCGCCTTGTCCTAATTTTTTTATCCATTTTACTGATTCGGTTAAAAGTTTTTTTGTTGAGGTTATTTGATATAAATCTTCAATATTTCTTAAATTAGTATTGGAATTTCCGATTTCAAATCCTAAAAGTTCTTTAAAAAGAAAAATTCTTTTTGTGCGTGGCGTAAGTGTTGCTGAAGCAGCAATAATCATGCCTTTGTTTTGAAGATTAATATTCAATTCACTGCTCGCAGCTAAATAATCATTTTTATTTTTTGCCTTTCTTTTTTTGTCAATAATTTCAATTGTTTTATTGATGTCTTCGTCACTGAAACGGGCTAACTTCAATATTTTATCTATATTACGCGGTTGTCTTATTAAAGAATCAGCATCGTCAATGAAAATTAAATCAAAATTTTTTGGCAAAATATCAAAATTACGATGTAAAAAAGTGCTGGTCGTTAATAAAATATCATAATCTGTATCCAAATATTTTTTGTCATCAGTGTTTTGAATAATAACTATTTTTTTATTAGATTTAATTAAACTTATTTTTTTTGCTAGTTCGTTGATTAAAATTTTTGAAGGCGCTAGGTAGTAGACTTTGCCTTTGATAAAGTTACTCAAGATTAAACCAAAAGTTGTTTTACCTATACCGGTAGGAGCAATAATAGAGAACGATTCTTTTTGTATCGCTCTTTTAGCCCAATATTTTTGAATTTTTAGAGGTTTGTAGCCTGTATTTTCATAAAAAAATTTTTCCCATCTTTTTAATTCTTGAAGTGTTTTAATAAAGTTATCAAGATAATAAAAATTATCTTTATATTTTTCAACATGATCATATATATTCCAAATATTTTTTTTAAGCAATTTAACATCTTTAAGGCAAATGCCGTTTTTTAAAATATCAATCAAATTTGCATTATTGTGGTCAATAGGACAGATATCTGTGTATTCTATGGGTGGAATTTTTTTAAACATTATTAGTTTTAATTTTAAAATAAAAAATATTTTTCTAAAGTTAAAATTTAATGATTTAATTTAGTTTATTTGATTTATTTAATAATTGTTAACTTTAGGATTATTATATGATATAATTGTTTAAAGCTATGCTGAATTTGTAAATTTGGATTTGTTTTAAGCCCCCATCGTCTAAAGGTTAGGACATCACTCTTTCAAGGTGAAAATACCGGTTCGATTCCGGTTGGGGGCGCTTTATTTTTAAGAAGGGCTCGTAGCTCAGTTGGCTAGAGCACCGGTTTTGCACACCGGAGGTCAGGGGTTCGAATCCCCTCGAGTCCACTTGGATAAAATACTTTAATGTTTTTAAGTTTATTATTTACTAATCAGTTTTGAGTTGATATTAATTTTACATTCTAATAAATTAATAAGCAGAATTTATTACTTTAATTCTTTAAAAAAAATATCGATATAGCGCAAAGCATCTTTAAATGTTTTATATTCAGCAATTTTAACATTGGGATTTCCATTAATCATTGCTGATAATCTTTTGCGAGGTTGTTTTCTATATAAACATAAAATTTTTTTATTCATATTTTCCGCTTTTGCAATTTCATAGCCAACACCAAGAGATGGCGTAGAAACTTCAGCAATAACAACATCTGAGACTTTAAGCCAGGACATATCACGATTATAAATTCGTTTATCAGAAAAAGACTTTTCTCCAAACTGAGTTAAATTTTTACTACCTATATGTTCGCTTAAAACTTTACCATATTTACTAAGATATGCAATTAGTTGTTGATAGATAGCTTGATGTTTTCTACCGCCGCGTATTGAACCAGCGAAATATATTTTCATAATTATAATTACGATTATAATTGCGACAGGATAAACTATGTTTAAGGAAATTTTAACACTAACTTATAAAAAAATAAATTCTCTAAAGCGTTTTTGTTATATAGATAAAGATTATTTTATGCATTTTATTAATTTGTTCATAAGTTAGTTAGTTTTTATTAAGCTATTATTGGTAAGTAAATTAGTAAATTTCAAGAATTTTTGATAAAATAGATTTGAAGTTAATTAGGGAAAGGATATATTAATTTAATGTATTGGTTTATTGTAAGCTATTATTTATTTTATTAATGTCCCTATAGCTTAAAGGAAAAGCGCAGCCCTGCGGAGGCTGATATGGAGGTTCGATTCCTCCTAGGGACACATAATTAATGGTTTTAATTATTAATTTTTAATTTTAGTTGGAAACTAATGGGTTTAAAAGAGTTAATATATTCATTAAAAGAAAATCAAGCATTGTTGCATTATAATGTAGCAACTTTCGAACAAATTAAAGCCGGCATTTTAGCCGTAAAAGAAACAAAACTCCCGCTAATTTTTGGGGTTTCTGAAGGTGAAAGAAATTATTTAGGTGAAGATTTAATTAAAGAGATTATTGATTTTTATAAAAAAGATTTGCCAGTTTTTTTAAACGCTGACCATTCAAAAAGTTTTGAAACAGCTAAAAAAGCGCTTGATTTAAATTACGACGCTGTTTTATTTGATGGTAGTGAATATTTTATTGATGATAACATAAAAATAACTAAAGAATTAATAACTTTTAGAGAAGCTAAAAATATTTTAATTGAAGGTGAAGTTGGTTACTTACCAGGAAAATCAGAAATTCAAAAAGAAATAGAAATTAAAGAAGAATATTTAACAAAACCAGAAGAAGCTTTAAAATTTGTTGAAGAGACAAAAGTTGACTTATTAGCAGTATCCATTGGCAATGTTCACGGGATAACCGCAACAGAACCAATTTTAGACTTTGAAAGAGGTAAAAAAATTTATGAGTTAGTTAAAATTCCTTTAGTTTTGCATGGTGGTTCAGGAATAAGCTTAGAAAATTTAAAAAAAGCAGCCTCTTGCGGTTTTAAAATAATTCATCTTAATACTGAATTTCGAAAAATTTGGAAAGAAAAACTTCAAGAAGAGCTTAAAAAAGAATCAGTAACTCCTTATAAAATTTTAGAACCAGTCATAGAAGAAATTAAGAAAAAGATTATTTATTACCAGGAAAATCTATTCAATTTTCTTTAAAATAACTCCTCCGCCTAAAACATAATCTTTGTGATAAAAAACTATTGATTGGCCTGGAGCTACCATTTTTTGCGCTTCTAAAAATTCAACTGTTTTTTCATTTAAATTAACTTTGGCTTTAACTAATGGCTGGCGATGTCTGAATCTTGCTTCAATAATTTCTTCCTTTTTGAAAATTTCTGGTTCTAAAATATTTATTTCAGTAACTTCAATTTTTTTAGTATATAAAAGCGGATGATTTTCTTTGGCTACAATAATTAAATTTTCTTCAGGAATTTTTTGGGCAACATAATAAGGACCTCCGCCTGTTTTAATATTCAATCCATGCCTTTGGCCTTCAGTGAAATAAAAATATCCTGGATGCGTGCCTAAAATTTTACCTTCGGTGTCAATAATTTTACCTTCTTTAGGTTGAAGATAGCGGTTTAAAAATTCTTTTAATTTAACTGTTCCAATAAAACAAATGCCCATACTTTCTTTTTTTTCAGCAACCGGTAAATTATTTGCTTTAGCAATTTGCCGAACCTCTGGTTTAAATAAATCACCAATGGGGAAAATTATCTTTTTAAATTTTTCTTTTTCTACTGACCAAAGAAAATAAGTTTGATCTTTATTTTCATCTTTAGCTTTTAAGAGAGAATTATCGATATTTCTTGCATAATGTCCGGAAGCGACACTATCAAAGCCAAGCTTTAAAGCTTTATCAAAAAAAATGCCGAATTTTATAAATTGATTACAATATACATCAGGATTAGGAGTTAAACCTTGTTTGTAAGTTCTTATCATATAATTAATAACTTTATCTTCAAAGTCTTCAGTCAAATCAAAAACATAAAAGGGAATGTTTAAAATGTTGGCTATTTTTCTTGCGTCTTCAGCATCTTGGGGATTGCAAAATTTATAGCAATTTAAATATATGCCTGTTATCTTAAACCCTTTTTCTTTTAAAATTAAAGCACTTGTTGACGAATCAACGCCTCCTGAAAGAAGAACAGTAATTTTCATAGAATCTATTTTAACTGAAAAATTTATTTATTTATTGTTGTTAGCTATTTTAAAAGCTAGGAAAAAAGTTGTCCCTTTACCTTCTTCAGATTCAAACCAAATTTTACCGTTCATCTTTTCTACTAATTCTTTAACAATAAACAATCCTAATCCTGTGCCAGGTATATTTTCAGTAATTTTTGATTGAACCCGGAAAAATTTTTGAAATATTTTTTCTTGCTGATTTTTAGGTATTCCTAAGCCTGTGTCTTGAACAATGGTTAATAAATAATCTCCTTCAGTTTTGTGATAAATAATAATTTTGCCATTTTCGATATTGTATTTAATAGCATTAGAAATCAAGTTTGCGAATATTTCTTTTAATTTATCAAGATTAGCGTTAATTTTAGGAAGAGTTTCGCTTATTTGATAATCAAGGGTTATATTCTTTTTTTGATAATCAATTTTAAATTCATTAATAATAGGTAAAATAGCTTCGCTGATGTTTACAGGCTGAATGTTTATAGAAATTGTTTCCGCTTCATTTTTAGCTATATGAAGCAAATCATTGACTAATTGAATTAATCTTTCGTTAGCATTTTTTATTTTAATAATAAATTCTTGAGCAATTTTATCTAATGTTCCAACAGTGCCATCTATTAAAAGCGTTAAATAACCTTTCATTGCCGCCATTGGCGCTTTTAATTCATGAGCCGTCATAAAAACAAATTCATCTTTTAATTTTTTAAATTGGATTAAGCCATCAATCATAAAATTAAATTCCTTGATTAAATCTTCCAATTCATCATTTGTTTTAATGTCAGCTATTTTTTCTAATTTGCCTTCGCTAACTTTTTTTGCACCAGCTTTTAAAATGTCTATTGGTTTTATAATGATTTGCGCTAGGATAAAACTAAGAATAATAGTTAGAATAACAACAGTTAAAATAGAAAAGATAATTAAAGTTATTTGTTTATAAATAATTTCATTAGCTTCTTGCGTGGGCCATTCAACAATTAAATACATTCCATAGGGATATAAAGATTGAGCTAAACCATAAACTGGTTTATTATTAAAATTTTTGTATTTAGTTAAGTTTTGAATTTTATTTTTAATAAATTGTTCAAAATTATTAATTTTCCAATTGATTTGTTGTGGTAATTGATTGTTGCTACTATAAAGAATATAGCCATTTTTATCAACTAGATAAACATAACCCAAAGAACCTAAACTGCTATTGCCGATAATTGTGTTTAATTGATTTAAAGATAATTTAGTTTTTAAGATAGCGATAACTTTATTATCTTTGCTTTTTAGAGGATTAGCGACGATTATAAAAGGACCGTTAAGAGATGAAAAAACTTCGCTTGTAAATTTTTTCCCATTTTTTGCTAAATCGAAAAAATAAGCTTTAGGATTAATTTTGGTTACTTGATCGGCACTAGTTATTGTATTATTATGTTTGTAATATTTTATACGTTCATAACCGTTTAAATCTAAAAATGATATTTCTAAAATAGCAGGTGTTTGTTCTAATGTTTGGAGAAGTATAAATTTTTCTCTGTTCAAATCGTAAGTTAAATAATAGTCATCAGGATTTGTAAAATAAACAGTTTCATTGGCATCAACGGCGATGATAATTTCTAAAATTTCTAAATTTTGCTTAAAGAAATTATTGATTTCATTAATTTTTTGATTAATAAGATTGTTTTCTAAATCTATGATTGTATTTTTAGCAAAGTTAAATGCTAAAAAAAATCCAATTGTACCCAAAATTATAATGGGGATTATTCCTGTAACAATTAATGATAGAAAGAATTTATATTTTAATTTTAATTTCATTATGTTATTTAGTTTGTGTCATTTTTTTTATAATTTCGTAATCAAGATAATTAATTTCTAAAGGTATAAAACGTCCATTGCCCATAATATCTAAAGATAATTCTTGATTATCTTTATAAAAATCAGGTATACCAAGGGTATGAGCGATTTCGTGATAGAGGATGGATTCGCCGTAGGGTTTGTTTAGATAATCGTTACTAATTAACGCTACACCATTAAAATTTTCAATCGTTGTTGTTATAATTCGGGAAGATTGTTGATATTTTTCGGCAATATTTTCTTTATCAACTATTGCGGAACCAAAAGCAGTATTTTCTCCTTCGTAAAAAATAACTAAAATTTTATAGATATCATTTTTATTTGTTATAAAATCCAAAGGCATTTCTTTGTCTATCTTTTCAATTATTTTGAAAAATTCAGGCAGGGAAGTAACATCAAAACCTTTGTTATTCATAGTATCAATATTTTCTATAATAATTGGTTGCTTATAAATTTTATATTCCAGATGAGATAAATTGCGGAATTGATTTTGATGAAAGGCTGATATTTTTTGTAAACTTTTTTCTATTAATTGTTGCCAGTTATTTTTTATTTCGTTTTTTTTATCAGCCGCAACAACATAGATAGCATATAAATTAATGTGTTTAAGATCGATGCTTGGTTCGTCGTAAAAATGTAGAGTTGAGAGCGATGATAATTGATTATTGGATTGTTGCGAAAAAGAATAATAGAGCAAAGCCGATAAAAATAAGCTAAAAATTATGATAATGATAATTATAAATTTTAGTTTCATTCATTTACAGAGTTTAAAATTTGATTGAGTTTTTTGATAGTATAAGGTCCCACAAATCCTGTTCCTTTTTTTAATGACAAAGGTTCTAAGACATCTTTAGAATATTTTTCTTGAAATTTTATTACTGCATTTTTAGTAGCTAAACCAAAATAGCCAAGTTTGATTTTTTCTGAGAGCAGATTTTCTTTAATTAGTATTTCTTGTAAGTGACGAACATCTTCTCCTTTATTACCGACTTTTAAATAACGATTAAAACTGAAAACAGTAATAATGTACGGTTTAGTGTTTGTTGATTCATTGTTGAAATAATCTACTGATTTGATTAAATAATAATAAGTTTTTCCCCAATCAACATTTTGGTCAATAATTTCTGTTGAGGTTATTGCTTTAAATAAAAGTATGGTTGAAGAGTTGGTCGTTGACGAACGATAGATATTTATATGTTTAAAATCTTGCAGCGGATTAGTCCAATTAATTTTTACTTTTTTGTCTTTTGTTAAAGTTAAGTTGATGTTTGTTGGTGGTGGCGGTGGAGTGCGATCAACAAAACTAATGATTGCAAATTTGGTTAAATGTTGGACATAACCAATAATAACTTTATTTTTTTTGTCAAGAGTATACTTTTCTAAAGGAATCCAAATTTTATTTATTTCATCAAAATAACCGATTAAAATTTCATCTTCACTTAAATTTTTTTCTTTTAATACTTGAGGATCATATTCTATTTTAATTTCTATTTCTTTATCAAGATTTTTAATTTCATTATTATTTTGATCTCTAAGTTTTATGTCATAGACTTTATCGATGAAACTAAAATTAGTTACTGGCGGTACCTCAATTGTTGGTTTAATATCAACATTGATAATGTTTGTTGTGGTAACTGCCGTTGCGGGGATAGTAATTTCTGTATTATCATCAAGAACTATTTTTTCTTCTTTATTAGTTGCAATTGCTTTTTCTATTGGTTGAGGTAAAACTATTTTTTCTTTTTCTAAATAAATATTAATATTTTGATCACTCTCAGTAAGGTTAAGATTAATTATATTTGATTTATAAATAGACGAATCTCTGGCATAAACACTATTGATAGTAATATTTTGCCAACCAGGTATCTCAATGTTAAATTCTCCGTTTTGATTTGTTTCAATTTCATAGATGTCTTTTGCTGTTTGAATGAAGACTTTGCTTTTACCTAAAATTTCTCCTTCAGTTGTTAACGTTTGACCAGTTAATTTTATTTTTACTGGTGACATTTTATTAATTTCATCTTTCGTCTCTTTTACTTTTTCTTTAGCAGATTCTTTTGTTTCCTTTCTACTCTTTATTTCTGCTTCTTTAATAGTTGCAGTAGTTTTAGGCAAAGGTTGTTCAAGACGAGAGCGTGGTGTTTCGGGTATTTTCTTTTGTTCTTGGGAAGGAGTAATTTTTGTTGTGGTGGTATTAATATTTGATAAATTATTTGCGGTTATATTTTCGACGCTAAATTCATTTTCAGTTTCCTCTGTGTTTCGTCCTGTGGTGGTTGTTGAAATAATATTGTTGGTGACAAAAGTATTATAATTATTAGAAGTAGTTGTAGAAGTAGTTGCTGAAGAAGTATTAGAAGAAATATTAGTAGTAGAAATATTTGTAGTTGAGGTGGTTGAAGTATTATTAGTAGTAGTTGTTGTTGCTAAGTTTTCAATAACAATTGTTTTTTCTGGACTGGTTATTGTAAGAGTTGTATTGTTGGATCTATTTTTAGCGTGGATTATATATTTATAGTTGTATTGACCATTTTGTTTTAGTTGATCTATGAATTCATTTGTTGTTGTCGTTACAATTAGTGAATTATTTCTATAAATTTCAAAATAATCTATTGTGATTGAATCTTTTAAATCGTCAGGTATCTCTAATTTTATTTCAATGTTGCCGTTTTTATTTTCTAATTTGATTTGAGGCGTAGACTGATTAGAAAGTGATAATTGTTGATAGTTTGTTTCGGCTGTTGCCAATAATGTATATAAGAGTATTATTGTGCTTATAAAGAATACTTTTTTTGACATTTTTATTAAGGTTTTGAGATAGTAAGCGCCAAAATAAGGGATTAATTAATTTATTGACCAATTGGTTGCAATTTGATTTTTGTTATCTATATTTTAAAACATATTTTTTTAGCAATAAATGCAATATTTTTAATATTGAATAGACAAGAGGACTATTTTTATTATTATAACTTTATCTTTTAAATAATAAAAATTTTTTGGATTATTAAGTTTTTATGATTATTTGGTATATGCTTAATTTTTTTATGTTTATAATTTTATGGCGCTAAATTTAATTATCAAGATAAAGGCGGTGATAAAATTATGAGCAAGAATAATTTTAAAAATCTAATTATTTGTTTTACTATTAATAATCTCCTTAATAGTTTTTTCTAAAATAAATTTGAATTTTTCAGGAAATAATTCATTCCAATCGCTGTCTGTTTCTTCTAAGAATTTTTTTATTTTTTCAAAAATTTCTTTTGCTTTTTCAGCATCATCGGTTTTGAGCTCATAAGTTTCATCTTTTGTATTCCATCCTTGGGAAGTTTTATAAGGAATACCAAGAATATTAAGAGAATATCCTAGGTAACGTGTATATATAACTTTTAGTTGAAGAGCATAGGGACCGCGTTTAATTTCTTGACTTGCTGAAAATTCTTTTTCTTGATTTTTTGAATTTTCCAGGTGGTCTTTAGGAGGATTAATATTTTCAGGATGAGTCATTATTAATAAAGAAAAATTAATTTTATATTTTAATTTCGACTTAACAATCCAAAAGAATTATTAATAAAAATTAATATTAGCCAATTTTTGATTAATGATGCAATCTTATTATAATTTTATTTTAAGATTATATTTTAATGGCTTTTTTCTTTTATTGATAATAAAGATTATTTTTTAAATTAAATTTAAACTAATTATTAGTTTATCCTCATTTTTTCCAGATTTTTTATTTTTAAAAAATTTTTAGATAATTTATTAATAAAACTAGTAATATAATTAATTATTATGAATTCTTTTAATAACCTGAATAAACTTGCCCATATTTTGGATGATTTAGAAGAAGCATTATTAGGAGCGCTGTTAATAGATGATGAAGGTATTATTAAAATTGCTGACATTTTAAAGCCTGAGGATTTTTTAAAAAATGAAAATCAAGAAATTTATAAAGCTATTTTAGAATTATTTGAAAAAAGAATAGGCATAGACATTATTACTGTCAGCAATCGTTTGCAAGAGAAAAAAATTTTAGACAACATTGGAGGTTATGGTTATTTGGTGAATTTGGTTAACAAAGCTCCTTCAGTTGTTAATATAGTTTCTTACGCTAAATTGATTCGAACAAGGAAATCAAGAAAAGATTTATTAGAATTATCTCAAAAAATTAGAGAATTAGTTGACGATGAAAATAAAGATGCCGAAGAATTAATTGATGAGGTTGAGAAAAATATATTTACTATAGCTGAAAAAGTGTATCCTTATGAATTTATACCTTTAAATAATTTACTTGATGACAGTCGTAAAAGAATTTATGATTTACAAAAAGGAGTTATTTTAAGAGGGATTCCTACAGGTTTTGTTAAATTAGACGAGTATTTAGGAGGTTTACAAAAATCAGATTTAATTATTTTAGCCTCAAGGCCATCTCAAGGTAAAACAGCGTTGGCGCTTAATATTGCACGTTATTTAGCTGTTGAAGAAAATATCCCGGTAGGCATTTTTTCTTTAGAAATGTCTAAAGATCAGATAGCCGATCGTTTAATTGCTTCGCAGGCAGGTATTAGTTTATGGCGTTTACGTACGGGACGTTTAAGCAGCGAAGGTAATGTTGATGAATTAGCGTTAATTGATGAAGCTATTGACAAACTTAAAAACGTCCCGATTTTTATAGACGATAGTCCTAGTCTTAATAATTTGCAGATTAGAACAATGGCAAGAAAATTAAAGCATGAAATAGGCGAATTAGGATTAATAGTGATTGATTATTTACAGTTAATAAGATCAAGCAAAATGATAGATAATCGAGTTCAAGAAGTTAGTGAAATATCGAAAAGCTTAAAGGAATTAGCAAGGGAATTAGAAACTCCTGTTTTAGCTATTTCGCAATTATCGCGAGCACCGGAACAAAGAATTTCTCAAATTCCTCGTTTATCTGATTTAAGAGAATCAGGTAGTATTGAACAAGATGCGGATGTAGTTATTTTTATACATCGTCCTAAAGAAACAGCCGCCGCTTTACCTTCTAATCAAGTTAATATAATCATTGCTAAACATAGAAATGGTCCTATCGGTAGTGTTGATTTATTTTTTGACGCTGAGACAGCTTCTTTTTATACTTTAGAAACTCAACCAGAAGAAATAGAATTTCATTAATATGCTAAACGCTAAATTAAATAATGTCATCAATCTTACCTCCTTTATTTAAAAGAATAATAGAATTTTTTGATTCTTTTCCGGAAATAGGCTCACGTCAAGCTTTACGATTATTTTTTTGGTTAATTAAACAGGATGAAAAAACAAAGAAAAAATTTTTAGAAAATATAAATGTGACTTTAAGCGAGATCCAATTTTGTCAGAATTGTTTTTTTCCTTCTATTAATGAATTATGTAATATTTGCGCCAATAGTCATCGTCGTGATGATATTATGATGATTGTAGCTCGCGAAACTGATGTTTTGACTTTAGAAAGCGCTAAAGTGTTTCAAGGTAAATATTTTATTTTAGGAGGTTTAATTTTGCCATTTGAAAATAAAAGTATTATTAGAGAAAGATTAAAAATTTTAGAGTCGCGTTTATCTACTAAGCAATACAAAGAAATAATTATCGCTTTACCTTATACTCGTGAAGCTTTACCAACAATCAAACATTTAAACATTCTTGTTAAAAAGTTTCCTAAATTAAAATTTACTTTTTTAGCTCGGGGTATTCCTTTAGGTGGAGAAATAGAGTTTATTGATCCAGAAACAATTAAATTATCTTTTGTTGAGAGAAAATAGTTATTTTATAATTTTTGTTATTTTATAATTAATTTCTTTTTTAGGAGTTTTAACTTTAATAATATCGCCAACTTTTTTATTTAACAATTCTTTGCCCAATGGTGATTCAGCTGAGATTTGTTTTTTTTGTGGGTCAGCATCGCCAAATCCAACTAAAGTGAAAGTGTATTTTTTATTTGTGGAGAGATCTAATAATTCAAATGTTGAGCCTGGGAAAATTCGGTCTTTATTTTTAACATCTTTTATTATTTTTGCTGATCTGATTATATGTTCTAATTCGAGAATACGTTTTTCTAGTCTTTCTTTAAGCGCTGTTGCTTCGTCATATTCAGCATTTTCGCTTATATCACCAAAAGATAAAGCAGTTTTAAGTTTTTCAGCAGTCATTTTTCTGCCTTCGCTCTTTAAATACTCTAATTCTTTTTTTAAATTTTCTAATTGTTCTTTTGATATATATATTTTGTCATTCATCTATGATAAAATTATAATTATAATTAATTTTTATTAAAAGTCAAATTTTAATAAATCGTTAATAATTAATAATCTTTAAAAAATGGATAATAAACGGATGAAATCAATAGTAACTATTGGTATAGTTCTAAATAAAAAAGGAGAAGTATTAATTGTAAGGCGTCGTTATCCTGAAAGTTTAAACAAAGGTGGTTATTTAGAGTGGGTTTTTCCTGGTGGCGTACAAGAAGATAATGAAAGTAGAGAAGAAAGGGTTGTTAAAGAAATTTTACTGGAAACTGGTTATAAAACAAATGTTATTAGGCAAATACATTTTAGAATTCATCCCGATACTTTTATACCTATAATTTATTTTTTGTGCTCTTTAGAAAGCGAAGAACCAGTTCAAGAGATTATTGAAAAAGATGAGATTGCTGAAGTTAAATGGGTTATGCCAAGTGAATTATTTAACTATTTTCAGTCAAACTTAGATCCCGAAGTAAAGAAAGTTTTAAATATTTAAATTTGCCCTATTGAAAATTTAAGTTTAAAATCAAAATTTTATGATTAAAAATTTAACTATTGGTTTGTGCGGTTTGCCTAATAGCGGTAAATCAACTTTTTTAAAATTAGTAACCAATATAGACAATGCTATTGCTCCGCATATGTTTTCGACTTTAGAATCTAAAGAAGGTATTGCTTTTGTTTGTTCGCAAAATTTACGTTCTTTGCATACTCTAACCAAAACCGAAAAATTAGTTATGCCTTATTTAAAATTTATTGATGTTCCTGGCCTTATTCAAGGAGCTCATCAGGGTCAAGGATTAGGAAATGAATTTTTAAGTTATTTACGTGGTTGTAAGGCGATTTTTTTAATAGCTCGAAATTTTTTTGATATTCAAGTACCATCAGTTAATATTGTTATTGATCCTTTGAATGATATTATAACTATTTTGACAGAAATAATCTTTGCCGATAAAGCCATTATTGATAAATCGATAAATAAACTTCTTAAAGAACATAATAAAGATAATAAAAAAATTATTGAAATTTTAGGAGAGTTAGCGCAAGAATTAGATATGGCTGTTGAGCATTTAAGCAACAATAATTTAGATAAAGTTAATTTTTTACAATTTTCTAGATTTAACGATGTTCTTAAAGATTTTAATTTATTGGTGACCAAAAAATGGTTTTTGCTTATTAATGGATTAAAGTATGATTTATCGTTATTAGAAAATTTATTTATTAAGACATATAACTTAGATTTAAAGTGGGAATTGGATTTGCTGCAAGAAAATGGTGATGTTGATAATATTAATAAATTTTTATATGATCTCGCTCTCTCTTTAGAATTAATAGAGTTTTTTACTTTTAATAATTTAATTACTCAAGGTTGGTTTACTGCTAAAAATAGTATGATTGCTGATATTTTGCCTATGATTCATTCTGATTTTGTAAAATCATTTAAGATAGCTGAGGTTGTTTCTTTAGATGATTTTCTAAGGTGTGGCAGTTGGGAAGCTTGTCGTCAGGAAAAAGTTATTAGGTTAAAAGGCAGAAACAGTTTTGTGGAAAATAATGATATAATTTTTATTAAAATTTAAGATAATTATGGTAAAATTAATTCAGTATGATTTTAATGGATAATAAAAATTTTAGTTTATAATAATAATATTAAAATTAAAAATCAATCTGATAATTTATTAACAATGCGTAAACAAATATATGAGATAAGTTTTTGGGCGATAAATGATTTTGGTAATAAAGTAGAAGAAACAATTCTTCAGCTTTTAGATGATTTTAAGTTTAAGTTATTGAAGAAAAATCCTCTGAAAATAAAAAATTTAGCTTATCCTATTAATAATCATATTAATGGTGAATTTGGGACAATTTATTTTGAGGTTGAAGAAACTGACATTAGTAAGATGAAAGATTTTCACCAAGCAGTAAAAAATATTAATAATATTATTCGTTTTATTATTCTTAAAAAGAAAAGAAATTCTAAAGAATTAGCTCAAATTTTAAATACCGTCATTACTAATCAAGAGCACAATTTAACTAATATTGCTTAATAATAATTGTTTAATGAATTTAAATAAAGTTTTACTTATAGGTAGACTAACTCAAGAAGTTGATTTTCGTTATTTGCCTTCAGGCGTCTCTTTAGCTATTTTAAATGTAGCTACCAATCATTCTTATAAAGATAAAAGTGGTAATTTGAAAGAAGAAACTGAATATCACCGTGTTGTTGTTTGGGGGAAGTTAGCTGATTTGTGTAGGCAATATTTAAGTAAAGGAAGGCTTATTTTTGTAGAAGGTAGAATAAGATCGCGTTCATGGCTTGATACTCAGGGTAATAAACGTATGTCTTATGAAATTATTGCTGAAAACGTACGTTTTGGTCCTAAAAATATAAATGCAACTAATAACGATGATAAAGAATTGATTAACCTAGAATCAGATTTAGATTCTTATAAGCCTACTAATCTTAATAATAATCCTGATGAGACTTTAAATGATCTTGATTTATATTAGTTTTATAAGTTAAATTATTTGCAATTTTTTATTATTTCTAATGAAGAAAGAAGCCAATATAGTTAAAGGTAGAATTATTGAAGCATTACCAGAATTAAAATTTAAAGTTAAACTTGAAGACGAGAGAATAATTACTGCTTATGTAGCTGGTAAAATGCGCATTAATTTTATTAAAGTTATTCCTGGTGATTATGTAATGGTGGAGCTCTCTCCTTATGACCAATATAAAGGTAGAATTATTAAAAGATTATAGTTTAAGCAATTAATGGTTTATTTTACTGGTAAAGGCGATAAAGGAAAAAGTATTATTGGAGATAAAAAAATATCTAAAGATAATTTTATTATTGAAACTTTAGGAGAATTAGATGAATTAAATAGTCTCATTGGTTTAGCCAAAAGTCATTTGACAAAAATTGAAACTAACCTTTGTTCTGCTTGTTTTGCTAATCAGCGCAAACACAAACATTCTCACTCTTTAAACGAGAAACTTACTAATATTCAAAATAATCTTTTTATTATTCAGGCAAATATAGCTTATCTTTTATATAAAAAATTTAAACCTCCGATGTTAAGCAAAGATTCTCTTGCTATGCTTGAAAAAGAAATTATGTCAATAGAAGATAAAATTTCGCCTAAAAATAAATTTATAATTTACGGGTCAGAGAAAAATTCCGCTTGGTTGGATTATTTACGAGCTGTTAGTCGGCGAATTGAAAGAAGGCTTATTGTTTTAAGTAAAAAATATCATCTTGATGAAACTATTATTGCTTATCTTAATCGTTTGTCAAGCTATTTTTATGCTTGGGCGAGATATCTAGCATATATTAAAAAAATATCTGAACAGGAACCGTGGTATAATAAAGATAAATAAAAGTAAATAAAATTTTGGTCGATATTTACTAATAAATAATTTAAAAAAATAAGAAATTTTTATTTTTAAATTAATGATTAACTCTTTATTTTTAATAATTTTCGTTTTGATAATTGCCAGTGGTTTATTTAATATAGTTGAATGGCAATTTAATATTGTAGCTTTAGCTGTATCTTTATTTATTTGGTTAGTTTTAATTTATAATCAGTTAATTCGTTTAAGAGAGCAAGTTAAAGAATCTTCTTCCGATATTGAAATTCAGTTAAAAAGAAGAGCTGATTTGATTCCTAATTTAATTGAAACTGTTAAAGGTTATGCTGCTCATGAAAAAGAAGTTTTTGAAAAAGTAACTGAAGCTAGAAGTAAAATTTTAGAAGCAAAGACAGTTAAAGAAGGGCTTGAGGCGGACAATATGTTAACTTCAGCTTTAAAGTCTTTATTTGCCGTTGCTGAAAATTATCCAGACTTAAAAGCTAATCAAAACTTTTTACATCTTCAGCAAGAATTAGTTGACGCTGAAGATAAAATTCAAGCCAGCCGAAGATTTTATAATGCGGTTTTGAGAGAATACGAAGCTTATCGTCAATCTTTCCCAAATTCAGTTATTGCTAATCTTTTTAAATTTCCTTCTTTTGAATATTTTGAATTAAACTACGAGGAAAAAGAAACAGCAGAAAAACCTCCAGAAGTGAAGTTTTAAAAGTAAAGCTGATATACGCGGATTAACGCTGATTTAGATTTCAAAAAGAAAAATCAGCAGCTCTTAAATTTGATAAAATAACATTCTCACATTCTTAAGAATGTTGGAATATTCTTCAGAGATGAAATTTTAAAAATAAAAAAGCCCGCAGCTCTGCGTGAGGGCTGCGGGCGGTTGGGGGATGGTTAGGGATCTTGAGGGATCCCCAGATCCCGCCATTCCTCCCGCGAAGGAGGAGCATCGGGAACCTGGGTGATGAGCCGCTTCCAGCGGGCTTTGTGAGCCAGCTGTGCAGCTTCCCCCATCTCCTCAAGCGAGCTGGTCTTAGCCCGCTCGCCGAGTAGACCCCTTTGGGCACTTAGCGCCCATTTCTCTGTGTGAGCCGACAAATAGGCCCACATATTGGCGATGGGCGCCGGTGCCCGAAGTTCGGGCAATTGCCAATTCCTGACAACCGGGCTAAAAAGCCCGATTGCCAGGGCGGCAACGCCGAGACCAGTTAGGACCCTTGCGGTCTGGCGCTGAGCGCGCCGGATTTCCCAAGGCCGGGCTCCTTGGGAGAAAAGGATCGCTCCAGCTCCTAGGAGAAGAAGACCTAGGAGCACAACCGCCACCGCTCCGCCGGTGAAAACTCCACCGGCGAGAATGGCGGTGAGGACGACTCCAGCGACAAGCCAAACCCAAAAAACCGCCCGGGCAGAGGGCCAGATAGCTCCAGGGACGATAAAAAGAATCCCCAGAGCTAGAGCCTGGAGACCCAGGGCCCAGTAACGGGCCCAGAGAGGCGCGGTGAATGCCAGCGCGGCCAGCGGCAAAAGTGCCGCCAGACACGCCCACATCTGCCACCACATCTGGCGGACGGCGCAAGCCCATGCCAGAAGGGCAGCGATAGTAAGAACAATCCCCCCGCCAACCGAATTATTGGCGGCAATTACAACCGCCAGAACCGGCGCCGCGATAGCGACGCCAAGAATGGGCACAAACCAGACGACAACAATGTCGCCCAGCAACCCTAGAGCTTGAAAAATTAAATTCATAAAAAATATCCTCCTTTTTTAGATTTCTAACTTTTATTATATCACAAAATGCCTATTTCGTCAATAATTTTGCTTTTTTAAATTTTTATAGTATAATTAGCGTATGCCTAAAAATCGAGACAACCAAAAAGGTATAAATTTGGATACAGCAATAAGAGCTATATGGGGTGGAGTTTTAACTGAAATTAGTGATTATATAGGAGATAAAAGTGGCAAAATAGCAGAACAACTTATTTCAAATCCAAAGGCAAGAAGGATTATTGCAAATATAATAGGTGGCGGCGCTCAAATTTTTGAAAAAGGGTTTAAAGGTGTTCAGTTTGAAATTATTGCAGATATTTTAGAGCAAGTAGCTAGAGGCGTTAAGGCTGGTGCAAAAAAAACAAAAGCAGAAGAATCAATAGAATCAGCAACGCTAGAACTAGAAGAATTAGAAATAATTGCCGCAAGCAAAAATACAGAGGTTAAAAGAACATTTCTTTTGCGTTTTTCTCCGTCAAAGCATCATGAATTTATAAAATCATTTACAGCTGAAGAGATTGATGAGTATATTAATGTTTTAATAAATTTAGAGAGATTAAGAAAAGAATTGGCAAAGTCTGGAGTCGAGATTGACTTAAAAGCTATCTGGGAAATTATTAAAGATGCTTTTCAGAAAATATCAAAAACAACTGGTAAAGGATTGGAAGAAATAATTAATCTAATAAAGGAAAACTATCCTAAAATAAGAGATAAATACAAAGAACTTGACAGAAACTTAGCTGAAAAATTAAGAAATATTCGTAACAATAAAAATAAGTGGCGTCTTATTTAAATTTAATTTTAATGATTAATGGAAATGCTTCGCAATATTAAAGAGCATTTAAGAAAATTTAATTTAGATCAATCTCTTAAGTTATTAGAACGCCAAGTATTACAAGACGAGAGAATTGAAGGATTAGATTTTAAAGAATTTATGAGAGAACTTATTAATCAGACAGGAGAATATTTTAATGAAGAAACATTTATTCAACAATTAGAAGAAAAAATAAACGATTTAGAAATTAGCGATGAAGAAAAACAAAAAATTTTGGAACGATTAATTAGACAAGAAGGAGATAAAAAATTTTTAAATCAAGAATTACAAGCTGCTTTGATTGATATTTTTCGCAAGCATCCAGAAAAAAAAGGTGTTAACTTTCGTGATCAGATTAATGATCCTCAAGAATTAAGGGGTTGGCTTTATTTAACAACTAAAGATGAGAGATTTAAAGAAGATTTTGAAAGATTAATTAGTCAAAAAGAGAAATTTTATTTTCGTTTATGGCCACCATATATAGCTTTAGGTTTTAAAAAATTGTTGCCGCCAAAGCCAGAAATTAGACCAGGATTTGAGGTTGGCGATTTTTTTAAGGGTGTTCAAAGTTATATTGAAGATTTACAAAAAGGTAAAGATAGGATAACTTTATGGTTTGAAGAAAATTTACTGCCTGATGAATTGAAAAATAGCAGTGAAGAGGAATTAGCAAAGCTAAATATCAAGAAATACGGAAATATCTACGAATTTTATATTACTCCCGATAAATTAAAAGATATTTTTGATATATGGTTAGGAACTTATACTGAAACAGTCAAGGGAGAAGCAGAAATTAATAATCTTTTTAAAGAGACATATGATTTGTACAATTCTTTATTAAAAGATGCCCCTCCTGATATTAAAAATAATTTAAGATCAATTGGAAGCTTTCTTAAGAGTTTAGAAGAAGTATACAAAGAAATGATAGAAACTGGAGCATCAAAGGAAGATTTAGAGAAAATTAGAGAAGGACTAAATAAATGTAAACAATTCTTAGAAGAACTAAAACCAGATATTGACGAATATAAAAAAAATAAAGATCCTGGCATTGCTCCAAAGGTTTTGAGGAAAACAAAAGATTTTTTGAAAGTTTCAGGCGTTGCTATTGTTACTTCTCTTGGTCTTTGGGGATTGGCAATTGGATGGTTTTTGCCTTTATGGTTAATAGCTAAAATGGACGAAGCTATTAGTAAATATTTGGGATTTAAACATTAATATCTAATTTATTTTAACTTTGATTATTTTTTAAATTTTCTATTTGTTTTATAATCATATTCGCATTATTTATTAAAGTGCTATCTTTTGTCTTATCAGCGTATTGAAGAAAATTATTTAAAGCTTCAAGCGCTTCTTTGTAATTTTTTATTTTATATAAAACATAACCTAACTGGAAATAAGAATAATAAAATTTAGGATTAATATGAATTGCTTTTTTACATACATCAATTGCCTCTTTATACCTTTCAAGTTTTACAAGAGCTACGCTTAAATAATAAAAAGGTAGGCAGTCATTTTCTTTAATATTTATTGCGCGACGTAAGGCAAAGATAGCATTTTCATAACGCTTTAATTTTAAAAGAGCAATACCCAAGCGGCAATAAGCTAAGTAAAAATTATTATTAAGAGCTACAGCTCTTTGATATGCTTGAACAGCGTCTTTGTAATTACTAATTTTAAAAAGCACATTACCTAAATAGTAATAAGCTGTATCAAAATTAGGATTAATAGCTAAAGCTTTTCTATACATTTTAATCGCTTTATTATAGTTATTTTTATGAGCGTAAATATTCCCTAAGCCTAGATAAGTATAAGGGTATTTTGTGTCAGCGGCGATTAATTGTTCATATATCTTTGCAGCTTCATTAAGACGACCTGATTCTATGAAGGCATCCGCGGTGTTAAAAAGTATTTGCATTCTTTGTCCATATTCAGGTTTATAAAGACTAAGCATCACTGGTTTATTTTGTGAATCCTTTGAATCTTCATCTATTTGTATGCCATGTGGGGTAATAATATTTATTAATAAATTATCATAAATATTATCTGGATCTTGAGCAAAATCAACGATATTTTGGACGGTTATTTTTTCTTGTTTGATTGGCAGTAAATTTTTATTTTTTATTTCATAAGCAGACGTTAGTTGCATATCATATAAAAAAAGTCGTCCATCAGCAGTAACTAAAATAATTATGGAATGCATTGGTAAACCGCCGACTAAATAATTTAAACCAACTTCTTTCATAAAAATTCCTCCTAAAATTGTAGCTCCAACACAATTAATGTAACGTTCTATAAGTATTTGAGCAGGGTTGTGGCCAGATATTTTATAGGGAAATTTTGAAACTGCTCGTTGAATTTTGCTAGCAATTTCTATTTCTTTTTCGCTAATTCTTTTTAAATCTTCGCTTTGGTAAGCTGTCTTTAATTCTTTTTTTAGTTGTTCAATATTTAATAAATCTTTAAGTTTTTGTTTTCCTTGAATTAGTTTAAATCCGATTTTAGCTAAAAATTTATTGATAATTATTGTTAAACGCGACGGGTTTTTGCTAATTTCATTAGCGATATTTTCAAAAGCACGACGCAAAATAGACATTTCAAATTCTTCTTGGGGAATTTCTATTTTTTGTCTTAATGCTTGCTCAACTTTTTGAATGAAAGCATTATGGATGGGTGTGTAATCTTCCCAAGGAGCTAAACTATGATCTCCTCTGTATAATTCTCCTTTGTCGCTTTTATTTTTTAAGAGAAAAGCTTTTTCAGCGACGCGAAAAAATTGGGCTAATGTTCTTTGCCTTTCTTCTTCTTCAATTTCATCATTTGTTTTTGAAAAATTTATTCTTTGTTTTGCTATAAGTTTTTTATATCTACGGGTATGCAAACTATCGCCAGCTAAAAAACGGTCAATCGCTTTTGTTTCTTCAGAAGTTAATGGCAAAGATGCTAAATCTTGAATTTCAACAGTTTCTTGCGACTGTTTACCTTTAATGAGAGATTGGCCATATTGGTAAAGTTCTTCCGCTAAAGCTGCGGCTATTTTTTTGCCTTTGTTGATTTTATTAATTCGTTTTGCAATGTAAATACCAATTTGACAAAAAAGTTTACCAAGATTTTCTATCCTTTCTTTCGCTTCTTTTTGTTTTTCAGGTTTATTTTTAAAAGTTTCATGATCAACTATTTCCATAATACCAACCATTTCCCATAAATGTAAATCTTCAGGTATTGTTAAAATAATTTTTCCGTTAGGTAGTTTTTTAAAAATATCTTTTTTATTTATTTTCTCCCATTGTTGACGGTCAACCACTATAGGTATGATTGAATCGTTGATTCGGCACCATTCATCAAAAACATTTTGAGTTGTTTTTTCTTCCAAGGGTTTTTGTTCGATAATATATTTGATAGAGAATTTTTTTTGATTATTGATATTTTCCATATTTCTTTTATTTTAAACTAATTTTAAAAATTTATTTAAGGTGTTAGTAGTATTGTTGGATGTTTTTAAAACTTAGCAAGATTTAGTTTTCAATTGTTGGCTTAGGTGATTTTATGATATAATCAAAATTATTATATTTAAGCGTCTAGATTGTTATAATATTTAACGAATATATTATGCAAACAGCTTATAAAGCAGTGGCTATAAACAATACAAAAACTATAATGTTAATGACTTTGTTTTTGGGGTTTGTTTTTGGAATAGGCTATTTATTTGCTTATTTGTTAGAGAATGATGCGATTTTTATTGGTTCTATTATTTTTGGAGTTATAGTTAATATACTTGGTTTGTTTATAGGCGATAAAATTATTTTGACTCTTAATGGCGCAAAGGAAGTTAATAAGCAAGATTTGCCGGAGATTTATAGAATGGTTGAAAATTTAGCCATTACCGCTGGCTTGCCACAAACGCCAAAAGTTTATTTAATTCAATCTTCAGCTTTGAATGCTTTTGCTACTGGTAAATCGCCAAAAAATTCTGTTGTTGCTTTAACAACTGGTATTATTGAAAAATTGAATAAAGAAGAACTTGAAGGAGTTATTGCTCATGAAATTTCCCATATTAAAAATTATGATATTCGAGTAATGATGATAGCGACAATTTTAGCTGGTATTATTGCTATTATGGCTGATATCTTTTTAAGACTAAGTTTTTTTGGCAACAAGGATCGAGAGAAAGGTAATGCCATTTTTTTTGTTATCGGTTTTATGCTATCTTTTCTAGCTCCGCTCTTTGCGCAACTTATTACTTTAGCTATTTCGCGCAAAAGAGAATTTATGGCTGATGCTTCAGGCGCTTTACTTACAAGAAATCCTGATGGTTTAGCTTCGGCTTTAGAAAAAATTTCTGGCGCAAATATTCCTTTAAATGTTTCGCCGGCAACAGCTCATCTTTTTATAGTTAATCCTTTTAAAGATAAAAAAGGTTTTATTAATTGGTTAGGCAATATATTTTCTTCCCATCCTCCTATCGAAGAAAGAATAAAAATTTTACGGTCAATGATTATTTAGTACTTTTATTTTGATTTTTATTTATGGATATTAAATCAATTGAAAAATTAATTCTTAATTTTTGGAGAAATAATTCAATTTTTGAGAAATCTTTACTTTTAAATAAGTTAAACAATAAAAGTAAAATTTTTAATTGGCTAGAAGGTCCGCCTTATACCAACGATAAACCTCATATGGGCCATTTTTTAACACGTGTTTATAAGGATTCTATTTTACGATTTTTTTCTATGATTGGTTATTATACGCCTCGACGTGCTGGTTGGGATACCCATGGTTTGCCTATAGAAGTAGCTACAGAAAAAAGATTAGGTTTTCAATCAAAAAAAGATATTCTTAATTATGGTATTGATAATTTTAATCAAGAATGTAAATCATTGGTAACTCAGTTTAAAAATGTTTGGGAAAATATGGATGAAAAAATGGGGTTTTGGATAGATCATCAAAAAGCTTATATTACTTTTGATCCTTTTTATATGCAGAGTTGTTGGTGGGTGATAAAAAATATTTACAATCAAGGACTTTTAAGCGAAGAAAAGAAAATTTACCCTTATTGTTTTCGTTGTGAAACAATTTTGGCTCAAGCTGAATTAGGTATGCCGGATGCGTATAAAAATGTTCAAGATATAAGCGCTTATATTAAATTCGAACTTATTGACGAGAACAAGAGAACAAATAATAAAGAATATTTATTAGTATGGACAACAACGCCGTGGACATTGCCGGGCAACCTTGCTTTAGCTGTTAATGCTGATTTTGATTATTTTTTGCATAAAACTGACAATGGTTTGATTTGGTCACATAAAAAATTTGATTATCCTATTATTCGTAAAAAAAGAGGTAAAGATTTAATTGGTAGACGCTATAAACCATTATTTGATTTGCTTAATGATAAAATTGATGACACTAATAATAAATTTTATAAAGACATTCAAAAGGTAAGCAATTTATATAAAGTTTATAAAGGTGATTTTGTCGTTGAAGGTGAGGGTACGGGTATTGTTCATATAGCGCCAGCTTATGGAGAAGAGGACTTTAAATTAGGTTTAGAAAACAATTTAGGTATGCTTGATTATCTTAATGATCAGGGTCAATTTGTGATTGATATAAAAATTAATAAAAATCAAAATAGCAATAATGAGGAATTGGTTATTAAAACAAAGAGTTTATTGTTTAAAGACAGCGATCGTTTAATTTTAGATTCTCTAAAAAAATTGAATCTGTTATTTAAAGAAGAAACTTATGAACATAATTATCCCCATTGTTGGCGTTGCAAAAAGCCTTTAATTTATAAAGCCAACAGATCGTGGGTAATTAAAGTTTCTAAAATTAAAAAAGATATTGTTAATAATAATAAAATTGTCAAATGGATTCCTGTGAGCGCTTATAATCGTTTTTATGAATGGATTAAAGAAGGTAAAGATTGGAATTTATCAAGAACAAGATTTTGGGGCATACCTTTGCCTATTTGGCGTTGTCATCAATGTCAAAAGATTGAAGTTATAGGTAGTTTAAATGATTTGGCTAAATTTTTACCAGCAGCCAACAATAATTATTACTTAATGAGACATGGTGGTTCTTTGTCTCTTGTTAAAAATATGCTTTCCTCTTATCCTGAGTTATTTTTTAATCCGTTGACGAGGAAAGGAGTTAGCGATGTTAAAAAACAAGCTAAAAATTTAAAAAACAAAATTGATATTATTTATACTTCGCCTGTTTTAAGAACTAAACAGACAGCAATGATTATAGCCGACGAAATTAAAAAACCATTTTTTGTTGATGAGCGTTTGCGAGAGTTAGATCTTGGTTTTTTTCAGGGTAAAAGTTCTCGAGATTTAGAAGAATATTTGTTAGATCGATTAGAAGATAAAAAAGATTTTTTTAAAAAGCTTCCCAATGGTGAAAGTTTTGACGATGTTCGTCGTCGCGCAATAAACTTTTTATTAGAGCTGGAAGCTAAACATAAGAACAAAAATATTTTGATTGTTTCCCATGGCGCTGTATTAATGATGCTCGAAGCTGAAATGAAAGGTTTAAATTTAAAAACAATACGTAGGCAGGATTTAAAAGAATATAAAACAGCTGAAGTAAGGAATGTTAAATTTATTACCTATCCTCGTAATAAGGAAGGCGAGCTAGATTTACATCGTCCTTTTGTAGATAATATAAAATGGCAATGTCAATGTGGAGGAGTTTACGAGAGGATTAGTGAAATTGCTGATATTTGGTTTGATTCAGGTTGCGTTCCCTTTGCAGCCAATAATTATCCTTTTGCCAATAAAAGTGAAATAGATAGCAACAAAATATTTCCTTTAGATTTTATTATTGAAGGCATTGATCAAACGCGAGGTTGGTTTTATACTTTATTGGTGATTAGCTCAATAATTAAAAAACAAGCACCCTATAAAAATGTTATTGTTAGCGGACTTGTTTTAGATGAAAAGGGTATTAAAATGTCAAAATCTTTGGGCAATGTTACTGATCCTATGGAAATTATTAATCAATACGGAGCTGATCCCTTGAGATTTTATTTGTTATATCTTAATGAAATCTATGATAATAAAAGTTTTGACGCGAAAGAATTGTTAAAAATCAAAAATGATTTTTTTGGTTTGCTTTTTAATATTTTTAATTTTTATAAATTTTATTATAGTTACCAAAAATTTAACTTTAAAGGCTCACCTAAAAAGGAAGTTATTGATTTATGGTTTGAAGCTAAATTTAAGGAAAGTTACCTTCGGTATTATAACTATATGACTGACTTTAATGTGCATAAGGCAACTCGTGTTATTTATGAATTAGTAGGCGATTTTTCACGTTGGTGGTTACGACGATCACGAGATCGCTTTCAAAATCCAAAAAACAAGAATGAATTTTTTTCAGCAATGGTTAATTTTGAGATTTTTTTCTTCCAATTGCTAAAAATGTTAGCTCCTTTAACACCGTTTGTTAGTGAATATTTTTATCAAGAAATTAAAAATGATTTAAACAAACGCTATTCTTTAAAAGAAAGCATTCATTTAGAAAGATTAAGCTTGCCTTTAAAACTTACTTTAAAAGAAAAAATATTATTAGAAGAAATGGAAAAAATAAGAGAAATTGCTGCTGAAGTTCATCGTTTACGTAAAGAAAAGGGTTTAAAAGTCCGACAGCCGTTAAAATTAGTTACTTTAAATACTAAGTTTTCAGAAGAATTGCTTGATATTTTGAAAGAAGAAATTAATGTTGTTGATATTAAAATTGATGTTAAGCAACAAGAAAAAATTAAAATTGATTTTACTATTACCGATGATTTAAAAATTATAGGTATTGAAAATGACTTTGTTCGTTTTATTCAAGATTTACGACAAGATGCTGAATTAACACCTAAAGAAGTTGTTTTTTTAAATATTGAAGCTAGCGGTTTATTAATGAATATTTTGCAACAAAGGATGAAAAATATTTTAGCAAGAACTAAAACAGCCATTAGCACAAAAATGAAAAAAATTATCGCCGAGAAAGAATTTATTTACGAAAACTTTGGCAAAGTAAAAATAAGTATATTTTTATAGCCATATTTGGCTACCTTCAATGGATTTTGATTTTCAATACAATCTTATGAAGCAAGCAGGGTTTATCTTAACCCAAAGTTTATTAACCTTAAAGAAAGAAATTAAAGAAGGTATGGAATTAAGTCAGATTGATGATTTAGCTGCTACTGTGATTAAAGATTATGGCGGTGAACCAGCATTTAAAAATTACCAAGCACCGTTTGCAAACAAACCTTATCCTTATAATATATGTGTTTCTTTAAATGATATTTTAGTTCATGGTTATCCAGAAAAGAATAAATTTATTAAAGACGGCGATGTTGTTAAACTTGACTTGGGCGTCAAGTATAAAGGTTTTTACGCAGATGCGGCGTTAACTTTAACAATTGGTGAGGTTAGCAAAGATGTTAAACAATTAATTGATGTTACCTGTCAAGCCTTAAAAAATGCTATTGCCGTAGCTTTGCCTAATAACACTTTAGGTGATATTGGTTGGGTTATTGAAAGTACGATTGAAGATGCTGGTTTTAAGGCTATTAAAAATTTATGTGGTCATGATATTGGTAATTATCTTCATGGAGATTTGCAGGTTCTTAATTTTGGTAATCCCAATGAAGGACCAAAGTTAAAACCAAAAATGTTTCTAGCCATTGAACCAATGGCATCCTTTTCTTCAGATGTTGCCGAAGAAGTTGATGAGTATGTTTTTAGAACTTCTGATGGTAAGGTGGGCGTTCATTTTGAGGCAACAATAGTTATTTTAGATAACAAAAATGAAGTTTTAACGCCTATCGTTTAGATATTTTTTATAATTGGTGTTATTAATGAATTGCAAAAGATAATTGAGAAGCCAGAAAATAAAATATACTTGTTATCATTTAAATTTAGATTATTGGAGTAATTATTTTACTTTTTCGCCAACTCCAACTTCCTCTAAAGGAGTTATTAAAACAGGTCCATTTTGACTATCAACTGCTAAAAGCATTCCTTCGCTTTGAATGCCTTTAATATTTTTTGGCTCTAAGTTAGCAACGATAACAACAAGTTTATTAATAAGATCCTTGGGAGTATATTTTTTACCAATACCAGCAACAATTGTTCTTTTTTCTGATCCGAGATCAATTATTAATTTGATTAATTTATCGCTATTTTCAATTTTTTCTGCATTAAGAATTTTAGCAACTCTTAAATCAATTTTTTGAAAATCGTCAAAAGAAATCATGATATAATTATTATACCTTGAATTAGCGCGAATTACTTAAGAACACGCGTGGATTGGCGTAAAAATAATATTTGCGATAATTAGACTTAACCAATGTTAGAACATACAGATTTAAAACCACGATTAAGAATAGTTTTGAATAAAGAACCTTACGAAGTTATTGAGACTAATTATGTTTTTAAAGGTAGAGGACAATCAACAACTCAAGCAAAATTAAGAAATTTAATCACGGGCAAAGTAATAACTAAGACTTTTCATGCTGGTGACGATATTGAAGAAGCTGAGATTGAAAGAGAAAATATAAGATTTTTGTACTCAAAAAATAATATTTTTTATTTTTGTTCTCCAAACAATCCCTCTCAAAGATTTGAACTTAAAAAAGATATTTTAGGCACAAAAGCAAATTTTTTAAAACAAAATGATACTGTAACCGGGATATTTTTTGAAGAAAAACTAATTAATATTGAAATGCCTCTTAAGATTCATCTTAAAGTAATCTCGGCGCCGCCAGGCATTAAGGGTGGACGAGAGACACCTGGAACAAAACCGGTTATTTTAGAAACAGGTACGGAAATTCAAGCTCCATTATTCATTGAAGAATCAGATGTTATTGAAGTAAATACTGAAACAGGTGAATATGTTAGGCGAGTTACCCAATAGGTAAGATATTTTTAGTTTAATACTATTTTTATTGTCTTTGCTTTTAAATTTTCGTTAATATTTCGATAGTTTAGTCAATGTTTAATTTAATGATAAGACGATGTATAATTAAAAAGTAATGAAAACCGGAATAGCTACTTTGCCTTTAGATAGCGGTAAAGTACCGCAGTGGTTATTCGTTCGTATGTCGCGGTTAATGAGATATGTGGCTCTTATTATTGTTGATGAATTTGGCTCTAAAGAGTTAGTTAGAAGACTTGCGGATCCAGTGTGGTTTCAAAGTCTTAGTTGTGCTATTGGTATGGATTGGAATAGCAGTGGTACAACTACTATTACTTTAGGAGCTTTAAAGAACGGTCTTAAGGGCTTAGAAAAGGAGTTAGGAGTTTATTTAGCCGGTGGCAAGGGTAAGGCTTCAAGAAAAACTCCTCAGGAATTACTTTATATAGGTGAAAAAACCGGTTTGAACGGCGATAAGTTAGCCACTATTTCTAAATTAGTTGCTAAGGTAGATAATAATTTGATTCAAGATGGGTTTAATCTATATTTTCATTCTTTTATTGTTGAACAATCTGGTTGTTGGGCAGTAGTTCAGCAGGGTATGAACATAGAAATGAATGCTGCACGAAGATATCACTGGCTTTCCGAACAAATAAATAGTTTTACCGAAGAACCTCATTCAGGCATTATCTCTTCAACTTTGATAAAGAAAGTTTTAAATTTAGTTTCTAAAAAAAGCAAATCTAACAAGGAAGGAATGATTAAAATCATAAACGAAGAACAAAAATTATCTTATTATTTTGAACAAATTTTTAACAAACATCAAAAAAGTTTATTTTTACCTAACATTGAATTTTCCTATCATCCGGTTATTGAAGAAAGATTTGATACAAAGAAAATAATTAAAACAATAAACTGCTTGCAGTCATTTAAGCCTTCATCAATAAATGATTTATTGTTAATGCCGGGAGTTGGTTCAAGAACTATAAGAGCGCTGTCTTTATTGACCGAAGTTATTTTAGGCGCACAACCATCTTTTGAAGATCCAGCACGATATACTTTTGTTTATGGTGGTAAAGATGGAACGCCCTATCCTTTAGATAGAGAAACCTATGATGAAACTTTAAAGATTATTAGCAAAGCTCTTTATTTAAGCAAACAAAATAAATTATTTTTGTCTAACTGATTTTGATTATTTTATTGAGAGATAAGCTTGAAATTGAATATAGCTGGTCCTTTTAATTAATAATTAATTATTGTAATATAATATAATTTAATAAATTTCAATGAAATCAATAATTAAAAATTACAACAATTTATCAACGACTATTTTTAGAAAAATAGCTTTGGATATTATAGCTTTTGGTTTAAAATCGCTTGATTATCAAAAAGCCATTGATAATTTGTTTAAAGAAAAGAAATTTTCAAAAATAATCAATCGTTATCAAAATATTTATTTAATTGGTTTTGGCAAGGGATCTTCGCAAGTGATTAAAATATTAGCGAAGAAAATTTCTTTTAAGAACGCTTATGTTATTGATTTTAATAAAATTAACGGTAGAAAAATAAAATATTTTATCGGCACTCATCCTTTACCGTCTTTTAAAAATTTAAAGTTTTCTAAAACTATTTTAGATACTTTTGTCAATAAGTTAACAAGCAATGATTTAGTATTTGTTGTTGTTTGCGGTGGCGGTTCGTCAATGCTGACTTATCCTGTAGTTAGTTTGAATCGATTTATTAAGTTAAATAAAGAGTTATTAAAATCAGGAGCTAATATTTACGAGATGAATACTGTGCGTAAGCATTTAGATGTAATGAAAGGCGGTGGTTTGGCAAAAATACTTTACCCAGCAAAAATTATTAGTTTGATTTTTTCAGATGTGCCTGGTAACGATTTAAGTTTTATAGCTTCAGGTCCAACTATTTATGATAAAACGACAGTTAAAGATGCTATAAAGATTATTAAAAAATATAATATTCAATCGATTCAGAAAAAAGATTTGATCGAAACACCGAAAGAAAAAATTTATTTTCAAAACATATCTAACTTTTTAGTGCTTAGCAATAGAACAGCTTTAGAAAATATGGTACTTTTTGCTAAAAAATTTTATAATTTACGCGGTAAAATTATTAGCGATAATTTAAAAGGTGATGTAGTTAAAATAGCTAAATATTTTTTAAAACTTTCAGAGAGGTTAAAATATGATTTTATTATTGCTGGCGGTGAAACAACTGTTAAGATAAAAGGCAAGGGTCAGGGAGGCCGTAATCAAGAATTAGCTTTAAGATTTTTGCAATTAATGTCTCAACATAAACTATGTTCTCATCTTTCCGATGTCACTAAAGAAAAATCGATGAAGAATAAAGAAGGAATAATTTTCATTGCTCTTAATTCTGATGGTTGGGATAATACAAAATTCGCTGGCGCTATTTGTGATTGTTTAACATTAATAAAAGCAAAAAACCATAAACTTAATCTTGAAAATTATCTAGCTAACAATGATAGTTTCAATTTTTTTGTTAAAGTAGGCGATGGCATTAAAACTGGTAAATTACCGGTTAATGTCGCTGATTTTATTTTATTATTTAAAAACTGGCGTAATATAGCGAAGCGCTAATATATTAGGTTATTATTTCATTAAATTAAAAAATGATTAATAAACAATTGCAACAAAGAAAAAAAATTTTTAAAGCAATAAATAAGCGCTTAAAAGAACTTTATCCGCAAATTAAGACAGCTCTAAATTTTTCAAATGTTTGGGAATTATTAGTGGCAGTTATTCTTTCAGCCCAAACAACAGATAAAAAAGTTAACGAAGTGACCGCTAAACTTTTTAAAAAATATAAAACTTTAGATGATTATTGCAAGGCTTCTTTAAGTGATTTTCAAAAAGATATTAAGAGTATCAATTTCTATAAAAATAAAGCTAAGTATATTCTTACTAACGCTAAAATTATAAAAAATAATTTTAATGGTAAAGTGCCTCGAACAATGCAAGATATGTTAAAACTTGCTGGTGTAGCTCGTAAGACAGCTAATTTAGTTTTAAGTATAGGTTATAATATTTTTGAAGGTATTGCTGTTGATACACATGTAAAGAGATTAGCAAAGATTTTGCATTTAACCAATGAAGACAAGCCTGAACGTATTGAAAAGGATTTAATGGAAATTGTTCCTCGAGGTCCTGAATGGCGAGATTTTAATTTACGTTTGGTGCAATACGGAAGAGACTTTTGTCCAGCTAAAAAACATAATCATAATCAATGTCCATTAACGCCTATTGTTAATAAAATTATTAAAGCATAATTGTTTTTCATTATATTTTATGAGAAGGAAAGATATTTTATATCCCTACGAAAGAGAAAATAGGCGAAAAAAAATCATTCATATTTTACTTGCTAGTTTTTTAGCTTTTCAATTAGGTTATAGAGCTAAAGAATATGAGGCAAATAAGGATATTGAATACTTGCATTCAGTATTAAAAAATGCTGCGCAGACAAATGAAGAGTTAGCTGAGCGGTTTTCTAAATTAGAAAGCAATTTTAAATCAGCAGAAGAACAGTTGCGATTTTTAGAAAATCAATTTAAAACGTTAATAGCTAATTATGAAAAATTAGCTAAAGCTAAAAATAAAGAAGTAGAAATTAAAAAAAAACAAGTTATTGCTACAGCCTATAGTCTTAAAGGACATACTTTTAGCGGATTAATGACAATGCCCGGCGTTGTGGCTGTTGATCCAGAAGTTATTCCTCTAGGAAGTGTTTTAAAAATTCCAGGTTATGGTTATGGAATAGCCGTTGATAGAGGTGAAGCTATTAAAGGAGATAGAATTGATTTATTTTTTCTTGATGAACGTAAAGCAAGACATTTTGGTTCTAAAAAAATAACCATAGAAATTATAGGGCGTATAGAAAATTTTGATGCTCTTATGGATAAACTTTGGGGAAGGTAAGTCTTGTTTAGATAAAAATATATTTATTTTCTATGTTATAATAAATTTAGCTTAAAATTACACTGTAATTAAATCGACGTCGTATTTTTTATATATTTATAATGAAATTTGATAATCCAACTTGTTCTTGTGATTGCTGCGATCATTCTGATAGTCCTGATAACACTTGCGTTTGTGATTGTTGCAGTCATTAGTTCTTGATTTTTATAATTTTAGATAGTTTATGTTTTTTTATTAATGGCGGATATAGGTAAGTTGTTATTAAGGCTAAGTTTAGGTTTTATTTTTATATATTTTGGTTTACAGCAATTACTTTTTCAAGAGGATTGGCTACAGTTGATCCCTGAGTATTTTTTAAATTTTATCGCTGATTTAAATATTGAAGTTAATGATATTTTGAGAAGTAAAATTATTTTTATAAACGGTGTTTTTCTTATTTTCTTGGGTTTGGGTTTTATAGGTGGCATATATATGCGCTTTCTTAGTTTTTTAGGAACTATATATCTTTTAAATTTATCTTTTTTTTCTTTAAATCTTTTCAAAATTGAAGGCGTGACTACTTTGGGTTTAGCGTTTAGTTGTTTGGCATTATTTTTTTTAGGTAATGATAGTTTTTGTTTAAAAGAATAAAATTATTTTAAAAATTAAAGTTTTAATAATGTTATCAAAATTTTATTTTGGTATTGAACATGAAATACCTCTTTTAGATTTGAAAAATCACTTTTTAGATTTCACTAATTTAAATATTAATTCTTTGACTAAAGTTGTTGAGAAATTTCCCATATATATGGAAGATTATTCTTTTTTAAAAATAAGTCGTTTAGGATATAAAACGAAAAGGTTATATATTGAAGGTTTAGAAATTTTTGATCAAGATGGATATTTAAAAAAATATCATCCTAAAGGTTTTGAGTTAAGAATGCCACCGTGTAATGATATTGATTTTTTGTTTAAAAATTTATTAAATGATTTTTTTTATGTTCGTCAAGAATTGCTAAAGTTTAAAATGCGTCCAACTTTTATTAGTTTTAATCCTTTTCGCAAGAAAGTTAATATTAGAATTAGTATGAATCGTTATGAAAAACGTTTTCGTGAAATTTATCGCGACAGACATACTCATAAATTTACCCTTTTATCTTTTGGTCCTGATTTAAATATAGCCAATGATGGTTTTGATGATTTAGATGTAATTAATATAGTACAAAAATTGAATTTTTATACTCCTTTTATTGTGCCTTTTTCTTATTCTTCTCCTTTTTATGGTGGTAAATTATGGCATGGTTTATCAGTGAGAACTTTTTTAAGATCACGTTTAAGACCAGCTGTTGTTGGGGTTGTTGTGAGTGATAAAATATTTAATAAATTTGCTGATAATTTGATTGTTAAAAAATTAATTTTACCTAAACAAAAAGGTTTAATTGAATATAAAGCTTTTGATGTAGTTCAGGATATTAAAATTTACAAAGGATTATTTGCTCTTCTTTTAGGAATAATAATGGATACTTCTTTAAAAGGAAAAAGTTTATGGCCAGACTTAAAATTAATAAAATTAAGCTCTATTTATGGTTTTAATGACACCTTTATATATGATGGAGCTTTTGAAGTTTTAGTGGCTGCGCAAAAAAGTTTAAAATCATCAAAATATAAAAATTATCTTAAAGTATTATATAATTTGTTAAAAGAGAGGCTTAATTTGGCGGTTATTTTAAGAAATGATTTTTTGAAAACGAAATCAATCAATAAAACTTTAGCTAAATTTTCTCAATTTATTTTTTAAAAGCGGTTAATTAATTTGTTAATTTTTATAGTTAGCAATGAAATTATCGCCATTATTTTCTAAGATAGAAGAAGCAAGAAAAAATATTTATCGATTTATCAACCAGACGCCCTTAGATTTTTCCGATCGTTTATCGTATCTATTTAAAGCCAATATTTATTTAAAAAGAGAGGATTTAAATAAAACAAGATCTTTTAAAATAAGAGGAGCATTGAATAAGATTTTAAACATTTTAAAAAATGAAAAAATTAAAAATTTAACCGTTGTGACAGCTTCAGCTGGCAATCATGCTCAAGGAGTTGCCTTTGCTTGTTCGCGCTTAAATATTAAAGGCGTAATTTTTGTGCCAGTAACAACGCCTTTTCAAAAAATTAATAGAATTAAATATTTTGGCGATGGTTATGTGGAATGTCGTGTTGTTGGCAATAATTTTAGTGAAACAGAAACGATAGCTAAAGATTTTGCTTTAAAAAATAAATTTTCTTTTGTTCATCCTTTTAATGACTATGATGTGATTGCTGGTCAAGGTACTGTTGCTTATGAAATTTTAAATAATTTTTCCGATGTTGATTATATTATTGTACCAGTTGGTGGAGGTGGATTAATTTCGGGTATTGCTGGATACATTAAGTATATTAATCCAAAAATTAAAATTATAGGAGTTGAACCCAAGGGCGCAGCTTCGATGTTGCTTTCTTTGCGTAAAAATAGAATTATAACTTTAGACAATTTAGACAATTTTGTTGATGGTGTTGCGGTTAAAAAAATTGGTTCTATAACTTTTAATATCTGTAAAAAATTTGTTGATAAATTTTATGCTATCGATGAAGGCGCTGTGGCCAAGACAATGATTGATTTATACCAAAATGAGGGTATTATTGCTGAACCGGCGGGAGCATTATCAGTATCAATTTTAGATTTAATCAGAAAACAAATTATTAATAAAAATGTTGTTTGTTTGATTTCTGGCGGTAATAACGATATTTTAAGATATCCTGAAATTTTAGAAAGGAGTTTAATTTATGAAGGTAAAAAGCATTATTTTTTGATAGAATTTGCGCAAAAGCCTGGGCAATTAAAAAAATTCGTTAATAATGTTTTAGGTCCTAATGACGATATTGTATTATTTGAGTATATTAAAAATAATAATAAAGAGAAAGGTCCAGTTTTAGTTGGCATTGAATTGCAAAATAAAAATGATTTAAAAAATATAATTAAAAATCTTAAGAAATTTAATTTTAATTTTAAAAAAATTAATTTAGATGATCCTTTGTATATTCATTTATTAAGATGAAAAAAATAAAAGTGATTAAAACAAACAAAGCACCTTTACCGGTTAGCGCTTACAGTCAAGCAATAATTTATGACAAATTAATTTTTTGTTCAGGTCAATTAGGTATTGATCCACGAACCAATTTGTTGGTTAAAGGCATTCGTCGACAAACCGAACAAGCTTTGTTGAATATTAAGCATATTCTAAATGCCGGCAATAGTGATTTAGATAAAGTTTTGAAAGTTAATATTTTTATTAAAAATATTAAAGATTTCAAAATAGTTAATGAAGAATATATTAAATTTTTTAAAAAACATTTACCAGCGAGAACTACTATTGTTGTAAAAGATTTGCCTTTGAAAGCATTGATTGAAATTGATGTTATTGCTATTTGCAAATAAACTTTTTATTTTATATGAAAAATATTCGTCATTTTTTTATTATTACTGTCGGCATTTTAATAATGTTAGGTCTTATTGTTGTTAATGAAGCATATATTAAAGCTAAAAAAAACTTACAGTTTCCTTATGATCAAGATTTTTTTAAAAAAATTGCTCAATCTGATAATAGCCTTACTCTGACTCTTTATTCAGATTTAGAATGCCCATTTTGTGCTTTAATGCACATTACTATTAAACAGTTGATTTCTGCTTATCCTTATAAAATTAAAATTATCTTTAAGCATTTGCCTATTGATAGAATTCATAAAAATGCACGTTTTGCGGCGGAAGCATCCGAATGCGTTAAAGAACAGGGCGGTGAAGAAGCGTTTTGGTTGTTTGTTGATAAATTATTTGAAAATCAAGCTTATTTATCATCTAATTTATATTTCAATATTGTTTCCGAATTACATTTAAATTTAGATGATTTCAAAAAATGTTTTAATGAACGTCGCTATAAAAATAAGGTTGAACAAGATTATCAAGAAGGTTTGCAAAAAGGTGTTCGACGAACGCCGACTTTAATTATAAACAATAAGGAGGTTATTAGCGGTTTTATTTTATTTACTGATCTAAAGGAAAAATTAGATAAATTTTTAAAATAATTATTGAAATTATTTTCACTATTGCAATTATAAATAAATTTTCGTTTTTTATTTTTATTAATAAAAATATTTAAAGATTATTTAGCAAAATATGATTATAATTAATATCAGACAAATAATTGACTTCGGTGTCTTTATTGATTTTCCTTTATTCTTTGATATTATTAAAATAAGATATAATATTAATTTTTTTATTAACAATGAAGATTTATTTACGTCGTTTGAAGGATAATAAATTGATTCTTTTAGATAAACCGCAAAAAGGTTGTTGGATTTTAGTTGATGAAGACGATTTAGATGACTTAGAAACGATTAGCAAAAAATTAAAAATATCGCATAATTTGCTTAAGGATAGCTTCGATATCTTAGAACTACCGCGTTTAGAAATATTTCAAAACAAATTATATCTTTTTGTTCGTGGTATTTTAAGCAATCAAGATTCTTTAAGTATGTATCCCATTTTATTTGTCGTTGCTGAAGATTATATTTTAACCGCATCTCGTAAGGCAACTTATTTTTTTAATCCTTTTCTTAATCAACGAATTAACTTTTATACTACTCAAAAAACCAAATTTTTACTGTTATCTCTTTTAATGATTAATCGCGAATACAGAAAGTATATAAACAAAATAGCTAAAGAAATTGATTTTTTTCAGGAAAATATTATTGATTTTACCGATCAAAAAATTATTGAAATATCACGCAAAGAATTATTGCTTAGCTCGTTACTGACTACTTTATCTTATATGAATAAAGTTTACGAAAACATTTTGCATAGAGAATACTTAGATTTTTTACAAGAAGAAAAAAATATTGTTGATGATTTAGGCATTAGTGTTCAAGAATTAATAGAAATTTTAAGATATAACCTAAAAAGAGTTCAATCAATTAAAAGCAGCTATGTCAATATTATGAACAGTGTTATTAATACTCGTTTACAGTATTTAACTATTCTAACAGTTTTACTTTTTATTCCAACAATTATTTTTAGTTTATATGGAATGAACATAGAATTGCCTTTGCAAAGTCATAAGAATGCTTTTTATTATATAAATTTGATTAATTTTTTACTAGTAACAGTAACAATAGTTATTTTTAAATTAAAAAAGTGGCTTTAACATTTTATTAATACCAATGACTAGCAATTTAAGAATTTTATCTGTTTCTGAATTTATTGATAATATTAATAAATTTTTAACTGGCCAGCAAGTGATTATTAAAGGAGAAATTGGTGAAAAGATTAATCAATATCCTAATTATATTTTTTTTACTTTGCTTGATCAAGACAAATCTTTATTGAAGTGTTTTATGTGGAGGAATATTTTGGAAGATATGTCAATGTTGTTAGTTCCTGGCGTCGAAGTGATGGTTGAAGGTTACGCTGAAGTGCGCAAAAATAGAGGGGAATTAACATTTCAGGTAAAAAGAATTAGTTTTGTTGGCGAGGGTGCTTTAAAGAAAAAATTTGAATTATTAAAAAGAGAATTAGCTGCTCAAGGTTACTTTGATAAAGAGCATAAAAAAATAGTTAGTCCTTTTGTAAGACGTATCGGCTTAATTACATCTAAATCAGCGCGTGGAGCTTTTAATGATTTTATGAAAAATTTAGGTAACTATGGATTTGAAATCTATTTTTATGATGTAAAAGTTGAGGGATTTTCAGCTTTGGGTGAAATTATTAAAGCTATTGAATGGTTTAACAAAAGTAATTTAATGATTGAGGTTATTGTTATTATAAGAGGAGGTGGCGATTGGGAAAGTTTAGAACCTTTTAATACAAAAGAAATTGTTCAGGCTATTTTTTCTTCGCGTATTCCTGTTGTGACCGGTATTGGCCATGAAGATGATAAGACTTTGGCTGATTATGTTGCTGATGTTTATACTTCAACGCCAACAGCCGCAGCGCGTTTTTTGCGAGCTCATTGGGATTCTTTAGAAGATAGATTGAATTTTTTTAGAGATTTTTTTGTTAATGCTTTTCAAGAAAAGTTGCGTTATTTTATAAAAGCCATATATTATCAGCAAGCAAATTTATCAAAACTTGGTATGACGCAATATAAAAATAAATTAAAACATCAAAAAGATTTTTTTATCTATAGTTTTGCAGGACTTTTAAAAAGAATAAAAGATAAGTTAGCGCAACTAACTCAAATTATTAATGTTTCCAATCCTAAGTTACAATTAAAAAGGGGATATTCTATTAGCAAAGATATGTCTGGTAAAATAATAAAAAACTCTTCGTCGTTGATGAAAAATCAAGTGATTAAAAATATATTTTATAAGGGCGAAGCATTATCAATGGTTAGAAAAATTATTAATAATAATGAAAAAGAAAAAATTTAATTTTAACGAAGCTTATAAACAATTAGAAGAAATAAGCCAATGGTTTCAGCAAGATGATGTTGATTTAGATGAAGCTTTAGAAAAATTTCAATTAGGCATTCAATTGATAGATAAATGCAAAAAAGAATTGACTAAAGTAGAGAATAAATTTAAACAAGTAAGAGATAAATATCTAAATGACTAAAAATTTATTTGATAATTCAAACTCAGTTAAAAATTATTATAAACTTTCGCGAACAAAGATAGAATTATTTATTGAATGTCCGCGTTGTTTTTATTTTGATATTAAATTAGGTATTACTCGACCGCCGGGTTTTCCTTTTACGCTTAATAACGCTGTTGATGTTCTTTTAAAAAAAGAATTTGATAGCCATCGTTTTAAAAATCAACAACATCCTTTAATGAAACAATATAAACTTGATTTATTGCCTTACGACCATAAACAAATAGATGAATGGCGTAATAGAGGCATATTCTATTTAGATAAACGTAGTAATTTTTTAATTTATGGCAAAGTTGATGATGTTTGGGTTGACAGAGATAATAGATTGTATATTGTTGATTATAAAGCTACAAGCACCTCTCAAGAAATTAGTTTAGAAGGAGGTGGCTATAAAGATAGCTATAAACGCGAAGTTGAAATTTATCAATGGTTATTTAAAAAAAATAATTTTAATGTTTCTTCGACAGCGTATTTTGTTTATGTCAATGCTTTAAAAAATAAAGAATATTTTGATGGTAAATTAGAATTTGATGTTAAATTATTAGCGTACGAAGGCAATGATGCATGGATTGAAAATGTTTTAATTGATATTTTTAATGTTTTATCATTATCAAAACCACCGTTGGGGAATAAAGATTGTGATTTTTGTAAGTACATCGATAAACTAAAAATATATTTATAAATTTTAAACACTATTGAACTCCAAGGCAATTAGAGATTTTTTCTGCTTGCGAGAATTAGTTTATTGTATAATATAAGATTAAAGAAGAATCAATTAGTTAATCATAAAAAATTGTTATGCCAACTTTAAAAGCAGAGCAAATTTTTAGTTTAGGTAGATTCTTGAATATTACTAATACTTATTTAACTTCTTTAATTGTTGTTATGATTATTAGTGTTTGTTTTTTAATTATAAGAAAAAAAATAGCCTTAATACCAAAATCTCCGCAAATTTTAATAGAAATTATTTTCGAAAAATTATATAATTATTGGCTAAACATTTTTGGTGAAAAAAATATTTTCCTGTTTTCATTTTGTTTAACATTTTTTATCTATATAATTTTTGCTAACTGGTTTGGAGTTTTGCCTTTGGTTAATTCTTTATATATTGTCAAAGATCATGAAAAAGTGCATTTATTACGAAGCGTGTATTCTGACTTGAATATGTCTTTAGCTTTAGCTATAATTAGTATTGTTTTTATTAATGTTTTATGTATTATAAAAATAGGCAGACAGTTTATCAAAAAATTTATCGGTTTCATTGGTTTTTTAGAGTTTGTTAGTGAATTATCCAAAATTTTATCTTTTAGCTTTCGTTTATTTGGAAATGTTTTCGCTGGTGAAATTTTATTATTAGTTATTTCTGCCTTAATACCTTTATTCATTCCTTTGCCTTTTATTATTTTAGAAGTATTTGTTGGGTTTGTGCAAGCATTTATATTTTTTACCTTAACCACTATTTTTTTAAGAGTCGCATTAAAAGATAATCATTAATCGACAATGGACGTAGAAATAATCAAAAATTTAGTTGTTGGTTTTATAATGGCAATAGGAATTTTAGGTCCTTCATTAGCTATTGGCAAAATCGGTTCTGAAGCTTTAAAAGCTGTTGGTCGTAATCCTGAAGCCTATTCAAAAATTCAAACAGCGATGATTTTGAGTTTAGCCTTTGCAGAAGCAATCGCTATTTATGTTTTAGTTGTAGCTTTATTGGTTAAATTAGGTTCTTAGTAAATATAATGTTTAGCAATTTAGGCTTGGATTATAAAATTTTATTATTGCAAAGCTTGAATTTTTTAATTCTATTTTTTATTATTTATAAATTTTTTAGCCAACCCTTAATAAATGTTTTAAATAAAAGAAAACAAGATATTGAAGAGGCGTATAAAAAGGTAAATAAGGCTAAACATATTATTAAAAAAGCTTTATTGTTTAAGAAAAAGATGCAAAGAGAGATGTTTTTAGAAAAAGAACGCTTAAGACAGGAAATTGACAATGAGCGTTATAGCAAACTTGCTTCTCTTGAAAAGGAAATGCTTCAGCATAAACAAAAATTGATTGATCAAATTAAAGAAGAAGAGTTAGCTTTGAAGGCAAACTTACAAAAGAATTTAGAACAAGAGAGTTTTGATATTTTTTTGAATTTAGCGAAGAAAATTTTTACTAAAAGTAAATTAGATCGTGAGTTTTTGAACGAAATTTTTTCATCTAATGAGAAAAATTGAAATCATTTTTAAAAAATTAATTTATGATTTAATTAGCTTGAGCAAAGATAATGATCGAGTTATAGATAATTTTATACGTCGGGTATATTTAAACGGCAGATTATATGAACTTAAAAAGGCTTTAAAAGAATTTGAGATTGAATGGAAATTAAAACAGGGAATATTGGTTGGCGATCTTGAATATTGTTATCCTGAAAGTGTTGAATTAATTAAAGAAAAATTAGCTAGTTTCTTGAAGCAAGATATTGAAATTAATAATCTTGTCTTAAATAAAGATTTAATTTTAGGAGGCATTTTTCGTACTAACAATTTAGAATTAAATTTTAGTTTATCTAATATTTTGAAAAAATGGATGACATAAAGTTTATTATTGAAAAATTGAAAAAATCGATAGATAATTTGGAAATTAAAGCAGAGTTAAATGATATTGGTAAAGTTATTGCTTTTAATGATGGTGTTGTTTTGATCGATGGTTTAAATGAAGTTCAATCAATGGAAATTTTGGTTGTTAAAAAAGAAAAATTAAATATTAAACTTTTAGCTTTGAATCTAGAAGAATCATTAATAGGCGCTGTTTGTTTAAATAATTTTGACTTACTGCAACATAATGATATTGTTTACCGAACTAAACAGGTAGCAAGCATAGGAGTTGATGAGCGTTTACTGGGTAGAGTGATTAATCCTTTGGGAGATTTTTTAGATAATTTATCGCCTATAGAATTTACAAATTTTTATCCTATTGAGCGTTCAGCTCCTAGTGTCACAGAAAGATCGCCGGTATCTGTGCCTTTGCATACAGGTATCAAAATTATAGATAGTCTTATTCCTATTGGTCGTGGTCAAAGAGAACTAATTTTAGGCGATCGTCAAACAGGCAAAACTTCTATAGCTTTAGATGTAATTTTAAATCAAAAACAAGATGTTTTTGAAACGCCTGTTTGTATTTATGTTGCTATTGGTCAAAAACTCTCTAAAATTAAACGTTTTTATGAAATTCTTAAAAAAGAAGGCGCTTTAGATTATACCATTATTGTTGCTACTTCTTCAGAAGATTATCCAACTTTACTTTATTTAGCTCCTTATGTTGGTTGTGCTCTTGGTGAATACTTTATGGATCAAGGTAAAGATGTTTTAGTTATTTATGATGATTTAACAAAACATGCTTGGGCTTGGCGAGAAATATCATTACTTTTAAAAAGACCCGTTGGCCGAGAAGCTTATCCTGGCGATATTTTTTATATTCACTCTCGTTTATTAGAAAGAGCTGCAAAACTAAACAAAGGAGGAAGTTTGACAGCTTTACCTATATGTGAAACTCAATTAGGCGACATCTCTGCTTATATTCCTACTAATCTTATTTCAATAACTGATGGACAAATATATTTAGATAATGGGTTGTTTAAATCTAATTTTAGGCCAGCAATTAATATTGGTTTATCAGTTTCTCGTGTTGGTAGTAAGGCTCAAACGAAAATTATTAAAAAAATTACAGGTAAGATGAAATTAAGTTTAGCTCAATATCGTGAATTAGAATCTTTTGCTCAACTAAGTACTGAGCTTCCCCAAGAAATGCATCGTATTCTTTTAAGAGGAAAAATAATTCTTGAATTATTAAAACAAGATAATTTACATCCTTTATCTTTCGAGAAATTAGCTATTTTAATGTATGCTGTTCAAAATGGTTATTTTGATGATTTTAATCTTCAGGATATTCGTTTAGTAGAATCAAAATTAATAGATTATCTTGAAAATGATTGTTCTTCTTTATTAGCGCAAATAAGAGAAGTGAAAGATTTAACTGATGATATTGAAATAGCTATTAAAAATGCTTTACAGAATTTTTTCACTTTTTTAACTATAAACAATGAGAAAAACATTGCGTAAGACTAAACAAAGAATTAAGTTTTTAGATAATTTTCAGAAAATTACGAAATCTATCAGTTTATTGTCCGCTGTCAAATTTCAAAAGATTAATACTTTAATAAAAAATATAATGATCAATGTTTTTTATTGTCTTTCAATCTTTGCTGAAATTCAAAGACGCAATCCTTCGGTGCGGAAGATAGTTACTAATTTTGTTAGTGCTCATTCAACAAATAAAACATTGATTATTGTTATTGCTTCTGATCGTGGTTTAGCTGGTTCTTTTGATCAAATGATTTTTAATGAAACCGATAAATTAATAACCAATTTACAAACAAAGCAATCATTTATTGTTGGTGCTATTGGCAAAAAAGCTGATAAATATTTAAAGAAAAAATTTTCTTTAGCTTTTTCTTTTACAAAAATTGAAAATGTTTTGGCAAGAGACTTAGCTTTAGAGTTAATTGACTATTTGGATTATTTAATAGAAGAATCTAAAATTGATAAAATTATTGTTATTTTTTCTAAAATGACAACTAAAGGATTTTTTGTTGAACCATTGCAGGTTTATCCTTTTAATATTTATAACCTTGATAATTTAACTACAAAAATATTATCTTCAGCAACTTTGCAAGAATTAAAAAAAGATTTTGTAAATAAATATCGTTTTTCTACTTCACGCTTTAAATATATCTTAGAACCAAATGATGTAGTCCTAGCTAATTTTATTTTAAAAAAAATAATGTTTTTAATTATTTATGCAATTATTCTTGAATCACAGGCTACTTTAGAATTTACAAGAACAATTACTATGCGTCGAGCTTACGAAAACAGTAATAATTTAAAAAATAAAGAATTGATTTACTATAATAAATTAAGACAACAAAAAATTACTGAGGAATTAATCGATTTAGCAAAAAGTGGGTCATTAATAATTTAAAATTGATTAAATAATGACTAACAATAACGAAGGCAAAATAATTCAAATTATCGGTACGGTTATTGATGTGGAATTTGCGGAAAACAATACTCCTTTTATCTACGAAGCTTTAGAGGTTGTTGATAAAAAATTAATTTTGGAGGTTATGGCTATTTTGTCACCAGGTCGTGTTCGTTGTTTAGCTTATAAAAGTAGCGATGGTTGTTCCAGAGGAATGTCAGTTAAAAGAACCTTTAAAAAACTTACTGTTCCTGTTGGTAAAAATGTTTTAGGTAGGGTAATAAATGTTTACGGTGAACCTCTTGATAATTTAGGTGAAATTAGCGGCGAGAGATGGGAAATTATTCGCAAAGCTCCTAATTTTACTCATCAAAAAGCAGACATAGAAATTTTAGAAACAGGTATAAAGGTTATTGATCTTTTAATGCCGGTGATTAAAGGAGGTAAGGTTGGTCTTTTTGGAGGCGCTGGTGTTGGCAAAACAGTGTTATTGATGGAATTAATTCATAATATTGCTTTTAAATATAAAGGTTATTCTATTTTTGCAGGCGTTGGTGAAAGAACTCGAGAAGGAAACGAGTTAATTTTAGAAATGTCGGAATCTAAAGTAATAAATAATGTAGCTATGATTTTTGGTCAAATGAACGAGGTGCCAGCAGCTCGTTTTCGTACAGCTTTTGCTGGCGTTACTTTAGCTGAATATTTTAGAGATATTGAAAAATTAGATGTTTTATTGTTTATTGATAATATTTTTAGATTTGTGCAAGCAGGTTCTGAGGTTTCAGCTTTACTTGGTAGACAATCATCAGCCGTTGGCTATCAACCTACACTAGCAACAGAAATGGGGATGTTACAAGAAAGGATTAATTCTACTGTTGATGGTTCAATTACTTCATTTCAAGCTATTTATGTGCCTGCCGATGATATTACCGACCCAGCTCCGGCTACAACTTTTGTTCATTTAGATTCAACCATTGTTTTATCAAGGGAAATAGCTGAATTAGGACTTTATCCGGCAATTGATCCTTTGCAGTCTCATTCTTTGGCTTTAGATCAAAATGTCGTTGGTCAACGACATTATAAAGTAGCAACCGAGGTGTTAAAGATTTTACAGCGTTATAATGATTTACAAGATATTATTTCTATTTTAGGCATAGAAGAATTACCTGATGAAGATAAAATTATTGTTTATCGAGCGCGTAAAATACAAAAATATTTATCACAACCATTTTTTGTTGCTGAAAGTTATACCGGTATAGCAGGACAATATGTTAGTTTAGAACAAACGATTGATGAATTTGAGAAATTAATTAACGGTTTTTATGATGATTACGACGAAAATTCCTTTTATATGCAAGGTGTTCTAAAAATAAAATAATATTATGAACAGGTTTACTGTGAAAATTTTTAAAATTGATGGTGTTGCTATTGAACGAGAAGTAGAAAGTTTGAGCTGTCAAACAAAAAGTGGTGAAATTACTATTTTAGCTAATCATCATCCGTTGGTGACAATCTTATTAAAAGGTTATTTAAAAATTAAGGTTCAAAATAATGAAGAAAGAATTTATATAAATAACGATTGTATTTTAGAATTTGCTAATAATGAAGCAAAAATTTTAGAATTTTTTTAAAAAGGTAATTATAGTATAATAAAAAATTATAATTAAAAAGATGTTGAATCTATGAATAGATTTTTTTATATTTTTATATTCTTAACGCAATTTTTTTTGATTTCTAATTATATTTACGCTGGTAGTATTTATTTTAATAATGATCCTCATTATGAATTTTGGGGAGTGAGCAAGAGTAATGTTTTCGGAGATCCAGTAGTTTTCGATATATTTCCTGATATTGAGAATAATTACCTTTATATTGCTGGTGATTTTGATCTTGTTGGTTTAAATATTGGCAAAGGTTCTTTATTTAGTGCTACGAGTGGCAATCTTTTAATTCCAACAACTTCTTTAAGAAATTTAAGAATAAATGATACTATTTATGCAGTTGTTCCTGATAATTCAGGAGGTTTTTATATTGCTGGAAATTTTAATTTAGTAGGCACAACAACTGTTGGAAGAGTTATCCATATTTTAGCTGATGGGACTTTGGATAATAATTTTAAACCAATGGTTAATAATACTGTTCTTGCTTTAGCCCTTTCTTCTGATGGTTCAATTTTATATATCGGAGGTATGTTTACTCAAGTCAACTCAACAACTAAAAACTATGTTGCTGCATTAAACACCTCTGATGGTTCTTTAGTAAGTTCTTTTAATGCTGATGCTAATAACACTGTTTTTGCTTTAACTCTTTCTTCTGATGGTTCAATTTTATATATCGGAGGTATGTTTACTCAAGTCAACTCAACAACTAAAAACTATGTTGCTGCATTAAACACTTCTGATGGTTCTTTAGTAAGTTCTTTTAATGCTGATGCTAATAGTGCTGTCCGTTCTTTAGTTTTGTCTTCTGATAATTCAACTTTATATATCGGCGGAGACTTTACTCAAGTCAACTCAACAACTAAAAACTATGTTGCTGCATTAAACACTTCTGATGGTTCTTTAGTAAGTTCTTTTAATGCTGATGCTAATAGCTCTGTTTATTCCTTAGTCCTTTCTTCTGATAATTCAACTTTATATATCGGTGGAGCTTTTACTCAAGTCAACTCAACAACTAAAAACTATGTTGCTGCATTAAACACCTCTGATGGTTCTTTAGTAAGTTCTTTTAATGCTGATGCTAATAACACTGTTTTTGCTTTAACTCTTTCTTTTGATGGTTCAATTTTGTATATCGGTGGAGATTTTACTCAAGTCAACTCAATAACTAAAAACTATGTTGCTGCATTAAACACTTCTGATGGTTCTTTAGTAAGTTCTTTTAATGCTAGCGCTGATAACACTGTTCGTTCTTTAGTTTTGTCTTCTGATGGTTCAATTTTGTATATCGGTGGATATTTTACGCAGATTAATTCAACAACTAAAAACTATATTGCTGCATTAAACACTTCTGATGGCTCTTTAGTAAGTTCTTTTAATGCTGATGCTAATAATACTGTTTTTGCTTTAGCTCTTTCTTCCGATGGTTCAATTTTGTATTCAGGAGGAGCTTTTACGCAGATTAATTCAACAACTAAAAATTATTTTGCTGCATTAAATATTTCTGATGGTTCGTTGATAAATTATTTTGATCCTAGTTTTAGCGGTAATGTTTTAAAAATTGTTCCTGATAACAGACTTTTGTTTGTAGGTGGTGCTTTTATTGCTGTTAATAACTTGCCAAGGCCATTTTTTGCTATTTTCCCTGGTTTTTCAAAATTAAATTTTACTTCTTCAGAACAAAGTGTTATTGCCGGTAATCTTTCTAATAAAATAGATTTTATTTTAAAAGATTTTTATAATAATAATTTTCAACCAGCAACATCAGTATTAATTTATCTTACATCTACTTCAGTGAATGGTAGTTTTTATTCTGTCAGCAATACCTCAACTGTTATTTCTCAGCTGTCAATTATAAATACAGCAACTTCATCGTTTTATTATAAAGACACCAAAGCTGGCGCACATTCTTTAAAAATTTCAGCGCTTCCTTACGCTAGTGCTACTCAAAATATAACTATTTTGCCAGCCGTAACATCAACAAATGTTGTGATCAATAATAATAATTCACAAACAACATCAACTAATGTCACTTTAACCTTAACTGCTACCTATTTAGATAGCTCTACTTCATCAAAGCAAGTTAGAATTAGCAATAATGGTGTTAATTACGCCACGATAACTTTTGCAACAACAGTTTTGTGGGATTTAGCTGATAGTAATTATGGAGGTAATAGCAACCAGGGAATTAAAAATGTTTATGCGATATTTTTAGATATTTATAATAATGAATCCTCTCTAGCTACTGATTCTATAGAATATATTATTATTTCTTCAGCAACGACAACTACCAACGAAGGAAGTAGAGCTTCTGGTTATGTTAGACAACAACCTTTTTATCGTCAACAAAATACTATTCTTGATGTTCAATTATTTGCTGAAAACTTAAAACAAATTTTAGCTGAAATTATTCAATCGCCAAAAATATGTAAGCCTTATATTACTAATGAGTCTAAGGGTCAACGTTTTAGAAAAATTAAAATATTTTTAAATAAATTTGAAGGAACAAAACTAAAATTAACTCCGCGTTTTGATTATCAATTGAAAAAAGAATTAGCTAACTTTCAGAAAAAATATAATCTTAAATTCTCTTCAGGTAACCTAACTCGAGAAACTATTAATAAAATTAATGATTTATATTGCTTAAGATATAAATAATTCTATAAATTTTAATAATCTATATTTTCAATTTTTCATAATATAATTAAATTATATAGACTATATTTTAATTATTGATTAAATTATATGTGTTTTGGTGTTAATTAAAAATTAAAAAATTAATTTCTTATGCTATTAAATTAAAAAATAATTACGAAATAATAAATATGAACTTTAATCTTCCTGTGCGCTATTTCAAAAAATTTATTGATATTTATTCCGAAGAACTAACTAATATTGGTTGGTTTATTGTTTTTCTAATATTTGTTTATTTGATATTAATTTTGATTTTAAAAATAATTTTTAAAACAACAATTAAGTTTACCAAGAAAAAATACGAAGCTCATAAGGAATGGATTATTACTATTTTTGATGCTTTAAAACTTATAATTCGTTTTTTATTAATTTTAATATTTACAATTTATGCTTTTAATCAATTTAAGATTAATATAAATGCTCTTTTAACCGGCGCTGGCGCTTTAGGTGCTATTTTGATAATAATTTTTCAGAATACTTTGAAAGATATATTTATGGGTTGGATTTCTATTTTTGAGGATAACTTTCGTAAAGGCGAAACTGTAGTGATTAATAATACCTTTAAAGGAAAAGTAATTGATTTTACATTTAGATATTTGATTTTACGTTTAGATGATGGTTCGCTTCTAAAAATTCCTTTTAATAAAATAGATATTATTAATAATTTTTCACGTTATCGTAATATTAGCGAAATTAAAATAAGAATTAATAAAGAAAATTTTAATGATGAATTTTTGCAGTTATTAGAAAAACATTTAGATACTTTTAATGATATTAATAAAAAGATTGAAGTTTTTATTGATAAAAATATTGTTTTAACTAATAATTTTTATGATTTTAAAATTAAAATTAAATCTCCTTTTGTTTTAAGAGATAAACTTCTAATTCAAATTAAATCAGACTTGCTTAAAAATTTTTCTAATTATATAAGTGAAATTTTATGATTGATGGAAGGTTTAGTTGTTTTTAACAAACCTCAAAATTATACTTCTCGTCAAATAGTTGATTTTTTAAAAAATAGAGAACATAAAAAAATTGGACACGGAGGTAGCTTAGATCCTTTCGCTGATGGTATTTTAATTTTGGGCATAGATAAAGCAACAAAACAGTTAAGCATTTTTTTAAAAAATAGCATAAAAATTTACATAGCTGGAATTATTTTAGGATGCATTTCTGATACTTATGATCGTGATGGTATTATAGAATTTACCCATAAAGAAATTCCTGATTTTTTATATATAGAAAAAATATTATCTTCTTATCAAGGTGAGATGATACAAGTTCCTCCTGCTTTTTCAGCTGTTAAGATTAAAGGTGTTCCCGCTTATAAATTAGCACGTAAAGGTATTAATTTTCAATTAAAACCAAAAAAAATTATAATTTATGATTTAAAAATTTTGGATTTTCAAAAATATGACGCAAATAGTTTGTTATTCAAAGATTTTAGTTTTTATAAATTTTTACCTTCTAATAATAGTAGTTTTAATATTGCTTTTTTAAAACTTGAGTTAAAGGTTTCTTCAGGCACTTATATTAGATCTTTAGCTTCAGATATTGGCAAAGATTTAAAGTGTGGCGCTTATCTGGAATCATTAACAAGAACAACGATTATGGCTAATAATTATGTATTTACTTTAGAAGAAGGTTTGACATTTGATGATTTTAAAAAAGATTTTTTTGAAGTTTATATTAGGATTTATGGTTTGGTGCAAGGCGTTGGATTTCGTTTTTTTACTTTAGAAAAAGCTAATTTATTCAATATTAAAGGTTATGTTAGAAATTTAAATGACGGATCTTTAGAAATAATTGCGCAAGGAAGCGAGCAATCTTTGTTGAAATTTTTATCATTAGTTAAACAGGGTCCTTTGTTAAGTCGTGTTGAAAATTTAGAAATTGTTTTTAAAAAACCGCGTATTATTTTTAAAAAATTTGATATTTTAAAATAATAATTATTATTTTTAAATTAATTTTAATGTTATAATAAAATTAATGGAAGAACAACCTATAAGAGAAAGAAAAGAAAGAGAGCCAGAAGGTGTAGTAAGGATAACTGAGGAAATAAGAGAGAAGATTAAATACTTATCAAAATTTTTTAAATCTAGATTTTTAGTTTATCTTATGAGCTCTCAAGCTGTTTTTTTTACTGGTAAAATGGGCGAAGTGCATGCTAGAAGCTTAGATAGATTTTTAAATAATGGTCCTAAAATAGTTGAGGTTATAGATAAAAGTAATGAAGGTGAAAATGTGCAATTAGCCGGTTGGAAAGATGTGATAGGTGTTAGAAGGGGCGTTGACGGTAGAATAAAATCAATTGATTTGCTAGGAGGAATTATAACACTTGAATCAGCTAATAATTCAGACCCCGAAGAAAGACTCTTAGAATTAGCAATTTTAGCTAAAAAATTAACTTTAGAGCATAACGATATTAATAAAATAAGAAACTTTTTCAATCGTGAAAACGCTACTTTTACAATAAACAGAAATAATGTGAGAAATTTAAGAGGGGGTTATAGTTGGTATCAGAATAATTTTAATGTTATTCGAGATTACACTTCACATTTAATCACTGATTTTTTAGGTGAAGCTTTTAATATGCGAAATGTAGGTGATATATCTTCAATGGATTATCGAACAAGAGAAAGAGGTTATGCAAGAAGTAATCCTGAGATAAATCAGCAAACTGTACCACCAAAGGGTACTATTGAATTTCCTGATTATATAGTTGATAATGTGTCTATTAATTTAATACCTGGTTACGAATCAGGAGGATCTGGTACAACACTGTCTATACCACGAGAACGTTTCGGTACTCAAGGTCAAAGATATGAAGCTTTGAGATATGTTCAAGCGGTTATTACTTTAGATATTTATAATTCTCGTACCAATGAAAGAATATCTATAATTGCTTATGGAATTCCTGTGCCATATAGCTATAATAGTAGTGGTTCTTATTCTATTTTTACTCGTTATTTTGGCATAGCTATAAGTAATCATCAGAATAATTATTCTCAATTTGCAGGTCCTTTAGCCATTGCTAATGCTATAGATAATTTAAAAAGTATTTTTTGTTTTTCTGGAAAGAAAGAATTAGGTTATTATGAACATTTTGATCCGAATTCTGTACCAGTAACAATGGTCTCGTTTAATAAAGATAATAGACCCGATTCCCAAACATAATTTTATTAAGTTTTGATGCAATACTTTGTTTTTACAACTAAAAATATTTTTAATAAAGGCGATAAAGTAGCGATAATATGTTATGATTTTGATGCTGATGGTAATATTAAAGAAGAGATTGTTGAAGAATTTATTTTAAATGATTATGAATATTATGAAGACGAAAATTTGTTAGTTATTAATAGTCCTCATAATTATAATGAGGAAGAATTTGTTAAAAAATATAAGAAGAAAGAATTATTGATAAAAAAAATTGAAGAAGACAAAAATTGATTTTTTATTGAGAGATAAAAGAAATAATAAAATTTTAGAATTAAATATTTATGATTAACAGCTTAGATGAAAACAAATTGAAATTTTTAGAAGAGAAGGCCAATGAAATTCGTAGATTAATAATCGAGACTTTGGTTGAAGCTGGGTCAGGCCACTCTGCTGGTCCTTTAGGTATGGCTGATATTTTTTCAGCTTTGTATTTTCATATTTTAAAATTTGATCCTCGTAATCCATTTTGGGATGAACGAGATAGATTAGTTCTTTCTAATGGTCATATCTGTCCTGTGCAATATGTAACTATGGCTTTAGCTGGTTATTTTTCTATTGAAGAATTAAAAACTTTGCGGAAAATAAATACACGTTTACAGGGCCATCCCCATCGTGCCGTTCTTCCAGGCATAGAAAACACTTCAGGACCTTTAGGCGAAGGTATTTCTCAAGCAATTGGTATGGCAATTGCCGCTAAGCTTGATAAAAAGGATTATCATATTTATTGCATAACTTCAGATGGCGAACATCAAGAAGGCAATACTTGGGAAGCTTATATGTTTTTAGGTAAAAACCAACTTGATAATTTAACTATTATTATTGATAGAAATTATATTCAAATTGATGGTATAACTGAAAATGTTATGCCTTTAGAACCATTAAAACAAAAATTAGAATCTTTTGGCTTACATGTTTTGGAAGTTGATGGACATAATATTAGAGCTTTTATCGATGCTATTAATGAAGCTCGTTCAGAATGGAAACGAACTTCAGTGATTATTGCTTATACTATACCTGGCAAAGGCGTTAGTTTTATGGAAAAAAAATTTGAATGGCACGGGAAACCTCCTGACAAAGAAGAAGCTAAGAAAGCATTAGATGAATTAAGAACTTTAGGAGGTAAAATTGAAAGCGAGCATCAATAAAAATGTTAAATCTGGAGTTAAAATTAAATCCAAAAATTTTTGAAGAAGTAGAGCAAAAGCCAATTCGTGATGGTTATGGCGATGCTTTAATTGAAGCTGGCGAAAAAAATCATAATATTGTTGTTTTAACAGCTGATTTAGCTGAATCAACACGAGCTCATAAATTTGCAGCAAGATTTCCGGAAAGATTTATTGAATGTGGCGTCTCTGAACAAAATATGGCTGGTATTGCTGCTGGTTTGGCTGTTTCAGGAAAAATTTCTTTTATTTCTTCTTATGCAACTTTTTCTCCTGGGAAAAATTGGGAAACAATAAGGACAACAATAATATATAATAATGCCAATGTAAAAATTGCTGGTCATCATTCCGGTATTGTCACTGGTCCCGATGGCGCTACTCATCAAGCAACTGAAGATATTGCTATTATGAGATGTTTGCCAAATGTAAGAGTGATTTCTCCTTGCGATTACTGGGAAGCTAAAAAAGCAACTTTGTATTCAGTTGAAGAATACGGGCCTTTTTATTTAAGATATGTCCGAGATAAAACTCCGGTAATTACAACTGAAGAAACTCCATTTAGGTTTGGGAAAATAGAAAAATTCTGGATTTCCAAAAATGAAAACGCTGAAATTGCTATAATGGCGACAGGACATTTAGTTTACCAAGCATTATTGGCAGCTAAAGAATTAGAAGAGGAGGGAATAGATGTTTATGTTTTAAATGTTCATACAATTAAGCCTTTAGATGAAGAAAAAATTTTAGAAGTCGCAAATAAAGTTAAAGGAATTGTTACTTTAGAAGATCATCAAATTAATGGAGGAATGGGGAGTGCGATCGCTGAAGTTATTGTTCAAAAGAGTGAAAATAAACCAAAAATGATTTTTTTAGGTCTTCAAAATACTTTTGGTGAATCGGGCAAGCCTGATGAACTTATTAAAAAATATGGAATGGATAAAGAAGCTGTTAAAAATGCTGTTAAGAAATTATTAACATTTTAAATTTTGCTTATCTTTGATCATTTTATTATTAAATTTTTATTAGCATTTTTTCATTTAGTGTTCATTGATTAATCTTGTTTCATTGTTAATTTTAACTTATGGCTTAATTCTTTCAATTAATTTAATAAACTTATAATTTAACAAACTTACCAAAATTTTCACAATCGTGAAAATTTGGGATAGTTAGATTTTGTTGTTTGTTATATTATGATCTATTTCCTTGAAACCCATTTATTTCCTTTGATATAAAACCGCCATTTTAAAAATTTACATTCTTCAGCATAATCAATACCAATACGAGTTGTTCTTGTAATAATATATTTATGTTGTGTTGCGTTAAATTTATTTTTGTTTAAAAAGCGAACCGGCTCGCGATCTAATTTTTCATCCTCTATCCAAATCCTTTCACTCGTTACCAAATCCTCTCCCCAAAAACTCGAATCTAGTTTTAGTTCTTCGCAAAGTCTTCCTGGTCCTTTAGGATTTTTTAAATTTAAAATTGGTTCTAGGGATCTAATTAAAACACATTCTGGATAACCTTCTTTGTAGGTAGTAATATTTAATTGATAATAATTGCCATAAATTAAATAAATATAGATATGGCCACCTCGTAGATATTCAGCTAAATTTCTTTTAGTTACTTTATTGTAATAAATTATAAAGTTACGCAAATGAGGATCGACTTTATTACCAGAATGATGACCAAATGTATTACCCGAATGATGATCGAATGTATTCGATTTATACTCGGGCATCTTATTCGTGTTATATTCGGGCGTCTTATTCTTTTTATTCCCATATAATATTCTTTTAATAAAAATATCCTTATTTTCAACATAATTCTTAATTTTTCCCCAATTTTCTTCAATAATTTTCACTTTTTCTTTCATTGGTTGTTCTTTTTTCGAATAAGCATGAGAAGCTTTATCTTTTGGTCCAATATAAGCTTCAGTTTCAACAATTTTGCCAATTAGTAGTCTTCCTTTATGTTTTCTTATTAAATATTTGCCCAATAATTTTTTAGCAACTTTTAATGTTTTTTGTTGAAAAAATAATCTTGATATTCGCATTAGTTAACAAATTATTATTTAGTTTATTATAGCTTTATTATAACTTTAGCTAATAATTTGAATTTATTTCAATTAAACATTTATTTTTTATTTATTTGTTTGATATAATTAAAAATAAAATTTTAAATTTTTTAGGATATGAGTCAGCATATAAAAGATTTATTAAGCGATTTAGGTTTAGAATTTTCTACTGAAGAAAAAACCTTAAAAGAATATTCGGAAGATAAAAGTATTTTTAAAATTGAACCCCAGGTAGTTATTTTTCCTAAAAATTCTGAAGATATTAAAAAATTAGTTAATTTAGCTAAAGATAATAATTACACTTTAACATGCAGAGCTGCAGGCACTGATATGTCAGGAGGTCCGTTGACAGATTCTTTGCTTTTAGTATTAACAAAATATTTTACAAATTTTAGCATAGATTCTCAAAATAACACCGCTATTGTTCAGCCTGGTGTTTATTTTCGTGATTTTGAAAAAGAGCTTAATAAATATAATTTAATGCTGCCTTCATATCCAGCATCGAAAGAACTATGTGCTTTAGGTGGTATGATCAATAATAATTCTGGAGGTGAAAAAAGTTTGAAATATGGTAAGACTGATAAATATGTTTTACAATTAAAAGTTATTTTAGCAGATGGCGAAGAATATATTTTTGAAAGATTAAGTTTAAATGAAGTCAAGCAAAAAATGAATTTATCTAATTTTGAAGGCGAAATTTATCGTCAACTGTATAATCTTTTTAAAGACAATAATGAGTTAATTAAAAAATCTAAACCCAAAGTTAGCAAAAATTCAAGTGGTTATAATATTTGGGATGCTTTTAACGATGAATATTTTGATTTAACAAAACTTTTTGTTGGCGCTCAAGGTACTTTGGGCATTGTAACTGAAGCTAAACTTAAATTAGTGCCTAAAGATAATTTTTCGAAATTAGCAGTTATTTTTATTAAAGACTTAAAAAATTTGCCGTTATTTACTAATGATATTTTATCGTTAAACCCAACATCATTAGAAATTACCGATGATCATACTTTTAAAATATTTATGCGTTTTGCTAGAGAAATGGCTAGTTTATTAGGCGCGCGTGGAGTTTTTTCTACTATCCGATTATTTTTGCCTGATTTGATGATTATTTTAAAATTAGGTATTCCTAAATTAATTGTCTTATGCGAATTTTCTGGCGATGATGAAGCCGAAATTCAAGAAAAAATTAATAAACTGAAGTTAATAAATCAAAAATATAATTTTTTATATAGAATTCCAACTTCTGAAATAGATGCAAATAAATACTGGCGTTTACGAAGGGATACCTACCGATTATTAAGAGAAAAAATAAAACATTTAAGCGCCGCTCCTTTTATTGATGATTTTATTATTCAGCCTCAATATTTGTCTGAATTTTTACCACAATTATATAATATTTTAGATAGTTATCAAATGATTTATACTATTTCTGGTCATTTAGGCGATGGTAATTTACACATTATTCCTTTAGTTGATTTTACAAAAAAAGAAACACGAGAAAATATTGTTGAAATTATGGAAAAGGTTCATAGTTTAGTTTTAAAATATGAAGGAATATTAACGGCTGAACACAATGATGGCATTATTCGAGGTCCTTATTTAGCTAAAGAATTTGGCACCGAAATTTTTAATATTTTCCAGACAATTAAAAATATTTTTGATCCTCATAATATTTTTAATAATTATAAAAAGACAAAAGCGGTTAAAGAATATATTTTGCGATTTATGAAGTGATATTTTTAAAATTAATAATGCCATCAGAGGATCAGTTTAACCAAGATGAACAATTTAAACGTAGAAAAAAAGAAGGCAGTCGCTTAGAAGATTTTGGTTTAACCGACAGGCCTTTAGACGATTATTTATCATTTTTACATTTGAATTTAGAGGATTTAAAGAATAAAAAAATTTTAGATTTAGGTTCAGGCAAATATCAGAAGTTCGCTAGGCAATTAAAGGAAAAATTTAACGATACAGAAATTGTTTGTCTTGATATTAGTTTAGTTTTTAAAACGCGACGAATCGATAAACAATTGCATTATCAACAACAAAAACAACCTTTGCCTTTGTTAGCAGGCGAATTTGTTGATTTACCTTTTAAAAATGATTCCTTTGACTATGTTTTGTCTTTATATAGTTTAAGTTATTTAAAAACTTTTGAAGCTTATGTGTCTGCTTTAGCTGAGATTTTAAGAGTTGTGAAGCCCGGAGGTCGTGTACATATTTTCCCTCTTCGTTTGCCTCCGCCAAAAGAAATTTATTCATCGTTAACACAGAAATTTTACGAATTATTTCAAAATAAAAATTTACCGGGTTATAAAATTTGCGAAGAATTAATTAATGATTTAGGTAAAGTAAGGTTTTTACATTATGACAGAAAAGAAAATCAATATAATCCATTTTCTTATGTTGAAACAGGTTTAGTTATTTTTGAAAAATTGTAATTTATAATTAATATATAAAATAGTATTATTTTAAAATTATGAATCTTATAACTACTCTTAAAAATTTTAAAAATCATTTAAAATATAAACCCGTTATTCAAAATTATAATAATTTTTCTTACCATCCAAAATTTCTGATTATAGGCATGGGGGGTTCTCATTTAGCTGGTGATTTATTAAAAATTTATAATCCTTCTTTAGATTTATTTATTCGTCAAAATTATAATTTACCTCCTTTAAATTTGCAAAGTTTAAAAAAATATTTAATAATTTTTATTTCTTATTCTGGCAATACCGAAGAAGTTATTTCTGCTTGCGAAGAATCAATAAAAAAACAGTTAAAAAATCAAGTTGTTATTAGTAAAGGAGGAAAACTTTTGGAGATAGCCAAGAAATATAAAATTCCTTATATTCAGTTGCCAGATATTGATACGCAACCTCGTTTTGCGACTGTGGTAATGATAAAAGCTTTATTAAAGGTAATGAAACAAAATAAAGCTTTAAAAGAATTGGAAGATTTAGCTAATTATTTTAATCCTTTAGATCTAAGAGAAAAAGGAAAAATTTTTGCTCAAAAGTTATTTGGTTATATACCTATAATTTATGCTTCTGAAAATAATTTTGCTTTAGCTTATAATTGGAAAATAAAATTTAACGAGACAAGCAAAATTCCTGCTTTCTGTAATTTTTTTCCTGAATTAAATCATAACGAAATGTCAGGTTTTGATTTTAAAACAAGCAATAATTGTTTTAAAAAATTTTATTTTTTATTTTTGTTTGACGATAGCGATGATGAGCGTATTAAAAAAAGAATGCTTGTTTTAGAAAAAATTTTGCAAGAAAAAAATTTTGTTTTAGAAAAAATCATTCTCAAACAGTATCAAAATATTTTTTATAAAATTTTCGATAATTTAATTTTTGGCGATTGGGTAACTTATTATTTAGCTCAATTGTATAAAGTGGATCCCGAGAATGTTGTTTTAATTGAAAGATTTAAAAAATTAATTAAAGAAACTGATATTTTATAGTTTTGTGAAGTAATACAAATAAGCAACTCCTTATATAAATTTGACGATGTTTTATTAATATGATAAAATAATTTTGAATTATTCGTTTACTAATTGTTTGCTGAAACATAACCAAAAATGAGAAAAATTATTTTTAATAAATTTTTTATTTTTTTGTCTGTGATATTATTGTTAGCTTTAGGATACTATTTTTATTTTCAACGAGGGCTAAAATCTCCGGAAGGGTATATTTTAGACAGGGTTAAAAGAGATAAAATTCAAAAAATAGTATCAGGTTCTGGTTATGTGACAACTTCTGATAGTTTTTTAGTAAAATCATTGGTGAGCGGGAAGTTAGTTTATTTAGGAGCGCAAGAAGGAGATTATGTAAAAAATGGTCAGTTGATAGTTTCAATAGATGATACTTCAGTGAAAAGAAATATTAGAAATATAGAAAAAAATATAGAAGACATAAAGAAAAATATCGATATTGGTAATTTAGATATTCAAAGTTCTAATATTAGTTTACAAAAAATACTGCTAGAATATGAGCAACTACAAAGAGGCGATGACATAAAAAAGAAATATGAATTAGTATTAAAAACTTTATCAGATTTTTATTCTCAGTACGCTAATGATTTTAATAGTATTGACAGAATATATTTTAATAAAGATTTAGATAGCAATTTTGATAATATAGATTATTATCTTTTTTATTTTCCGCAATATAAAAATTTAAGTGATAATTTAAGACGCAATAAAGATAGTCTAAAAAAAGAGTTTGATGATCTATATAGCAATTTTCAAACAACAAAATATCAAAGCAATGTTTTTAATAAAGACTTAATTGATAAAACTTATGCTTTTGTTTTAAAAAACCAGAATTTTATTAAAGATATTTTAGATATTATTATTAAACTAAAAAATGATATAATTTTTAATCAATCCTTGCACGCTAAACAAAATATTATTGAGCAGCATTTTACAACTTTAAATAGTATATATAACAAATACACAAAATACAACGATGAATTAGCAGTAATGTCGCAAACTTTAAATAATTACAATGATTCTTTGCGTTCTAAATCGTTGGATATTGAGACAATGAAAAATACTATTGAACAAAAAAAGAAAAATATTGAAAAATTAAACAATGAGTTAAAAAAAGCACAACAAGATTTAGAAGATTTAAAAGAGGATTTAAAAGATTATAATATCTACGCTCCTTTAAGCGGAATTATTCAGAAAAAGTATTACAATGTTAATGATTTAATAAATAGTGGTAGCGCTATTTATAATATTATCTCTGATCAAAAAATTGCTGAATTAGATTTAAATGAAGTTGATGTTGTTTCAGTAAAAGTTGGTCAAAAAGCAATTTTAACTTTTGATGCTGAACCGAATTTACAACTTGAAGGCAAAGTCTTAAGCATTGATTATGTTGGTGATGTTAATCAAGGAGTTGTTAGTTATAAAGTTAAAATTTCATTGCCCGATAACAATAAGTTAAAACTAGGAATGACAGTTAATGCGGAAATTATCGTTGAAATAAAAGATAATATTTTAGTTGTGCCTAATAACGCTATTCAATCTTTAAATAATAAAAAATTTATTTTAGTTCCTGATGAGAAAGATAATATAAGTAATATTTCTGAACGTCCTGTTAAGTTAAATTTTGAACCTAAAAAAATTTTTATCAAAACAGGTATTAGTGATAATCGTTTTACTGAAATTATTGATGGTTTGAAAGAAAACGATATTTTTATCTTAAAGAAAATAGATAACAATAATACAACCCTTACTCAAAGTCAAGGATTGTTTCAGCGATTAATGCCCAATCCTCGACAATTTACTGGTAGAACAACGACAACTAATAATTCGCGAAATAGATAAACAACTTTTAATGATCAAGTTAGAAAATATTACTAAGATATATAAAACTGGCGCTTTTGAAACAGTTGCTGTCAAGAATATATCTTTAGAAATAAAAAAAGGCGAGTTTATAGCTATTATGGGGCCTTCTGGTTCTGGTAAGTCAACTTTAATGCACATTTTAGGTTGTTTAGAAAAACCAACAAGTGGAAAATATTTTTTAGAAAATACAGACATTAGTCTTTTGAATGATAACGAATTAGCTGATATTAGAAATAAAAAAATAGGTTTTGTTTTTCAGGCTTTCTTTTTACTTTCAAGAAAAAATGTTTTAGAAAATGTAATTTTACCATCTTTGTATGCTAATAATTATTTATCATTTAAAGCAAGAAAGGAAAAGGCTTTAGAATGTCTACAAGCAACAGCTTTTCCTTTAGATTTTATATATCATAAGCCAAATCAAATATCTGGGGGTATGATGCAACGAGTTGCTATTGCTAGAGCTTTAATGAATGATCCAGAAATAATTTTAGCTGATGAACCAACAGGTAATTTGGATACTAAAACAGGTGAAATTGTTTTGCATACTTTACAAAAACTAAATAGCGAAAAAAATATCTCGGTAATTTTGATTACTCACGAAGAAGATGTAGCCAAACATTCAGAGAGAATTATTAAAATTAAGGATGGTGAAAAAGTTGAAGATATGAAAGTAATTAACAGAAAACAATTATATCATAAATGAGAATTAAAGATTTAGTTAATGAGTCTTTAGATTCTTTAAGAAGCAATAAGTTGCGGACCTTGTTGTCTATTTTAGGTATTATGATTGGCGTTGCTGCTGTTGTTTCAATGATATCATTAGGCGAAGGTTCAAAAATTAGTATTCAAAGGAGTATAGAAAGTTTAGGTTCAAATAATTTAATAATATTTCCGGGTGTTGTCCAACCAGGAAGAGGTTTTGTTTCTAGTGGGCGAGGTGATGCGCAAGTTTTAAAAAAAGATGATATTGAAGCTATTCGCGATATTCTTGAAATTGAAGCCATATCTCCAGAAGTTCAACGACGTTTTCAAGTAATATCTGATGTTGGGAATAATAGAAATACTATTATTTTAGGTGGCAGTAAAGAATTTTTTGTAGTGAGGAATATGGTAATTGATAAAGGGTCTATTTTTAATGATGAACAATTAAGATCTTATGCAAAGGTTGCTGTTTTGGGTAATCAAATAGCTAAAGATTTATTTAACGATATAGACCCAATTGATAGAAAAATACGTATTAGAGGTGTTAATTTTAAAGTTATAGGCGTTTTAGCGGCAAAAGGTTCAGCTGGATTTGTTAATTATGATGACTTTATCATTATTCCTTATTCGGTAATGCAAAAACAATTATCAGGCAATGAATATTTTAATAGCATTGCTGTGAAGGTTAATTCTAAAAATAACATAGATTATGTAAGGCAGGCAGTAACTTCACGATTAATGCAGTTACACAAAGTTGACGAACCAGATTTTTCGGTATTTTCTCAGGAAGACATTTTAGCAACTCTAACTTCGATTATTAATACTTTTACTTTATTTTTATCATTTGTTGCGGGAATATCTTTAATAGTTGGGGGTATTGGTATTATGAATATGATGCTTACTAGTGTTGTTGAAAGAACAAAAGAGATAGGCTTGCGTAAGGCACTCGGCGCTAAAAACAGCGATATTCTTCGTCAAATTATTTTAGAATCGATTATTATTACTTCCTTTGGATGTTTTATAGGTATAATATTAGGAGTGGTAATATCTATTCTAATTAGTCGTTTTGCCAATATTACCACTTATGTTTCGATGCAAGCAGTTATTATATCTATAGCCGTCTCTGTTTCTGTTGGTTTGATTTTTGGTTATTATCCAGCTAAAAGAGCCGCTAAATTAGATCCCATTGAAGCATTGCGTTACGAATAAAAATCTAACTAATTTTAACAATGAATCATTTAGTTATAGGTACTCATAATCAAGGCAAGGCTAAGGAAATAAAGGAATATTTGTTTCATTTATTATTAGAAGAAAAATTTAATATTTCTTCTTTGATTGATTTAAAAGTCAATTATGTAGTTGAAGAGAATGGGGATTCATTTTTCCAAAATGCTTTATTAAAAAGCAAGCAATACTCAGAATTATTGCAATTACCTGTTTTGTCTGATGACGGTGGTTTAGTTATTCCTTATCTTAATAATGAACCAGGCGTAAAATCAAAAAGATGGGCGGGATACGAAATGAGCGATGAAGAATTGATAGAGTATACTTTGAAAAAAATGCATAAAGCCGAAGGCAAAGAAAGAAAAGCATATTTAACAACAACTTTAGTTTTTTACGATAGCCATCGTGATTTAATTTTATTTAGCGAAGCTAAGACAGAAGGCGAAATAGCTAAACAACCATCTCAAAAAATGATTAAAGGCTATCCCTTTCGTTCGTTGTTTATAGTAAGTAAATTTAAAAAATATTATGTTGATTTAGATATTGACGAGCATAAACAAATTAATCATCGCTATTTTGCTTTAAAAAAGATAGTTAGACAAATATTAAAACATTATTAAAATAAATAGTTATTATTAAAATAATGATAATTTTAAAATGACAAAAAAAGTAATTTTATTTCTGTCGGGATTAGGTATTTTAATTTCACTTTATCTTCTTTATCTCTCTCAAAGCGAAGGCGTTGCTTGTGGCCTTAGTGGTTGTAATTTAGTTATTAAGAGCGAATATTCTGAATTTTTAGGTATTAATGTTGCTTTATTAGGTGTAATATATTTTGTTGTTATTTTCTTTCTATTTTTATTTACTAGTCAAAAGTTGATGAGAATAAAAATTTTTATAACTACTTTAGGGTTTATTTTTGCTCTTTATTTAATTTATGTTCAATTTTTTATTTTAGGCAATTTTTGTTATTATTGTTTAATCGCTGATAGTTTGGCGTTGTCTATTTTTATTATTTTTAATTGGCAATTTAGTAAAGCAAACAAGCAGATTCATTTAGGCGATAAATAATTATTAATTTTTTGAAGGTAGTATTGTAATTGACGATTATTCATTGTTTGTAATTTTTCATTTAGTAATTCATAAGCTGTTTTAGGAAAAAAATTTTTGTATTTTTCTTCGCCTAGATAAAGATGTTTTTCTTTAATATTTTGCCAAAAGATAGGGATAGATATTTTTTGGATATTGTTTATTTCATAGGCGATGATTTTTTTAAATAAAAAATTTTTGTAATTATTATGGAATCTTTGACTATTTTGATAAAAAGCGTGTTTTAATTTAAGTTTGAATTGAGATAAAGGTAAATTAATTGGTTGGAGAATGTGTTGAATTAAAATAGCATAAAAAGATGTTTTCCTTAAGATAACTCGTGTAAAAATTGGTTGTTGATAATTATCAATAAGATTGAGTATATTTTCTTTGTTTCGGATAATCCATAAATAGGTTTCTTGAAAACTTTGCAGAATATGCTTTTTGAATTTTTGTGGTTGCCATAAAATTTTATTATCTTTAAAAATTCTATTATTAGGTAAAATTTTACTAAAACTTTTAAACTTTAATCTCATTTTATCTGTGTTGGGGTTGATAATAATCGGCTGGGTTAAGCTGAGCAATTTTTTATTGCCTCCCCAAATAGCGCTTGTTGGTGAATTTTTCGTTAAACGTTCTATAAAACCTGTGCTTAAAAGACTATTAATTAATTTTTTATTTTTATAAATACTATAATTAGTAAAAAACGTTTCCGAGTCCGTTATTACAGGATCTGTTTTAGAAGCAATGATGTTTTCCATATGATAATCAGAACCGTTAAAAGCAAAAGTTAAAGCAAAAAGGCAACCTAATTTTTTATAAAATATTTCCGCTGATTGGATGTTGATGTTTTTATTTTGTACAGGAATAAATTCTGAAAACCAAAAATTATCTATTTGAATATTAAGAGTAATTTTTAATTTGTGACTGTTGTCTTGATTAAATTTTTTTAAAATTGCGTAAAATAATGGTTGACAGCTAAAGAGGAAAGGTTTAATTTTGATGATTTTATTATTTTTAAATTTTAAAAAGATTGTTCTTTTGCCTTGATAATGTCTATCGCTTGATGTGGGTTCTTGAAAATACAAAAGAGGAGCGTGAATATTAAAAATTTTATCAATTTGGCGCCAATTTTTAGATACTATTTCAAGAATTTGTTTTATAAATAATTCTTCTTCAGTAAGATAATTAGTTATTATTTTGTCAATATTATTATAAATCTTAAGTAAAGAATTTTTTCTTGATTTAAGAAAATTTTGGAATCTTTCGTAACTAGTTATGCCTTTGATAAGATTATTACTTTTATCTAAATATAATTGCCAGCAAACAATAGGCGCTATAACTTTATCTAAATTTTTGATTACATTTTTAAGAATATGTTCAATAAAGAGATTTTTATTGTTTAGAATACGATGATTTATATGTTTATTAAGACTATTTTTAAAAAATTCTAAATGATCTTGATAAAAAATCTCAAACATTAAGATAGATTAATTTTTAGTCACAAGTACCACTAGCGCAGCATTTAGTTGAGTTAAACATTGCCAATTTTTCTAATTTTCTTACTGTTTGCCAATTAATATCATTATAACCTGTAGGATGAAAGCCATTATACTTTTTTCCTTTAGACCATTTTCTAATTGCTGTATTGAGATTAATTTTGCTCATTATTGAAATTATATTAAAATTAATTAACGACATTATTGTTTATATTATTGTTTATATTATTATACTATGAAAAATTATCAAAAGCAATTAAATAATTCTGATATTATTGTTAAAAAAATATTATTGTCGGAAGTTCGCAGAAATAAACAGTTATTAAATAATTTAATTGATTACATTTATAATTATTTTTATGAATTTGAAGATATTAAGCTCAATAAAATAAAATTAGCTAAAATTTTACTAACCAAATTTAAAGATAAAAATAATTTATATTTTATTATTAAAAAAAATAATTCTAATATTGGTATGGTGCATACTTATATTAGTAATAAGTATGTAGATTTATGTTTGATCTATCTTGATAAACAATTTAGAGATCAGGGAATAGGCATTAAAGTGATTAAATATTTAAAAAAATATTTCAAGAAAAAATTATCTAAAACACGAAGGCAATTTTTTAGAATAGAAATTAAAGTAGATAATTTTTACTCTCATAAATTTTTTAAAAAATTGAAAGCTAAAACAAAAAGTATAATATACTTATTAAAAATTTAATTTTTCAAATATGAGTCAAACTCAAGAACAATATTTTGACCGTTTAGCTTATATTTACGATTCGTTTTTGTTTAGATTATATTTTCAACCTTTATATAATAAAATTATTAATTTGCTTACTAAAGAAGTTATAAAGCATATTAATTATAATTTTTTAGATGTTGGTTGTGGCACAGGTGAAGTTTTATATAATTTAGCTAAAAATAATCCCCAAGCTTATTTTTACGGCGTAGACATTTCTGAAAAAATGCTTGCTAAAGCGCAAGACAAATTAAAAGAATTTCCTAATGTTAAATTAATTAAAGGTGATATAGAGAATATTGTATTTAAAAATGACAGATTTGATTATATTTTAGTTAGCGAAGCATTTCATCACTTATATAATCCTGAAAAAATCATTAATAAATTTTATCAACTTTTGAATAAAGACGGTAAATTAATTATTGTTGATCCTACTATCGACACTAAATTCAGTAAAATAATTTTAAGTTTAGCGACTAAATTTGAGGTATTGTATAAAATTTATAGCAATGAAGAACTAAAAAATTTATTATTACAAAATAATTTTGTTATTGAAAAAAATTTTAAATATTTTTTAAATTCTTTTATTGTCGCTTCTGTTGTTGCTCATAATAGTTAAGTAGATGTTTTTTAAAATAATTATTGATCAGTTTTTTATTTAAAATGATTGCAAGAATATCATTCAAAATAAAGATAATATTTTTTTTACTTATTATTTTTTTAGTTATCGGAGGATTATTTTTTTACGATCAGATAAATTATTTTTTAACACGCAAAGAAACAACCATTCAAATTAATGAAGAAGAATTTTGGCAACAAAGATTAAATTACGATATTGTTTATCAGAAATTAAATATTCCTACGGCGATTAATTTTTTAAATGATAAAGAAATAATTGTTGCTGAAAAAAATGGAGAAATTAAGATAATAAATTTGCTATCAAAAAAAGTTATTGCTAATTTTAATATTAAAAATGTTTACAATGGCAAAGATGCTGGTTTGTTGAGTTTAACTTTACATCCCTATTTTCAAGATAATAACTTTGTTTATATCTATTACACAACACAAAAGAAGAATAAAATTATTAATCGTGTTGAAAGGTATATATTACAACAAAAAGCAACTTCTACTTTAGATAATGCTAGTGGAAGTATTGAGCTATATGCTGAGGCGCAGCCTGTTTATATGTTAATTAAAGACAAAATAATTCTTGACGATATTCCTGGTAGTAGTTATAGTAATGGAGGTAAAATTAAATTTGGTCCCGATGGTTACTTATATATTGCTACTGGCGATGCCGGCAATTCTGATAATGCTCAAAATTTATATTCTTTAGCTGGAAAAATTTTGAGAGTTGATGATAATGGTAAGCAACCTTTGGATAATCCTTTTATTGATTTAGATGATGATACTTCATTATCTTTAACGAATCGTCAAATAAAATCCTTAATTTATGCTCTCGGTTTTCGTCATCCCCAAGGTTTAGCTTGGGATTATCGAGATTATCTTTGGTCTTTAGATTATAGTCGTGATAATTTGTATGATGCTTTTGATGAGATTAATTTAGTATACGCTGGTAGAAATTATGGTTGGCCTAAAAAATTCGATAAAATAGGCGATGATAATAAAACATTAAATTTTCAAGAAGCTATTTTATCTTCAGATAGAAATAATGATTGGGATCCATCGGATTTAGTGTTTTATTATAATAATTTATTTTTTGGTAGTTTCCGAAATGAAAAATTATACAGATATCATTTAACAGATAAGAAATTAAATGTTTATTCTTTGCAAGGTTTAGGTAAAATTTACACTTTGGAGTTGGGGAATGATGGTTATTTATATTTAGGTATTGTGACTAGCGATTCTTCTAAATCTTCATCTTTAGACATAGATGGTATGATTGTTAGAATAAATCTCTCGCAAATTATTTTTGATGATTTAATTAAAGACATTCAAATTAAGCAACCTAAGATCAACGATCTTATTACTTCGCCATTATTGTTTGAAGGTCAAGCAAAATTAGATTGGTTTTTTGATGGTAAATTAAATGTTGAAATTTACGATGATAATGGTAATTTTTTAGGACTTACAACTCTTCAGGCAAAAAATCAAATCAATGATAATTTTATTGTTTTTAAAGAGTACATTGAATTTAGCAAGCCAGCAACAACTTCAGGAATAGTTAAGTTTTACTCTTATAATCCCAATTTATCTTTGGCTAAACAAAAATTTCTAATAATTCCGGTAAAGTTTCAAGATTTAGCTTATGAAAAGATACTTTTGTATGTTTATGATAAAAGCAAAGATAGAGATAAAAGAGGCAATATCAAATGCACTCAAGCAGGTATAACATCTATGGAAACAAAAGTTCTGGTTAAAAATAATATTATTAAAGATACTTTAGATTTATTATTCCAAAAAGATAGCCAATTAAATCTTGATAAAATAAATAATAATTTAGCGAACTACGTGCCTTCGTTATCTCTAAAAATAAAGTCTGTCCAGCTAAATAACGAAGGTCTTTTAACTATTTTTGTCGATGATTTTATTAAAAAAAATATTAGTCGTTGTTTTTTAAATATAGCCAAAATGCAAATTGAGCAAACATTAAAGCAATTTGCTGAAGTACGTCAAGTGCAATTTGAACCCGAAATATTTTTTTGAGAAAAAATAATTTATAATTAATCTATGATTAAAATATTTTAGCGCTAAAATCATTTTTATTACTATGAGATTAAGTAAAATTTTTACTAAGACATCAAAAGATATAGCTAAAGAAGAAGTATCACGCAACGCTCAATTATTAATTAAGGCGGGTTTAATAGATAAATTGATGAGCGGTGTTTATTCTTTTTTGCCTTTAGGCTATATAGTTTTAAAAAAAATTGAAAATATTATTAGAGAGGAAATGAATAAAATTGACGCTCTTGAATTATTATTACCAGCATTACATCCTAAAGAAATTTGGCAAGTTACTGGTCGATGGCAATACGAGGAGATGTTTAAATTACAAAATCGCAAAAAACAAGAATTTTCTTTAGGGTGGACTCATGAAGAAATAATCGTTCCGTTGGTTAAGAAGTTCGCTAATTCGTATAAAGATTTTCCTTTAGCGGTTTATCAAATCCAAACTAAATTTCGCGATGAATTAAGAGCTAAATCAGGTCTTTTAAGAGGCGTTGAATTTATAATGAAAGATTTGTATTCTTTTCATATTGATGAAAGAGATTTAGATAAATATTACGAAAGAGTTAAAAGAGCTTATTTTAAAATTTTTCAACGTTGTGGTTTGGCTAAACTTACTTATCTTACTTTAGCCACTGGAGGAACCTTCTCTAAATATTCGCATGAGTTTCAAACCATCACTGATGCCGGTGAAGATATAATTTACATTTGTCACCAATGTGATTTAGCTATTAATAAAGAAATCATCGCTAAAGAGCATTTTGTTTGCCCCGAATGTTCGAATAAAAATTTAGAGATAAAGAAGTCTATAGAAGTAGGTAATATCTTTAAACTTAAAGATAAATTTACTAAACCTTTTAATTTTTTTGTTAAAGATAGTAATGACAAAGATTTGCCGGTTATTATGGGATGTTACGGAATTGGTTTAGGAAGGCTTTTGGGTACAATCGTTGAAATTCACAATGATGATAAAGGTATTATCTGGCCCCTCGAAGTTGCGCCTTTTAAAGTTTATTTAATTTCTGTCGATACTGATAAAAGTAATGTTAGAATTATGACGGAAAAATTATACGAGCGCTTACTAAAACAAAATATCGAAGTTTTATATGATGATCGTCAGCATAAAACAATTGGCGAAAAATTGTTTGATGCTGATTTATTAGGTTTGCCTTACCGATTAATTGTTAGCGCTAAAACTTTGAGTAAAAACGCTGTTGAATTAAAATTACGAAGGAGCAAAGCAATCAAATTAGTTTCTTTTTCTCAAGTCGAAAAATTTTTAAAATCATAACTTTATGACTATTGATCGTCGTAGTATAGGTAGGGTTAATAAAAAAGAAAAAACAATTTCGTCCTATTCAAAAGAAGAATTAAAAAGAATTGTTCAAGAATCAAGAAAGGAAAGAGAAAAAGGTTTTCGGGCTTTAGGTATTGAGGACAAAAAAGCTTTACGATTTTTTGTTGAAGCACCAGGCATAACTCCTCAAAGCCTGCGTGAAAAATTAGATGTTTTTAAAAAAGTAGGATTTAGCAATCCGTTAGAAATATTTAACAAATTTCCAGTTATGTATAATTTTGAACCTCAGAGAATAATATCTTTTTTGCAAGAAAAATTTACTAAAAAGCGATATTTTAATTTTCCTTTATCTGATAAAGATATTATAAAGATTATTGAACATTTTCCAGGATGTGTTATTGAAGGCACTCTTTCGGGGCAACAAATAAAAAAAGCATTAGAATTTATTACCCCGGAACCCGATTCTGTTAAAAACAATGTTAGCAAAAATAAAAATAGATAATTATAATTTAATTTTTACTCTTGATCTTCAAAAAAGAAAGTTTTTAGGAGAAGAGATAATTAATTTTTTTGTTAACAATAGTATGAATGAGGTAATTTTAGATGCTGTTGACTTAAATATTGATAAAGTTTTATTAGATGATTGCTTTGTAGCGTTTTCATTGACTAATGACAAATTAATCATTAAATCACGTTTAAAAAAGGGTTGGCATAAAATTTTTATTAATTTTAGAGGCGAATTGCGTGAAACTTTAGGTGGTTTATACTTAAGTAGATATTTTAATAAAGATAAAGCAGATTTTTTAGTCACCACCCAATTTGAACCAGCAGATGCAAGGCGAGCTTTTCCTTGTTTTGACAATCCTTATTATAAAGCTACTTTTAATTTAACGCTTATTATTGATAAAAATTTACAAGCGGTTTCGAATACTTTACCAATTTACAGCGAAGAAATAAACAATAATCAAAAAAAGATAATTTTCAAGCAAACTCCGCCAATGTCAACTTATCTTTTATATATCGGCGTTGGAAATTTTGAGTTTGTTTCTAAAAAATATAAAAATATTCTTTATAGAGTTATAACTACTCCTGGTAAAAAAGAAGGAGCAAAATTTGCTTTAGACTGCTCGCCACGTTTTGTTGAATATTTAGAAAGATATTTTAATCATCCTTATATTTTTGATAAATTAGATCTTATTGCTATTCCTGATTTTGCGGCTGGAGCTATGGAAAATTGGGGAGCTATTACTTTTCGCGAAAATCTTTTACTTTATTTTCCTGGTGTTTCATCTTTATCGTCAAAAATAAGAATAGCTGAAGTAATCGCTCATGAATTAGTTCATCAGTGGTTTGGTAATTTAGTAACAATGAAATGGTGGGATGATTTATGGCTTAACGAAAGCTTTGCAACTTATTTAGCTTATAAGGTTGTAGATTTTTATTATAAACATTGGGAAGTGATGAAAGAATATGTTGAATCCGAAGTTATTTCAGCTTTTTGCGCTGATGCTTTATTAAGCTCTCACCCTATTAAAGTAAAAGTTAACAAAGTAGAAGAAATTACTGAGATTTTTGATGAGATATCATATGATAAAGGTGGTAGCGTTTTAAGAATGATAGAAAATTATATGGGCGAGAAAAAATTTCAAAAAGGTTTACGTTTATATATTGATAAATACAAATTTAAAAATGCTTCCAGCGATGATCTTTGGCGAAGTTTGGCTTTTGCTGATAAAAATATTTTAAAAATAATGAAAGATTATATTAATAAAGTTGGCTATCCATTAATAACTCTTCATTTAAATAAAAATAAATTTATTTTAGAACAAAAAAGATTTACTTTTATTTCTTCAAACAATATTCATAAAAATGATAAATGGAATATGCCTTTGTTTTTATCTGCTGATCAAAAAAATATAACTTATGTTTTTAACAAACAACGTCAAAATTTAACGATGTTGCAAAATAAATCTGGCGTGATTATTAATAAAAATTTAAGTGGTTTTTATATAGTTGATTATCCTCAAGATTATTATAAATTATTATCTCGTCATAAAAATTTTAATGAATTTGATTGGTTAGCTTTAATAAATGATAGTTATTACTTGGTATTGAATAATACTAAAGATTTATCCTTTTATTACGATGTTTTAGATTTTTATTTACAACAAAAATTATCATTTAAATATACATTATCTTTGCTATTAAGTCAGACTAATCATATTTTTTATTTATCACCGTCTCTAATCAATAAACAATATTTAGAAAAAATAAGTCATTTTGCTTTAGAGATTTCAGGCTTACAGCCGCAGAAAAATGAACTACCTATTACTGCAACCATTAGAGCAAAGGCTTTAATCAATTTAGGTAAAAGCGGAGATGAACTTATTTTAGATTATTCTCAAAAATTATTTAAACTTTATTTAAAAAACAAAATTCATCCTGATTTAAAATATCCTGTTTTAGTAAATGCTGTTAATATTGACGATAAATATGTTGAACAAATGTTAAAAATATTTTCTAAAAATACGATTTTTGAAGAGCAAGCAAAAATTTTAATCGCTCTCGGCAATGTTAAGAAAATAAATTTATTAAATGATGTTTTACGTTTTGGTTTGTCTGATAAATTACGTTTTAATCAGTTGAATTATTTATTTTTAGGTTTGGCTAATAATAGCTTTCACCAAGCAAGAATTTTTAAATGGTTACAGCAAAAATGGTCTTATATTGAAAAAAAGGGTGGTGGACCAGGAAAGAGCGATTTTGTTCTTTTAAGATTACTGAAAACAATTTTACCTAATATCGGTGCTTTTATTGATGATAAAGAATTAAAACATTTTCTTAAGCAGCAAAAGAATATTCAAAAATTTAAAACAACTGTTAGTAATATTTTGGAGTTAACCAAGGTAAATAAAAATTTTCGCCAGCGATATCTTTATGAAGATTAGCAAGGATAAAAATTTAGCTCACTTAACTAATTTTAAAATTGGAGGTAAAGCAAAGTTTTTCGTTGAGGTTTTTAATTTAAGCGACATAGAGACGCTAATTAAAGATAATTTTTTAGTTAAAGCAAAAAAATTTTTTATTTTTGGCGATGGCACAAATATTTTGATTAATAATTTTGATGGTTTAATTATTAAATCTAATATTAATTTTATTAAACATTCTCAACAGGATATTTTAGAAGTTGGTAGTGGAGTTAAGGTTAGCGCTTTATTGTCTTATGCTATTGAAAAAAATTTAGCAGGTTTGGAATGGGCTGGAGGCCTGCCAGGTAGTGTTGGTGGCGCTATTGAAGGAGGCGTAGGGTGTTTTGGACAAGAATTTAAAAATTTAGTTATCGAAGTTACCGCTGTAGATTTAAATAAAGGTTCTATTGAAAGATTTTCTCAGAAAGATTGTCAATTTGCTTATCGAGATTCTTTTTTTCGAAGAAATCGTCAATGGTTTATTATCAGTTCTTCGTTACGTTTTCATATTAATCACAACAAAGAAGAATTAATTGCTCAAGCTAAAGAAAAAATTTTTTATAGACAAAATAAACACCCTTTAGATTTTCCTAATGCTGGTAGTATTTTTAAAAATTATCCCTTTACCAAAGCGCCGAAATTTTTACAAGATTTTGTTTTAGAAAAAAATAAATTAAAAAATGATCCTTTTCCTGTTATTCCTATTGCTTTTCTTATTGCTGAAGCTGGTTTAAAAGGTAAACAAATAGGTGGAGCGCAAATTTCAGAAAAGCATTGTAATTTTATCATTAATCGTTGTCACGCTACTTTTGATGATGTAATGCAATTGATTGATTTTACAAAAAGAACTATTGAAGATAAATTTTCTATTTCACCGGAACTAGAAATTCAAATTGTTCGTTAAAAAAATTTTTTGTATTTATCCACAAAATTGCTTGACATAAAAATAATAATCATTTAAAATTTAAAATAAGAATAATTCTTTGACAATACACAGGGTTGGTCGGACCCTTAAAAAAATAAATTTAAAAAAAATGGCAAAGGCAAAAAAATCAAGCACGAAGAAGGCGACCAAGAAAGTTGCCAAAAAGAAAAAATAAACTTGTAAATTACAGTTTAGCGAGAAACAAAAATACCCCGACAAAAAAGTCGGGGTATTTTTATGTTAGATAAAATTTTACTTGTCTTGATTATAAATAAATCTTTTTTAATTTTGTGTAAATCCTGTGAAATAGATTTCATTATTCGTTATAAAATAATGATTTTTTAATTAGCTGATTTTTAATTTATTTTTTCTTTTGTGGTTTAAATTATATTTAAGTGGTAATAAGTGTAACATTGTGGAAAAGTATGTGGAAATTGTGGATAACTTAGGTGTAGAGCTGAAAGCATACAAATAAATAAAAATAATGCGAATAAATACATTCTGTGTTGCTTTGAAAATTAGAGGATGCCGTGAAGTCGATAAGTGATATTCACGGCGAATATTCGCAAATTTCAAAATGTTAATAGGTGAATTTCAATATAACATTGATCAGAAAGGTAGATTAATGATTCCAGCCAAATTTCGACATAGATTTGGCATTGATGCTATTATTACCAAAGGTTTAGAAACTTGTTTGTTTATTTTTCCTAAAGATGAGTGGGAAAAGGTGGTAGAAAAAATTTTAAAGCTTCCTATTAGTCAATCAAATTCTCGTGCTTTTACGCGTTTAATGTTAGCTGGCGCTTTTGAAAGTAGTATAGATAATCAAGGAAGAATTTTAATACCTGAGTTTCTTAGAAAATATGCCAATTTAGAAAAAAAAGTAGTGATTGTTGGCTTGTATTCAAGACTTGAAGTATGGAACGAAGATGAATGGCGAAAGTATAGCAAAGAAAGCGAATCTCAGGCACAAGAAATTGCTGAAAAATTAGGTGATTTAGGAATATAATGCACACTCCAGTTTTATTACAAGAAAGTTTATCTTTTTTAGAACCAAAAAAGAATGAAAACTTCATTGATGCTACTTTTGGTTTAGGAGGTTTTTCTCTAGCTTTATGTCAATATCTGATGCCCAATGGAAAAATATTAGCTTTTGAATGGGATCCGTATCTATTTAAATTAGGGGTCGCAAAGTTACAAAATACTATTATGAATAAAAACATCAAAATCGTTAATAAAAATTTTCGTCAAATAAAAAATATTGTTAAAAAAGAAAACTTTACTCATATTAAAGGTGTAATTTTTGATTTAGGAATCTCTAACTGGCATTATCAAAATGCAAAGCGTGGTTTTAGTTTTCAGAAAGACGAACCGTTAGATATGCGTATCAATCCACAAGAGATTAAAATTACTGCTTTCGATGTTATTAATTATTCTTCATTTGAAAAACTGGTAGAGATTTTTCAAGAGTATGGCGAAGAACGAGATTCTAAAAAAATTGCTAAAGCTATTGTTAGTCAAAGAAAGAATAAAAAGATTGAGACATCGAAAGAGTTAGCAGAATTAATTGTTGCGGCAAAGAAAAACAAGAGAAAAAAAATTCATCCGGCAACGCAAGTTTTTATGGCATTACGAAGTTTTGTTAATCAAGAATTAGTTAATTTAGAGGTTGGCTTAAAATCAGCGTATGATGTTTTAGATAAAGGCGGCAGAATAGTTGTGATTAGTTTTAATGGTTTAGAAGATAGAGTAATTAAAAAAGTTTTTAAAACTTTAAAGTATGAAAAAAAAGCAAAAATAATGACAAAAAATGCTGTTAAACCAACAAAAAATGAGATTTTAAATAATCCTAAAGCAAGGTCGGCTAAATTAAGAGCAATTATGAAAACATAATGGCTATACATTATAAAAAATATAAAGTTAACTCAAGAAGCGTCAGTTTTAATTACTGGCCCCTTATAACTTTAGGGCTTTTATTTGTTTTGCTAATTTTAGTATTCTTTTTAATTAAAGAACGTTCGGTGTTTTTTAAGTTTAATATTTTAGAGAATAGTTATCGGCTTAATCTAAATAATTTTTATAATAAGGCTTTTTATTTAACTAATAATCATTTTACTACGCCTTTGCCTTCGTTTAATAATTTATCAGCAGATAATATTATCTATTTACGTCCTGAAAATTTCTCTTATTCTCGTTAAACTCGTTAAATTTATTAAAATTCGCTAAACTCGCTAAACAGTAACTTACATTTATAAAATTATGTTTTATCAACATTCTTTATTTTTTTATTTCGATGACAAGAAAGATAATCAAAAAATTAAAATACGCTGGCATATTGAATATTAATTATTTAGTATTAGTGGTAGCTATTTTGATGTCAGGAGCGATATTATTTAAGTTATTTAGTTTGCAAATACTTAATGCGGATAGTTTTATTATTCAGGAAAAGTTATACAAAATAATTCCTTTGCGTGGTAATATTTATGTTCGCGATAAAGATGGTAATCTTTTTCCTGTGGCTTTATCTTATTACCTTTATGATTTATATTTTTATCCGCCTAAATCTTCTAATGTTAAACAAGAATTAGATAAATTAGCCGAAGTTTTGAAAACTAATTTAGATATTGACGAGAAAAAAATAAATAGTAAGACTAGTTTTATTTTAAAAAAAGATTTAACCATTGAAGAAAAAAATAAACTTGAACAATTAAAGTTTGATAGCATTTTTTTTGAAACAAAGATAGCGAGAAAATATCCTTTAAAAAATTTTCTTTCGTCTGTTTTGGGTTTTGCTCGTTTTGATGTTAATTCAGGTTTACTTGTTGGTCAATATGGATTAGAAAGACATTATGATAATTTTTTAAAAGGAGAGATTGGCTATAAAAGTGATAAACAAATTATTAAAAATCCCATCAAGGGTTCTGATTTAGTTTTGAATATAGATTATTATGTACAAGCAAAAAGCGAAGCTATTCTTGAAGAAGCAGTTAAACAATATAAAGCCGAAGGTGGTTTAATTTTAGTTAGCGAGGTTAAAACTGGCAATATTATTGCCGCTGCTGAATTACCAAATTACGATCTTAATAATTTTAATAAAATAAATGATTATTCGTTATTTATTTCTCGTTTAAGCAAAACTTATGAACCTGGTTCAGTAATGAAGCCATTTTTTTATGCAGGAGCTTTTGCTGAAGGTTTAGCTTCGCCTTCATCAACTTATAATGATCTTGGTTATGTTATTTTAGATGGATGGCGTATTGAAAATTTTGATCATAAAGGCAGGGGAGTGGTAACCTTGCAAACAGCTTTAGAGCAATCTTTAAATACTGGTTCAGTGTATGTTTTTCAATTATTAGGCAAAATGAATTTTTTAAAATATATTAATCTATTTCGTTTAAATCAAATTGCCGAAGTTGATTTTCCTATTTTAGAGAAACCTAATTTTAATAATTTATCCAATCCGGGTAGGAATGCTAATTTTGGTACAGCTAGCTTTGGACAGGGGATTAGTTTGTCGCCTTTAAATTTAATTCAAAGTTTTAATGTTTTTGCTAACAGAGGTTCTTTAGTGAAGCTTAATTTTGTGAATAAAATTATTTTGCCTAATAGCTCTGTTATCAAAAACGAGCCGCAAATTATTTCTAATAATATCCTTGATGATAAAACTTTAAATACAATAATGCCAATTTTAGAAGGTGTAATAAAAAATCAAGCTAAAAAAGCGCGTATTAGTGGTTATAATGTTGCTGGCAAAACTGGATCCGCTTTATTACCTTACTCTAAAATGAGCATAAATGGTATGTCAGGGTATAGTGATCAAGTTATTACTAATTTTATCGGTTTTTTACCAGCAAGCAATCCGTTGTATATTGTATTAGTTCGTTTGGATAAACCAGATAAAGGTTTATTAGCTTTTGGAACAGCAGCGCCGACTTTTAAAAAAATTGCAGAGTTTTTGATAAATTATTATAACATTGAACCTGATGCACCCGAAGAATTAACAAAAAATTTTTAATTTTTATATATTTTATTGATATAATTTAAATAATAAGTAAAAGAGATATGTTTTATTTAAACAATATTTTTGTTAGAAATGAAATTATTAACACAAATTAATTTTTGTAAGCTTTTTTTATTGTTTTTTCTATTATTTTTAAATTTTTTAATTGCTTTAAATGTTAATGCTGCTCCGCCTGTAAGTCCTTATTTGCCTGGGGAAACATTAGATCCTTTATGTGCGCCAACAACAACCAATTGCACAGTTACGCCGCCGATTGTTTCTTTAAATAATTTAATCACTTCAACCCAATCTTTTAATGTAACTTCTACAGGCAATGATTTTCAAATTATTTCAACAGGTTCTCAGCATATATTTTATTTACCAGATGCTTCTTTAACTAGCAGAGGTTTAGTTTCAACAAGTACTCAATTTTTTGCAGGTAGTAAGTTTTTTTTAGATAAATTAGGTGTTGGTGTAACAAGTTCGGCAGTTAATTTTCAAGTTAATGGCAATTCAATTTTAGCAACGACTTCTATTTCTTTTTTAACTTTAGATAGTCCTTTATCAATTTTATCAGGTGGTACTGGTTTAAGTTCTTTAGGTAATGCTAATCAATTATTAACAGTCAATTCTGGAGCTACGGGTTTAGAATACAAGAACTTGTCTTCTTTACTAATACCCGGCAGTGGTATTAATATTTTTGGCACTGCTACGCCTGTTATCGAAAATTCGGGAGTTTTATCTTTAAATAATTTAACCGGCACAATTAATTTGTTAGGCAGCGCTAACCAGATTAATGTTAATACTTCAAGTAATAATATCATTTTATCTTTACCTCAAGATATCAATACTTCTTCATCTGTTATTTTTAGAGATTTATATTTAAAAAATAGTTTAAGCGTGGATGTTAATTTTGCAACTTTAACATCTAATATTACTTTAACTCCAGGGGTTGATAAGATGTATCAGTATTTTAATGTTGCTACTTCATCGGTAACTGTATATTTAGCAACAGCAACAGCTCGTCAAGGCGATTCATTTGTTATTTATAATGTTTCAGCACCTACAAGTAGCAGTGAAATAATTATTAAACAAGTTGGGGCTACATCTATAATAAATAAACTTACAACTTTTAAAGGTGCTAAAATTGTTTATCTTAATACAGGTTGGGGAAGTTTTGATTTTGTAGATATTTTGAATTCGCTTTTAGTTCGCTCATATAATTATGGTCTAGCTATTGGCGCAAATAGTTATAGCACTGATTATGGGGTAAGCGTTGGTATTGGGGCTAATTCAGCGTCTTCAGGGGTAGCTATAGGCTATAGTTCTTTGGGGTATAGTTCAGGTACTGCTATTGGATATAATGCTCGAGGTTACAATTCCGGTGTTGCTGTAGGATATAGTGCCGCAGGTTATAGTTCAGGTACTGCTATTGGATATAATGCTCAAGGTTATATTTCCGGTGTTGCTGTAGGATATAATGCTTCAGCCATTGTTTCTGGTGTTGCTATAGGATATGATTCATGGGGCTTTGGTTATGGCGTTGGAGTGGGGTATGGCGCTCAAGGATTTGGTAGTGGCGCTGCTGTAGGTTATCAAGCAAAAGGAATGAATTATGGCGTTGCTGTAGGTTATCAATCTGGTTTTAATTTAGACACCTCCGCTGATCGTTATAATACTTTACTCGGAGCTTTTTCAGGCTATCAATTAACCACAGGCACAGGAAATATTATTATTGGTTATCAGTCAGGCTATGATTCAGTTTTTGCTCCAACTGTTGGTTCTCGAAATATCTTAATAGGTTATCAAGCAGGCACTCCGGCAACAACAACTTCTAATTTCTTAAATATCGGTAATCTTATTTTTGCAACTGGAATTAATACTGCTACAGGTTCAGCTGTTTCAAGCGGCAACGTCGGTATCGGAACAACGAGTCCGATTGTAAATTTTGCTGTTCAAGGTAATGCTTTAATAACTGGTAATCTTACTGTTTTAAATACTTCTACTTTTGCTACAGTAACGCTTAGTAGTTTAGATAGTAACCTTTTCTTTAGCCCTCAAAAAAATGTAACTATTAATATTCTTCCTTCTTATACTTCTAATACCGCAGGAGCAGATTTAACTATTTTAGGAGCAACTTCTTCAGGTAGTGCTAGAGGTGGTGATATTAATATTAGAGGAGGTAATGTTGACAGAAGTACTACAACCATAGCCAAAGGAGGTTCAGTTAACATTCTTGGTGGTATGGGTGGTACGAACTTTTCAAAGGGAGGAGATGTGCTTATTAGTTCTGGTCCAGGTCTTACTTCTGGAAATATTATAATAGCTGCTACAGGTTCTTCCGTATCTATTGGTAGCGTTACCATTAGGACATCTGATACCGGTTTTTCAAGTGCTGTTGGTAATATTAATATTACTGCTGGCAATAGTGGTGGTGATCAAGCTGGTAGTGTTATTATAACAGCAGGGACGAGTAGTACAAGCACAGCTTCAAAACAAGGTAGTATTATTTTTAAGAGCAATACAAATGAAATAATGAGAATAACAACGAGTTCTGTTGCTATCGGAACAACGACGCCGGCGACAAAATTACATGTGTCAGGAACAACAACTGCTTGGAGTATTTTACCGGAAGCTGATAATCTTTATAGTTTAGGAGCGTCTGGAAGAAGATGGGCAAATCTTTACGCAGGAACAACAACTGTTGGTGACTTAGTTTTTGCTAATGAATTTAGATTTGTGGAAACTGAAACATCAATTTCGCCACAAGCTTTAATTTTGAAAAATCAACGAGGCGAAGAAATAATGAGAATGACAGAAAATTCTGTTGCTATTGGAACAACGACGCCTTTGGCAAAGTTAACAGTTCAAGGAGATATTTTACAAACAAACGCCGTTAACTGTTCTTTATCAGCAGATGCTTCAGGAAAAATTATTTGCACGCCCTCATCTTTACGTTATAAAACGAATATTCAAGCTTTACTTTTTGATAAAGATAAATTTTTATCATTAACTCCTAAAGAGTTTGAATTTAAAAATGATTTACCATTTAATTTGCCGGGTAAACAAGTTGGGTTTATTGCTGAAGAAGTAGCAACTCAATTTCCAGAATTGGTAAGATTTAAAGATGGGACCCCAGAAGGAATTAAGTATGAAAGTTTACCTATTTATCTTTATCAATTAGTGAAAGATTTCTTCTTAAACATTCAATACTATGTTGTTGATGCTTTACGATCATTAGGTTTAACAATTGAAAAGAATTTATTGACAGTAAAAGAAATAATAGTTCAGCAATTATCGGCAAGTTATATAATCTCACCAAAAATAAAAACAGAATTTTTAGAAATGAAAGATCAGATTACTGGTGAATCTTATTGCGTATACATAGCTGCTGGCGAGCTTAAAAAGATTAAAGGTAATTGTTCTAATGCTTCAGATATGTCAACTCTTAATAATTTTAATAGTAGCAATAATAATTATAATTCTGGGAATTCTGGTAATAATAATGGAAATGTGAGTAATTCTAATAATAATCAAACTCAACAAACAAGCAGCTCTTCAACATCAGATTTGCCATCATCAACAACAACATCTTCGTCTTCGTCAACTTCTAATACTTCAACCTCTTCTTCATCGCCATCCTCTTCTTCATCCTCGTCTTCCTCGTCTTCATCAGTAACATCTGAATCTTCTGTTAATTCTGATCAAGAAACAAATAACCTACCGGCAAGCAATAATAGTGCTTCAAGCAATCTTAATAATCAATCTTCAGAGAGTTCTAACATAAACAATAATACTTTTCAAGATAATTCTAGTAATAATTCGTCTAATAGTTCTAATGCTGAATCTAATAGTTCTATTAATAATAATCAATCAGAGAATCAACCAGCGATAACGACTAATGAATAATGGCAAAAAAGATTCTTATCATTCTATTTTTTATAACACCAGCTTTTTTTATAATTGCTGCTAGCATTGATACAAATTATAAATATGCTTGGGGCGAAACATTAGGATGGGTTAATTTTGCGCCTACTTATGGCAATGTTCAAGTTTTTGATAATAAATTAACAGGTTATGCTTGGAGTATGAACTATGGATGGATTAATTTATCGCCTTTAACAGCTGGAGTTACTAATGATGGCGATGGTAATTTAGCTGGTTATGCGTGGGGTGAAAATATTGGTTGGATTGATTTTTCTAATGTTAAAATTAATCCTTTTACTGGAGAATTTTCAGGTTATGCTATCGTTGTTAGAGATGATAGTAAAATTAATTTTGATTGCTCCGATTGTAAAGTTAAAACTTTGTGGCGTAAAGCAACGGCAACATCTGAAGGTAGCAGAGTGATGGGTTCTTATAGTCGTGATTATAATTTTAACTCTTCGGCGGTGCTTTACATTAATTCTTCAACTCTTGAAATTTTAAAGAAAAATATAGAAGATTTGTTTGCTAACTTAAACAATTTTGTTAGCCAACAAACTAAACGAGTTCAAGAGGTTACTAGACAAATAACTAAAAAAATTAAAAGATCAATTCCTTATTTTAGAGAACAAGAAATAGAAGCCTTAAAAACAAGCATAGATTTACGTTGGAATGTAATAAGATTTATACCTTTAAAGCTTACTTATACTATTTATAATCAGCCAATGGTTGATTTTACAAAAATATATTTACCGGAAAATATAAGATTATTAGCTTTAAAATTACCGCAAGTGAATAAGATTTTTCAGAATGTAGGATTATATAATTTGTTAAATTTAGAAAAATTAAAAATTGCCAAAATTCATATTCCGACTTTAAGGGAAGTTCTTAATGTTAATTTACCTCTTGCTAAACTTTCTCTAGACTATAAAGATAAAATTCCTTCAGATCTGGTTTTTGTTAAAACTCATAAAGATATGTTTGATATAAAGCCGTTTTTAATAGTAGATGAAAATAATGAAATTTTACCGGCAATTAATGTTTTAAATAAGCAAGAGCTTTTATTAGTTTACAAACCGTCATCTGAAGTAAAAAGTTTGAAAGGTTATTTATTGTATCGAGGTTCAGCGACGTCTTGGTGGCAACGTTTTATTAATGTTATTTTTGCTAAAAATGTGGAGTATGGTTTTAAAGTTTATGAATTTCAATATTTTGATGACGATAATGATGGTATTTACACAGCAAAAGTCCAGTTGCCTTCAAAAATTTACGGGAAATTTGAGATTATAACAGTTGTTGAATACAAAACAATAGATTTGGGAGTTAAAGAATTACGCTTGATTACAGTTATTGACCCTGAAGGTTATGTTTTTGAAAGAATTTTCGGCAGGGAAGCGCGTATTGCTAACGCTAAAGTTACTTTATATTCTTTTAATTATCAGAAACAAAGTTTTGAAATATGGGATGCTAAAAAATTTTTGCAAACCAATCCTCAATTTACTGATCAATCAGGTAATTATTCATTTTTAGTTCCTGAAGGTAAATATTATTTAACAGTTGAAGCTGATGGGTATTATCCTTATAAAAGTAATATTATTGAAGCACGGGAAGGCGAAGGTATTCACATAAATATTGAATTAAAGTCATATTATTGGTTTTTATATGCTCTTGATTGGAAGTTAGTCATTATAATTATTTTGATTGTAATTATATTTAAAAATTTTTATGTTAAAATAAAACTAAAGCTTAAAAATAAATTTAATGAATAAAGCTGTATATATTATAATAATAATTATATTAATAATTTTTAATGCTTTTTTGATTTATCAAAATAAAATATTAGAAGCAAAAATTGATTCTATTGCCCAGGATATTACTACAAAAGCAACTTTTCAAGTTAAAAAACCTTTAAATTTTAAAGCTGCAGAATTTTTAAATTTATTTGTTAAGAAAGTTCTTTTAGCTAAAGAAGCTCCGGATTTTAAAACTAAATTAGAATTAAATCAAGCTGTTTATGATATTCAAGATAATGCAATTTTAGAACAATGGTATAAATTTATTAATAGTACTAGCGAAGAAGAAACAACGATGAATTTGAAAATATTATTGGAACTTTTAAGCGATAAAATTTTAAATAAATAATGATAATTTTTATAGGCAGCGATCATCGTGGTTTTGCTTTAAAAAAATATCTCAAAGATAAACTAATTAAAAAAAAATATAAAGTAATAGACGTTGGTAATTATCAATATGATATTAACGATGATTATCCGGATATCTCTTTTTTAGTCGGTATTAAAGTTAACGAACATAAGGGTAGTAGGGGAATTTTAATTTGCGGTTCTGGTATTGGAGTATGTGTTGCTGCTAATAAAATTAAAGGCGTTAGAGCTGGTTTAGGCATTAGTCAAGCAATTATTAGAAAAGCACGAGAGGATGATGATATAAATGTTTTATGCTTGCCGGCTGATTTTATTAATAAAGTTATGGCATTAAAATTAACTTTACTATTTTTAAAAACTAAATTTAAAAACCTATCCAGATATAAAAGAAGAATTCAAAAAATAGTAGATTATGAAAACAAAAATTATTCCGGCAATTAATGCTCAGAGTTTTGAAGAAATTAAGGAGAAAGTTAATATTTTGAAAGATTCAACCCAAAATTTTCATTTAGATGTAGCCGAAAAAAGTTTTACTGGTTATGAAACCTGGAGGAATTATAATGATTTGGATAGATTAGAATTGACACGAATTGATGCGAATTATGGTAATAACCGCGAACTGATGCCAACAGATGATAATGATGTTGGCAATGGTTCGGATGGGAGTTCGCATAAGTTCGCGATTAATAATAGTGTTCGTAGTAGTTCGCGCATAGTATTTGACATTCATCTAATGATTCCTTTAAAACCTCAAGAAATTCTAAAGTGGGCGAAAGAAAATGTTAAAAGATTAATTTTGCATTTAGAGGCAAGTTCTAATCCCGATGGTCTTTTAAAATTAGCTAAAAAAACAAAAAAAGAGATATTTATAGGTTGGTCACCTAAAATTACTTTTGACTTTATTAAAAAATATTTAGATTTTGTTAATGGCGTATTAATTTTAGGAGTTAATCCAGGAAGAGCCGGCCAGAGTTTTTTAGAAGATACTTATAATCGTCTTGCTTTTATTAAAAAAAAACTTAAAAAAAATCAAAAATTGATGATTGATGGTGGTATAAATCAGCAAAATTTAAGACAAATTTTAACTTATGAACCTGATTTTATTATTATGGCAAGCGCTATTTACAATACAGAAGATCCCTTCAAAACTTATTTAGGTTTTATAGAAATTATAAAAAATTATAAATAATTAAGAGTTCAAATTTAAGTATTACGATCATTAAAAATTATTTAAAATTATTGTATCTAAAAAAATATTAAAAAATATTATTCCCTCAAAAATATTGTATCCAAAAATTTACGATCGTGAAAATTTGGGCAAATTTAAAATTAAAACAAATAATCAAATAATATAATATTAAAGGTTAGAGTTTAGGGATTTTGATGACATAAGATTTAATTGTTTATAATTAATTAATGTTTATAATTAATTAATATTAATTAATGTTTTATCAAAGTAATAAAGAATTAGTTGAATCTTTAAAAGAAAGAAAAGTATTAAAAACTCCGGAAATTATTAAAGCTTTCTTAAGAATTGACCGTAAAGATTTTGTGCCTCAAGAATTTTTAAATGAGGCTTATAATGATTATCCTTTGCCAATTGGAAGGGAACAAACCATTTCCCAGCCTTACACGGTTGCTTTTATGTTGGAACTTTTAGAGCCGAAACAAGAACAAAAAATTTTAGATGTTGGTTTTGGTTCGGGTTGGACTACTTGTTTGTTGGCGGAGATAACACGAACAAATACGAACTATAATAGCAATCGCGAACCTACACGAATAGAAGATGATAAAGTTCGCACAAGTTCGCGAGATGGTTCGCAAGAGTTCGCGTCTGGAAAAGTCTATGCAATTGAAATAGCTCCTGAAGTTTTTGAGTTCGGCAAAAGGAATATCGAAAAATATAATTTTTTAAAGAAGGGCATAGTTGAGATTTTTTTAGGCGATGGTTCTAAAGGATTACCAGAAAAAGCGCCTTTTGATAGAATTTTAATTAGCGCTGCAGCTAAAAAGATTCCCCAATCATTGCTTGATCAACTTAACGATAATGGTGTTTTAGTTATTCCTGCTGATAATGGCATATATAAAATTAAAAAATCAGGTGATAAAATAAATAAAGAATTTTATTTTGGGTTTAGTTTTGTGCCTTTGGTAGGCGATTAAGTAAATAAAACAATGATAGATTTTATTCATTTAGCTATTATTTTTATCACTTCATTTTTTATAACTTTTATTTTAAAGATTTTAAATCAGCCATTAATTATTGCTTATATTATTGCTGGTGTTGTTTTGAGTAATTTTTTTATTAGTTCTAATATAAAACTTGAAGTAATTGATGTTTTTGCCGATCTTGGTATTGCTTTTTTGTTATTTATTGTAGGATTAGAATTAAAATTAAAAAATTTAAGAGAAATAGGCAAGGCAGCGTTAGTTATAGGTATTTTGCAAGAAATTTTAACCGTAGCTATTGGGTTTGTTTTATTAAAAGCAATCGGTTTTAACAATATTGAATCCTTTTATATTTCTTTAGCTTTATCTTTTAGTAGTACGATTATTATGTTGAAATTAATCAACGATAAGGGTGATTTAAATAAAACTTATGGCAAATTATCTATAGGTTTTTTGTTAGTTCAAGACTTAATAACTATTTTAATTATTTTTATCTTGCCTTTTATTTATGCTCCCAATATCATTGATTATCAACAAAAAAGTAGCAATATTTTTCTTGGTTTATTAGCGCTTTTATTAGTGCCTTTAGCATCTTTAAAAATTTTTCCTAAAATTGAAGGGTTTTTAAATTCATCGCAAGAATTCTTATTTTTATTTTCTTTAGCATTTAGTTTAGGTATTGGCGCTTTATTTAAATATTTAAAATTTGGATTAGAAGCAGGGGCTTTAATAGCAGGTATTAGTTTATCGTCTTTAACATCAAGCGTAGAAATTGCATCTAAATTAAAACCTGTTAGAGATTTTTTCTTAATTTTGTTTTTTATCTTTATAGGCACAAATGTCTTTATTAATAACATTCCGAATGAAATTGTTTGGCAAGCTATTTTATTATCTTTATTTGTTTTAATAGGTAATCCATTAATAATGATATTATTTTTAGTGCCTTTAGGTTATTCTTTGCGAACTAGTTTTTTACTTGGTTTAACTTCAGCTCAAATTAGTGAATTTTCTTTTATTCTTATAAAAATTGGCCAAACCTTTAACCAGTTATCTGATGAAATAATGTCTTTAATGGCTTTAATAGGTATTATTACCATTTTAGTATCAAGCTATTCATTTGTCTACGCTGATAAATTATATTTATTATTTAGAAAATTCTTTTTCTTTTTAGAACGTAAACCTAAACCAGAAACAGAAAGCGAAGTCGAGAATTATGATGTTGTTTTAATAGGTTGCGATAGAACTGGTTTTAGTTTATTGCAATATCTTTTAGAGAAAGGGTATAAAGTCTTAGTAATTGATTTTGATGATTCGAAAGTTAAGCAATTGCAACAACAAAGAATAAATGTTGTTTTTGGTGATGCAAGCGAAATAGAATTTTTAAATTTATTTGATTGGCGTAAGGTTAACCTGGTTATTTCAACTGTGCCTGATTATTCAATCAATATGATGATTAATGAAAAATATAAAAAAGAAAATAAAGAAGGAATTTTTATAGCTACTACTCATCGAATAAAAGATGCTTTTGATTTATACAAAGCTAATTGCGATTATGTATTGATGCCATATTTTTTAGGCGCTGATTATTTGGGTATGCTTTTAAGAAACGAAAATAATCTTTCTAAAGAATTTTTTAATAATCTAAAAAGCAATCATCTTCAGCAATTAAAAGAAAAAGAAAAATTAGGCTATGAACATCCGTAAAATAATTAAAAGTTTTAAACACGCTTTTCATGGTTTTAAAAGAATCATCAGAGAAGAGAATAGTTTTCAATTTATGTTATTATTTTTTATTCTTTTAATAATTTTAATGTTTTATCTACCGACAACGAAAATAGAAAAAATAATTTTATTAATAATGGCTTTATTGGTTTTAAGTTTTGAATTATTAAATACTTTTTTCGAGAGATTGCTTGATTTTATACACCCTAATTATAACGAGGTTGTTAGAGATTTAAAAGATTTTTTAGCAGCGATTGTTCTTTTAATTTCATTAATGGCGTTAGTTGTTGGGTTGATTATTTTTTTACCTTACTTTCGCGATATGTTATGATTAAATGTAAAAATGAATTTGAGCAATAAATTTTATTTTAAGATATAATTTAAGTAAGATTAGGGAAAATGGAGGGGTAGCCTAGTGGTTAAGGCAGCAGTTTGCTAAACTGCGTCCGTGAATAACGGACTCGTGGGTTCGAATCCCACCCCCTCCGCTTCTAATGATCAGAAAAAAACATATTCAAATGATTTTTAAGGATCCTTATTTAGGGAATAAGTTAGAATTTGCTATTATTCCTATTGATCGATTGCAAGTAATATCTTTCCAAAGAAAACCGAGTTTGCATCATATTAAACATTTATCTTCATCGATTGAAAGAATTGGTTTTATTGTTCCGGTAATTGTTGTTGAAGAGAGCGAGGGGAATTATACTATTGTTGATGGTCAGCATCGATATTTAGCTGCAAAAGAATTGGGCATTCGTGAATTGCCAGCAGTTATTATTCCTCAAGAATTAGCACGTTTAATGATGAATTTTAATATTGAGAAAGAGTTGAATATTCGTGAAAAAGCTTATGTTGCTCTTAATATTTATCGTCAATATTTGGATAATCAACCTGAAATAATGGAATCTAATTCTGCTTTGATAGATTCAATCGAGCAAGCCTATTATGTTACTTTAGGATTAGTTTATGAACAATACGAAAATATAGCGGGCAGTATTTTTGAACCAATTTTAAAAAAATGCGATTTGTTTTTAGATGAAAAATTAGAAGAAGCAATCAAAATAAGAGAGCAACGAGCAACTATAGTTATTGATACTTATAATATTATTAAAAATATAGCAGCAAAATTAAAAGAGTTGAATAAATGGCATCCTTATATTAATCAACAAATTTTATCGTTGGCTAATCCTTATCGTCATAAAAAATTACCAACGGAATTTGATGATATTTTTCAAGTTATTAGAGAGAATCTTAAATCTTTTTATCATAATCCGCAATTAATTTTTGATCGTTTGTCTACAGAAATATTCAATGAGTGAAGCTAAAAATAATTTAAAAAATATTATAGAAGAAGAAATTAAAAAACCTTTAGAAAAAGCATCGATTGTTGATATTGTTAATAATATTATTATTTATGCTTACCAATTAAGAGCTTCGGATATTCATTTTCAACCTAAAGAAAGTTGTTTGTTGGTAAGATTTCGAATTGATGGTATAACCCATAATATTTTTGAAATAGCAAAACCTTTACAAGATGAAGTTATATCTCGTTTAAAAATTATCTCTAATTTGCGGATAGACGAACATTTTGCTGCTCAAGATGGAAGATTTAGATTTTATTATGAAGATAAAAAGTTTTTTGACGTTAGAATATCAATTATGCCTACCTATTATGGAGAAAATGCTATTTTAAGATTATTAGTTAGTCCCGGTGCTTTATTCTCTTTAGATAAATTAGGTTTATCATCTAAAGATTTAACTAAAATTAAAAGAGCTATTAAAAAGCCTTATGGTATGATTTTAGCTACTGGTCCAACTGGTTCAGGCAAAACAACAATGCTTTATACAATTTTAAATGTTTTAAATACCGAAGGAGTGCATATTATAACCATTGAAGATCCTATTGAATACGCTATTGAAGGTATAACCCAAACTCAAGTTAATTTACAAACAAATCTAACTTTTAGCAAAGGTTTGCGCACTATTTTACGTCAAGATCCAGATATTATTATGGTAGGCGAAATTCGTGATCAAGAAACTGCAGAAATTAGCGTTAATGCAGCTCTTACTGGGCATTTATTACTTTCGACACTACACACTAACGATGCACCAAGCGCTGTTATTAGATTAATAGAATTAGGTATAGAACCATACTTAATTACTTCAACTGTGAATATTATTATAGGACAAAGATTGGTAAGAAAAATATGCGATAAATGCAAGCAAGAACGTTCCTTAAAAGATGTTGAAATTCAGTCCTTAATTGATTTATTGCCAACTCGAAGTAAAGCGAAATTTTTAAAAGTTTCCAGTGTTTTTTATGGAAAAGGTTGCGAAGTATGTAATAAAACTGGCTATATTGGTAGAACAGGAATTTATGAAACATTAGTTATCAATGAAACAATCAAAAATTTAATTCTTCAAAAAGTAAGTTCTGATATTTTAAAACAAGAAGCTATCAAAGCAGGTATGAGCACAATGATTGAAGATGGTATTTTTAAAGTTATTGATGGTATTACAACCATAGAAGAAGTATTAAGGGTTAGTCATGAATAAAGATTTAAACTCTATTAAAAAACCATTTTTTTTTAGAATTAAAAATAAGGATAGAATATTTTTCTCTCGTAATTTAGCTTTGTTATTAAAAAGTGGTATTAGTTTATCAGAGTCGTTAGTTATTTTAAAAGAAAGTTCAGAATCTAAATCTTTAAAATTTCTTATTAATAATATTATCAGTGATGTTGACAAGGGACAGTTTTTATATAATTCTCTTGCTAAATTTTCAAAACAATTAGGCAATTTTTTTATATCATTAATAAGAATTGGTGAAGTAAGCGGAAAGTTAGTAGAAAATTGCGATAAATTGGCTATAGAATTAGAAAAAGCAGATAGGTTAAAAAGCAAGATCATTAATGCTATGATTTATCCTGCTTTTATCATAGGCATAATGTTTGTTATTATCATTATTATTATTTATTTTCTTTTTCCTCGTTTATTGCCAATGTTTGAAAGTTTAAATATTGAATTGCCTTTAATGACAAGAATTTTTTTTCAAGTAAGTACTTTTATTTTGAATTACGGTTTATATTTGCTAATTGCTATGATAGCAATGGTTATTTTGATGATATTTTTAGTAAAAAAATTTTATAAAATTCGTTATGGTTTCCATATTTTTATCTTGCATTTGCCAATTTTAGGAAAAATAGTAAAAAAATTTAACTTAGCTTCTTTATGTAGAACTTTTGGACTTCTTTTAAATAGTGGTATGCCTATTGTTGAAGCTTTACAATTAACAAGCGAGACTTTAAGCAATGAAGTTTTCAAAAAAAGTATTCTCCGAGCAAGCGAATTTATAGCTCAAGGACATCCTTTGGAAGAATTTTTAAATACAAACACATCCTTATTTCCTTATAATTTTATTAAGATGATAAATATTGGGGAAAAAACAGGCAATTTATCAAATACTTTAAATTATTTAACACAAAATTATGAACAAGAAATAGAGATTGAAATAGATAGATTGTTGCATATGTTAGAACCTATTATTTTATTCACAATTGCTGCTATAGTTGGTTTTATGGCTATTGCTATTATTACACCTATTTATGAAATATCAGATAAAATTTCGCAGTAAGATGAAAGGTTTCGCTCTTATTGAAATTTTATTAGCAGTGATTCTTTTAGGAATTGTAAGCGGTTTAATTTTTGGTACGCTTATTAATTTAAATAAATCTTTTTTGAATAGTAAGTTAATATCGCAATTGTATAGAATTATGCAAAACGAAATAGAAAGAATAAAGGTTATGAATTATGAAAATATTGGTATTCAAGGAGGTTTTCCGCCTGGCAATTTACCGGCAGAAAAAATAGTTTCTGTTAATAATGTAAATTTTAGGCTTAAATTTTTCGTGCGCAATATTGATGATCCGCGTGATGGCACTGTTACTTCGACGCCGCGCGATTCTGCGCCGGCTGATTATAAATTAATAGAAATAGAAGGCGAATGTCTAAATTGTTTTTACAAATTTAATAAACAAAGTTTAACGACAATTATTGCTCCCAAAGCTTTAGAAGTATCAACTAATAACGGATCTTTATTTGTTAAAGTTATAGATGCTTACGGTATGCCTGTTGCTAATGCTGATATTAAGGTTACTTTTATTTCTTCTTCGCCTTTTGTGGTTAATGATAAATCAAGCGTTGATGGTGTGCTTCCTTTAGTTGACGTACCTCCAGGTTTAAATGCCTATGCCGTGACAACTACTAAAGATGGATATTCTGTTGATCAAACTTATTCTCCTAATGATATTACTAATCCTATTTTGCCACATCAGACCGTTGCTTCTAATCAATTAACAGAATTGACTTTGCAAATTGATAGATTAAGTAACACTAATTTTTATTTTTCTGATAAATTATGTGGCACTAGCAGTGCTAATTTACCATTCCGTCTTAGAGGCGATAAATTAATTGCTAGAAATCCCGATGTTATTAAGACAGATATTGTAACTACTACTGATAATTTTGGTTATAAAAATTTAAATTTAGAATGGGATAGTTACAAATTCGATTTAGGAACTTCTAATTATATTATAAGAGGCGCTAATTTTGATTGGTTGAATAAAATAGCAATTAATCCTGGAGGGAATTATGTTTTTAAAAGTGGTCTTGCTGATAATTTACCTAATAATTTGATAATTAAAGTTGTTGATCAAAATCAAAATCCTCTTAATAAGGCAACCGTTACTTTAACGCAGAATAGCATAACAATGATTAATTTTACGGGTGGCGATTATATTTTCAATAACAATTGGTTAAATAATTTTAGTGCGATTAGCAGTGGTATTGATATTAATGCTAGCGGTAAAATTACTTTAAAGAATTTAGGTAACGGTTATTCAACAGCAACAGAATGGTTAATTTCTAATACAATTGATTTTGGCACAACATCTGTTAATTATCATATTTTTATGTGGGATGGAACAATGCCACCAGGAACAGTAATTAAATATCAAATAGCTGCTAATAATGATAATGCTACTTGGAATTTTATTGGTCCTGATGGTTCTGAAAATAGTTATTTTTACGATAGTATGTTTGTTATGCCTAATACCTTTAATTCTCAAAGATACTTTAGATATAAAATTTTTTTACAAACTACTGATCCTAATGTTGCACCTTTGGTTAACGAAATAAAAATTTATTTTGATTCTTTATGCCTTTTAGATGGTTATGCTTTATTCCAAAATTTAGCAAATGGTACTTATAATTTACAGGTAGAAAAAAGCGGTTATCAAATATATAATCAAAACATTGATGTAGATTCGAATTATAAAATTATTAATGTCATTCTTTATCCTTAATAATGAGTAATGAATAAGCAAGGTTTTACTTTAATTGAAACAGTTTTAGTGATAACCTTATTAGCATTTATTATCTTTAATCTCGCCTTGATTATTTTCAATTTTTCAAATTTTAATGTTTACTTTTCGCAAAGTCTGTCTTTAGATAATCAAGTAAATCTTTTATTGCAAAGTATTGACAAAGAATTAAAGTCTGCTATTCAATCAAGCAATGGTTCTTATCCTTTAGATATAGCAACATCTAATGAATTGGCTTTTTATACTAATATAGATAATGATAGTTTAATTGAACGAGTAAGATATTTTAAAGCAAGTAGCAGTTTACAAAAAGGTATTATTAAACCAATAGCCACGGGTAGTGGATTATACATATATCCAACCAGTAGCGAGATAAGAAATGTTTTAGTTGATCAATTAGCATCGGGCACAGAGCCATTATTTCAATATTATGATTCTAATTTGCAATCAACCAACAAGATAACGTCGATAAGATTAATAAAATTCACTATTTATATTAAAGAAAATAAAAATGCAAACATTACAGAAAATTCTGTTATTATTGCGCCACGTAATTTAATCACCACTCCTTAAAAATTAATTATGTCTTTTAAGGATAAATTTAAAAATAAAAAAGGTCAAATAATAATTTATGTTTTGTTTTATATTTTAATAGGTGTAGCTTCGTTTAGTGCTTTGTCTGGTTTTTTAACTGTTTATGTTAATTCAACCTATCGTGATAGAGACAATATAAAGATTTTTAATATTGCTGAAAGTGGTTTAGAGCAAGCAAGATGGTATTTAAATCATTATAGCAATGATTTTACTAATGGCACAGCCACATCTGGTCCTTATTCATATAAATTTTATAATCGTTTAGGTGAAGAAATTGGTAGTTATATTCTTGAAATACAAACTCCGCAACAGGGAATTAATATAGTTAATTTAAAAACAACCGCAAAATTAAAATCTATTTTTCAAAATCAAAAAACCTTAAAAATGACATTGGGCAAACCTTCGTTTACTAAATATTCAGTTTTAGTTGATGATAATATTAGATTTGGTAGCGGTACTATTGTTTATGGAGAAATTCATTCAAATAGAGGTATTAGATTTGACGGTATAGCTTTTAACACGATAAAAAGTTCTTTAATTACTTATGACGATCCGGATCATACTGGTTGTTATGAATGGGCTGTGCATACTCATCTTTCTCCGCAAGATCCTTGTCCTGGCAGCAATCCTGATCCTCAAAATATTCCTCAAAGAGATGATGTTTTTAAAGCTGGGAGATTAGTTGGAGTTCCAGGAGTTAATTTTAATGGCATTAGCGCTAATTTAGCTGATTTAAAAACATTAGCCCAACAAAATGGTTTTTATAGAGGTTTTTCAGGAAATAATTACTTTGGTTATGAAATTGTTTTAAAAGAAAATAATTTCGATTTATATAGAGTAAATTCATTAACAAATCCTCCTTCTGGTTGTCAAATGTGCGATTCTGTTGTTTTTAATCCTGCTTGTTCAAGTGTTAATACGCGCTATAATCAAAGCACTTGGAGTATTGCTAACAGACAATTTTTAGGCACATTTAATTACCCAACAAACAGTGTTATTTTTATTGAAGATAATTTATGGATAAGAGGTAAAATTCAAAATAAACGATTAGTTATAGGTTCAGCAAGATTTCCTGAAGATCCAAATTCGATGACCAATATTATTATTAACGATAACTTGCTATATACTTATTATGACAATAGAGATGTTATTGGTTTATTAGCGCAAAAAAATATCTATGTTGGGTTAAAAAGCACAAACACTTTAAGAATTGACGCAGCTTTAATAGCTAAAAATGGTAGAATAGGAAGGCAATACTATTCATCATCCTGTGGAAGCGAATATTTAAGAAATAAAATAACTTTGTTTGGTACTTTGTCAACTCGTTTAAGGTATGGATTTACCTGGAGTGATAGCCAAGGAAATACTATTTCAGGATATAATTTACGCGATATTATTTATGATAATAATTTATTATACGCTCCACCGCCATATTTTCCGTTATCAACTGATTTTTATCAGATTTTAAAATGGGAAAGGGAATAAAAATATTCCACATTGCTTATTGTTATTTTTTAAATTTTTTGATATAATTAAAATATAATATAGTTATAATAAATAAGTCGTAATTTTGCTATTAACCATTATAAAATGCAAAAAAAATCAGGTTTTACGCTTATAGAAATTCTATTGGTTATAGGTATTATAGCTATTTTAGCTGGAGCGTTAATTGTAGCTATTAATCCAGGTCGTCAATTAGCGAAAACGCGTGACACTCAAAGAACAAATGATGTTCAATCTATAGCTAGCGCTATATCTCAGCTTATCATCGATAAACAAACTTGGAATTGTCCATCAAGCGTTAATTATTCTACTAGCTTGCCAGTTGTAACTGTTACTATTATTCGTAATGCTACCGAAACTTCAACTTCAACAATAAATCTTGATTGTTTGACACCAAATTTTCTTCCTAAAATACCTGTCGATCCTTCAGAAACAGATGCTAACGCTACACAAACGAGATATACTTTAACATATTCATCTTCTTCAATGCAAACAACAATTTGTGCTAATGGTGAATTAAAAAGCACAATTTGCGTAACTAAATAAATATCAACTTTGTACGATAAAAATAGTAAATATTTAATTTAGGTGATTTAGCTATTTGTTGTATTAATAATTAAAATTAAACGAAAAATTCAGTATTGAGATTAAATAATTTTGATAAAAATTTTAATTTGAATTCTAATTTCCTTTATTGTCTTGAAAATTTGTTAAAGATAGGCAATATATGTTGAGAATGTAAAAAAGGCTATTCTTGTATTACTAAGACTAAACAAAAAACTTTGGTTATTGATTTTTTTATACTTCATCAGTAAATAATAATTTATCTTTATTGTTAAATATAAAATAATTACAAGATTGTAAATATTATCAAATAGGCGAAAGACAATCTTAAAGATGTTTTAAGGTGGGAATAAGAACTAAAAATCAATTGTTAGCTATAATTAAAGTTGTAAGTAATCTTAAAAAATTTGTTTGGTAGGGACTTTCTGAAAAAATTTATTTTGGCAAAGAAACCTTTAGTTTTATAGATAAATATTCTGATGAAATAATCTTTCCTTGGGGAGGTAAGAGTGATAAAGATTGAAGATGATATTTATTTATTTACAATGGTAGATGTTGGTTATTATTCTTTTCTTGGTTTTAATGTTATAGCTAATTTTGAGAAAAACTATGTATTAATTTTTAATATCAGCTTGGATCTAGTAGGTTTAGAGAAAAAGAATAAAAAATCATTTGAAGAATTTATAGAATTTAAAGATAGAATTTTATTCCAAATAGTAGAAACATTTTATTTTGCTAAATAAGTTTAAGAAGATAGTTTTTCTATATGTTTTAGAAGCATCGCACAATAACCCCATTCATTATCATACCAAGAAAAAACTTTGACTAAATCACCGTCAACAACTTTAGTTAGGGTTAAATCAATAACTGCTCCGTAAGGTTCGCCAATAATATCTGAAGAAACAATTTGATCTTCTACAATCTTTATGACGCCTTGCCATTTTTCATTAGTGACTGCATTTCTAAAAATATTATTTACTTCTTCAACTGTTGTAGGTTTCTGAGTAATTAAAGTAATATCTGAAAGAGAAACAGTGACTACCGGTACTCTAATTGAAATACCATCAAACTTTCCTTTTATTTCTGGAATTACCTTTGCCGTTGCTTCAGCCGCGCCAGTTGTTGAAGGAATAATATTTTGGGCGCCAGCGCGACCACGACGGAAATCATGACCTTTAACAACGCTATCAACTATTGATTGAGTATTAGTGTAGGCATGAATGGTTGTCAAAATTGCTTTTTTAATTCCAAGAGTTTCGTTTAAAATAGCGATTACTGGATTAACAGAATTAGTTGTGCAAGAAGCATTTGAAGTAATTAAACCTTGTTCACCTAAAGAATAAATTTTACCTAAATCTTCAAGTCCGGGAGTAAAATGAGGAGTAAGATCATCTTTTGCTGGTGCGGTGATAACAACTCTTTTAGCTCCAGCGTTTAGATGGGCTTTAGCTTTTTCAAATTCAGTAAAAACCCCAGTTGATTCAACAATAACATCAATATTTAAATCTTTCCAAGGCAATTTTGTAGGATCAGTTTCTTTAAAAACTAAAATTTCTTTACCATCAACAATGAGTTTATCATTTCTTACTTCAACATTTTTATGGTAACGACCGTAAACAGTGTCATATTTTAATAAATAAGCTAAATTTTGAGTATCAGATAAATCATTAATAGCGACGATATCAATATTAGGTTGACCAAAGGCAATTCTAAAAAATATTCTTCCTATTCTTCCAAAACCATTGATGGCGATTCTCATTTTTTTTAAATGCGGATTGGCACTGATTTCTTACACAGATTCACGCGTATTGTTTATTTTTGATTTTTATTTAGCTATATGTGTCTAAATCCGCGATTGTTATATTAAAATTAACGACCTCTTTTAATTTTATTAATAGAGAGACCATATAATAATATTTTATCATTAAAATATTTTAAAGGTTTAATTTTTTCTTTTAATAAAGATGTAATCAATTTTTTATCAAACCAAAATTTAACTTCACGATAATGAACATCGCTATTATTTAGCATTATCGTTTAAATAATTTTATGGTTTATAATAAGTTTTTGATAAAAATTTTATAGTAATTCATTTTAAATTAACGATTTTTCTTTGATTTTTTCTTCTAATTTTTCTTCATTTTTTATTAAACTTCTGAAATTTAGAATAAATCTATTTAAAATTTTTTCAAATTCTTGAAAATTAGCAAAACTATTTCTTAATTGATTATAAGCTTTTCCAAAAAATTCGCTCATTTCTAGTAAATCTTTTTCTAATTGATGAAGATTAGCTAAAATTTGGTGGATATTTTGACTAAATTCTTGTTTACGAATAACTAAGAGCAGGGAAGAACAGATAAGTTCAAAGTTTTTAGGCGAAGTTAAAAAAACAGATTTTTCTCGAGCAAATTCCCAAACTTCATCGAAATCTTTATCAGATAAAAGTTCATAATAAATTGCTTCATTGGCTAAATAGATTAAAGCAAATTCTATTGTCCCTTTAGATGGCAAAATATATTTTCTAGAAACATCTTCAATTTTATTTTTTAGATTTTTTATTAAATCTCTTTTTAAGGTTTGTTTATTTTTTTCTTCAGTTGCAAAGATATCTTTAAAATTTTGCACAGGAAATTTAGCATCTATAGGTATTAAAACACCATTTAATTTTAAGACATAATCAACGCGATCATAACCAAGTTGGTATTGTTCTTCATAGTAAGAACTTGGTAAAGTTTTGATTATTTCTTTTAACATTGTTTCGCCTAAATAACCTCTTGTTTTTGGTCCAACAAAAATTTCTTTTAAAGATCTCATTTCAGTAGTTGTCGATTCTAAATTTCTAACTATTTCTTCAATTTTTGAAGTTGACGAGACGATCTTTTCTTGTTTTTCTAGAGTTGTTTGATTAAAGTTTTGAAAGTGATGAAAAACTTCTTGTTTTAGAAGATTGAAACTCTCATAAAGTTTATTTTGTAAGTCTAAAAATTTACCCTCAGACGGTTCTTGAAGTTTATCAAGGGTTCTTTTAAGATAAAAAAGAAAATAAAAAACACTAACAAATCCTAAAATAATTAAAATATCAGAGATTGACATATTTTTTAAGTTATTTCTTTTTCTTTATTAATAGTTTTACTAGAAATAACTTCTTCTTTTGATAAATTTAGCGATGGTTTTAGCATTTTGTTGTATTTATATATTAATAATTTTAGTTGTTAAAAGTCAAAATCGTTTTGATACTTTTTAGCTATTTCTTCTTCAATAAGTTCGCGGGGTTTACCATATTTTAACATAGACATCTCCATTATCATTGCGCTTAATTTTTTGTTTTCAGGTTTTGGTTTTAAGGTTTGAATATTAAAAGCACTGGTAACAACTCCGTTAATAAGATATTTAATATAAGCATTATAATTAGGTATATTCACAAGATCAGCTTTACTAAATACAGGCGAGAATTGTCTTTCTAAAAGTTCAGCATCTTCAACACCTATACGAAAAGAAATAATAGTACCTACATTACCTATAACTGCCGCAATAATTTCTTCAGGCACTTGTTTAATAAACTGATGGGCTAAAGTTAATGAAAGTCTATATTTACGTGCTTCGGATAAAATTGTACTAACACTTTTAAAAGCAAAATTTTGAAACTCGTCGATAAAAAGATAGAAATCTTTTCGTTGTTGTTCAGGCGTGTCGATTCTTGACAAAGCAGCTAATAATATTTTAGTAACTAGCACCATTCCTAATAAATAAGCACTTGTTTCACCTAATTTTCCTTTAGCTAGATTAACTATTAAAATTTTTTGATTATCCATAATTTCTCTAAAATTAAGAGATGATTTAGATTGAGCGATTATTGGTCTAACAAAGTCATTGGTTATGAAAGGATTAAGTTTAGAGGTTATCCAAGTTGTCATATTTTCTAACGAGAAATCTCCTGAAGTAATTCTCTCTGCTTGTTTGCGCCAAAATTCTATTACTGGATAGTTTTTACATTCATTGAGTAATCTATCACGAAAATCATCGTCAACAAAAACTCGAGAGACATCTAATAAAGTATGTCCCCATTCTGGATTATCCATTATTAATAATAAAGCATTTCTTAAATATTGTTCGAACATCGGACCTCCAGTAACTTGTAAATTATATAACTTATCAATAATTTCAATTAAGGTATTAATAATAAAAGTTTTATCTTCAGGATTTTGAGGATTATATTCAAGAATATTTAACCCTAAAGGTTTACGAGTGTCGCCAGGATTAAAATAAATCACATTTTCAGCTTTATCAGGAGGAATTAAGCCTAAAATTTCTTCAGCTACATCACCGTGAGGATCTAAAAAACAAACACCATCGCCGTTACTAATATCCTGTTCAATAATATTTTTGAGCAAAGTTGTTTTACCAGTACCTGTTTGACCGATAACATAGATATGTCTTCGTCGGTCATTTTTAGTAATTCTAATCAATGATTCATTCCCTTGATAGTTGTTTACGCCTAAAATGACTCCTTCTGTTGGTAAATTAATAGGAGGTGGCGCTGATCTTAGTAATAGCCAATGTATTAACGGATTTTTAGTATAAGAAATAGGGAAGTGAAAAATAGAAGCAATCTCTTCAGTATTTAAAAGCATCGTTTCTTTTTTTTGAAAGATTCTAAAAGAAAAATCATAAATACTTTTTAAAAGTTTGTTTTTGTGCTTACGTTGAATAAGAAACTCATTGAATCCAGGATTGACAAATTGATTAAACGGTCCTTCTAAAGCCGTTAAGATATTATTTGCTGTTTGGTGATTGTAGGTAGAACATACTAATCGAACATTGACATGAAATAAACTTTTAGCATTTTTTTCTTCTAGTTGTTTTATAGCAGTTTCTTCAGCTGGTTTTGGTTTTGTTTTTTCTTGTTTTTCCTCTTCCTTTTTTTTCTCGCTAACGAAAAATTCTTTAAATATATTTTGGAAAAGAGAAATTATGTTATAAAAGAAATGAATTTTTAAGGCTTCTTCTAAATTTTCTCCTTCTCTTAACTTTTTAATAACTTGAAAAATTTTTTTATGAATTTTTTGAGGTGCCGGTTTTATGATAAGTTGATAAGCTAAACCTTCGCCTTCTTTGTCTAATTTTGAAAAAGCCGAAAGGAAAGCGTCAAAGGGATCAATATTTCCAAGAGCAATACTTTTATATGTTCTAATTGGTAAAAAATGATGATTTTTTTGAGTTACGATAGATAGCAAACTAACTCCATTAGGATTAAAAATATTGTAGTCAGTTTCAATAATTTTTGTTTCAGCTCCGGGGTAAGCTCCTTTTAAAACTTTATTAAAATAATCAACATCTTTTCTATGCATCGCCGCATAGAAAAAAATTTCTTCTCCATAGTGAGGAGTTGCAATTTCAAAAACAATGGGATTTTTAATTTTACTAAAATGAGATAAAAAATTTTCAAAAGTAGTAATTTCTTCAATTATTCTTAATCGTGGGTCAGGGTTGCTGCTTTGTTGTTGTGCTAAAATTATGCTTTTAGGTAATTCTATAAGGAGTAAGACATAACTAAAAGCTAATTTTAATTGTACTTTTTGACGATATTTTTTTAAATGTAAGACAGTAAATATAATAAGAATAAAGCTAATGATAGTAGCAATAGATAATATAATATAAAAATAGCTACTGTTCATTTTGTCTATCTAATAATTTATAAAAATGATCAGCCATCATAGCATGGAAAGCATCTAATAAAAAAGGATTTTTCATATTTTTAATCATTTGGAAACCTTTTAATAAATCTTCGTTTAAAGATGCATTGATAGCTTCAGCTAGAACATCTTTATATTGTTCAATAATTTGTTTTTGATCTTGATGAAATTTAGCTTCTCTTGATATTTCGGGCATTATCCCTAGTTCTTCTTTGATTTTTTCTAGAGTATGATTTATTTTTTCACGTAAATTATTTTTATCTATGTTAATCTGTTCTTTAGTTGGAGACGGTTCTTTGTTATCTCTTTGTAAGTTATTTAATCTTTGAATAAATTGATTTTCTCCTTTGCCAAAGTCCATTTTATTAATATTATTTTATTATTGGTTTATTAAATTTATTATAACATAAATTTTGACTAATTTATTAAAATTTAATTTTATTAAATAAATTATATATATTGCCAGCGCCTATAGTGCTGATTATTATTTTTTTATGGTTATTTTTTAAGATATCGTTTTTGATAAATTTTGCTAATAGTAAATATGATTCAAAATAATCAATATTCGTTATTTTGGCTAAATCATTAATTGTGACTAATTTTTTTATTTGCAATATATTTTTATGTTCTCTTGCTGAGGGAAATGTTTTAAATAATATTACTTTTGTTGAACTATCTTTTTTAATTGTTATAAACGTTTTTTTAAAAGATGCAAATAAATAATGAGTACGTGAATAGGTATGTGGTTGAAAAACAAAATACTTGAAATAATCTGGATATTTTTCAGTTAAACTTTTATAAAAACTTAATACTTCAGTTGGATGATGAGCATAGTCATCAATAAAAATAATTTTTTTATTTTTATAAGTAAAATTTTTTACAATCTCAAATCGTCTTTTTATGCCTCTATAACTTTTTATGCTATTAATAAAATTTTTTATTGGTATTTTAATAATTTTTATCAAAGCATAAATAAGTTGTAAGTTTTTTTGAAAATGTTTACCAGGAATAGGGAAGGGAAAATTTTTAATTTTATCATTTTTGATAAATTTTTTTTTGTTACGATGAGTAATGGTTATATGCGGTGGTGTTGCGTTTTTTATAAATTTTTTAAAAGCTAATTTATACTTTTCCGCATTTTTAAAGTAGTCAGGATGGTCATAGTCAATATTGGTAATAATAATAATTTTAGGATGATAATTAAGAAAAGATTCTTTGTATTCGTCTGCTTCAATAATAAATAAAGGAAGTCTTTTTATGTTTTTTCTTATAAAATCAAGATCAGAAATTTTATGTTTATTTTTTTGAAGAAAAGCTATTTTATTTTTTAAGTTTTTATCTGTTAAAGAGTTGCTTTGCCAATCAATAACTTCTGAGCCAACAACGACATTGGGGGCTAGGCCTGCTTTTTTAAATATATGACCTAAAATAGCTGTTGTTGAGCTTTTGCCGTGAGATCCGCAAATAGCTATACCAAAAGATTGGTTAAATATATTAGCTAAAGCTTGTGGGTAAGTAAGTATAGGAATATTTAATTTAGTCGCTAAATTAATTTCGGGTATCGGCGATTTTAGATTTATATTTTGTTGATTAATCTTTGTTGTTTTAGGAAAATAATGCATTTGGGGTAAATAGGCAAGGGAACTAATAACAACATCGATAGGCATTTCTTTTATTAAATTATTTTTATTAAAATTTTCATAATATTTGATTTTATGTTTTTTTAAAACATCATCAGTAAAAAATTTTTCGTTTGTGTCTGAACCAACAACTTCTATTTTTAAATTTTTCAAAATTGACGCCAGAGCTGTCATTCCTACACCTTTAATACCAACTAAATAAGCTTTTTTTATTGAAAAAATGTCAATCATTGTTATTTTAGTTTTAATAATATTTTATCAAAATAAAATAAATATTTTCTTAAAAGTTATACATAAATAATATAAACGAAATAATTGTTTAAACAGAGAGAAGGGCGACGATGAATAAAATTAAATTGAAAAAATTAAAGCCATAAATTTTGTTATTAAGATTAGTTGATTAAATTTATAAATTAATTTATTTTAAGTTCGCAAAATAATTCTTTTGCGAACTTAAAAACTATATTTTAATATACCATTTAATATACCAAGTGTTTATGTTTATTTCTTTGCTAAACCATTTATTAAAAATAAATAAATTATTTAAACAATTCTAAAGCTTCTTTATAAGAAGGCGGAACTCGTAAAATAGAGCTAGCTAATTCTATTCTTTCTATTTCATCTTTTTTTAAATTAAGTCTTTCTGCTGCTTTTGATAGTTTTGTTTCGTTCTCCATAATTCTTCTTCTAATCTTATCCCACTTTTTCTCATCAATGTTTTTTAAAAAATTACTTTGGATTTTTTTAAGTTTTTCATAATCGCCCCAAAAAAGACCTTGAAATAAAACTACAGCTAAAAAAATAGAAAAATTATCTAATTGATATTCTTTGTTAACAATAATTTTATGTTCATAGCATAAATCAAGATTTTCACTTTTAGATATTTTTTTAAATTCTTCAGCACATTTTGGATTTTGAGTAATAATTGCCCAATCCAAATCACTTCCTGGCATAAAATAGCCTTTATGAGTACTTCCAAATACAATAATACCAATAAATTCATCTTTAAATTCTTTCTTTAATTTTTCAACTATTTTTTGGATCTTTAAAATTCTTTCTGCTAGTTCTCTTGTAAAAACAGTAGCAAATAGGGGTTTTTGAGAAGCTAAAAGCCATTTGTATCCTTTTTCTTTTTTAAAAATTAATAAAAATTTTTTAATTAAATCATTAAACATTTCGCCAAGCTCTGCAGGGATATCTAAATCTTTATCTTGTATTATTCTTTCTAAAAACGGTAATTTTTTTTTCTTGAAATTACCTAGAGCCTTAGAAACTGCAATCCGGACATACCACTCTTCGTCATTTTTCATTTTTTTTAAGATTGACAAACCTTTTTTGCCTAAATTACCAAGGGCTTCGGCAACCGCTGCTCTAACATACATATCTTCATCGTCTTTCATTTTTTCTAAAATTGAAATTATTTTTGGGTAACCTTTATTAGAAAAAGAATGGGGTTGTTTTAATAAAAATAATCCGATCTTTTTTTCTATAAAATCTGAACTTTGTAAAAGTTTAATTATAATTTCCTCTTTTATTTTTCCTTCAGCAATCATTTTTAAGATTTCTTTTCTTGTTCTATTTAAAGGAAATGAAAAAGTTAATTTTGTTTTTAAGCCGCGATATTCTTTTAATTCTTCAATCAATTTATCCCTTTTTTGCTTTGGAAATTCAAATGGATAAAGAGAGCGTGGTGTGGGCATATTTTTTTACTATAATTATTTTAATTATACTATATAAACTATATAAATTAGATTATCTAAAATAAAGTTATTTAAATTATCAATTAATTTTGTTTTATTTTAATTACTTTTTAAAAATTTTATAGATTAATTTATGGTATGATATAATATATTTTGTTTAGTTAGTAAGAAAATTAACAAAGCGGGATTAGTATAACGGTAATACATCGCCTTCCCAAGGCGAAGATGCGGGTTCAATTCCCGTATCCCGCTCCTTAAATATAATGTCTAAAATATTAAGAGTTAATAAAAATAAAATCCCCTCTATCGTTTTATCAATACTCAAAAAAATAATAGATAATGGTTATGAAGCTTATCTTGTTGGTGGTTGCGTGAGAGATCTTCTTTTAAATAAAATACCTAAGGATTGGGATATTACTACTAATGCTTTGCCTCAAGATATTTTAAGAATTTTTCCCGAGCAGGCTTTTTATGAAAATAGATTTGGAACTGTTGGCATTAAAACTGATAGTGAGGATGATTCGTTAAAAGTAATTGAGGTTACTACTTTTAGAATGGAAGAAAAATATTCTGATTTTAGAAGGCCTGATATTGTTAAATTTGTTTCCACCTTGAAAGACGATTTAAAGAGACGCGATTTTACTATTAATGCTTTAGCTTTGAATAATGACTTAGAATTAATTGATCATTTTAATGGTTTACAGGACTTACAATCTAAAATTATTAAAACAGTTGGCGATCCAGAAGAGAGATTTAGAGAAGATGCTTTGCGTCTTATTAGAGCTATTCGTTTTAGTTGTGAATTAGATTTTACTATTGACAAGCAAACCTTAGAAGCAATCAGTAAATGTGCTAATTTTATCCAGTATATAGCTTATGAAAGAATTCGCGATGAGTTTAATAAGATAATTATGAGTAATCAGGCTATTAAAGGCATAGAATTACTTCGAGAGACAAATTTACTGATAGAAATATTGCCTGAGTTATATCAAGGTTATAAGGTTAGTCAAAACAAACATCATATTTACGATGTTTATACACATAATTTAAAATCATGCGAATATGCGGTGCAAAAAAAATGGCCCTTGCATTTAAGATTAGCAGCTTTATTTCATGATATCGGCAAGCCAATGACAAAGCAAGGCGAAGGTCCTGAGTGTACTTTTTATAATCATGAGATTGTTGGCGCTAAAATAACTAAAAAACTAATGGAAAGATTTCGTTATGATAAAAATCTTATAAAAAAAGTTAGCCACTTAGTTCGTCATCATATGTTTTATTTAGAAATTGATAAAGTAACACCAGCGGCAGTTAGGCGTTTTATTCGGAGAGTTGGCGATGAAAATTTAGATGATCTTTTTAAATTAAGAGAAGCTGATCGCATAGGTTCTGGCGTGCCTAAAGCTGTTCCCTATCGTTTACGTTATTTAAAATTTCTTGTTGAAAAAGTTAAATTAGAACCTATTAAGCCCACTCTTTTGAAGCTTAAAGGACAAGATTTATTGAATTTGGGCATTCCTCAAGGACCTAAAATAGGTTGGATTTTAAAAATTTTATTAGAAGAAGTTATTGATAATCCTCAAAATAATAATTTCGAATTTTTATATCAGCGAGCTAAAGAATTAAAAGACCTCGATGATACTACTTTAAAATCATTGGCTGAAAAAGGCGAAGAAAAAATAGAAGCAATCGAAGAACAAGCTGAAGAAAATTTAAAGAAAAAATATTGGGTAAAATAAAAATAAAAAAACAATAAAATTGTTGATTTATAGTTTAATTTTTTTAATACTATTTAAAGCTGCTTTAAATTCCGAAGCTTGTTTTGAATCACCTTCTCCCTCGCCTATTAGTTGATCATCTAAATACACTTCTGTTTTAAATTTACGCTTATGCGCGGGTCCAGAAATATCTTTAAGACGATATATAGGTAATTTTCCAAATTTTGCTTGGGTAATTTCTTGCAAGAATGATTTAGGATCTTTGTAAGAGTGTTTATCAACAATTTCTTGTGCTTTGTTAAGAATTTTCTCTTCAACAAATTTTTTGGTTGCTTCCCAGCCCTGATCTAAAAATAAAGCCCCGATTATGGCTTCAAGAGTATTACCTAGAATTGTTTTTTTTCCTTTTTTATCTAAGTTATTGCTTACCAACATAAATTTATCAATTCCTAATTTTTCAGCAATTTCACCAAGGCGTTGTCTATTAACTAACTTACTTCTTATAAGTGTTAAATCTCCTTCATCTAAGTCGGTAAAATTATTATATAAAAATAGCGAAGTTATTGTTTGCAATAAAGCATCGCCTAAAAATTCTAATCTTTCGTTATTGGGAATTTTAATTTTTGGATGAAAAAAGAGCCATGATTTATGAGTTATCGCTTCAAGCCATATATTTTCATTTTTAATTTGAATGCCCAAACTTTTTTCTATTATTTTAACTTTTAATAGATTCTTTGCTATTGACATATTCTTCGTAAACAGAACCTAAAACGCCATTAATAAATTTAGCCGATATATCGCTAATAAAACTTTTAGCTAAAATAATTGCTTCGTTGATGCTTACTTTTAAAGGAACTTCGTTATGATTTTGAAAATAAATTTCATATATAGCTATTCTTAAAATGTTTTTTTCTAATAAGGGTATTTGTTCATAGGGCCAGTGTTTAGTGTTTCGTTTTATAATTTCATCTAAGAAATTAATATTTTCAACAACACCTTTTATTAATTTTTCAGCAAAATCTACTTCATCTATATCATTGCCAAATTCTTTTAGATTTTTATAAAATATTTCTTTCCACTTTTCAGCTGGTTGTCCCCAAAAACTCCATTCGTATAATGACTGTAATACTATAATTCTACATAAATGTCGAGTGCTCATTTATTTTTAAAATAGATAATTGAATTATTGAATTATTTAATCTTTAATGTCTGCATTAATTTTCTTTTGTCTTTTTTTTATTTTTCTTTAAGGAGATAACAAATTTGCCTTTATAAAAACCACAATCAGGGCAAATACGATGACTTAAAATCAAAGCTTGACAATTGCTACACTTTTGTAAGGCAAGTGGTTTTAAATTAGCTTTTTGAAATCTTCTTTTCTTATATTTACTCTTTGATAATTTTTTCGTTGGAACTACCATTATTTTTGATTATGTTTTTTTGGTTCATCAAATTATTAACGACTTGCAAATTTAGATTATAACATTTATTGATTAATTTTAATATTATTTATATTATATCAAAAATTTTTATAAAAGTTCTTTATTTTTAAACCACAATCTTAATTCTTTTTTTGCTTCGTCAATATTACCAGATGCATGAACTAAATTTTTAATAGGTCTTTTTTCTAAATTAGCTAATATAGGTGAGTCAATAGAAAAATCACCGCGGATTGTTCCTGGTTCAGCCATAAATGGAACTGTTTTGCCAACTAATTTTCTAACAACGCTTACTGCCTGCGGACCTCTTAAGGCGATTTTAACTATTGGTCCAGAAGTCATAAAATCAATTAACCATTTTCTTATTTGTAATCCTAAGCTATAGATATCTTTAACACCGTAATCTTTTTGTAAATCTATTTTTAATTTTAATTCTTCAGCTGTTTTTATAAGATTATTTCCTAAATTTTCTATCCATTTTTTATCTTTGGGATAGTGCCTATCTATTAATTGATATGTAGGTTGGACTATTCCTAATCCGACAATATCTAAATTAGCTCGTTCAAATCTACTAATAATTTCACCAACTAATTTTCTAATAACGCCATCAGGTTTAATTAGTACTAAAGTTGTCTCAATAACTGTTTTCGTGTTTTTCATTTTTTTATATGTTTATATTAATTAATTTTTAAAACTAATAATAAATTTTAATATTAATATAATATTATACAAAAATATATAAAAAAATCACAACTCTTCAACAATTCTCCAAATCTCATTATTCTTTAAAGCAAAGTAAATTAAGATTTTATTATTTTCAAGAAAATTAAACTGATATATTTTATCATATTCCTCACTTTCTTTGTTATCTAAAACTATAAAATATTTTGAACATTCATTATCATTATAATATATACAATCTTTTCCAGCTATATAAGCAAAATGTTGACCATCAGGAGAGAAAGTGAAGCTACCTTCGTTAATATAATCATATTTTTTGCCTTCTTTTTTATTTATAACTACAATTTCTTTTTCTTCTTTCTGAGCTCTATAAATAAAACGTCTACTATCAGGAGAGAATGCAAAATCATAAATACTATCATATTGCTCTCCTTCTTCCCCATCTAAAACTACAACATTTTTCCCTTCTTTACTAGCTATATAAGCAAAATGTTGACCATCAGGAGAAAATATAAAATCATAAACATTGTCATATTTTTTACTTTCTTTACCATCTAAAACTACAATATCTTTGCCTTCTTTTTTAGCTATATAAGCAAAATGTTGACTATCAGGAGAGAAAGTGAGCTTATAGACATAATCATACTTATTACTTTTTTTCCCCATCTAAGATAACGAAATATCCTTCTTTTTCCTTGATAGCATAAGCAAAATGTTTATAATCTGGAGATAAAATTAAATTATAAACATAATTATATCTTTTTTCTTCTTTTCCGTCTAACACTACGAAATATTTTGAACATTGATCTGTTTCTTTGCAATCTTCTCCGGCTATATAAGCAAAATGTTTATAATCTGGAGATAAAATTAAATCATAAACTTGTTCATATTCCTTGCCTTCTTTTTCATTAAAAACCACAATGTATTTTTCTTCTTTTTTAGCTCTATAAACAAAATTTTGATTGTTAGAAGAGAAAGTGAAAGTATAAAAGTGAACTTCGTCATACTTTTTGCCTTCTTTCCCATCGAGAACCACAGTTTCTTTTCCTTTTTTACTAGCTATATAAGCAAAATGTTGACTATCAGGAGAGAAAATAATATTATAGATATTATCATACTTCTTACCTTCTTTTTTGTCTAAGACCACAAAAGAAACTGGGCAATCTTTACGATTCATAAAACAATGTTCTCCAACTATATAAAAAAGATGTTGGCTATTAGGAGAGAAACCAAAGTTAGAAACGTATTCATACTTTTTACCTTCTTTTCCATCGAGTACAATAAAATATTTTTCATCTTTTCCGGCTATATAAGCGAGATGTTCTCCATTAGGAGAAAAAATAGGGTCAATAATAAAATCATATTTTTCTCCTTCTTTACCATCGAGAATTACAATTTTTTTTCCTTCTTTTATGGCGCTATAAATAAAATGTTGACTATTGGGAGAGAAAGTGAGGTTACTAATAGAATTATATTTTTCTCCCTCTTTATTATCTAAAACTACAAAATATTTTGAGCATTCATCATATGAATATTGTTTTTTACAATCTTCTTTAGCTAAATAAGCAAAATGTTGACTGTTAGGGGAAAAGATAAAATTATAAATACCATCATATTTTTCCCCTTCTTTTTCATCTAAAACTACAAAATATTTTGAGCATTCATCATATGAATATTGTTTTTTACAATTTTCTCCGACAATATAAGCAAAATGTTGACCATCAGGAGAGAAAGTGAAACCATATAAACCATCATACTTCTTACTTTCTTTGCCGTCTAAGACAACTGTATATTTTCCTTCTGGAGTTTTTAATAATAATGCATATCTTTTTGAACTTGTTAAAATTTTTATCTCAACTAAATTATAACCATTAGGTATAGTATAAATTTTTTCAGTTTTAAGAAAATTTGTTACTCCTGATATTTTTTCTTGTTTGCTAATTTTTATAAGATTTATAGAAGGTAAATATACTTTTAATGATGTTTTTTTCTTAGGATTAGACCAACTTGTTAGTTTTATAGAGTTTGATTTCTTATCATATTCTCCCGTAAATATTCCAGTCTTAACATTATTTTCATCGTATTCATCTATAGACACAGAATTATTTTTTAAGTCAATCTTTCCTTTTAAGATTAACCACACATCTTTATTCTGATACCTATATCTTCCTTCTATGGTTTGATTATCATCTAAAAGATTAAAAGCTTCAATAACAATAGGATAAGAACCTATTTTACCTTGATATTGAGATTGTTGAGAGTAAGTATTTTGCGGAAAAGAAAAGAAAATAGAAACAATAATAACAAGAAGGAGAGTAAACAAGCTAAGAGTATAATTTCTTGATGTCATTTTTTATTATTATAAAAAATATATGAAAAAAATCACAACTCTTCAACAATTCTCCAAATCTCATTATTCTTTAAAACAAAGTAAATTAAGTTTTTATTATTTTCAAGAAAATTAAACTGATATATTTTATCATATTCCTCACTTTCTTTGTTATCTAAAACTATAAAATATTTTGAACATTCATTATCATTATAATACATACAATCTTTTCCAGCTATATAAGCAAAATGTTGACTATCAGGAGAGAAAATAAGATTATAAGCACTATCATATTTTTCGTTTTCTTTTCCGTTTAAAACCACAGCATATTTACGTTTTTCTCTAGCTATATAAGCGAAATGTTGACTGTTAGGAGAAAATTTGAGACTAGATTCATCTATGTCACCATACTCATATTTTTTGCTGCTTTTTTTGTTATCTAAGACAATAAAATATTTAGAACAGTATTCAGGTCTAAGATATATGTTGCAATTTTCTCCAGCTATATAAGCAATATGTTGACCATTGGGGGAAAAGATAAAATTATAAATACCATCATATTTTTCACCTTCTTTACCATCTAGAACTACAAAATATTTTAAACATTGATATTCATAAAGGTTAAGGATATATACACAATCTTTGCCGATTCCAGCGACATAAGCAAAATGTTGACTATCAGGAGAGAAAGTTAAGTTATTAATATCATCATAACTTTTTTTTCTTTTTCCGTCTAAAATTACAAAACTTTTGCCTTCTTTTCTAGCGACATAAGCAAAATGTTGACCATCAGGAGAGAAAATAAGATTATAAGCAATATCATATTTTTCGCTTTCTTTTCCGTTTAAAACCACAGCATATTTACCTTTTTCCCTAGCTATATAAGCAAAATGTTGACCATCAGGAGAGAAAGTTAAGTTATTAATATCATCATAACTTTTTTTTCTTTTTCCGTCTAAAATTACAAAACTTTTGCCTTCTTTTCTAGCGATATAAGCAAAATGTTGACCATTGGGAGAGAAAGTGAGGTTATTTTTATCAATATAATCATATTTTTTCCCTTCTTTTTCATCTAAGACTACAAAATATTTTGAGCATTCATTATAATACATACAATCTTCTCCGACAATATAAGCAAAATGTTGACCATCAGGAGAGAAAGTGAAACCATATAAACCATCATACTTCTTACTTTCTTTGCCGTCTAAGACAACTGTATATTTTCCTTCTGGAGTTTTTAATAATAATGCATATCTTTTTGAACTTGTTAAAATTTTTATCTCAACTAACTTATAACCATTAGGTATAGTATAAATTTTTTCAGTTTTAAGAAAATTTGTTACTCCTGATATTTTTTCTTGTTTGCTAATTTTTATAAGATTTATAGAAGGTAAATATACTTTTAATGATGTTTTTTTCTTAGGATTAGACCAACTTGTTAGTTTTATAGAGTTTGATTTCTTATCATATTCTCCCGTAAATATTCCAGTCTTAACATTATTTTCATCGTATTCATCTATAGACACAGAATTATTTTTTAAGTCAATCTTTCCTTTTAAGATTAACCACACATCTTTATTCTGATACCTATATCTTCCTTTTATGGTTTGATTATCATCTAAAAGATTAAAAGCTTCAATAACAATAGGATAAGAACCTATTTTACCTTGATATTGAGATTGTTGAGAATTGCTTGTTGAGGGAATAAAGAAAATAATTAATAAAATTACAAAAGAAAGAGAAGAGAAAGTAAATTTGTTTGATTTTATTATGTTTATCATTTTAATTTAGATTTTTTTAAATTTTAAGATATTTTCTTATAGCTAAAAAATTGCCGATCCAATTCATAATTAAAATAATTGAAAAAATGCTTAAATTTAAATATACAATGTTATTCCATATAAATGCTTTAGGATTAAAATTAGGCATTAATTGTAACCAAAATGAATATGTTTGTGATAAAAATATCCAAAATAATATAAAAAATATTACATATCCAGTTAAAACAACAAAAAAAGAATTTATTAAGAAAGGTAGCCGAATAAACCAATTCCCTGCTCCTATAAGACGTAAAATTTCAATATAGTCTTTTTGAGAATATATTGATACAAGAGTTGTATTAAAAATAATTAATAAGGACAGAAAAGCGATGATTGAAATTATGGTTACTGACATCAATTGAAATTTTTTAGAAACATTGACAATCTTATCTATTATTTTTCTATTTTCAGCATAATTAATGCTTTCAATAAAATTTTTATTAGGACTTGATTGTAAATAATCAGCAATGCGTCCATAAACTTCCGGATTATCAGCTTTAACAATTAAGTAATCATTTAAAGGATTAATATTTACTTCTTGCAAAGCTTTTAAAATTATAGGTTCTCCAGCTATTTGATTTTTGAATTTTTCTATCGCCATCTCGCGAGTCACTAAAGTAACTTCCGTAACTCCATTATAATTTTCTAAAATTCTTTGAATTTTATTGATTTCTTCAGGAGGCGTATTTTTATTGAAATAAATGGAAAAATTTAATTTATCTTCTAAAAAAACTATAGTTTTATTTAAAAACTCAAAACTTAATATTGATGACCAAAGAAAAAAAGCAATAACTATAGTAATACCTATATTAACAATAGTTATGATTTTTTCATGGCGAAAAATATTATAAGCAGCTTTAGTTGTTTTGATTAAGTAATGAATCATTGCTTACTGATTATAATAAACTGAAAGTGCCTGGATTTTCATCTTTTATTAAACGACCATTATTAAAGGTTAAGACTCTGGTTTTTAAAGTTTCGACTATATCTTTATTATGTGTTGCTAAAACAATTGTAATACCATCATTATTTAAATTTTTTAAAATTTCTAAAATTTCAAAAGTTCCTAAAATATCTAAATTACCCGTTGGTTCATCGGCTAAAAGAACTTCAGGTTTCATAATTAAAGATCTTGCTAAACAAACTTTTTGTTTTTCGCCACCTGATAAAGTTTTGACAATTTGATTTAATTTTCTTTTTAGTCTAAGTCTTTCAGCTATTTTAATTACTTCATTTTTAATATCCTTAAACGACATTTTACTAGCAATCTCTAAGGGTAAAGCTATGTTTTCAAGAACAGTTCGCTTTTCAAGTAGTTTAAAATCTTGATGAATAATAGCTATTTTTCTTCTAATTTCTCCAAGGCGTCTATGGGGAATTTCTAGCAAATTTCTATTTTTATAAAAAACATTACCTTTTGTAGGCTCTTCTTCTCTTCTTAAAATTTTTAAGACCGTTGTTTTCCCCGCTCCTGATTTGCCTATAATTAAAACAAATTCTCCGCTTTTAATTTCAAAGCTAATATTATCTAAAGCAACAGTATTTTCTCCATAAATTTTAGAAATATTTTTAAAAATTATCATTTAATTATTGTAACATATTTTATTCATAACGACCTATCCAATGTAGTGCGTCGAATAATTTTGTTGTTTAGTTTTAAATTGATTAATAAATGTCTCAATGGTTGGATTGATTAATTCTAGATAACCATCTAAAACATCATTAACTTTATTCGTTTCTTTATTATGTTTTAAATCTTTGACTAATTTGTAAGGATCTAAAATATAAGATCTTGTTTGATTACCCCAGCCAATTTCTATTTTTGCGCCTTTTAGCTCGTCAATTTTATTTTTATGTTTTTCATTTAAAATATCAACAATTTTAGAATAGAGTATTTTTAACGCTAATTCTTTATTTTTAAATTGAGATCTTTCATTCTGACAAGAAACTACTAAATTAAGGGGTTTGTATATAAGACGCACTGCTGTTTCTACTTTATTGACATTTTGTCCGCCTTTACCACCAGCTCGATATGTTTGAACAACGATGTCATTATTATTAAGTACGAATTTCGGTTTTTCTATTAGAGGTAGAACTTCAACATAAGCGAAACTTGTGTGACGCAATTTTTTTGCTGAGAAAGGAGAAATGCGCACTAATCGGTGAACACCTTTTTCATCTTTCAAAAGATTGTAAGCATTATTGTCAATTACTTGTAAGCTTACATATTTGTAACCATTAAATTCATTTTTGCTTTCATCGACAAGAAAATATTTAAATTTTACTCTTTGAAAAAATTTTTCGTACATTCTTTTTAACATTCCTACCCAATCTTCAGCATCCTTACCGCCAACGCCGGCATAAATATTTAAAATAATACTTTTAATATCTTGTTGCTCCATCGCTATAAACTAAAAAACTTATTATTTTTTCACTTTTTCTATGTCATTAAGTTTATCTTTTAAAATATTTCTTATTAAAATTGGATCAGCTCTTCCTTGAGTTTTTTTCATAATTTGACCAATCAAAAATTCAAACGACTTTTGGTTGCCGTTTAAATATTCATTGACAGTTTTATTATTTTCTTTAATAATATCATCAATAACTGTATTTAAGATTTCAATATCGCTTATTTTTTCCCTAGCTTTAATAAATTCTTCTATTTGCAATTCGCCACCGATAGATTTTTCTAAAGCTTCTTTAACAATCTTTGAAGATATTTTACCTTGAAGAAAATTAAATAATAAATGAGCAAATTCGTGAGGTTTAATAAATTTTTCTAAATCAATTTGTCTTGTATTTTTATTGTCAGTTTTAAATTTTTTTTCTATAAATCCTATGATATCGTTAACAAGAAAGTTAGTTATTAACTCTTTTGTTTTTTCTTTATTATTAGTTAATTTATATAGCTCTGAAAAACTTTCTTCAAAAAAATGACTTAAAATTTTATCTTTGACGAGTATTTCGCAAATATTAATATTTAATTCATATTCTTGGTTAAATCTGATTTTTTTATCCCAGGGCGTTTCGATAGATAAAGATTCTTTAACGATTTCTTCGTCAATAACTAAAGGCGGTAAATCTGGTTCTGGAAAATAACGATAATCTTCTGCTTCTTCTTTTATTCTTTGAGAGAAAGTTACTCTTTTTATTTCATCAAAACCGCGCGTTTCTTGAATAATTATTTTATTATTTGAAATAAGCTCTTTTTGTCGATTAATTTCATAAATTACGGCATCTTTTAATGATTGGATTGATCCTATATTTTTTATTTCAACTTTTGTACCTAAAGCTTGACCTTTGCCTAAAGAAATATTAGCTTCAAAACGTATTTGGCCTTTTTCTAAATCAGCTGAAGATATGCCAAGATGTCTTATTAATAGAACAAAATCTTCAGCAAATAAAACAACCTCATCGACAGAATTGAAATCAGGCTCGGTAACAATTTCTATTAAAGGTATGCCGCTACGATTAAAATCTATAAGACTGTATTTATCATAATGGATAGTTTTAGCCGTATCTTCCTCAATGTGCAACCTTCTTATTTTTATTTTTTTATGAAGATTATTGTTGAATAAAATAACTTCGCCATTGATAGCTAATGGTAATTCATATTGAGAAATTTGATAGCCTTTAGGTAAATCAGGATAAAAGTAGTGTTTGCGAGCAAAAATGCTTTTGTTATTAATTGTCATTTTCAGTACTTTAGCTAAAGAATAAGCATAAACAACTGCTTGTTTATTGACAACAGGCAATACACCTGGTTGTCCAACGCAAATTGAGCAAATAAAAGAATTGGGAGTTAACTCGGTAATATCTTTATTACCATAAATAGGATTGGGACAATTGCAGAAAAGTTTCGATTTTGTCTCTAGTTCAAGGTGAATTTCTAAGCCTATTTTAGGGATTAATTCTTCCATTAGAAAATTAAAAGTTGGTTTGCTAATAAATAAAATTTATAAATAAATGAATACTTAATCAATATAATTTATGAAAATTACAAACACATATAGCGCCCCCTGGAGGATTCGAACCTCCAACCTACTCCTTAGAAGGGAGCCGCTCTTCCAATTGAGCTAAGGGGGCAATATATAATATTATATTAATATTATTATAGCATACTTCGTTTAAATTATTTATAGCTGATTAAAATATTTAAGTAAATTTATCGTTTGATTTATTTCTCCATTAGAAAGCGAGGGCATTGATTGCAATTCTACTTTCTTAAAATATTTATTACTGCCGTTAATCACGCTTTTAATTATGAAAAAACTATCAGTTAAAGTTATGATTAAGAGCAAGACGATATAAATAGTAGCTATAAGAAGACGAATTTTTTTCATAGTAAATTAAAGTTTAAAGACAATATTAACTAAATAATTATTATCTTGTTTAATAACTTTAAAATTAGTCAAATAAAAGATTATTAATTCTCTTTTAAGAAATTGCCATAACTGTTTTGCGCCTTCTTCTGAAGGAATAACTATGGATATCATTGTTGTTTTAGCATTGGGATTAACATCATAAGTAATAACTTGCCATTTATTTGCATTAATAAAATTGATTAGCAGTTCGTTAATTTCATTATAAGTTCGTTTTTCTTTTAGATCAATATTACTGAGTATGGACATTAATGATTTTCCAGCTGTTGCTTCGAAATGCTCATTAATTTTTTTTAGTTCTTTTTTTTGATTAATATTAATTTTAACTTGTTCAATTTGTTCTTTTAAATTATAAATTTTATCTGTTTTGGTTATGATTGTTTGATAGTAAAAATAAATAATAATGATCGAGCCAATAAAAATAATTAGAAAAACTATGCATAAAAGAATAATTTTGTAATAAGTTTTCAATAAAACGCCTTTTTTAGCCATACTTTAATTATATCAAAGAAGGTGAATTTAAACCTCTTCATTTAATTGAGATAATTCTTCTTTAATAAAAATTTCTAATTCTTCTTTAACAAAGACTTCTTTTTTGTAATTGTTAAACACATTTACATTTAAAACATTGACATCTTTAATAATTTGTTTGGGAACGATATTATTATTAAGATTAAATTTAATTTGATAATCGCGACGTCTATTTGTTTCTTTGATAGCTTTTTCAATAGATTTAGTAATTTTATCGGCATATAAAATAACCTTGCCGGCTATATGACGAGCGCTTCTACCTATTGCTTGAATAAGAGTTGTGGTGTTTCGCAAAAATCCTTCTCGATCAGCATCTAAGATGGCAACCAAAGATACTTCGGGTAAATCTAATCCTTCCCTTAATAAATTAACACCAACTAAAACTTCAATATTGCCCATTCTTAAATTTTTAATAATTTCTATTCTTTCTAATGTTTTGATATCAGAATGTAAATAATGGGCTTTAATATTATTTTTCAATAAGAATTCAGTTAAATTTTCCGCTGATTGTTTAGTTAAGGTTAAAACTAAAATTCTCTGATTATTTTTAATTCTCTCTTGAATTTCTGTTAATAAGTCTAATATTTGATTTTGAGTAGGCTTGATTTGAATTTCAGGATCAACAATTCCAGTTGGTCTAATTAATTGTTCAACGATTTGTTGCGATATTTTTGTTTCAAAAGGTCCAGGCGTTGCTGAGACAAAAATCATTTGAAAATTATGATTAAAAAATTCATTAAATGTTAAAGGTCTATTGTCAATAGCTGAAGGCAGTCTCCATCCATAGGCGACTAAAGTTTCTTTTCTTTTTCTATCGCCTATAGACATAGCGCGTAATTGAGGTATTGATAAATGGGATTCGTCTATAAAAATAATTGTTTCTTCAGGTAAAAAATTGAGAAGAGTGTAAGGAGGTTCACCTGGTTGACGAAAAGATAAATGCCGGGAATAATTTTCTATTCCATTACAATAACCATTTTTTTCTAACATTTCTAAATCTAGTAAAGTTCTTTGTTTTAATCTTTCAGCTTCAACTATTCTACCTTCGCCTAATAATTGCCAATATCGTTCTTTTAATTCTTGTTTGATGTTCAAAATTGCCAAAGATAGTTTTTCTTTAGGAGTAACAAAAAATTTTGCTGGAAAAATTTTAATTCTTTCAAGGTTATAAGCTTTAGAAGCAATGATTTGGTCAATTGTTATGTCTTGTTTGTTTAACTTAATAATATATTTATTAATTTTTTCAATTGTATTCTTGTTATGGATTAATTCTAAGATATAAGATCCATCTGGATTGCTAATAAATATTTTTTTTATTTTATTATCTTGCTGAATAGCATAAGAGCTAGTTTTGATTTCATTAAAATTAGTTTTTTGGTATTGAAGAGTATTCAAATAATCTATTAATGATTGAAGAGTTATTTTTTTGCCTATGTAAATTTCTAAACAAATGTTTTTATATTCTTCAGGATCGCCAATTCCATAAATACAAGATATTGAAGAAACAATGATAAATTTTTCTTTGTTTAAGATACTTTGAATAGTTGCGTGTCTTAATTGGTCTAAAATATCATTAATTCGAGCATCTTTAGATATATAAGTATCAGATTCGGGTAAATAAGCTTCGGGGCGATAATAATCATAATAACTAACAAAATAGTGAACAGAATTTTCTTTAAAGAAAGATTTAAATTCCTGATATAATTGAGCTGCCAAAATTTTATTTGGTGATAATATAAGGGCTGGTCGTTGACTTTTTTCAATAACAGAAGCCATTGTGTAAGTTTTGCCGCTTCCTGTAACGCCAAGAAGAGTTTGATATTTATATTTTTTATTTAAGCCAAAAACCAGCTTTTTTATAGCTTCAGGTTGATCTCCAGTCGGTTTAAAATCCGAAAATAATTTAAAATAATCCATTTTGTGATTAAAAATATATATTAAAGAAAATAAGTTTTATTCAATATTTAGTAAAAATAATGTATAATTTTATCATATCCTAATAATAATGCGAAATAAATAAATAATGGCTACCGAAGCTTTAATTAATAAAATTTTTAGACTTTATCCGATTATTTTTTTGTTGTTTATTTTATCATTTATATTTATTCATTTTATTTATTCTGTTTTTGCTCCTGTTTTTATTGGCGATATTAAAACAGTTATCGTGCCTAATAATATTAAAGTTGTTACCTTGGGTCATCAATTAGAGAAAGATGGAATTATAAGATCGTCATTTTATTTCAGATTTGTTATTTTTTTAAAAAAATCTACTATTCGAGCTGGTATTTACGAGTTTCATGGTTCTTATAATTTGATTGATGTTGTTAATTTATTAGAAAAAGGTGGTAAGGGGATAAAAATTACTATTACTGAAGGTATGACTTTACGTGAAATTCAATCTTTATTTAGTAAAAACAATTTTAAAGTTAATTTTGCTAAATATACTTTAAATGATTTTAGCCAAACTAAAATTACTGACTATTTTCCAGCAACGGCGACTTTAGAAGGTTTCTTAATGCCTGATTCCTACGAATTTTTACCATCTGATAATGAAAAAAAAATTATTACCGCAATCTTAAATAATTTTATGAAAAAAGCTTTTCCTGTATTATTAAAAGGTAACGATTTTTCTTTATATGAAAGATTGATTTTAGCGTCGATTGTTGAAAAAGAAGCAAAAATTAAAGAAGATTTTGCTCCTATAGCAGGTATTTTGATAAAAAGACTGAAGAATAATTATAAGTTAGAAGCTGATGCGCCGATAGTTTACGAAAAATGTCAATATACTTTTTGCACCGCAACGCTTTCTAAAGAAGATTTGCTAAAGGATAGTGATTTTAATACTCGCAAAAAAACAGGTTTAACACCTCAACCAATTTCTAATCCGGGATTAATTGCCATTGAAGCTGTTAACCAACCTTTAATTTCAGATTATTTCTTTTATTTAACTACTAAAGACGGCAAGGCTATTTTTTCTAAGTCGTACGCTGAACATAAAAAAAATATAGAAAAATATCTTAAGTAAGTATTTAATTTATCCTTAACTATGTTTTTTCAAAATTTACGTTATTTATATTTAGTTAGCATTGTTTTATTAGCTTTTTTGTCAATTTTTTTAATCTATTTAGCTACTCAATATAACGCATCGTTTAACAATGAATCAGAAACAATAATTGTTGGTTTTTCTATTTATCCTTTATATTCTTTGGGTAAAGAAATTATTGGTGATAAATTAAAAACTATTCTTTTAGTTCCTCCTGGCTACGAACCTCATAATTACGAATTAAGCATTCAAGACATTAGCAATATTCAAAAGGCTAAAATAATATTTTATTCAGGAACAGCCATTGATCATTGGATTGAAAATATAAAGAAAATACCTTCAAATAATAGTGTTAATTTTATACCCTTGAATACTCAATTAACTTTTGTCATTAAAGATGATCCTCATTATTGGTTATCACTTACTAATGCCGAGGCGATACTTAAAAATATATATATAAACGTTGTGAATATTGATAAAAATAATCAAGATTATTATACTGCTAATTTAAATAAAGCTTTACAAAAAATAGCTGAGATAAAAAAAATTGCTGATGATAAATTAAAAAATATTAAACAGCGAAAAATAATTACTGAACATCAATCTTTTCGCTATTTTGCTAAAGATTTAAATTTGGAAATTGTTGCTACTTTTCAAGAGGAGAATAAAGAATCTACGCTTGCTAATATTCAAAATTTAATTAATGCTATTCATAAATTTAAAATAAAAGTAATTTTTAAAGATTATGGTAGCATTAACAATGATATTTTATCTTTTGCTAATAATTTTAATTTAAAGGTTTATGAGTTAGATCCTCTAGAAGGTTTTCGTCAAGTTGATTATTTCGATGCCTATTTATATAATATAAATATATTAAAACAAGCTTTAGAATAAAAAATTATTTATTATGATAGCTTTAGAAGTAAAAAATTTAACAGTTAGACTAGTAAATAATCCTATTATTCAAAATCTTAATTTTAAAATTAAAGAAGGTTCGATTACGGTTATTATAGGACCAAACGGCGCTGGTAAGACAACTTTATTAAAAACAATTATTGGTTTATTGCCTTATCAAGGTGAAATTAAAATTTTAGATGGTGAACATAAATCAATGTTAAGTTCAATAGGTTATGTTCCTCAAGTATATACCGTTGATAATTTTTTGCCGATAACTGTAAAAGAATTTTTATATCTTAGTATTATTGATGATAAAAATTTTAATGACAAAATCGATGATGTTAATAAATATGTTAGTATTGCTCACTTATATGACAAAAAATTAAATCAACTATCAGGCGGTCAATTAGAAAGAGTTTTATTTGCAAGATCATTATTAAATAATCCTAAAATACTCATTCTTGATGAACCCATTTCAGAAACAGATATATCAGGCCAGGAAGAATTTTATGTTGTTCTTAAAAAACTGAATCAAGAGAAAAATATTACCATTTTAATTGTTACCCATGAATTATCATTAATTGATAATTTTGCTTCTCATGTTTTATGCTTAAATCATCGTATGATATGCGATTTGCCTGCTAAAGAGTTAAAAGGCGATGTTTTAAAGAAATTGTATAATAAAGATTTATTTGTTTATCCTTTTAATAATAAAAAATAATATAATTATTTTATTCAATGGCATTAATTCTAGCAAAGGCATTAATAATTACTTTATGGCTAAGTGTTGTTTTTGCTATTTTTGGAATATTTGTAATAATTAAAAGAATGGCTTTTTTTAGTGATGGCATAGCCCATGCTGCTGTTTTAGGTTTGGCTATTGGTTTCACAATGGGCTTGTCAAATAATATTATTATCATTATTCTTGAAAGTATTATTTTCGCTATTTTAATTTTCCTTTTAGAAAAAAATACAAAAATTAATCCTGATGCTTTAGTGAGTATAATTTTTGTTATTTCCTTATCTTTTGGTTTAATTATTTTGTCTTCACAAAAAGGTTATCAACCTGAATTGATTAATTTTATTATTGGCAATCCTTTGGTTATGAGCAATTTTGATTTCTATTTTATTTTAATATTTTGTTTACTAACATTAATTTTTATAATTTTTAATTTTAAAAAAATATTGCTAGTAATACTTGATCCTACAGAAGCTCGTTTGATTAATATTAACAGTTATACTTATGAATTGGTTTTTTATATTTTTTTAGCTTTATCAGTAGTTTTAGGTATTAAAATAGGCGGAGTAATGCTTATTACTTCATTTTTAATTTTACCACCAACAATAGCTAGTTTTATAGCTAAATCGTTACAAGATTTAATTAGTAAAAGTATTATTATTGCGGTTGTTAGCGTTATTGTAGGATATATGTTGGCTTATTTATATAATTTTCCTGTAAGCGCCTCGATTATTTTGTTTTCTTCTATTATTTTTATTCTTATGTTTTTTAATAAATATTTGAGTAATTATAAATAAGTTAAATAATTTTGGATGATGAAAATAGGCTGGAATTCTTTTTTAGACAAAATTAATTCTTTAAAGGAATTAAATTCTTCAGAAAAAAATATATTAGAAAAAGGATATTATTACGGCGATATTATTTATGAAAATATAAAAAGAAAAAGCGGTGAGCCGTACTTGAATCATTGTTTAAGAACAGCTATTAATTTAGCTGAAATTCAAATGGATTGCCAAAGTATAGTTGCTGGAATTTTACATGATTCTTTAGAAGAAGGTAAAATTAACAGAGATTTTATTAAAAGCGAATTTGGCGATGAAATTGCTTATTTAGTTGAAGGCGTAACTAAAATAAGCTCTTTTAAGTATAATAACAGAAACGCTATTCAAGCTGAAAATTTACGCAAACTTATAATCTATCTTTCTAAAGATATCCGCGTTGCAGTTATTAAACTTGCTGATCGATTAGATAATATGCGTACCCTTCAATATCTTCCTTTAGAAAAACAAAAACGAATAGCTTTAGAGACAGAAGATATTTATGCTCCTTTAGCGATAAGATTAAATATTAATCAATGGGCTAATGAGTTAAGCAATCTTGCTTTTAAGTTTTTAAATCCAGCAATGTATAAATTTATTGAATTAGAAATTAAAAAAATTGTTGATAATGGAATTCAATATTTAGAAGAGATTAAAGATAAAGTGTATAAAGAATTGGTTAATAAGAAAATTAATATTCATTCAATAGATTATAGAATTAAAACACCAGCAAGTATTTACAAAAAATTAAAACGTAAAGATTTTGATATAACTAAAATTTATGACATTCTTGCTTTTAGGATTATTGTGTCAACGGTTGAAGAATGTTATTTATCTTTAGGCATTATTCATAATTTATTCACTCCTATTTCTAATGAATTTGATGATTATATAGCTTTACCTAAACCAAACGGTTATCGTAGTATTCATACCACTGTTATTGGTCCTTATAATAAATTTATTGAATTTCAGATAAAAACAAAAGAAATGCATATTTACAATGAACAAGGAATAGCTGCTTATTTTGCTTATGCTAGTAGCAAAGATACATCTAATTATGCCAAAAATAGAAGTATTTTCGCTAATGAAGACGAATTACGTTTAGTAGAATTACTGCAAAGAAAAAAATTAACCGATGAAATAAAAGATTTTTTACAAGAAAAGATATATGTTTTTACTCCTAAGGGAGATATTATTGAGTTAAATAACGATAGTACGCCCATAGATTTTGCTTATAAGATACATTCAGATTTAGGTAATCATTTATCAGCAGCAAAAGTTAATGGTCATTTTGTTTCTTTGGATTATAAATTGCAAAATGGTGATATTGTAGAAATTTTTACTAGTAAAAATAAAAAACCATCTTTAGATTGGTTAAAAATAGTTAAATCTTACGAAACACAAAAAAAGATAAAATCTTATCTTAAAAAACAAAATTTAGCTTTTACTAGGCCTTACTCTTTTGTTTTAGAAATTGTTGCTAACGACAGAATTGGTCTTTTAAAAGACATAACTAATTTTATTGCTCTCAAAAAATGCAATATAGTTAAGAGTAAAATTAAAGTCAAAAAAAATATTGCTAATTTATCTTTTGAAATTCAAGTTAATAATAAAGAGAGTTTAGAAAAAATTAAATTTATGTTAAAAAATAAAATTAAAGATATTATAGAAATAAAATAATATATTTTAACGTATTTCAATATTTAATTGATTTTTTAAGATATTTATAATTTTAACTAAACATTGATTTATTTCTTCATCGGTTAAAGTTCTTTCATCACTTTGAAAATAAAATCGATAAGTTACTGATTTAGTATCTTTATTATCTAATGGTAAGTAAATATCTTTAAGTTCTATCTTTTTTAAATAATCAACTTTATGTGATAATAATATTTTTTCTATTTGATGAACGCTGATTTTTCTATTAATAAAAAATGATAAATCTCTAATGATACTTGGAAATTGAGGTAAGGGATTAAATATTTTCTCTTTTTTACTTAAATCATAAATTAAATCTAAATCTAATTCAACAAAGCCTATATTAATATCGCTATCAATGAGATTTAATACATATTTATTTAAAAAACCAAAAGTTCCAATATTTTTTTTATTATGCATAATGGCAAAATAAAAATTTTCATTATCTTGAATACTTAATAAATAATCTATTTTTAGTTCATTCATTAACAAGTTTAAGAATCCTTTTAATTCTAAAAATATATCATCAATATTTTTTTTACCAATAGCAATTGCATAAGAATATTTTTCAATAATTTTGTTATTTTGCCAAAAGGCAATTTTCTCTATATTAAATAATTTAATATCGGTGAAATTTTTTTGATTAGAAATAATGGCTTTAACTAAATTGGGGATTAACGAAAATTGAAAGAAAGAATAATTCTCGCTAAGAGGATTATAAATTTTTATCGGTTTGCCGTTAAGTAATGATTTAAATATAGATAAATCTTTTTCTGAGATGAGATTATAGCTAAAACTTTCTGTAAACGAACTCTTTATAGTGAAATTTCTTAGAAAATCTATAAATTCAAAATTTTGTTTAGGCGAGATATTATTTTCGAAACATTCAAATTTAGGCGTAATTTTATCCAATCCATATATTCTAATTATTTCTTCAACAATATCGTATGAATTATTAATATCCAATCTTTCATTAGGTATAATTAATTGAAATATTTTATTACGGTGATTACGTTTAATAGTTATACCTAATTTTTTTATAATATTTTGAAATTCATTAAATTCAATTTTGCATCCGGATAGATTATAAATTTCCTCAAAATTAAAATTTATAATTTTATCATTAAATTTTATTTGTGCATTTTTATTTATTAAAATATCACCACCTAAATTGTTATATATAAGAGTTGTTAATCTATCTAAAGAATAAATAACAGAAGTTGGCGCTATGCCTTTTTCAAAACGAAAACTTGCTTCGGTTTTAATATTTAATTGCTTAGAGGTTGAATAAATAGATGCCGGATTGAAAACAGCTCCTTCAATGAAAATATTTTTTGTTTGCAAAGTTACAGCTGCTTTTTTGCCACCTTTAATACCAGCTAAAGCTAAAATATCTTTTGCGTCAGCGATAACTATTTCATTTCCTTGAAGAATATATTCTTTATCGTCAAATGATAAAAATCTTTCACCTTGATAAGCAGTTCTTACTTCAATAAATTCATCAATTTTATCTAAATCAAAAATATGCAAAGGCGCGCCACATTCTAACATTACAAAATTACTAAGATCTACTAAATAATTGATGTTATTAAAACCATAAAAGTTGAGAAGATCGGCTAGTTTTGTTTCAGATTTTTTATTATTAATATTTAAAATAATTCGATAGAAATAATAAGGAACAATATTTGATTGTAAACGATTAATTACTTTAATGTTTTTATTTATTTTTTGTTTTGTTTCTAGAAAATTAATTTTAGGTAAAACAACATTATTATCGGAAACAGCAGATATTTCTTTAGCAAGACCAATAAAAGAAGCGCAATCGCTAAAACGATTAGGTAAAATATCAATATCAAGAACATTATTTTTGTATGTTGTTTCAAAGCTTTTTAAAGTTAATGTTTGCGCTATCTTTTCACCGTTAATTTTTTTAGTTAAATAATTTTGTAAGTCGTGAATTCTAAATTTCATTATAATTTTACAATTTAAAATTGATTAATGAACCTTAAATCACTTGAATGTAATATACGTATATCGTTAATGTTATGCTTTAGCATAATTAATCTGTCAATCCCTATGCCGAAAGCAAAACCTCGATATTTTTTATAATCTATTTTGGCTTGCGCTAATACTGATGGGTGAATCATACCGGCGCCGGCAACCTCAATCCATCCACTAAATTTACAAGTAGCGCATTTTTTATTATTACAAAATATACAGTTGATATCTACTTCTAGACCAGGTTCAACAAAAGGAAAATATGATGGACGAAAACGAATTTTTATATCTTTATGAAAAAAATTAATAAAAAATTTTTCTATGGTATATTTTAAATTTTGAAGATTGGTTGTTTCGCTAAGAGATAAAGCATCAATTTGATAAAATTCAAAATCATGACTTTTATCAGTTGCTTCGTATCTAAAAACTTTGCCTATGGTTGCAAATCTTAAAGGAGGGCGATATTTTGTGAGAATATAATGCTGAAAAGCAGTCGTATGGGTTCTTAGTAAGTAATCACTTTTTTTATTTTTATTTTCAATCCATAAGGTATCCCACAAGTCTCGCGCAGGATGGTTGCGAGGTATGTTTAAATAATCAAAATTTTCTTTTTCATTAACTATTTGATGGTAGTCATAGATATTAAAGCCTAAATTAATAAAAATGTTTCTAATTTTTACGAGACTATTGGTTAACAAATGTTCCCTGCCAATATTTATTTGTTTACCGGGATGTTCGGGGTCGAAATTGATTGATATTTTATCTAATCTCTGTTTTTGCTCTTCGTATGTTTTTATTAAGGTATTTTTTACAAGATTAAATAAATTACCTATTTCTTTTTTTTCATTTGGTTTTAATTGAGAGAAATTTTTTGAAAGAGACATCAATTCGCTTTTTCTGCTTAAATATTTAATTTTTATATTTTCTAACTCTTCTAAAGTCCGACACATTAATATATCCTTTTTTCCTTGATCTAAAATATTTTTCAAAATATCTTTTAACATAGATAAATTTGTGAATTTATTTTTTGTTTTATTTGATTTAATTCATTTAAGACGATTAAATTATTTTTGCATTTGCCATTGAAGAATGGCTTGACTAGGGAAAATTAACATAATCAAATTTAAAATCAAATTGTCGCGTATCATATAAAGTAGAAATAATTCTAATACGATGATAAATAATATTGTAAACCATACCGGCATAAAAGCAGCAATTAAAAATCCTACAACCATAAACAAAACATCAAAAACAGAATTAATTACACTATCACCGTAATAGCCTAAAGAAATTGTTGATTCACGATAACGGTTTATAACAAAATCGGTATTTTCAAAAATTTCCCAAGCCATCTCTAAAATTAATGCTATTAAAAGCAGTAATAATAGTGATTTTTGTTTAAATTTTATTATTTTTTTAATTAACCACAACAAAAAATAAAAAAATACACCATGGGTAATATGAGTAAAAGAATACCAATCTACTAATTGTTGAGAGTTTTGATCGCTATATATATCTCCATGCCAAATTTTTATATGATATTTGCCTTGAGATTTGTATGCTAACGGTTGACCCATTAGCGATAGAATTAACGCAAAAATAAAAAACAAAAGTAATGTTGTTAATAAAAAAATACTAATGCGCATTACGGAATTTATTACTCTAAAATGTTGCGGGGGCAGGATTTGCACCTGCGTCTGAGGCTTATGAGACCTCCGTGGTCCTGCTCCACCACCCCGCGATGTTTTTTAAATTTATTTTTAATATTATAACATAAAAAGAATTATCCTAAAAATAAATATCTTATTATTTTTATTTATCTTTTTATAAAATTTTATTTTAAACAGTCAAGTTCGGTTTATTTAATTTTTTTTATTAATGAGATTATTATAGTTAAAAGAATGCTTACAACAATCGAAGTTACAATCGGAAAATAAAAGGTAAAATTTTCTTTTTGAATTAAAATATCACCAGGTAGTTTAAAATTAAACTTTAAAATCAAACCAAAAATTATTAAAACAACACCTAATAAAATTAAGAAATTACTTATCATTTTTATCAAAAATTTCTTTTAATCTGTTCCATTTAGCAATTCTTTCGCCTTGTAATGGCACGCCAATTTTAAAATAATCAGCATTGAAAGAAATTCCTAAATCAATAATCCAATTATCATTAGTTTCTCCGCTGCGATGAGAAAAAATTGTAAATAAATTATTTTCTTTTGCTAGTTTTATAAAATCAAAAGTTTCTTTAATTGTTCCAATTTGATTTGGTTTAACAATTACTCCATCAAGAGAATTTTTTTCTAAAGCAGTTTTTAATCTTTCTGTATTAGTTGTTGTTAAATCGTCCCCGATAACTTTAAATCCTTCTTTTCTTAAGTTCGCAAAATATTCAAATTCATCTTCTTTGTAAGGATCTTCTAAATAAGTAACATTTAATTTTTTTAATTGATGATAAATTTCTTGCCAATTTATGTCTTTTTTAATTTGATTAGCAGCAATATCCGCGCCAAGCTCAAAATTTTCTTTAAATTGATTTAAATAAATAAAAGGTTCATAATTGTCATTAAAATTTGTACAAAACGCTCCCTCATCATTTCTTCCTAATGGTTTTGAGAGTTTATTTTCTAAAATATTAATTACGCTTAAAATTTCAGCAATCAATTTTTCGGAAAAACTTTGTTTGCTTACTAGCCAACACTCCTGAAAATCTAAATTATTAAAAGAATGAACCCCACCACCAATAATATTGATAATTAATTTTGGAGTAGGCGCGGATTCCTGCAGACTTAACGCAAACTCCCGCGGACTATTATTATAACTCTCTGCGGCTGCCTGCGTATAGTTTGCGGTTGTCTGCGTATATTCTTTCTCCAAATATTCATAAAGTTCTAATCCTTCTTTTTTAGCTAATACTTTTGCAAATGCAATTGAACATCCTAAAGTAAAATTCCCTCCTAATTTTTCTTTATTCTTTCCTGCTCTTTCAATTAAAAAATTATCAAATTCTTGAGAAGACTTAAAATCAAAATTCTTAACTTCTTTTAAAAATTCTGGTAAATTCTTTTCAATTAAATCACAATCTAAACAAACTGCCTCATGAGATCCCAAACTTTTTCCTGAAGGAATTGAAGCTTTTCCTTTGTTTTCACTTTCAATTTCAACCTCAACTGTCCACTCCCCTCTTGAATCAAGAATTTTATTCGCTTTAATATTTTCTATTTTCATCCTCAAACTTTTTAACCAATTCAATTGTTTTAATCACCACATCACTATTAACACTTATACTTTCAATTCCTTTTTTAACTAAAAGTTCAACTATTTCTGGAAAATCACTTGGAGCTTGACCACAAATACCAATGTATTTATTTTTTTCTTTACAAATTTTAATTACTTGAGAAATTAATTTTTTCACTGATTCATTTCTTTCATCAGCTAATCCTTGTAAAATTTCATTATCACGATCAATTCCTAAAGTGAGTTGTGTTAAATCATTTGAACCAATTGACATTCCATCAAAAATCTCTAAAAATTCTTCGGCTTGCAAAATATTTGAAGGGATTTCTGCCATAACATAAACTTTATATCCTTTTTCCTCTCTTTTACCCATTATACTTTCAATAATTTCCATAACTTTTCTTCCTTCTTCAGGAGTTCGACAAAACGGCACCATCATTACTAAATTATCTAACCCCATCTCTTCTCTTACTTTTTTCATTGCTAAAACTTCTAATTTAAAAGCTTCTTGAAATTTTGAATGATAATATCTGCTTGCTCCTCGCCAACCAATCATCGGATTATCTTCTTTAGGCTCATAAAGTTCACCGCCGATTAAATTTGCATATTCATTTGTCTTAAAATCAGAAAATCTAACTATTACTTCATAAGGATAATAAGCAGTACAAATTTTAGCAATCCCTTCAGCTAATTTATCAACAAAATATTGTTTTTTATCTTCATAATCTTTTACGAGTTCATCTATTTTTTGTTTAATGTCCTCTGGTAAATTTGGATAATCAATCAATGCATTAGGATGAATTTTTATTTCTTCAGCAATAATAAATTCTTCACGAGCAAGTCCTACACCTTTAACTGGTAAATACCATCTTTCCCAAGCTTCATCAGGAAGTCCAATATTAACATAAATTTTTATTTTAGTTTCAGGAATCTCTTCTAAATTATGTTCAATAACTTCATAATCTAAAATTCCTTTATAAATATAACCAGTAATTCCAGCACTGCAATCAATTGTCACTTCATCTCCGGTTTTTAAAATTTCTGTTGCATTTCCTGTGCCAACAATTGCAGGAATTCCAAGTTCTCGTGATACTATAGCCGCATGGCAAGTTCTTCCTCCTTTATCAGTAATTATTCCTTTAGCAATTTTCATAATTGGCACCCAGTCTGGATCGGTCATTTCTGTAACTAAAATTTCTCCTTCTTGAAATTCATTTATTTTTGAAACATCTTTAATCACTCTAACTTTTCCTGAACTAATTTTTGAACCAATTGCTATACCTTTTGTTAAAATCTCTCCTCTCGCTTTTAATTTATACTCAACCCAAACATTTTTCTTTTTAGCCGAATGGACAGTTTCTGGTCTTGCTTGAACAATATAAAGCTTACCATCAACGCCATCTTTTGCCCATTCAATATCCATTGCTCTTTTATAATGCTTTTCAATAATATAGCCCATTTTTGCCAGTTCTAACACTTCATCATCGCTTAAAGAAAAAATTTCCTTTTCTTTTTGTTCGGTTTCAACTTCTGCTACTCCTCCATTTTCTCCATAAACAATTTTTTTAACTTTTTCACCTAATCTTTTGCTAATAATACTTCGACAGCCTCTTTCTAAACCAACTTTAAAAACAATCCACTCATCCGGAATAACTTTTCCTTGAACAATAAGCTCTCCCAATCCCCAAACTCCATTAACAACAATTACTTTATCTAAACCAGAATCAGCGTCAATAGTAAACATCACTCCCGAACTTGCTAGGTCAGATCTTACCATTTTTTGAATACCAACAGAAAGTTTTACTTTAAAATGATCAAATCCTTTTTCTTGTCTATAAAAAATTGCTCGATCAGTAAACAAAGAAGCAAAACAGAACTTAACTTTTTCTAATAAATCTTTTTCAGTCACATTTAAATATGTTTCTTGCTGCCCCGCGAATGAAGCATCAGGCAGGTCTTCAGCTGTAGCGCTACTTCTTACGGCTACTTGTAAATTTTCGCTATATTCTTTTTTCAACTCTTCAAAAGCACTTAGAATTTCATTCTTCAAATCTTCTGGAAACTCGCCCTGTTTAATTAAATTTCTTATTTCTTCTCCTGCTTTTTGAAGTTGAGAGACATCATAAATATTAGTATTTTGTAGAATTTCTTTTATCTTATTTTCTAAATTATTAAATTGAATAAAATAATCGTAACCTTCAGCAGTCACCGCAAATCCACTCGGAACTCTTACTCCTAAACCAATCAATTTCTGATACATTTCTCCTAAATTAGCATTTTTACCACCAACTAAACCAACATCATCTTTTGATAATTCTTGAAAAAATTTTATATATTTCATTAATTAAATTATAATAGATTTAATTAAAAAAATAATAATTTTAAATGGAATTGTTAAAATATTTTTTATTAGGAATAATTGAGGGAATAACTGAATTTTTACCCATTTCTTCAACAGCGCATTTGATTTTAGTGTCTAATTTGCTTAAAATACCTCAAACAGAATTTCATAAATTCTTGGAAATTTTTATTCAAACAGGAGCTATTTTGGCGGTTATTTTTAATTATTTTAAATTCATTCTCGATAATAAACACTTAATACCAAAATTATTAGCTTCTTTTATTCCAACAGCGATAATTTCTCTTATTTTTTATAAATTAATTAAAAATGTTTTTTTTGAAAGTCAACTTTTAATAATTTTAACTTTAATTTTAGGAGGATTAATTTTTATAATTTTTGAATTGTTGATAAATAAAAAAATAATCCAACTTCAATATAGTTTAGATAATTTAACTTTTATTTATGCATTACTTATTGGTATATTTCAATCATTAGCAATTATTCCTGGAGTTTCTCGAGCCGGAGCAGTTATTTTAGGAATGTTATTTTTAAGATTTCAAAGAAAAGATTCAGTTCTTTATTCATTTTTATTGGCAGTCCCGACAATTATTTCTGCAGGCTTTTATGATTTATATAAAGTTGGGATTGAAAACTTGGTTTTTAATTTTAATAATATTTTTTATTTATCAATTGCTTTTTTAACTTCATTTGTTTTTGCTCTTTTAACAATAAATTGGCTAATTAATTATCTTAATAAAAATAATTTTCTTATTTTTGGCTATTATCGTCTTGTTTTTGGTCTTTTATTCTTATTTTTTTTAATTATTTAAAAGAGTAAAAATATTTTAAAAATTATATAACACAAATAATCCCCCAACCTTAATTTTTAAATATATTATATTATTTGAACTAATTTGATTTAACGGTATTAATTGGATTGCCTGAAAGAAAAGCTTTTATATTGTCAATTGTGGTTGCTAAAATTCTACTTACTGCTTCTTTGGAGTTAAAAGCATTATGAGGAGTAATTAAAACATTGGGCATTTTCATTAAAATATGATTTTGCCACAGAGTTTTTATTTCCTCAGTTTTAAGTTCTGGTTTCACTAAAAGTTCTAATTCCTCTTTAATTTCAGTTTCTTCTTCTAATACATCTAAAGCTGCTCCTTTTAAAATCCCCTCTTTTAAAGCATAAACAAGAGCTTCAGTTTCAACAATTCCACCGCGGGCAGTATTAATTAAATAAGCACCGCGTTTTATAATTTTTACATTTTCTTTATTAATTAAATGATAAGTTGACGAATTTAGATTTACATGAATAGTAATAATATCGGCATTTTGTAATAGATTTTCTAAAGAAACATATTGAATGTTTTGTTCTTGAGCAAACTTTTCGTCAGGATAAACATCAAAGGCTATAATATTCATACCGAAAGCTTTAGCTATCTTAATAATTTCTTTCCCAATTCTGCCGGTTCCGATGACGCCTAATGTTTTTCCAAAAAGTTCTTCTCCGCGTAAATTACCCAAATCAAAACTTTCTGTTTCTTTAATTTGATCAATGGCATAGTAAATTTTTCTCATTAAATTTATCATCAGTCCAAAAGTCCATTCAGTTACAGTTTTTGTCCCATATTCAGGCACATTACTTACAACAATTCCCTTTTCTTTACAATAATTAACATCTATATGATCAAAGCCAGTAGAACGAGTAGCAATAAATTTTAAATTAGGCAAGGAATTGATTACTTCTTTATCTATTTGCGAACAAACAAAAATAGATAAAATTTCAATATCTTTAAAGTTTTCAACATTTTCTTTTGTCAACCATTCATTGCTAAAATAAATATCTAAACCTTGAAGTTCCTTGTTTAAAATTTCTTTTTCCCAACCTTCGGCTTCAAAAAATCCTATTTTCATTATGATTTAATTTTAGCATAATTTTAATTTCTCTATTTTTATTTCTTTGTTAAAAACTCTATTAAATCTTTTCTCGAAAATCCAGATTCTCTAAGTATCGCTAAAACTGTCCCTTTAGGTAGATCTTTTTTATTATAAGGAATAACTGCTCTCTTAAATATTTTTGGATGATAGAGAATATAATGACTACCAGTTATATGATCTAAAATAAATCCTTGGAAATAAAAAAAATTCAAAAGTACATCACTTTTTATACTCGGTAGTTTAGGCATACTCAATTTCTAAAGATGTAATTAAGGGTCTTGCTTTTTTCAAAATTGGTTCTTTATGTTTTTTCAAACTATGTAAATAACCTTTAATAGCGTCTTTGGCCATAATTAAAGCCTCTTCTAAATTTTCTCCGTAAGTGACACATCCTGGAAGTTCAGGAACAATTACCGTAAATCCTCCTTCAGATTCTGGCTGTAAAATTATCTCGAATTGTATTTTTTTTCTCTTTTTCATCTTAATTTAATTATATCAAATTTACTCAAAATTCTTTTTATTGCTACTCCATAAGCAAGTGTTCTTAAATCAAGGTTTTTAAATTTATTTTTCATTCGCCAAACTTCATTAAAAGCTTCAATTAAATGTTTTTTCAAATTATCAAAAACTTTCTTTTCAGGCCAAACCTGATTTTTTATGTTCTGCACCATCTCAAAATAAGAAACAATAACTCCACCAGAATTTGCCAAAATATCCGGAACAATCAAAACACCCTTCTTATTTAAAATTTCATCAGCTTCACTAGTAATTGGTCTATTTGCCATCTCAATAATAATTTTTGCTTTAACTTTTTTAGCATTGCCTTTATGAATAACATCCTCAATTGCCGCTAATACCAAAACATCCACATCAAACTCAAGCAATTGTTCATTAGTAATATCCCCGTAAAATATTCGCGGTTTAGATTTAGGTAGATTTCTATGGCGTTTCCCGAGACTTGTTCCGGCGGAGGCGATTGGCGAATGCCAAGCCGAGGGCTGTGTGGCTTCGGGGGGCGAGTCGAGGGAAACTTTAGACACAACAAACTGACGCATCGAGCGAGCCGAGCCGCGAATATCACAAACACTTCCAACACAATAACAACCAGCAATTAATCCCCTTTCCCTTTTACACTCCATCACTAACTCCGGATTAAAACCTTCTTCAGAATAAATTCCTCCTTTACTATCTGACAAAGCAACAATTTTAAACAATTCTTTATTACTTTCATACAAAACTTTAGCAAAATGATAACCAACATTTCCAAATCCCTGAACAGCAACTCTCAAAGGTTTTTTAATTTTTAACTTTTTAACAATCTCTTCTAAAATAACAACTCCACCTCTTCCAGTTGCCTCTTCCCTTCCTTTTGATCCTCCATTTTCAACTGACTTTCCTGTAAATGCTGCCTTCAAATAATTAATTTTTAAATCTCTTCTCTGTTTATCTTTTTTCGCTAATTCAAGATACTCATCAACCATCCAATCCATAATTTTAGCATTCGTATTAACATCAGGAGCCGGCACATCTTTTTCTGGTTCAATAAAATCATAAACTTTTCTTACATACTCCCTTGAAAGTCTCTCCAACTCTTTTTCAGACAATTTTTTCGGATCAACCTTAATTCCACCCTTTCCTCCACCCAAAGGCAAACCAACCAAAGCACATTTCAAACTCATAAGTAAAGCCAAAGTTTTAACTTCATCTTCATCAACTTCAGGATAATATCTTATTCCACCTTTATAAGGACCTAAAAAATTATTATGCTGAACTCGGTAACCTTCATAAATCTTTAACTTTCCATCATCTCTTCTTAGCGGCAAATTAACTTTAATAATTCTTTGTGGCTCCTTTAAAACCTCAAAAAGTTCATCAAACTTTTTCTCCTTACCCTTAAAAATCCGCCTTGTTTCCCTTAACCTTCTTAAAACATCCTCATAAATATTCATCTTTGATCTTAAAATTAATAAATTTAAGATTTTTAATTTTTAAAAAATAAATTAGTAATTACAAGCTTAAATATATTTTTTCTATTGTTTTTGTAAAAATAAAAAAATAAAAAATGAAAAAAATGATAAAAATTATTAGTTAAGCAATATTTTATTTAAAATAACTTAAAATTTCTTTTATTTTATCTTTTCTTTCCCAGGTAAATTCTGGTTCTTCTCTGCCAAAATGTCCAAAGCAGGCAGTTTTTTGATAAATAGGCCTTAGAAGATTTAGTTGTTCTATTATACCTCCCGGATTTAAATTAAAAACTTTAGGAATAATTTTTAATATTTTCTCTTCAGGAACTTTTGCTGTTCCAAAAGTATCAATTCCAATTTCTGTTGGTTTCACCCCACCGATAACATAAGAAATACGAATTAAACATTTTTTAGCTAAACCAGAAGCAACTATATTCTTAGCAATATACCTTGCCATATAAGCACCAGATCTATCAACTTTGGTAGGATCTTTACCAGAAAAACTGCCACCACCAACAGGAATTCCCACACCATAACTATCAACAACAATTTTTCTTCCTGACATACCTGTATCAGCTACAGGACCACCAATTACAAATCTACCAGTATTGTTAATATAAAATTTTGTTTTCTTATCAAGATATTTTCCGCAAACAGGCACAATGACTTTTTTGATTATATCTTCCTTTAATTTTTTATAACTAATATCAGGATCATGTTGAGCAGCAATAATAACACTATCTAATCTTTTTGCTACACCATCTTCATATTCAAAAGTTACTTGCCATTTACCATCAGGTCTTAAATAAGGTAAAATTTTCTTTTCTCTTACTTCAACTAATCTTTTCATTAATTTATGGGCAGTTAAAATCGGCAAAGGCATTAATTCCGGAGTTTCATCAGTAGCATAACCTATTACTGATCCTTGATCACCCGCACCTTGTCTTTTACTTCCTGTTTTTCTCACGCCTCGAGCAATGTCTGGAGATTGAGCACTAATAGTATTAAGAACAGCTAAAGTATGATAATCAAAACCATATTCAGATTTATCATAGCCAATTTCTTTAACTACTTGCCTCACTAATTGATTAATATTCACCGAAGCTTTAGTTGTAATTTCTCCACCAACAATAATATAACCAATACTTGTATAAACTTCACAAGCAACACGAGCATATTTATCTTGTTTTAAAATTTCGTCCAAAATAGCATCAGCAATCTGATCAGAAATTTTATCTGGATGTCCTGGACAAACTGATTCCGAAGTCAAAAAATATCTTTTCATTATCTTTATTATTATAAACTAACGAACTTTTTATTCTACTTTCACTTGAATTATAGGTAAATCGTTGGTTTTAATTTTTTATTTCACTTTGGCAAAGAGAAACAGGACTTTAATTAAAACTACTTTAATTTTATTTCAAAAATTTTATTTTTTGACTTCGCGCCTTTTAATAATCTGACTTGTGATACCGGAATTTTAAAATAAGAAGCCAAAATCCTAATAACCGCCATATTAGCCAACCCTCTTTCAGCCCTTTCTTTTACTTTAACCTCAAAACTATCTTCTGCCTTCTTAACTATCTTTTCCTCTTTCGAACTTGGAAAAACTTTAACTTTAATTAACATAATAAATATTCTAATATTCTTAAGAATGCCTGCCTGACGGTAGACAGGTTGGAATGTTATTTTTTAACAAGAATGTTATTAAAATTTAAAATTTATTATTCTTCAATTAATTTTTCAACTTTTTGTTTTGCTTCTTCTAATAATTCTTTTGCTTTTTTACGGGCTTCGTGAGATTGTTGAACTAAATATCTAATGTCATTTTGTTTATCTCCCGGTAAAATGGGAATTAAAATTTTATTTAAAGCTTCTTTAGGAATGGCGGTTAAAATAGTACCTGCGGCATGCTTTTTCAACTGCATTTGAAAAACTATACTTTTAGCAATGACTAATAAAACTTCTGGATAAACTTCTACTATGTTTCTTAAATCAATAAATGTTTCAATAATTGGAGGTTCATTACTAGATCCTTTATATTCAAATTCTTTAATTTTTGGTCTAAATTGGAAAAAAACCGTTAGATGCAAGATATCCCTCTTGTTCTTTATGAACCAAAGCTACTTTTTCTAACGAACCCTCAACGCTTGAAACTATAACATCGCCGGCTTTTAAAATTCTTCTTGCTCTGCTCGGAGCTTCTTTACCTAAAATTTCCATATCTTCATCGATTATTCCAATCGAAGTATTAATATGTTCCAGTTCTACATACTTAAAATTTTTATCTTGTTGAGATTGAGGATTAAATCTTGCCGGGATATTATCTACAACTTCAAGTAACGGTTTTGAGATTTTTTTAATCTTTTCAATCAACTTTTCATATTTTGGTTGGAAGTATTCAGCGTCGGTGCGATGCACAGATTTTATTTGAGAAAGATTGACGATATAAAATAAATCATCCTCGAGTTTAAAATCTTTTAATCCTAATTCTTCCAAAAGTAAATTTTCGGCTTGGGAGTAGAGAGATTTTGAACTTTCTAACTCATCTAGCCCATTTTTATAAATGTTCTCTATTTCTTTTTGTTTTTCTATTGATACTATAGGTACTTTAAAATTTTTAATTTGCCATAAAAAAATATTTGGTTGAACGCTACTTACAATCTCTCGCTCAGTTTGTTTTCTCCCGTAATAAGAATTTAAAAAAGCAGCAAGATAATAAGGCGAAAAACCTTCTTTGAGAGTTATTTTTGCTGTAGCTTGGTTTGAATTAACTCTTGGAGGAATTTTATGTGCTACCGCAGCCTCACCAATTGTTCCCGCCATGGTAATAATTACTTGTCCCTCTTTCACTCTTGATTTCTTCAAAATTTCATCAACTTCTTTACTAATATATTTCACATTATCAAAATCTATTACACCGTCTCGTATATTTTCAACATTCAAATAAGGAATGCCTGTTTCTTGCCATTCAATATAATTTGTTAAGGAGTAAGCCCCGAAACTAACCACTGATTTTGATATTTCATCAATACTTTTAGTGGTTATAGAATTTAATCTCTTTTCAACTTCCAAATACTCCGGCTGATAATATTCCGCATCCAGTCTTAAATCTCCTTCAAGTTGTGATTTTTTAATGATGGAAAAATTCATAATGTATTATTTTATTGGGGAAGTTCTTTCTGCTTCTCTTTTTATTTTCGCCCAATCAATTAATAATTCAAATAAAGGAAATACCTTCTTATGCTTCACTAATTCAGCCACAAAGTAACATAGTCTACTTGCATCCTGCGGATGGTTAATTTGTCCTATTAACCAAATAGTTTCAAAATTATTTTTATTCGCCATAGAGGCTCTATTAAAAACTTCTCGGAAATTCAGCTCGCCCTTAAAAGCGATGCTTATCAAAAGGATTCTTTTTGTATATTTTGATTTATTGTTAATAATTTTTTCTAAATCTTCTAATTGAACTAATTCGGTTAGTTCTACTTTAAATATAGCTGCTTCTTGATATAATTCTGTGTCAGGTGAAATGTTAATACTTATATTTTGATTTTTATGGCATTTAAGAATTAAAAAATCATAACTTTGATCTTCTGGATAACAAACATAGTGTTGAAAGTCAGGTTCAATTTCATTTAAAAAACATGCCAAAATACATCCGTGAAACAACTCGTAAAGCTCTTTACCCTCTTCGCCTTTTTTTCTTAGCAAATCTAGTCCCTTGTAGACAATTAACGGAATAGGATTACTACGTATAATCTCCGTCGGTAACAGAGAAGCAACATTGTGTAAAATAATACTTTCGATAGATTTTATTGGATCTTTTGTGAAAATTTTGTATTTTTGCATATTAAATTGATCTGTTTATAACTTCCTAAATAAATCTTTGTTTTTTCACAAATCTAATAATTGATAAAACTCAACATCCGACATCAAAGCTTCTTCAAATTGTGATTTTTTAATGATGGAAAAATTCATGTTATAATCCTATTTTCCTTTTCCACGGCAGTGATAATAGTTTGTCTTAAATTTTTAATTTTTTCTTTTAACATTTCATTTATACGAAAAATATTTTTAATCGATATTAAATTTAAACAGTCCATCAAAATATAAGCCATTCCAAAATCATATGAGGAACATTTACTTAACAGGGTTTGTTGATTTCCAAAAAAATATCTTGCACTATAAGCGCTTCCATGAATTAAATCGCTAGTAATAGAATAAATTGACTCAAAACCCCGAAGGACTTCATTAGAGTTTTGTAAAAGAAGACCAGAGTCTTTTAAAATTTCTTGAAAATTTTTATTTATCCATTTTTTTCCTTTTTTGTAAACATATTCTTTAATATCATTATAGTAAGGATTTTCATCTAATTCTTCATAAAATGGTCGTAATGTTTCATATTTTATTTTGATTTCCTGCCATTTGGGTTCGTTTAGAAGATTATATTTTTTAATTAATTTATAGAGTTTTATTATTTCGTAATTGGTGAATAATTTTAAACGGATATCTTTTTCTTGAGAATTGAATATATAATAACAGTTCCCCCAGCACTCTAAGATTGGTCTGAAATGTAAAATAGATACCGCATCTTTAAATTGAAAATCTGACTCACATAATTTTATAAAAGCTTTTATATTTGCGTAAATAAGCAACAATAAAAATTCAGCTACTCTTTGTTCTTTTGTTGTCACTTCATTTTTAACCGCTTTAAGAAGTTCTTCAAATATGTTTATAGCTTGAAGTGTAAATTTGAAATTATCCATTTTCTACTTCCAAAAACTAAATCCTTGTTCTTTAGCAAATTTAATAAACGCTTTGGCAATTTCGTCTAAATCGTGGTCTAAAATTTTTCGACCTTTTTCATCTAAAATGTAATTTCCTTTTTCGTCTTTTTTATAAACATATTCACCTGAATTGTCTTTTCCTGGTTTTTTAGAAACTGCCATAAAAATTGGATAATCTTCTTGATAGGGGCATAGAGGACCAAGTTTTGGATCGTCATTCCATTTTTGCAAAAACAAAACTGATGTTTTTGTGCCAGTGTGAGGTTTAAATGTGTTAACATGAAGTCCTACAACTGCTAAAATTCTTGCTTTATCTAATAGCCACTGTCTTACCCATTCTAAATTTGTATTATTTAAAACTCCCTGAGGCAAAACAATTGCCATTCTACCGCCTAGTTTTATTGCGTCTAAACATCTTTCTAAAAATAAAAGATGTCTTTCCATTTTCCTTCTCAATTTTCCATTCTTTTTGGCAAACTCATATTGTCTCAAAAGCCCCGAATCTGTAATTTCACCAGCAAAAGGAGGATTAGTCATTAAAACATCGAAGTTCAAATATCTAAAAGTTTTCCTATTTTCCTCGTCTTCTATAGGATTTTCAAATTTTACTAAGAGACCAGCTTTTTCAATTTCTACTTGCGCTTCCTTTGCTTCCTCTCTGGTCCAATCTCTTGCATCTAAGGAGTTTCTTTTGAAAATATGATGCTTTCCGTCGCCGGCAATAAGCATTAAAGCTTGCGATGTTTTTCTCATATTATCATCAAAATCAATCCCGAAAAGATATCTTCCTGCATATTCTCTTTTAGCTTCTATTGTTGTTTCTTTCAAATAATTGTCCCAAACCCAATACATTGTATGAATTAAAAATCCTCCGGAACCGCAGGCGGGATCTATAATGTATTCATTAGGTTTTGGATTTAACATTTTCACGCATATTTTAATTACATTTCTTGGCGTGAAATATTGTCCTTTTTTGCCTTTTGAAACCTCGGTGACTAAATACTCGAAAGCACTATCTATAATGTCTAATTCTTCTCTCCCTGATTCAAAAAATTTTGCATTTTCCAATAAAGGTACGCAAACTTGCAATTGATCTGGTGTTAACTCGATTTTTTCTAAAGGATTGAAAACATCAGGCCATTTTCCTATGGCCCTTTGAAAAAGTTCGTAATTTATTATTTGATATGTCTTTTTAGGATCTTTGTATACTCTAAATAAAACTTCTTTTCCTGGTCTTACATTTTTTGCTTGATCTTCATCATAAAGTTTTGCGTAAATTAATTTAAAAACTTCCTGAAAAACATTAACTCCAGCTTGAGCTAAAACTAATTCCTCTAAACGCTTAACTATGTAAAGTAAATCGAAATCAGGATTTAACTCATTATAAGTTTTCTTTTCCTCAAAAAGATCATCCCACGTTTGATCTGCTCGTGGTATATCTGAAAGAGTGGTTATATATTCTTTTGGGTATTGCCTATATAAAATAAATCTTTCTTTTCCATTTGACCATACACCAGCTTCTGCACCTTCTGCTGATAAATAAGATTTTAATTGCTCTTCTGCTTTTTTAACTTTTGGTTCTTTAACTTCAAAAATTATATAGGGCGTTATTTTATCTTCTTTATAAATCACAATATCAGCTTTTTTAGCGTGAACTTCTCTACCAAAGTGAACAGATTTTTCTACTTCTATTCTTTCTAAAGGGTATTTATATTCCTTAATTAGTTTGTATATCCAAAGTTGACGAATTATTTCTTCTGGTTTACGAATGTTTTTATTTTGGTCATAAACTAATATATCTTGATTTCTCTTAAAACAACGAATATAAAATCTTCCCTTTTCTTTCTCAAAAATATCTAGCACTTCTTCGATTTTGGCATTAGTAAATTCTTTTAGACCATATTGTACATTCGGATCGCGAAAAATTTTATCAATTATCTCTCGAGTAATTCGTTTTTGCTCTTCTGATTTTTTTTGTTATTGAAAATGGATCAGGTAATTTTGGCATAGGTTATTTGTTTAAATTGTAACTTTGTTTTATTAATTCAAAAACTTTATCAATATTTTCTTTTTTATCTAATTTAATTTCATAATCTCCATTTCCCAAATGACCGATTGGCTTAGGTTTTGTTAAATCGCGAGCGATATTATAAGGATCTTTTAATTGTCCACTTTTAACATTTAAGAATATTTTCAAACTAGTTGCCAAAACTACTACATCTACAAAATTGGTGGAAAGTTTATAAGCTATATATTTTGCTTTGGGCTCTTCAATAATATTTTTATCTAAAGAAATGATTTTTTTCTCTTAAAGTATTAAATATTTCCTGAATTTCATGGTTTGCTTTATTAAGATGGTCGTTAAGAGAATATTGTTTTGGAAAATCGGTTTTCCTTTTTTTTCCTTTTAAAAATTTTTTAGAAATTCTTACTTCTTGATAAATCTCTGGTTCTAATTGTAAAATTCCTCCTTCGTAAAATTTATATCTTAAAAGCTCGATTTTGAAAGGAAGAATTGCTACTGTATCTAAATCAAATTTATTAAAACTTTCAGCAACACAGATTACTCGGGGAGATTCCCAGTCTATCTTTAAATTTATAGATTTGTTTTTACACAAAATTTCAAAATCCGCCCGATGATCTAATAGCCAACGAAGATACGATAAACCTTGATTGATTATATTTTCGTTTTGATGTTTTTTATATTCGATAATTACCGGTGCGCCATTTTTGTCAATACCAAGTGTATCTATTCTGCCTCCAAAGCTTGTAGGATATTCGGATGCTAAAAAGATAATGTTCAATAATTCTTCTAAATTATTTTCAAAAAATTTCTGAAGATTTTTTTCAAAATCTATTTCGTTAGGCAATAACTTTTTAGCTTTTTTATTCTGTATTTTAAATAAAGCCATAATTATTAAAAAAATTCCTTTTTCTTTTAAAATTTGTTTTGTAATCCGACGAGCAATTTCCAAAGCAGCGGCAAGTGTGACAATTTTATCTTTCTTTATTCCTTTTATTTTCATTATTGACTTCATATCCCTACCAGCTAGGCCTCTAAATGAACTACCTACACTATCTAAAATCTCTTTTGCGATTTCTAAAACGGATTTTCCTTTTACGCCTGTTCTTAAAATAATAGCCAAAAGCTCATAATCAGCCAACTTTTCAGCTCCGTACTTCATTAATTTTTCTCGCGGCCTTTCGCTTTCAGGTAAATCTTTAATTCTATATCTTTTTTCTTCTTTAGTCATTGATTATTCTTTTAAATAAATTATAATTCAAAATTAGATTTAGAATACAAAGAGTGTTTTAGCAAGTTTATCTAAAAATAATAATAAATAATTTTGGGCAAATCGCGGATGGTGA